>CAZEOD010000008.1:16108-20535 GCA_964513675.1 uncultured Caulobacterales bacterium | reverse complement strand
GCGAAATCTTCTGCGAAATCTGCGGAAAGCTCTCGTAAAAAGCCTGGGCCTAAGCCGGGGAGTAAGCGCGGTGCCTTAACGAAAGATGGCCGTATGCGTCAAAAGCCTGGGCCAAAGTCTGGCTCAGCACGGGTTGCCGGTAAGACGGATGCCGAGAAAAAGTTTGATAAATATTATGCGAATGTGCAAAAATTTGATGCGAAAGCGGATAAGAAGGTCGTTCAGAATATTATCAATTATTGCGGAGCATCCCTGAGTAGCCGCGATGCATCACTCGTAGCTTGTTCTGATGAAGCTGAAGTTCAGCGCGTTGCCAAGGGTTTCATTACGAAAAAGCTTGGCTTAGAAACGGGTCAGATGGAGCTTGCGCAAGAGGTCTGCACGCAAATGAAACCGGTTCGTTTTAAAGACCGCGTAACATTTTATTATCTTGCAGCGAAAAAAGCGCGTAAATTAAGCACGTTTAAGTAAGATAAAGACATAAAATTTCAAACCCGTAGCTATTGGCTGCGGGTTTTTTTTTGAGATAAATCCATGGGTTGAAAGCAGGCTCTATTATGGGCTGTGTTTAATAATTATATATCTCAAAGCTCGCAGCCCTATCGCTCGGCTCCCTTTATGTGGGATGATTTGCGCTGGCCAAATTTTTCTCGCGCAGAACTGTCTTGCCGTCATTGTGGTGACTATTTTCATGCACCAGATTTTCTTGACGCTCTGCAAGGGCTTCGATGTGAGTTAGGCCATCCTCTCCATATTCTTTCAGCGCATCGGTGCTCGCTCCATAATGCAGCTGTAGGCGGCGCGCCCTTATCGCAACATCTAGCTCTGGCGGTGGATATATCTCTGCGCGGTCATGATCGCCGGCAAACTGTCTTAACCGCAAAGAGGATGGGGTTTTCGGGCTTTGGTTATTACGTCACTTTTTTACATCTTGATATGGGACGCCCCCGGCATTGGTTTGGCTCTCGGAAAGCGAAAAACTTATGGAAGACATTATTGGATTAGGCTTTGATGCTGCGACTGGCGGCGTATTTGGTCTTGTTGGAACGATTATGGGACGCGTTGCGGGGTATTTCGAACGTCAACTGATGTTTAAGCAAGAGCAGGCGCGCTGGCTGCATGAATATAAGCTCCATGAGCTTCAAATGCAGGCCCGCCAACAAGAGACGGAGCTTGAGTTAGCCCTAGCTGCGCAGGCGGGGTCATGGCGAGGGCTTGAGGTGTCAATGAAAGCGGAAGCTGCGATTGGTCGCGCTAGCCAATGGGTGATTAATATATTGCGCTTGGTTCGGCCTGTTTTAACCTTATTTCTTTGGGTCATTACGGCATGGATATTTTATATCACTAAAAATGGCGCGATTGTGGAAGCGGCGGTTTTTGCAGCTTCAGCAGCGACGCTTTGGTGGTTCGGTGACCGGGCGGTTAAACCAATTGCCGGGCTATCAGGCCGGACTTAGCGGGTTAAACTGCCGCCAATTTCAACGATGATGGCAAAGGATAAACCGGTTAGCAGAAAAATAAGATAAGCAGCGCCCACACCGTAAGATGTCCAAATGGTTTTGATCCAGCCGCGGTTAAACATGCGTTTTAAACTCAAAGGTAAATAGATAAGTAGTAAAATAAATAAGCCGTTAAATAACATCTCCGCGGGGATAAGGCGTGATAAAACAATGCCGACAAACAGGAATAAAAAAGCAACGGCATGTAGATAAGCCGCATGAACTAAATGGTCATATAGCATTGCATTTTCACGTCCGCGAATGAAGAGGGCGGAAAATAATATCGTAAAGGGCATGAGTATAAAAATAAGACGAGGCAGCCATTTATTAAAGCTATTTGTTAAAATAACAGGATTTTTTGCAAGGCCGATAACAAGGCCTGTTATGCGGCTGGAATCGATACGGCGATTATTTATATGAATGTTGAGATCATCAACGTTAAAGTCGGCTTCATCTTCACCTGCATTTTCATCTATATTTTTATCTATATTTTCTGTGGTGGCCGTCTCCGGTTTGTTGTTTTCTTTCTTTTCAGCCCTATCTTCGGACCTATCAGGCGCGCTAATGTCTTGCGCCGTATAGCTGTTTATTTTCAGCTCAATTAAATCAAAGTTTTTATCTTTATTTCGTTCATTAATATCTTTTTGGCGCGGGAATATATAGCTCGACACGTCTATAGTTAGATCTTTTGCGGTTAGGTCTTCAACGGGTTTCGTAATGCCGTCTTTGGGCTGCACATCTATGTCAACGCCAAAAAGATGCGTTTTAGTAAGGCCCATAAAGGCAAAAAGTAAGATACTCATGGCCAGATAAACGCGGATTGGCGATGACCAATGGCTTCGCCGGCCATTTGCAAACTCACGCGCAACGCGGCCCGGTTGACATAAAAGCGCGCGCCATGTGCGCCAAATACGCCCTTCAATGGCGGTAATAGAGGTGATTAGCTCCCATATTAGGCTAAAAACGCCCCGCCGCATATTATCATTTTTTTGCCCGCAAGCGATGCAATAAGCGCCGCGCATAGGCTCCTCGCAAGAGAAACAATAATGCGCTTGGTTGTCATTGGGGATGTTATCGGCGTCCAGCGGCGCTATATGTGGAAGCTCGCTACTTATGTCAGTTGGTTCCATGATCCCCTCATGCATATTGAGTATTTATAAATGCAGTTGCAACCATGCGCAATTTGTTGCATATAAAACTCATAAATATTGGTTTATCATAACTTATAATTTCGGGGAAGATATGTTCGAAAATCAAATTGTTGCCATTACTGGCGCGACGGGCGGAATTGGCCGGGCTATTGCTGAAATGTTTATCGCTCAGGGCGCAAAAGTCGCGATTAGTGACCGCAGCTCACCTGATGCGGTTGCAAAAGAAATCGGAGCGCAGGCTTATGGTTGCGATGTTTCGAAAGACGAAAATGTCATAGCCTTTATTGATGCTGTAGAAGCCGATTTAGGGCCGATCGATGTGTTTGTCTCAAATGCAGGTGTTGGTTTTGGCGACGGCCCTCATGTTGCGGGGGCAAGCAATAAAGGGTGGGAGCTAAGCTGGCAGGTTAATGTTATGAGCAGCGTCTATGCTGCGCGCTGCCTTATGCCGCGCTGGCTCGAAGAGAAGCGAGGACGGTTTATTATTACCGCCTCTGCTGCGGGGCTGTTAAACCAAGTCGGAAGTGCGAGCTATACAGCGACGAAACATGCGGCGGTCGCATTTGCAGAGAGTATCGCTATAGAACATGCGCATCACGGCGTTAAAGCGCATTGTATATGCCCGCAATATGTCCGCACGAATATGACAAAGGGCATGGAAATGGCTGAAAATGGGCAGGATGAGCTGTTAGAACCTGTTGACGTTTCTAATGCTCTGCTTGCGGCAATGAAGACGGATAGCTTCCTTGTTTTGCCGCATAAGGTTGTCAAAAAATATACAATGGGGCGGGCGCATGACCATGATGCTTGGCTTGATGGGATGAATAAATATCGTCAATCTATAAAGTCTGAGAATATTCCGCTTTAAGCGAAAAAGAGTAAGGAGCTATTATGGCACGGTTTGATTTAACGGGTAAAATTGCCTTAGTGGCGGGCGCATCGCGGGGAATAGGTGAGGCGGTTGCTCACGGCCTCGCTGAGCATGGGGCGACAGTTATTTGCGCTAGCCGTAAGCTCGAGCCTTGCGAGGCCGTTGCGGCCGATATCCGCGCGAAGGGCGGCAAGGCGGATGCTATGGTTTTGCATCTCGGCGAAATCGACACGCATGATGCGGCTTTGGCTGAGATTAAAGCTAAGCATGGCGGCCTGAATATCTTAATTAATAACGGCGCGACGAACCCATATTTTGGCGCAGCGCATGAAACGCCCGAATGGGCCTATGATAAAACGATGGATGTAAACCTTAAGGGGCCATTTTACCTCACGGCAAAAGCGATCCCGTTAATGCTGGAATCGGGCGGCGGATCTGTTGTGAATGTTGCGTCGATTGACGGCATACAGCCCGGAATTATGCGCGTTGTTTACGGTATGACCAAAGCCGCGATGATTAATATGACGAAGGGTTTCGCAAAGGAATATTCCCAGCAGGGCATACGCGTAAATGCGCTTCTGCCGGGCTTTACGGATACGAAAATCGCTGAATCGCTTAAAGGTAATCCTATGATGGAAACATATATGAACCTGAACTTATCGCTAAAACGTATGGCTCAGCCCGAAGAAATGGTGGGCGCAGTTCTCTTTATGGTCTCAGATGAGGCGAGCTATTTTACAGGTCAGGGTATGGTTGTTGACGGCGGCGCCGTTATTTAATGGCCTCTAATAATCCGACAGTTGCCGTGCGTGAGGGCGAGGAGCTTAATATCGACGCGGTTGATGCGTTAATTAAAGCGAAGCGTCCTGATATCAAATCGGCTCCCGCTATTGCGCAATATAATAG
>CAZEOD010000008.1:0-16098 GCA_964513675.1 uncultured Caulobacterales bacterium | reverse complement strand
ATATAATAGCGGTGCATCAAATTTGACCTATGCTATCGACTATGCAGAGCAACGCTTTGTGCTGCGGCGTCCGCCTTTTGGTTATATTCCAAAAGGGGGGCATGACATGCACCGCGAATATCGTATTCAAACCGCTTTGCAGCCCGTCTATCCTTATGTTGCAAAGACATTATTTTATACAGATGATGAGGCCCATATAGGCGCCGAATTTTACGTTATGGAGCGCGCCGAAGGGCATTTGATCCATAAAGATATCCCTGACAGCTGGAACTGGGACGCGGCGAAAGCGCGGGCTCTAAACGAGACCTTTATCAAGCGGTTAGTTGATTTGCATAATGTTGATTATGAAGCGGCCGGTTTGGGTGATTTTGGAAAGCCGCAGGGTTATGTCGAGCGCCAGATATTAGGATGGAATAAACGCTGGGCCAAGGCGTGGACGGATGACGTCGAAAAATTTGAAGATATTTGCCAGTGGCTCGAAGATAATCGCCCCGATAAAGAGCAGGGCGTCGGTCTGCTCCATGGTGATTTCCGTATTGATAATTGTATTTTAGACCGTGATGACCCGGCACAAATTAAGGCTATATTAGACTGGGAAATTTCCGCCTTAGGGGATCCGCTCATGGATTTGGGAAATACCTTGGCCTATTGGATACAGGCGGATGATCCAGACTTTATGAAAATGACGGTTCGGCAGCCCTGTATGGCGCCGGGCATGATGACGCGCCAAGAGTTTTTGGATGAATATGCTGCGCATTGCCCCATTAATAAGGACGGGTTTCAGTTTTATTATATTTACGGAATATGGCGTTTGGCCGTTATTATTCAGCAGATTTATTACCGCTATTACCACGGCCAAACGGATAATCCCCGATTTAAAGCTTACGGTATGATGACAAATGCGCTCGGCCAATTAGCGCGGCTTAAGATAAAAACAGGAGCGTTATAGGATATGATGACCGATCTTGAACAGTTTCAAAAAGATACACGGGCTTGGCTTGAAGATAATTGTCCTGCGGAGATGCGTTTACCCGTCAAAGGCGAAGATGATGCCTGCTGGGGTGGGCGTAAATTTAGCTTTAAAAACACAGCGCAAAAGCTTTGGCTTGAGCGTATGTCCGCGAGAGGCTGGACGGTTCCGACATGGCCGAAAGAATATGGCGGGGGCGGTTTGTCCAAAGCTGAAGCTAAGATTTTAGCCAAGGAAATGAAGCGGATAAATGCGCGCTCGCCGCTATCAAGCTTTGGCATTTGGATGTTAGGGCCAGCTTTATTGAAATTCGGAACTGAGGCGCAAAAGCTTGAGCATTTGCCAAAAATTGCCGGCGGGGAAATTCGCTGGTGCCAAGGCTATTCCGAACCCAATGCGGGATCAGATTTGGCGTCTTTAGCAACGAAAGCCGAAGATATGGGCGATCATTGGATCGTTAATGGCCAAAAAGTTTGGACGTCCTATGCGGATAAAGCCGACTGGATTTTTTGCCTCGTTAGAACGGATAATTCGGGCAAGAAACATCACGGTATTAGTTTTGTGCTGTTTGATATGGAAACGCCGGGCGTAACAACACGGCCGATTAAGCTCATCTCTGGCCGCTCGCCCTTTTGCGAAACATTTTTTGATGACGTTAAAGTGCCCAAGGCTAATCTTGTTGGAGAGCTTGATAAAGGTTGGTCAATCGCGAAATATCTTCTCACCCATGAGCGCGAAATGATTGGCGATCAAAGCGGCGTTACGCGGCCTATGCATGAAATTGCAGCAGCAATGATTGGCCTTGAAGACGGGAAGCTTGCAGATAGTGTTTTACGCGCAAAAATCCTTCAAGCTGAAGTCGATGAATGGGCTTTTAATCAAACAATGGCGCGTAAGCTCGGTGAAGCAAAAGCAGGGGCAAGTCTGGGCGCTGATTCGTCTATGCTGAAATATTACGGTACGGAGCTAAATAAGCGGCGGTTTGAAATCATGATGGATAGCGCCGGTTATGAGGGGCTTGAATGGGAAGGCGAGCGGTCTGATGACGGGCGATTGGCACGCTCATGGCTGCGAACCAAAGCCAACTCTATTGAGGGCGGCACGTCGGAAGTGCAGCTTAATATTATTTCTAAACATATTTTACAGCTTCCGGGAGCCTAGGGAATGGCGCTTGTTTTAAATGAAGACGAAAAACTTTTATCCGAAAGTGCGGAAGGTTTTTTTGCCGAAAAGTCACCTGTAACGTCGATGCGTAAATTGCGCGATGAGCGCAGCCAAGACGGAATTGACCGCAGCCTTTGGGCCGAAATGGCCGCTATGGGCTTTGCCGGCGTTATTATTCCTGAAGAACATGGCGGTGTCGATATGGGCCATATGGCAGCGGGTCTTGTTGCCGTTGAGATGGGTAAAAACCTGACGGCGTCTCCGTTTTTATCATCGGCCATTTTAGCGGCAACGGCCGTGAAAACCGCTGGGTCAGAGGCGCAGAAATCGGAATGGCTACCAAAGCTGGCCTCTGGCGAAACAATCATGGCCCTAGCCGTAGATGAGGGGCGAAAGCATAATCCGCGCCTGATGGAGATGACGGCAACGCGTTCGGGGAACGGCTTTAAACTGAACGGCGAGAAATCCATGGTCGTTGATGGCCATATCGCTGACCACCTCATTGTGGCGGCGAAGACGTCGGATGATAAAATCACGCTATTTCTTGTCGACCCGAAATCGAAGGGCCTAGAGACAGAGCGCGTAATAATGGTTGATAGCCGCAATGCGGCGCGTATAGAATTTAACGATGTCGATGTAACGGCAGATGCTGTTATTGGCGAAGTTGATGAAGGCGGCGATGTTTTAGACATTGTTTTGAATGCAGGCCGCGCCGTTGTAAGCGCTGAGCTGTTAGGGGCCGGTGGACAGGCCTTTAAATTGACCACTGATTATTTGAAAGAGCGTAAACAATTTGGAACTGAAATTGGACGGTTTCAAGCCCTTCAACATCGGGCTTCTCATTTATATTGCGAATTAGAAATCGCGCGCTCGGCGGTTCTCGCGGCGCTGACCGCGCTGGATTCACAGTCCGAAGATGCGCCTGCCGCTGTAGCTATGGCGAAGGCTAAACTCGGCAGTGTTGCAAAGCTGGCTGGATTAGAAGGCGTGCAAATGTTTGGCGGCGTGGGTATGACAGATGAATATGATATTGGACTTTTCCTCAAACGTATTCGGGCTGCGCAGGAATTATTTGGGGATGAGAATTATCATCTGGATCAATTAGGCCGGATGAAAGGCTTTTAAGGAGAGATCATGTCGATGGATTTAGGAATGACAGAGCGGCTTCGGCCTATTCATGCGCAAGTGCGCGACATGATGCAAAATAAGATAATCGCTGCGGATGCAGAATATCATTCAGAAATAGGTAAGGCTGGCGACCGTTTCGTTTTTACAGATCGCCAAACAGAAATTCGCGAAACGCTAAAGGCCGAGGCGCGCGAGAAGAAATTATGGAATTTCTGGCTCACAGATTCCGACCGGGGTTATGGCTTGTCGACGGTTGAATATGCCTATCTGGCTGAGCAAATGGGTTGGTGTATTTTAGGCCCTGAAATATTTAATTGTAGCGCGCCGGATACTGGCAATATGGAAGTTTTCGAACGTTACGGCACAGAAGAGCATAAAGAGAGATGGCTTAAGCCTTTGCTAAACGGTGAAATCCGCTCTGCCTATCTAATGACTGAACCCGCCGTGGCGTCATCTGATGCAACAAACCTTGAATTTTCGGCTGTTAAAGAGGGAAATGAGTGGGTTTTTAACGGAGAGAAATATTGGTCATCAGGGGCCGGGGATCCGCGCTGTCAGGTTTATATTTTAATGGCCCGCACAGCCGGCCGGGATGAAGGAACACGGCATCAGCAACATTCTATGTTTGTTGTTCAAGCCGACTCAGAGGGCGTTGAGATATTACGTCCCATGACCGTTTTTGGGCATGATGATGCGCCCCACGGCCATATGCATATTCGGTTTACGAATGTGCGTGTGCCTGAATCGGCTTTATTGCTCGGTGAAGGCCGCGGGTTTGAAGTGAGTCAGGGCCGCCTTGGGCCGGGCCGTATCCATCACTGTATGCGCGCTATTGGTCAGGCGGAACGGGCCTTGGAACTGATGTGTGAGCGGGCTTATAACCGGACAGCATTCGGAAAGCCCCTCGCGAAACTGGGCGCTAATTACGATATTATTGCTGATTGCCGTATTCGGATTGAGCAAGCGCGGCTTCTCTGCCTGAAAGCGGCGTGGATGATGGACCAAGGTGATCCGCGCGCCGCTGCGCCTTATATCTCCCAAATCAAAGTTGCTGCGCCGCAAATGGCGCTTCATGTTGTTGATGAAGCCATGCAGATGTGGGGCGGAACGGGCGTGTCTCAAGATACACCGCTGGCTCAAATGTGGGTTGGACTTCGCACGCTTCGCTTTGCCGATGGCCCTGACGCTGTTCACCGTATGCAGGTGGCCCGTAAAGAGCTTAAGGCTTATAAAAACTAGACCTAAAGCTAATTATAAGGCGATCTTTATTAGCTCGCTTTTGAAAGCATATTGACGGGGGCTGCGAGCGTTTTCTTGATAATATCAATGAGGTCAACAAGCTTGACGGGCTTTGCGATCGCTTCGTCCATGCCAATATTGACGCAGAGTCTTTGCTGTTGATATTGAGGATCGGCGGTTAAGGCGATAATACGGACATTAGAAAAGGCCTCTGGGCTTTGACGAATGGCAATAGTGGCTTCAATGCCGTCCATAACCGGCATGTGAATATCCATTAACACAACATCAATATGCTCAACAGCCAGAACGTTTAGCGCTTCTTGTCCATTATAAGCCGAATAAATTCCGCCCACAACATTTTCGAGGAGTGACGACATGACGATATGATTAGTTTCATTATCGTCAACGACAAGGATGTTCAGTTTTTCAAGCTCGCCGGCATTAATAGCCGCCTTTCTTATTATTTTTTTAGCCGGTGAATATGCATCACCGTCTTGAATGAAAGGCTGTTTCGAAACTCTTTTGGTTTCCAGCGGAGATTTGCTGATGTCATTAGTTTCGTTGCGGTGCGCTATAGCAAGTTTTTCAGCTGCATCGAATTTTTGCTGCGGTAGGGGCGGCGTTATGGCTGTTTCTGGCGTTTGCGTGTTTGCATCGGCGTGAGCGTCCATTGGAAGAACGATTAAAAACATACTGCCTTTTTCGGGTTTAGAGATAACTGTAATCTCGCCGCCCATTAATTTAACGAGGTCTTTGGTAATGCTCAAGCCCAGACCTGTGCCGCCGAAGCGCGTTGATATGGTTTCATTTGCTTGTTTATAAGCATCAAAAACTTTGTTTTGCTGCTCTTTTGTCATACCTATACCCGTATCACGTACGGCAATCGCGAGTTGGTCTGGCTTATTTTCAGCATAATGAGGCTGAATAATAACGTCTATCTGGCCATATTCTGTAAATTTAGAGGCATTTGATAGCAAGTTGTTCAAACATTGACCTATTCGAATGGAATCAAGCTTTATCAATTTTGGCAGGCTTTTATTAGGGTGGAAGCGAATTATCGTTCCTTTTTTAAGCGCCTGATGCTCCCAAAGTTTGCAAATGTCACCGATAACTTTTTTGGCGTTAACATATTGCAAATCTAACGTCGCATTTGCGCTTTTCAGTTTGGCGTGATTGAGGGTGTCATCCAACATGCCGAGAAGATTACCGGATGAAAGCTGTATTAATTCTAGTTTTTTGCGCGTTTTATCCGTTATTTCATCATGCAAGAGAGCGTCGGAAAGCCCAACAATCGCATTCATAGGCGTTTTTAGCTCATGGCTCAGTTTAGCAATGAAATCGAGGCGCTCTTTAAGTTCATTCTCAGACTTATGAATATGCTGGCGTAGATTTTCTTGTATTTTAAGCTCTTCCGTCACATCTTCAAACGTCAAAATATGCCGGCGTAATTTTTCATCATTATTTTTTTCAAGACGCCCCGTGAATTTAAACCAGAGGTTCCCATGATTTTTCGTCTTGATACGAATATTCTTACTGATAGGAATTTTTGACACCAGTGAGCGGATAAATATTTCACGCGATGACTCACGATCATTGGGGTGAATAATTGCAAACATACCTTCATTTCTGACGGCCGAATGTTCTTCAGGGGTTAAAATGCGCTCAAGATAAGGGCTTTCAATGAAAAATTCATCCGTCCCAGCCGTATAGCATAAAGCCCCGGATTTTGATAAGTTGAAGGCGATTTTGATAATATCATCACGCTGTAAAAGCTCTGTATATTCAAAACTGACAACCAATAATGATCCATCAGGAAGGAAAACTCTGCGCGAGGTAAAACGTTTTCCGGATGCAGATAAAATAACGCAATCTTCACTCGGCGTTAGAGGCGTTTTCTGTTGCTCTCTAAGCTTTGATATCCAGTTTTGTTGATAACTACGGGCATCATCTTGTCCAGTATCGACGTGGTTTTTATGGTAAATTTCATATATGAGTTCAGTATAGGGAACCCATCGTCCATTTAAATCCAAGACGGATTCCTTGATGAACTTATTGGCGTCATTATATTTATAATGCTGGAAATTTTTATCGACCCATAATGAGCTTACATTAACAATATCCAGCATGCGAAACAGCGTCGCTAATTCAGCGTCCGTTATTTCAGGCTGAGGATTGGTAACATTTTGCTGCATTAAAGAAAGCCCATTTAAACTATCTATAACTTTAGCGTGAATAGTCTTAATAAATGGTAGCCTTCCGTCTATAAATATGGCGGAAATAGGGCGATTGGAGTTATTATTGCCGCTGTCATTTCTTTGCGAAATGTTGTGTGGCCTCTACCGCGCGGCTCCAGCGGCTAATTCGCTTAGTGCGGACATCCGCGCTCCAATTTGGTTTCATGCGTTTTAACATAGATTTATTTTTTACTGTCATGTCGTCTGGGTAAGCTGTCAGGCCGAGTTTCATTGCGGCAAGCTGTGCAGCGCCGAGGGCCGTTGTTTCAAGCATGTCTGGGCGCTCAACTGTGATATTTGTTATATTCGCAAGGCTTTGTAAAAACCAATCATTTGCCACCATGCCGCCGTCAACCCGTAGCGCGCTAATTTTGACACCGTCGCGGGACATGGAAGAGAGTAAATCATGGGTTTGAAAAGCAATGCCCTCTAGGGCGGCGCGAACTATATCTGCCCGTGTAGCGGCGCGTGTCAGGCCGAAAATAGCGCCGCGCGCATGGGGGTCCCAATGCGGCGCGCCGAGCCCTGTAAAAGCCGGGACAAGATAGAGGTCTGGATTGTTTTCGGCAGCAATAGCAAGCTTGGCCGTGTCGCCTGCATTTTCAAAAAGAGCCAAGCCATCCCTTAGCCATTGTATGGCTGCGCCTGCGACAAAAATAGAGCCTTCTAGTGCAAATGTCGTTTGGCCTTTTAGGCGATAGCCGATTGTTGTTAGCAAATTATTATCAGATTGAATGAAGTCCTGTCCCGTATTGGTAACGATAAAACACCCTGTGCCATATGTGCTTTTCAGCTCCCCCGGTTTGAAGCAGTTCTGTCCGATAAGAGCCGCTTGCTGATCGCCAGCAACCCCGCAGATCGGGATATGGCCGGGTAAAATATTGCTATCCACATGACCGTAATCATCAGCGCAGTCTTTGACCTCTGGTAAGATCGATAAGGGGACATTAAAAATATCTGCTAATTCTTTGTCCCAATTATATTTTTTAACATTAAACAAACTTGTACGGCTTGCATTTGTACCGTCTGTCGCATGGGTTTTTCCGCCCGTTAGCCGCCATATTAAAAAGCTATCGACGGTTCCAAAAGCGAGGTCTCCGGCCTCGGCTTTTTTGCGCGCACCTTTGACAGTGTCTAATATCCAAGCCGCTTTTGAGGCGCTGAAATACGGGTCGAGCACAAGTCCCGTTTTTGACCGAATTTCGGTTTCATGTCCTGCGTCTTTTAAGTCTTTGCAGATGTCGGCTGTGCGCCGATCTTGCCAGACAACCGCATTATAAAGCGGTTTGCCCGTTTTGCGATCCCAAATGATGGTCGTTTCGCGCTGATTTGTAATGCCAATACCGGCAATGGAAAGGTCATTATCGTGACAAAATTTTGCAGCGCGCTGAAGTGTTTCAATGACACTATCCCAAATATTTTCTGGATCATGCTCAACCCAACCATCCTGCGGATAAATTTGAGGGAAGGCTTTTTGCGCCGTGTAAAGAAGCTCCCCGTTCGGCTTGAATACCAATGTCCGAGAGCTTGTTGTTCCTTGGTCAATAGATAAAATGACGTGTGTATCCAGCATAGACCCCCCTAGAAATTTTGTTCTATTTGACTACCTACCACCTATTTGATTTCTGCATCAATATGTTATGTCAAAATAGGCAATAAGAGCGGCAAGATTATGAAAACATATGATTTACTTATTATAGGCGGCGGTATTAACGGTACAGCTATCGCTAGAGATGCCGCGGGGCGGGGGCTATCTGTTTTATTATGTGAGAAAGATGATCTGGCTAATCATACATCCTCGGCCAGTACAAAACTGATTCACGGCGGGCTGCGCTATCTGGAGTATAATGAGTTTAATCTTGTCCGTAAGGCTCTGATTGAACGTGAAGTGCTGCTTGATGCTGCGCCGCATATTATTTGGCCGATGAGATTTGTCTTGCCTTATGATAAAGGTTTGCGTCCCGCGTGGCTGCTTCGCCTTGGGCTTTTTCTTTATGATAGTTTGGGCGGGCGTAAGAAGCTTGCCGGTACAAAAAAGCTAAATTTACGCAAAGCGCCCCATAGCGATATTCTTGAAAGCCGTTTTAAAATTGGTTTTGAATATTCTGACTGTTGGGTTGAAGATTCTCGTCTCGTCGTTTTAAATGCTATGGATGCGCGCGCGCAGGGGGCGGATATAAAAACGCGAGCGGAGGTCACGCATCTAAGCTCTGTTCAGGGCGGCTATGAGGTCACCTATAAGCCTGAGAACAGCGCGCCGGACACCGTGCTTGCCAAGGGCGTTGTTAATGCTGCGGGGCCATGGGTTGACGATCTGCTAGGCCGTGTGGACGATGGCCAAGATGACGGCGCGGCTGTTCGCCTGATTAAGGGCAGTCATATTGTTACGAAAAAACTCTATGATGAAGACCATTCCTATATTTTCCAAAATGCAGATGACCGAATTATTTTCGCTATTCCCTATGAAACAGGTTACACACTTATCGGAACAACGGATGTGCCTTATCACCCGTCCGAAGGTGAGGTGAAAATATCTGATGATGAGATTAGCTATCTTATTAGTGCGGCAAATGAGTATTTCGAACAGGATATATCACAAGATGATGTTGCATGGACTTATGCGGGCGTTCGTCCGCTTTATGATGATAAAAGCGATAATGCGGCGGCCGTTACGCGGGATTATGTTTTGAAGCTAAGTGAATTTAGCCAAGGCGCGCCGCTAATGTCGGTTTACGGCGGGAAAATTACAACCTCGCGTAAATTGGCTGAACATGCGACGCGTAAGCTATCCAGCTATTATAATTATACAACTGATAAGGACTGGACTGAAGCGTCCATATTTCCAGGCGGGGATATGCCCAATGCTGATTTTGATGCGTTTTATGCCGATGCGCAGACCCGATTTCCTACAATAGATAAGTCAATATTGCGCCGCCTCTGCCGTGCATATGGTAGCTGTATAGATGATGTTTTTGCAAATCGTCCAAAAGCTAATCTCTTAGGGCGCGTCTTTGGGGCAGGCTTAACGGAAGCCGAAACGAATTATATGGTTGACCGTGAGTTTGTAACCCGAGCCGATGATATCCTGTGGCGGCGCTCTAAGCTTGGGCTCCACATGACAGAAGCGGAGCGAGATGAGTTTAAAGCTTGGTTTAAAACTTCGGCCTAAGACACCGCTTTAAAATGGTTTTTCTAATAGCCCTACAGGCATGAGGCATAAAAGACGTGGGCATAAAAACGTTGCCACAAAAGATTTTGCCATAAAGGATTTTGCCGCAAAAAATTTTAGCGAGGCCTTTAAAATAGGCGGGCTTTTTATCTAGTTTGAACTGGCTTTATATTTTATGTAAAGTCTGTGTTGAAATTGGCGGGCCTTGATTTGTTGCTGCAACATCATCAATTTCGCGCCATCCTTTATGGGTTAAAATCTCTGCGGGCCGAAAGTCTTTTTTATAGCTCATTTTAGGGCTGTCTTCGACCCAATAGCCAAGATAGAGATAGGATAAGCCCGCTAATTGGCACCGCTTTATATGGTCAAGGATCATATAATTCCCAAGACTACGGTGTTTAAGCTCGGGATCAAAAAAGCTATAAACCATAGATTTCCCGTCAACGAGATCATCTATTAATGTGCAGGCAATCAGGTCGCCCATCTCATTACGATATTCGACAATTTCAGCCTCAACGGCGCCGTCTTCGACCATCATTTCATATCGAATGAAATCCATTTCTGCCATGCCGCCATGCGGGTGCCGCGTTAAAAGATAACGCTTTAACAATCTGAATTGCTCATCGGTTGCAAAGGCTTCATTCGCTATGCCGGTTATATCGCGGTTGCGGTTAATGGTTCTGCGGTAGCGGCGGCCAGCCTCAAACCCGTCAACTCGAATACGTAGAGATTGGCACGCGCGGCAGTTTTCACAAGCGGGACGATAAATCACATTTTGAGAGCGCCGAAATCCGGCATGGGTCAGATAATTATTAAGCTGCTGGCCGGATAGCGGGTCAAGCTGGGTGAATATCTTTCGCTCCATGCGGCCCGGTAGATAGGGGCATGGGGTCGGGACTGTGAGGTAAAATTGCAGTCTTTGTGGGTCGAAAGGCAGTGTCATATTATATCCAGCTTTACCCCCCAGACGTTAAAATAAAAGGCAACATTAAGCTATATGTCAGCCAGAGCAAGATAATAAGCGGAAAGCCAAATTTCACATAGTCTTTAAAATTATATCGCCCCGGCCCCAAGACAAGTAAATTCGTCTGATAAGCTATCGGCGTTGCAAAGGAGCAATTCGCTGCAAAAATAACGGTCAGCACCACTGTGATAGGATCAATCCCCGTTTGCTGACTAATTGAGAGGGCGATCGGGGCAAAGAGCAGAGCGGTTGCACTATTTGAAATAATATTGGTCATAAGCGCGACAATCAAAAACAGCGCCATTAAGAGTATATGGGGGCCAAATGGCAGGAATATATCCACACTGGCTTGCGCGATATAGGCGGCTGCGCCTGTACGCTCCATAGCAAGTCCCATGGCAAAGGCCGCACCTATCAATAGGAATATGCGCATATCAAGTGCGCGCACGGCTTGGCGAACATTAAGGCATCCTGCGGCAATCATAGAAATAGCGCCCGTTAGCGCGGCAATTTCAATCGGTAAAATGCCTGTCGCGGCTGTGATGACTGTGCCGCCAAAAATTAGCTGCGCCAATGTCGCTTTGCGAATATCGGGAAGCTCTGATGTCGACCACTCAAGGAGTAATAAGTCGCGATTGCTTCGCAGGGCTTTCATATCAGACTCATAGCCAAAAAGGAGGAGCACATCACCCGCTTCCAGCCGAATTTCGAGCATACGCTTGCGGATCATGCGCGAGCGGCGCTGTATGCCCAGAACAAGGCAGCCTGTTTGGCGGCGAAACCCGATTTGCTCGATATTACGGCCAATCATGCGTGATGCCGGCGCAATCACAGCTTCGCTGACGACGATTGTATCTTTAATCTCCGCGGGCTTTGTTTCATCGTGAAAGCCGGCAATATTTAACATGCCTTCAAGATATAGCGGATCCGAGGCAAGTAAGTTTGAAAGAGAGCCGCGTGTCGTCGCAACGATCAATACATCACCTGTTTGCAAGGTGAGGTCAAAGGGCGGAAGAAAACTATGTTCGCCGCGTTGTATCATACGGATTGTTACATTTTTAAGCTGCGGTATCATGCCGGCTATTGTTGACGCCCCTTCAAGCGGGTGTCCGGCAGAGACGCGAATTTGCGCAATATATTGGCGGCCTTCATTACTTAGCTCATTTTCAAGGCTTTGGCGGCGCGGGAGTAATATCGGCGCCATAATAATGATATAAGCCGCTCCGACAGCGGCAAGAATAAGCCCCGGGCCCATTTGCGTGAAAAACCCAAGCGACATATCTGTGGTGCGTTTCAGCACATCATTAACCAGCAGGTTTGTAGATGACCCGATTAACGTTGTCATGCCGGCAAGGATGCACATAAAACTCAATGGCATCATGAACATAGACCCTGATACTTTCAGCCGTGATGCCATGACGGTTAGGATCGGAATAAACATCACAACCACAGGGGTGTTGTTCATAACCATAGACACTGAAAAAGCGATCAAGAAGACAAGGGCTAGGGCCTGACGAGGGCGTTTATCAAGCAGGCCAGATAGCTTTGAAATAGGGCCTTCCAAGGCGCCTGTATGAAACATGCCTTGGCCGACGACTAATAAGGCCATAATGGCAATTAATGCAGGCGCAGCAAAGCCCGATAAGAGCGATGCGCTATCTAAACCTTCACCGCCATTTGGTGCGAAAAAGTGAAAAAATATCAATAAGACCGACATAACGCCGACGGAAATGGTCTCGATAGAGAACCTTTCGCGGAAATATAGATAAACCGCGCCCGAGATAATCGCGAGCGTGGCCCATGTTTGCCATGTGATATCTACGGCTAATGTCTCCACGCCTATCAAATCCTCCAAAATCAAGATTAACATGTGACGGAAAACCATGTTAAGGGGAAGCGAAAAATGACGAAGAAAGTGCCGCGATATGACAAAATGTTCTTTTATTGGTTTAGGTGTAATGGGTTATCCTATGGCGGGGCATTTAGTGGCCGCCGGCCATGAGGTTACAGTCTGGAATAGAACATCGGCGAAGTCCGAAAAATGGGCTTCTCACTACAAAGGAGTGGCTGCGGAGACGGTTGAAGCGGCCGTTGCTGATTCTGATTTTATTTGCCTTTGTGTGGGGGATGATCCGGATGTTTACGCGGTGATGGAGCCAATTTTAAAGGCGGCAAAACCCGGCGCTGTTATTATTGACCATACTACGGCATCGGATGAGTGCGCGAAAACATGTTTTGCTAAGGCAGCCAAAAAACAGCTCGCTTTTATTGACGCGCCGATTTCAGGCGGCGAAGCGGGCGCGGTAAACGGGCAGCTTACGGTTATGTGCGGCGGCGAGGCGGCGGCTTATGAGGCGGCCAAGCCGATCATGGAGGCTTATGCCAAAGCAACGAAGCTTATGGGGCCAAGCGGGGCAGGGCAGACAACCAAAATGATTAACCAAATTTGCATTGCCGGCGCTGTTCAAGGCCTTGCCGAAGGGGTTCATTTTGCGCAAAAGGCGGGGCTGAATGTCGCCGATGTCGTTGAAGCGATTGGCAAAGGCGCAGCGGCAAGCTGGCAAATGCTGAACCGCGCAGAGACCATGGATAAAGACGAATTTGAACACGGCTTTGCTGTGGACTGGATGCGTAAAGATCTTGGCATTGCTTTGCGCACAGCAGAGCAAATCGGCGCAAATTTGACGCTCACGAAACAAGTTGACGGCTATTATGCAGAAATTCAAGAAATGGGCGGGGGGCGCTGGGATACCTCCAGCCTCTTGCGCCGCTTAACGAAATAAAGCCTGTGTTTTCAATGTACGGACAGGAAAGCGCTTCTGTCCGTGCGCCGTTTCGCTTAGTCTATGTGGGGAGAGGCCCTAACGTTTCATTGTTCTGAAATAGAGGAGAATGACATGACTGACGATGTAAAAGACAATAGCCTAGAGCGGCGTGAAGAGCCGTGGGAGAAGAAAAGCGAACGCTTTGAAGTGCGTTTGCCATTTTCTAAAAAACAAGCTTTCGTGGAAGCCTGCGAGGAGCAGGGCGATACGCCGAGCGAAGCCGTGCGGCGGTTTATACACACATATCTGCGCCGCGCGCGCGAAGACAATATGGGCATGGTGCGGCGTTCGCTTCGCTATAAGGCGCGTCAAAATTGGGTGTTTGGAACGGCGGGGGTTATGGCGCTTGCTGCGATGTCAATTATTGGCCCGCAAGGCTGCGCGAGCTTGGATATGAAGCGTGCACTGACTGCAAAGCAAGATTTATTCGCGGCTTATGATAAAAATGGAGACGATTTACTCGGGCGCGGAGAAATAGCTCTAAATGATAAAGCGCTTCATGATGTTTTAGACTTAGATGATAGCGGCGACATTACATTTGATGAGTTTGTTGTTAAAGGGCGCATGCAGATATCCCAAAGCCTTTCAAATGATAAGCCTAAGCTTGCGAGGGATTTTAAAAACCGAAAGCTTGTCGTCTTTGATTTAAACGATAGCGAAGAGCCTGTGCTGTCAGTTTGGCGTGTCGATTTAAATGATGGCGAGGTTAATGATAATATGGACCGGTTGGTACATAGAGATAGCGAAACCAATGCCATTAAATATTATTTTGCAAATGCCGCTGTTACCTATGATGGTAAGGGTGAGTTTGAATCTATTACGTTTGATTTAATGCCCGGTAGTTTTGATAAAACAAGAGCTGCGAAAAAAGAACGAAACGATCAAATTAAGGCCAGCCCTAAGAGCTTAGAGCTTAAAGGTGATGTTGATTTGGGCGTGAATCTTGACGGAGAGACTATTATTTTGGCCGATGAAATCACAGTAAATGATAGGCAGTAATTTGGCAATTAACGCCCCAAAACCTCCGCCGCTTTAGGGGCGAAATAAGTCAAAATACCGTCACAGCCTGCACGTTTAAAACACATCAGGCTTTCTATCATGACGCGGTCGCCGTCGATCCACCCATTTTGGGCGGCGGCTTGTATCATGGCATATTCACCGCTGACTTGGAACGCATAGGTGGGGCGGCCAAATTGGTCTTTGATGCGCCGAACAATGTCGAGGTAAGGTAGTCCGGGTTTGACCATAAACATGTCCGCGCCTTCATGAATATCAAGTTCGACTTCCCGCAAAGCTTCTTGGCTATTGGCGGGATCCATTTGGTAGGTTCGTTTATCGCCCGTTAGCGCCGCCGAGGTTCCTATGGCGTCGCGGTAGGGGCCGTAAAATCCAGACGCATATTTGGCCGCGTAAGACATTATTGCGATGTTTTCAAAGTCGTTATCGTCAAGGCGGGCGCGGATTTTGCCGACGCGGCCATCCATCATATCAGACGGCGCGACGATGTCAGCTCCAGCCTTGGCGAGAATGAGGGCACTATCGCAGAGCATATCAACGCTCGGGTCATTTAAGATGATACCGTCTTCCATTAAGCCGTCATGACCATGATCTGTATAAGGGTCGAGGGCGACATCAACGATAACCCCTAAATTCGGGGCCGCGGCCTTAACAATGCGCACAGCTTCGGGGATAAGCCCGTTTTTATTTAGCGCCTCTTCTGCGCCCGCTGTTTTTAATTTCGGATCAATATGCGGGAACATGGCGATGGCGGGAATACCAAGGGCTTCTGCCCGCTTGGCTTCGGCGGCTAAAGCTTTAAGGCCGATGCGGTTAACTCCGGGCATAGACGGAACAGGGTCATAATCGACATTTTGATCCGTAATAATCATTGTCCAAATTAAATCATGGGAGCTTAATTTATGCTCGGAAACAAGACGGCGAAGCCAATCTGTGCGGCGAAGACGGCGTAAACGCATAGCTGGATAGGTGCTCACGATGAACTCCATTGTATAATTCGGTTTGACCTATGAAAAAGGTGCGGTAAATTTGCGCATCGTCAATAAAACTTTGCGATAAGTGCTAAAAGACTATAGGAAACAGAAAAATTAACGGAAAGGGCTTTTTTTAAAAGTCTTGCGATATGGCCAAATTATACCGCGATATATTCAAAAACGCCGTCGATAACGTTCGTGATGAAGGACGATACCGCATATTCCGTGACATTCGCCGTAAAAAAGGCGCATTTCCGCAGGCGATTTGGTATCAAGACAATCATCAGGAAAAAGAGATTACAGTATGGTGCTCCAATGATTATCTCGGCATGGGACAAAATGAATGTGTTATTGAAGCTGTAAAATCGGCTGTTGATTCGGCCGGAACAGGGTCTGGCGGGACGCGAAATATTT
>CAZEOD010000007.1:42260-76152 GCA_964513675.1 uncultured Caulobacterales bacterium | reverse complement strand
GATGAAACCGCGCGTCATGAGCCTTGTTGTCTTTACGGCATGGGTCGGACTTATTTGCGCGCCGGGGGCGGTGTCATGGTTCTCTGGCGCTGTGATTATTCTTTGTATTGCGGCAGGTGCCGGTGCAGCGGGCGCGCTTAACATGTGGTATGATGCCGATATTGACGCGCATATGACCCGCACACGCGGCCGCCCTTTACCCCAAGGCAAGATGTCGCCCGAAGCGGCTCTAACCTTTGGTATCTTCATCAGCGCCTTTTCGGTGTGGGGGCTTTATTGGGTCGCTAATGCCGCAGCGGCGATGTGGCTGGCCTTTACAATCTTTTTCTACCTTGTGATTTATTCCATGTGGCTAAAGCGCCGGACGCCGCAAAATATTGTTATTGGCGGCGCAGCGGGAGCTTTTCCGCCGATGATCGGCTGGATAGCCGTTACAGGTGATGTGCCGCTAAATGCAGTTTTGCTTTTCGCGATTATCTTTATTTGGACGCCGCCGCATTTCTGGGCGCTAGCGCTTTATAAGCGCGGTGATTATGAAAAAGTCGGGATTCCGATGATGCCAAATGTGAAAGGCGCGCCATCGACGCGTAATCAAATTTTA
Source organism: uncultured Caulobacterales bacterium (assembly GCA_964513675.1). Lineage (GTDB taxonomy): Bacteria > Pseudomonadota > Alphaproteobacteria > Caulobacterales > Maricaulaceae > CALFVT01. Next base: position 75,551 of record CAZEOD010000007.1, on the reverse strand, counting down.
GTCTATAGCCTTGTCTTGGCGGGCGTTACGATTGCGCCTGTTTTTACAGGGCTAGGCGGTATGGTTTACGGCCTTGCGGCTGTGGTCTTAAATGCTATTTTTCTTTATCTCGCCGTTCGGGTTTGGCGCTCGCAAGCGGGTGATGAGCCGGCCAAAGATAACCCCGAATCCCTCTATGATGTGCGGCAAGGCAATAAGGTTGCCCGCGACCTCTTTGCCTATTCTATTTTCTATCTTTTTGCTGTATTTGCTGTTCTAGCATTTGAAACGCTTATACGCGGCTGGATTGGATAATATTATGAGCCAAGAACAACATCCTGAAACCTATCAGCCAACAGGCGCAGAGCTTAAGGCGCGCAACCGCCGCAATATTGCGATTGCTGTGGCGCTTGCGAGTTTCATGCTGCTTGTCTTTTTGATTATGGTGTCGCGCAGCGGAGCGATCACATGAGCGGGGCGCAAAGAACAGCCCGTATTTTGACGTTTGTGGCCGTGGCCATGCTCGGTCTGGGCTTCGCCTCAAAGCCGCTTTACGATACCTTTTGTAAAGTTACGGGCTACGGCGGGACAACCAAGCAAGCAGAAAGTAACCTATCCGAGATTATTGACCGCGAAATTAATGTTTATTTCGACAGTAATGTTCAAGTGGGGTTGCCGTGGGACTTTCAGCCCGAGCAAGTCAAACTTACCGTGAATGTAGGCCAATCAGGCCTTGCTTATTATAAAGTCAAAAATACCGCCAGCCGCGCGATTGTCGGAACGGCGACTTATAATGTCACGCCGACCAAAGCGGCTCCGTTTTTTATTAAAACCGAATGTTTTTGTTTCACAGAACAGCGCATTGAGCCGGGAGAGGAATTAAGCTTTCCCGTCCTATTTCATGTCGATTCGCAAATTGATGACGATAAGCGGTTAAAGGATGTGCGCGATATCACATTATCTTATACATTTTTTGAAATTGACGATGAGAGCGCGACAAAAACCACCGCGCAGCTCGCGCTGGATAATAAGAGTTTAAATTAAGCTGGCCTGAAATGGCTAGAAGCTATTGCGAGGCAGCGTTTGCCGCGTTATAGCAACGCGAAATTGGCTTTAGCCACTGTGAGTAATAGAGAGCCGGAGAGCACCATGGCGGGACACGCTGTAGAACATGATTATCACCTTATTCCGCCAAGCCCATGGCCGTTCTTGTCGGGCTGTGCTGCATTAGTTTGGGGCCTTGGCATGGTCGTCTTCTTCACGGGACTCGTTCAGCGAACCGGTGAAAACCCAATGGCTGAATTTTTCTTTGCCCGCGGCCTCGATACGCTGCAAGGCCGCGAAGGCTCTGGCGGGGGCTGGATCATTTTAATGGTCGGCTGTTTCTTTGCCGCTTTTGTTATGTTTTGCTGGTGGCGAGATGTCATCCGAGAGGCCGAAGCGGGCGATCATACGCCGGTTGTGGAAATTGGCCTGCGCTACGGTATGATTATGTTTATCATGCAAGAAGCGATGTTCTTCGTTGGCTGGTTCTGGATGTTCTTCGAAGTCGGCTTATTCCATCAGTTCCGCGCCAAATGGGATACAAATATTCTTGAAAACGCGCCTGCCTATGCCGATTCTATGGCACCGGGCATCACAGCGATTGATCCGTGGCACTTGCCGCTAATGAATACACTGGTTCTTTTGCTATCCGGAACGACTGTCACTTGGGCCCATCATGCCTTGATTAAAGGTGACCGCAAGTCGGCGAAATGGGGATTGATCCTAACAGTTGGTTTGGGTGTTTTCTTTACCTTCCTACAGGGCATTGAATATATCGAAGCTTTTGCGCACCGCGAATCCGGCGCGCCGTGGCTCTCGACTGACGTTTACGGATCGACCTTTTTCCTTGCGACGGGCTTTCACGGCTTTCACGTGCTGATCGGTACGATCTTCTTGGCCGTCTGTTTAGGCCTGCTGATGAAAGGCAAGTTCACCCCAGAGAAGCATTTCGGTTTCGAAGCGGCAGCGTGGTATTGGCATTTTGTTGATGTTGTTTGGCTCTTCCTCTTTGCCTTTGTTTATATTGTCTTCAGCGTCTAGCCTGCGGCCCTATGGCTAGCGCCTCTGTTGAGACGGGCCTGAAAGGCTTATGCCCTAATTGCGGGGAGGGCCGTCTCTTTTCAGGCTTTCTTAAATTTGCCTCAAGCTGCGAAGCTTGCGGCCAAGATTTTCAAAGCGAAGATACAGGGGATGGCCCCGCTGTTTTTGTTATCTTGATTGTCGGAATATTTATTATTCCGCTCGCATTAGTCTTTCAAATTGCGCTTAATGCGCCGGCGTGGTTGGTTATCAGTGTTTGGGGGCCGATTGTCACGATTGCCTGCCTCTTGCTCTTGCGCGTTTTACGCGGCGTGATGTTTAACTTACAGTTCAAACATAAGGCCCGCGAAGTGAGGTCGGATGATTTTGTCTCAAAACCGGATAGCTCATCCGATCGTGAATAAATGATGCGCTCTTTTTATTTCCGCCCGCAGCCTGTTCTAACGCTTATTACCGTGATCGCTTTGGCGATATTGATAAAGCTAGGGTTTTGGCAAAAGGCGCGCCTTGAGTGGAAAACAGAGCTTTTGGCCTCTGTTCAAGCCGCTGCAATCGCGCCGCCGCTCACATCATCGACAGAGATTATTGACGGCTTAGCCTCCGGCGAATTTATAGAATTTCGCCGTGTTGACCTTAAGGCCAAGACGGCGGCGATGGAAACGCCGTTTCTTGTGTTTACGGCGCGCAACCGCGATATTAGCTGGCGTAAGTTTCAGTTGATTAAGGATGGGCCCACACTGTTCTTTGCTGATATGGGTGTTGTGGCTGATGACAGCCGCGATGACATCCCAAAGATCACAGCAGACTCCATTCGCCTTATTGGCTATATTCGTACAGCAGAGTGGCAGGAAGAGCCGCGAAGTGAAAGCTCTCCAAAGGCTAACCGTTGGTTTGGCTTTAATCCTCTGCCGGATGAAAATGATTGGGGGTATCTAAGCGGCGGCGGCGCAGATATGCGGTTTTTCATAGAGACAGTTCCCGGCGCGGCAAATGCAGAGAGCTTGCCGCCTAAAGAGCCTATGATTGCCAATAATCATTTTGATTATATGCTGACATGGTTCGCCCTCGCGATAATTTTATGTGTGTTTTATGTTCTAATCCATATACGGGACGGACGAGCTGGACGACGATCATAACGGCGAATAAAATTTAGGGCGCAGGAGATAGCCGTGGCTGCGGACATCCATACCACATTGCAAACCAATAGCCGTGGGGGCGTGCTTTTCCTGCGTCATCCGCGCTGGTCTGATTATGAAGATTGGGCCCAACTACGCGAGAATAGCCGCGAGCATCTCAGCCCATGGGAGCCGAGCTGGAACCCTGACCATTTGTTGCGGCGAAATTATAGGCACCGCTTATCCGTGCTGAAAAAACAGGTTAATAATCAAGAGAGTTTTTTCTTTCATGTCTTTCGTATGCCCGGCGAGCATTTGATCGGGGCGGTGAATGTAACGCGCATCCAACGCTCCGTCGCGCAATCCTCGCAGCTTGGGTATGGGCGCGGCGAGGGCTTTAGCGGGTAGGGCCATGGCCGCGCGGCTGTGGGCCGGGTTTGCGAATTTTGCTTTCGTGATCTTGGCTTGCACCGCTTGGAAGCCGCTGTGCAGCCTGATAATGCGCCGTCGATTTCCTTATTAAAGGCCTTGGGATTTAAACCAGAAGGTACGGCGCGCGGCTATTTGAAAATTAACGGTAAGTGGCGCGACCATGTGATTTACGCCAAATTATCCCATGAAAGCTGAGCCCAACTAAGCCCGTCCGCTAACGCTTGATAAATGCTTAGGCGCGATCCCTAAGGAGCGGAGCGCGCGGTCCCATTTTGCGCTATGGTTTTGGCTGAAAATAATATCTGGATCGCTCTCGGCGATAATCCATGCATTATCTTGGATTTCGCGCTCTAATTGGCCGCCGTCCCATCCGGCATAGCCAATCGCGAGGAGGGCTTTGGCGGGCGGCTGATCCGAGACAAGGCTTTCAAGCGCATCGCGCGTTGATGACAGGCATAGGCCATGACGCAGCGGGGCGGCTTTACTCTTGAGGGTAATATCATCGCTATGCAGAACAAAACCGCGGTCAATATCAACAGGCCCGCCGTCAACCACATGGGAATTGGCAACGCGAATTTCGCCCTCTATACCAATTTCAGGCAGCATATCAGATAATGTTAACTGGCCTTTCGGTTTATTTATCACAAGGCCCATTGCGCCCTGCGCATCATGATAGCAGATGAGCACGACAGCCCGCGAAAATAGCGTATCCGCGAGGCTCGGCATGGCGATAAGGAATTTATGGCTGAGGTCTAAACTATGTTGATCGGTCATATTTTATAGACCATAGAGCAAAATCAAGATTTCAACATCTTGAAAATGTGAAATTTGTTCCTACATGTGAAGTTATACACGGAGATAATTATGACAGTGAAAATCGGCGATCAATTACCAGAGGCCAGCTTTATGACCCTTGGTGAAGAGGGGCCTGCGCCTATGAATACGGCGGAGCTATGCGGGGGTAAAACCGTCGCGCTATTTGCTGTTCCCGGTGCGTTTACGCCGACGTGTTCTGCGAAACATCTTCCAAGTTTTAAAGATAATCTGGACGCGATTAAAGCCAAAGGCGTTGATGTCATTGCTTGCACATCGGTTAATGATGTTTTTGTTATGGCGGCATGGGCAGAAGCCGAAGGCGTTACGAGCGACATTGTTATGCTCGCGGACGGCAATGGCGATTTTGCCAAAGCGGTTGGCCTTGAGCTTGATGCGAGTGGTTTCGGCATGGGCGCGCGCTCACAGCGTTACTCTATGCTCGTAAAAGACGGTATTGTCTCAGAGCTTAACGTTGAAGACGGCGGCGAATACCGCGTCTCCTCTGGCGATTATCTTTTGGAGCAGCTCTAGGGCTCCATTCAAATTATTTGGCGAGCCTATAAGGGCTCGCTGTATAAAGAGCTGATGGTGTGAAGTTTTCACGCCGCCAATAAGCTCGGCCAAAAATACCTCAGAGTATTTGAATTATAAACAGTCATAGGGAAGGGATATTTTATGACAGCAGGTAATATAGTTATCATCATTCTTGTTGTGTTGGCGCTTGTGATTTTGATGCGCGCCATCAAAGCCGTGCCGCAGGGCATGGAATTTACGGTTGAACGTTTCGGGAAATATATACGAACGCTGAAACCGGGATTGTCTTTTATTAATCCATTTTTCGACTCGGTCGGATATAAAATGAACATGCGCGAGCGCGTTATTGATATCCCGTCTCAGGATGTGATTACGCGCGATAACGCTATGGTCACAGCCGATGCCGTGGTCTTTATCCAAGTCGTCGATGCCCGCCAAGCGGCCTATGAGGTGAACAACCTCGATAATGCGATTAAAAACCTATGTTTGACCAATGTGCGAACGGTTGTGGGCTCGATGGATTTGGATGAAACCTTGTCAAAACGCGATGCCATTAATGCCAAGCTGTTAACCGTGATTGACTCGGCAACCGATCCATGGGGCACGAAAGTCACGCGGATTGAGATTAAAGATCTTTCCCCGCCGGCTGATATTACGCAGGCCATGAACCGCCAAATGAAAGCCGAGCGTGAAAAGCGGGCTGATATTCTCTTGGCCGAAGGTCATAAGCAGTCGCAAATTTTGAAAGCGGAAGGCGAGAAAGAAGCCGCTATTCGTGAAGCCGAAGGCCGTAAAGAAGCGACCTTCCTTGATGCGGAAGCGCGTGAGCGTGAAGCCGAAGCCGAAGCACGCGCAACCGAGATGGTCTCAAATGCGATTGCCCAAGGTGATGTCAATGCGGTTAATTACTTCGTCGCGCAGGACTATGTCAAAGCCTTTGGCAAATTGGCTGAGTCGCCCAATCAAAAGACGTTAATTGTTCCCGCTGAGCTCTCTAGCCTTGCGGCGACAGTGGGCGGAATCGAAGCTTTGCTAACGGCGGGCGGTCATAAAAAGACAGGAAAATAAGGAGGACTTATGATTATGAATTCTGACGGCAATGTTCTCATCCAACTCCTAGAAACGATGGATGGGGCCCGCTGGCTTATTCTGGGCGTCGTTTTATTAGTCCTCGAAGTGCTGACGGGTACGACCTATATATTATGGGTCGCAACGGCGGCGCTTATTGTCGGGGTACTGGCCTTTATTCTCCCTATAGGATGGCCGCTTCAATTCCTTCTATTCTTTGCGCTATCTATCGCGCTTCTGATTGCGGGGCATAAATATTTTCGCCCCAATATGATGGGAGAAGAAGATTCGGATTTGAATGACCGCGCGAAATCTATGATCGGTATGCGGGTTAAAGCTGTTGCCGATTTTGAAACGGGTCAAGGCCGCGTTCATGTCGGAGATACGCAATGGCGCGCCGCAATGGATATGGGTCATGCCAAAGCCGGCCAAGAACTGCGCGTCTTATCCGTCAAAGGAACCACGCTCATGGTTGAAAACCTCAGCTAAATTCGCGGTAAAATTATGTCTTAAAGCTCGCAATATTGCGGGCTTTTTTTATGCGGTCGGCAAGCTATTAATAAGCCCTGAGCTTAACGCTCTGGGAGGAGCGCTCCCTTATTTTTCTACATCAACAGATGTTAACGTCCTTGTGAGCGCGATTGATTTCAATACGCTCTTTGGCATTGCTAACAAAGTTTAGAGCTATGGCGGCGAGTCGTCATAGCCATTAACATAAAGTGCGAAAACCTAAGTTTTTTTCTTTCCTCCTTTGATGAAGACTTAGTTGAGACCTTTGCCGATATCGGCAGAGGTCTTATTTTGTGCAGTATTTCACTGTTTTGTGAAGCCCTGCGTCTTGTCTCAACGGGCAGAGTGCTTTTAAGTCATTTTATAGTTTTTCAATGGTGGATGGTTTCATGACGATTGTTTCAGATTTATCTAAAGGGCTTCTAACGGCTACAGCTCTTATAACCATGAGCCAAGCGGGGGCATTTGCCTCTGCACAAGATGCAGTGAGTATAGAGGCTGAAGCGGCGTCTGAAACCCAAGCCGAAACGCCTGTTGATGCCCCTTCTGTTGAAACCGAAGCTCCAACTGAAACGGCTCCTGCGGAAGATATTACGCCCGAACCCGCAGTTGATTATTCCATGATGAATAAATTTATGACCAAATTATCGGTAAATGAACGCGGGCGTCCGGCGCTGGCTTATAAGGTCATACGGGATAAGGCCATGCCGGTGCTTGATGAATATGAGGCCGAGCTCATATCAGTCGATGTCGAGAGCTTGAACGATGATGATCGTTTGGCCTATTGGCTTAATCTTCAAAACTTACTCGTCATTAAAGCGGTTGCAACGGATACGAAGAAAACGAATTTGAAATCGCTGCGCGGTACAGGAAAAAAACCGGGTAAGCTTTGGACGAAAGACCGCATCACCCTGAATGGGCAGAGCTATTCCATTGCTGATATTGAGGCTAAGATTATATCTGATTTTAAAGACCCGAATGTAATTTACGGTCTATATCAGGGCGTTAAAGGGGGGCCGTGCCTTAGCGAAACGGCATATGAAGGCCCCAGCGTCAGCTCGCGGCTCGCCGAGCTTGGTATGCGCTATGTAAATTCACGCGGGATTGTCTCGCCGAGTAAAGGCATTGTTACGGTGACGCCGATTTATGATTGGCATAAAACGGCCCTATTTGGCGGTGATGATAAAGCGATTTTGAAACATTTGAAAGGCCATGCCAATACGGCATTAAGAGGGCGTTTAAACACAGGCCGCGAGATTAAATTTACCAAACTGAATTATGTCACCGATAATTATATTGTTCCCAAAGATGTACGCGCATCGGCGCCGCGGCGACAGGCCCCCCCTGCGCCGGTTCCTACACAGCAGCAACAACGTCAACGCGGCGGCGGATTTGGTTCATAAGCGTTTATAAGCTAAGCGCTTTCCCTAAATATATGGTATGATAAAAAGTCAAAAATATATCGGACTTATAGCCGCTCTGATCGGCGGGGTTAGTCTTTATATACGGATGTTATCTAAAGGGTTCGTGCTTGGAACGACCACATTTGACCATCCTTATATTGAATTTGTTACCGCTTTAATTCTGGGCAGTGTGTTGGCAATAGCTTTGATCGCCGTTTTAAAACGCAACGCGCTGTCAAGGCGGGGGCTTTATATGCTTTTGGCCATAGGCATAATGTACCGCGCTTTATTTATAGGCTCCGTTCCGATTTATGAAGATGATTGGAACCGCTATCTCTGGGACGGCGCAGTTACAGCGCAGGGCCTTAATCCATATGATTATGCCCCGCAAGAGATCATCACGGGCCGTAAGAGTGATAACCCGCACATTCGCCAACTCAATGCCTTTGATCGGGCTACAGGGGATATTACCTCCCGAATTAATTACCCTGAGCTGCGCACAATTTATCCGCCTGCCGCGCAAGCCGTTTTTGCGTTGGCTGCGCTTATTGATCCGCTAAACCTTGATGCTCTGCGCGCGGTTTATCTTGTGATCGAAGGCCTGACATTATTCCTATTGGTGAAAACGCTGCAAGCTTATGGCCGCGATGCAAAATGGGCGCTGCTTTATGCGTTAAATCCGCTGTTGATTTATAGCGGATATAATGTCGCTCATATGGATTTACTCCTGGTGCCGCCTCTGCTCTTGACGATGTTATGGGTGCAGCAGCGCGCGCCGCTAAAGGCTGCTTTTGCTTTATCGCTCGCCGCTGCGGTCAAATTATGGCCGCTGTTACTCGCGCCGATATTCTTTCGGGCGTGGCGTAAACGCCCTGTCTTTTATGCGGGCATTGCCGTTATGACGGCGGTGTTATCACTCGCCTTTAACCTCCCGCTTTTACTCTCGATTGGCGAGGATAGCGGGCTGACAGCCTATACAGGCGAGTGGCAGCGCAGTAGTTTTATCTTTCCGATTATCTTTGCCGCCTTCGAGCCGTTCACCATAGCGCCGGGACAGATCAGCCGTATCTTTATCGCCGCGATAGTCACGATGATTTCGCTTTATTACGGCTTTATATCTAAGGCTGAAGATAAGACCTTGCCGCTGGCTTTAATTATCACCACCACGGCATTGTTGTTTTTATCGCCAACAGGTTATCCGTGGTATTTATATTGGGCCTTTGTCTTCGTCCCCTTTGTCCCGACATATGGTTTGACGCTGCTGAGCGGTTTGATTGCGCTTTATTATGTGCGCTATGCGATGGGAGAGCGCGATGTTTATGCGCTATATTCTACTGTTGTTGTGCCGCTTCAATTTGGGATTCCGCTCCTCGTTCTTGCGGGTGAGCTGATTTGGAGACGTCGTCATGGCTGATAAAACGCCGATCATAAATGTTGTCATACCGGCGATGAATGAAGAGGCCGCGATTGGGAAAGTGATCGCTGAAATTCCGCCGCAGGTCTCTCGGATTATAGTCGTGAATAATGGCTCTACGGATAATACGGCGGCGGTGGCCCGCGCGGCGGGGGCTGAAGTCATTGATGTGCCGCAGGCGGGATATGGCCGCGCGTGCCTAGCGGGTATTCAAAAGGCCGCGCCCTGTGATATCATTGTCTTTATGGACGGCGATGCCTCTGATTATCCCGAAGAGCTAACAGCGCTTATTGCCCCCATCATAGACGGGAGCGCGGATTTCGTGATTGGCTCGCGCTTGATTGGTGATGTTGAAAAAGGCGCGCTGACGGTTCCGCAGCAATTTGGCAATGCGCTCGCTTGTTGGTTAATGCGGCTGTTTTGGGGCGGAAAATTTACCGATCTCGGCCCGTTTCGCGCGCTGAGCATGGACGCGCTTAACAGGCTGGATATGCAAGCGCCGACATTTGGCTGGACTGTTGAAATGCAGGTCAGAGCCTTGAAACATAACCTGAGATATAAAGAGGTCGCCGTGCGTTATCGTAACCGGATTGGAACCTCGAAAATATCAGGCACGGTACGCGGCGTTATTATGGCGGGGACTTATATTCTAGGGACGATCTTTTATGAGGCGATATTTAACCCGATTAAACCCGCCGTAAAAAAGATGTAATTATTTGGGAATCCCGCGCCGCGCCAGCTCATCCGCGCGTTCATTGCCGTCAACGCCGGCATGGCCCTTCACCCAATGCCATTCCACATTGCGCTGGCTGTTTAACGCATCAAGGATTTTCCATAAATCAACATTCACAACCGGTTTTTTGTCGGATTTTTTCCAGCCTCTTCGCTTCCAGCCGTGGATCCATTCTGTGATGCCCTTCATGACATAAGTGCTATCCGTCCAAAGATGCACTGCCCCGCTAAATCCGGGTTTAATCGCCCGCAGGGCTTCAATCGCGGCCATCATTTCCATGCGGTTATTCGTTGTATCGCTTTCGCCGCCAAAGAGCTCTTTCTCATGGCTGCCAAATTGCATAAGAACGCCCCAACCGCCAGGGCCGGGATTGCCGGAACAGGCGCCATCCGTATATATTGTTAATGTTTTTGGGGTGGATTGTCCTTTTGCAGATGGCGGCGGTGATGCTGTGCGAGGCATTAAGCGGCTGGCTTATCGCGAAGTTGGCGCGGCAGGCGAAAGATCACATCTTCCTTCACCACTTCAACTTCTTGGATGGTTATATCATATTGGCTTTCAAGCGCTGCAATCAGCCCCGTTGTCAAATATTCCGGCGCGCTGGCTCCTGCGGAGAGGCCGAGGACATTCGCGCCGTCTATCGCGCCCCAATCTAACTGCTCAGCACTTGAGACAAGCATTGCGGCATCCGCGCCGGCAATCGCGCCGACTTCGACAAGGCGTTTGGAATTTGACGAATTTTGCGCGCCAATAACAAGCAAGAGATCACAGCGCTCCGCAATCGCTTTCACGGCGGCTTGGCGGTTCGTCGTTGCATAGCAAATATCTTCTTTATACGGCAGGGCAATCGTCGGGAACCGCGCTTTTAGAATCTCGATTAAGGCCGCGGTATCATCGACGGATAATGTCGTTTGTGTCACAAGCGCGAGGTTTTCAGGATCGTTCGGTATGAAGTTTTTTGCGTCCTCTTCGGTTTCAATCAAGCTCATATGCCCGTCCGGTAATTGGCCCATTGTTCCAACAACTTCGGGATGACCCGTATGACCGATAAGCAGGATATGCCGGCCGTTTTTAGCATGGCGTTCGGCCTCTATGTGGACTTTTGAAACGAGCGGACATGTGGCGTCGAGAAATGTCATATCGCGGGCCTGCGCGGCGGCGGGAACCGATTTTGGCACGCCGTGGGCGCTGAACACGACGGGGCGATCATCAGGGCATTCTGTTAGCTCATCAACGAAAACCGCGCCCATGCCTTCAAGGCGGCTAACGACATGCCGGTTATGAACGATCTCATGGCGGACATAAACAGGCGCGCCATATTTCTCGAGTGACTTTTCAACGATCTGAATAGCGCGGTCGACGCCGGCGCAAAAGCCGCGCGGAGCGGCCAAGAGAAGCGTCTTTGAGAGGCGAGAAGCTTTTTTTTCGGATGATTGCATTAATTTATCCTCATTTGAACGGCTTTAATGTCCGAATCCGTTGCGGGGCGGCACTGAACTGTCTATGACGCTAACAGATAAGGGCTAAAGCTTCGCCCGTAAAGACAATGATGATAGGGCTGTCATGCCAAAACGACGTAATTTACTCTCTGCCGCTATGATTTTGCTCATGGGGCTCTCTGCCTGTCAATCAACCCGCGATGCGCTTGCCATTGGGGAAGCCAGTGAACGCAACCCTGGACCCTGTCCGCGAGCCTTTGCGATTTACGACGCCTCGCGCATTGTTAAATTTGACGGCGCCGAGAGCTTTTCCAATGTCGGCTTCACCGCCGAGATTTCAAAAGTCAAAAGCCTCTGCCGTTATTTTAGTGATCGCCCGATTGTCGCTGATGTTGAGATAGAATTTGAAGCGGGGCGCGGCCCCAAAGCGCAAGGCGATACCCATAGCTATGATATGTTTGTCGCTGTTACGCGCAAAAATATTGCCGTGATTGAAAAGCTTGAGTTTCCTGTTGTGGTTAAATTTCCGTCGGGCGCTGATCGTGTGTCTGTTAAAGAGCGCATTGACCGTATCGAAATTCCGCGCATTGGCGAAGGCACATCAGGTGAGAATTTTGAAATTATTGTCGGTTACGTGACCACGCCGGAGCAGCGCAATTTTAATGCGGATGGAAAACGCTTCCGCCCGTCTGCGGGACAAAATTAACGCTAATATTTTAGCGCGCGTGGTCTGTTTATACAGGCGCAAAACGCGCGATAAATAAGATCTCCCAAGGGGATGCTGCCTAATGACTGTTTTAGACCACCTGAATATTATTATCGCTGATGCTTTTAAGACGCTGGATTATCCGCCTCAATTTGCCACGGCTGTTGTCTCTGCGCGGCCAGATTTAGCGCCGTTTCAATGTAATGCGGCGATGGCCGTTGCCGGTTATTTCAAAAAACAAGGCGAGAAGAAAAACCCGCGCGAGATTGCGGCTGCGATCACCGCGCAGCTTGAGACTAGCCGCGATATTGCTAGTCTTGAGATTGCTGGCCCGGGATTTATTAATATACAGCCTGCCGATAGTATGATTACAGCCGCCGCCCAGCGGCTTGCAGCCGATGATATGACAGGCATTGTCAAAGCGGCCACCCCTATGACGGTGATGGTCGATTACGGCGGCGCGAATGTCGCTAAACCTATGCATGTGGGTCATTTACGCTCTGCCGTGCTTGGGGAGGCGATTAAGCGCCTGTTCCGCGTGCAGGGGCACAGGGTGATTGGTGATGTGCACATGGGCGATTGGGGGCTTCAAATGGGGCATCTGATCTCAGAGCTTGAAATTGAACAGCCTGATCTGGTTTATTTCGATGACGCTTTTACGGGTGATTATCCCGCAGCGTCGCCTGTTACCATGGATGATTTAGCGCGTCTTTATCCGCAAGCTAGCGGCAAGGCTAAGGATGACCCGAACCGTCTTGAACGCTCACGGCGCGCGACGGCAGAATTGCAAGGCGGGCGGCGCGGTTATCGGGCGCTGTTGGATCACTTTATCGCTGTCTCTGTTGCGGCGCTTAAAGTGGGATATGGCTCGCTCAATGTGGAGTTTGATCTGTGGAAAGGCGAAGCGGCGGTTGACCCGTTGATTCCCGATATGATTGAGGGGCTAGTGACAGCCGGCATTGCCGAAGATAGTGACGGCGCTCTGATTATTGATGTCGCGCAGGAGACGGATAAAAAAGACATGCCGCCCGTGATTTTACGGGCCTCATCCGGCGCAGTTCTTTATCATACGACAGATCTTGCGACATTGGTTGACCGAAAAAACACATATAATCCCGATTTGATTTTATATGTCGTCGATCAACGCCAAGCTTTACATTTCCAGCAAGTCTTTCGCGGGGCCGTCAAGGCCGGATGGTTTGCGCCTGAGATGATGGAACATATTGGCTTTGGGACGATGAACGGCAAAGATGGTAAGCCGTTTAAAACGCGCGAAGGCGGCGTATTGCGGCTCGATGATTTGATCGCTATGGCCAAAAATGCCGCGATTAAGCGGCTAACAGATGCTGGAATTGGCAAAGATTTTGACGCGGATGAAATGTCAGATATTGCCCATAAAGTCGCGGTGGCGGCGCTGAAATTTGCAGATTTGCAAAACCAGCCTTTAACGAATTATGTGTTTGATCTTGACCGTTTTACTTCATTTGAAGGGAAAACAGGGCCTTATCTTTTATATGCGGCGGTGCGGATTAAATCGCTTCTTCGCAAGGCGGCATCGCAAGATGTTAAGACAGGCGTTATTAAGCCTGAACATCCAGCAGAAAAGGCGCTGATTCTCGCGCTAGATAGCTTTGGGCGAGCCGTCAGCGGGGCGGCAAATAAGCGCTCTGCGCATATTTTATGCGAGCATGTCTTTAGCCTCGCCCAGAGTTTTTCACGGTTTTACACAGACTGCCCAATTTTGCATGACGATACGCCTGAGGATGTTAAAGCCTCGCGTTTAGCGTTGGCCGAAACCACCCTGCGGCAACTTGAAACAGGGCTGGATATTCTCGCCATAGAGGTTCCCGAGCGAATGTAGCTTAGCCGGGCTTTAAGGCGGCTTGCTGCATTATGTGTTGTTGGCGCTGAGCGGGCTGATGTTGCGGCGCAGCGGCGCGCTGTTGCGGCTGAGGGTGAGCTTGGCCCTGAACTTGGGCCGGAATTTGGGCCTGAACTTGCGCCTGAACTTGCGCCTGAGACTGAGTTGGGACTTGCCGCGCTTGTATTGGAGCCTGCACTTGCGGCGCTGAAGCCCGAGCCGTATTTGCGGCGATGGGTGTTTTAACCGGCATATCAACGCGGTTTTGACCGGGATAAGCGCGAAGCCCTTTGGCGGCGTCCAGACATTCTGCAAACATATCCAAGATTGGGCCTAAGTTTTTCTCGCCCCAGACGCCTTGACCTTTTAGCTTATTGACCAATTCAAACGCAATTTCGGCCTCTGATTTGCCAGAACTTGCCGCTGCAAAGCTTTCACCATCACTCATAATTTTATTCCTTAATTTATCCCCTTATAAAGTGAATATGTAAAGATTTTCCCCTATGGCTTTGATTGACTCGCGGAAAAGAATCCCGCATAGGCATTTTATCTCTTCCAAGCGGGAGAGCGCTTGTCTTGTGCAAGCCGCCGAAGGAGCAACCGCCACCGGAAACTCTCAGGTACAAGGGACCGCTTAGAAGACAATACGCTGGAAAGCGGGTGATTTGGTGAAACGCCCCGCCGACGGAGTAAGCACAGACACTTTGTGTGAATCTCTCAGGCCCACAAAGACAGCGGGTGGCACTGATAACGCAGCAGCGGAAAGTGCCTATATGTCTGAATTACAACGCACAAAACTATATGACCAACATGTCGCTCTGGGCGCTAAGATGGTGCCGTTTGCGGGCTATGATATGCCCGTGCAATATCCTTTGGGTGTTCTCGGTGAGCATAATCATACGCGCGAGCAGGCGGGTTTGTTTGATGTCTCTCATATGGGGCAATGTTTCATTATCGCCGAGGACGGCAAGTTTGAAACGGCGGCCCGCGCGCTTGAAAAACTCGTTCCGGCGAGTATTGCTGATCTTGAGCCGGGGCAGCAGCGCTACAGCCAATTCCTTAATGAGGACGGCGGTATTCTTGATGATTTAATGATCTCGCGTCTTGGGTTTCAAGGCCATACACATAAGCTTTACCTTGTCGTCAATGCGGGCTGTAAAACGGATGATTTCGCCCATATTGAAAAACATTTACCGGCGGGCGTAAGCTTGGATGTGGCGGATGACACGCTCTCGCTAATTGCCCTTCAAGGCCCCAAGGCGGCGGATGTTTTGGCACGGCTAAACCCCGCCGTTAAAGATCTTGTCTTTATGACGCACACAGATTTACCGCTGACCCCGACCATGTGGGTACATATCTCCCGCTCTGGCTATACCGGTGAGGACGGCTATGAAATTTCCGTGAAACATGAAGATGTCAATGCGCTAGCCGCGCTCTTGCTTGCGGAAGATGAGGTCGAAATGATTGGTCTTGGTGCGCGCGATAGCCTCCGCCTTGAGGCCGGCTTATGCCTCTATGGTCACGATATTGACACGCGCGTATCTCCGATTGAAGCGGGGCTGTTTTGGTCTGTGCAAAAACACCGCCGCAGCGCGGATGCGGGCTATCTCGGCGCGGCGCGGGTTGCGGCAGATATTGCCAATAAATCATCCAAGCGCCTCGTTGGGATTCTGCCTGAAGGCCGCGCGCCGGCGCGTGAACATACCGAAATTCAAGCGGGCGGGGAGCGCGTCGGCGAGATTACATCGGGCGGTTTCGGTCCCTCTATTGGCGGCCCTGTCGCAATGGGATATGTCGCGCGTAAATTTGCCAAGCCCGGCACAGACATAGATTTAATTGTGCGCGGCAAAGCCCGCCCCGCCAAAGTCGTGAAACTTCCTTTTGTTCCCCATAATTATTACCGCGGCTAAGCCGTTAAATTTAAAGAAGAGCTGAAATTATGAGCGTAAAATATACAGAAGACCATGAATGGGTCAAAGTTGACGGCGATGAAGGCACCGTCGGAATTTCCGTCTATGCGGCCAAAGCGCTTGGCGATGTCGTTTTTGTTGAACTGCCTGAAATTGGCCGCGATATGGCCAAAGGCGATGAAGCTGCCGTCGTCGAATCCGTCAAAGCTGCTTCGGAAGTCTATACCCCTGTCGCGGGCGAAGTGACAGCCGTGAATGAGGCGCTTGAAGATGCGCCGGAAACCGTCAATGCCGGCCCAGAAGGCGAAGGCTGGTTCCTTAAAATCAAGATCAAAGACGCCGCCGAGCTTGATAGCCTGATGGATGAAGCCGCCTATAAGGCCTATTGCGAAGGCCTTTAAATATGGCCGGCAATCATACC
This sequence comes from uncultured Caulobacterales bacterium, assembly GCA_964513675.1. Taxonomy (GTDB): domain Bacteria; phylum Pseudomonadota; class Alphaproteobacteria; order Caulobacterales; family Maricaulaceae; genus CALFVT01. The sequence continues at coordinate 59,125 of CAZEOD010000007.1, read as the reverse complement.
ATGAGTGAAAAAATTGGAAAATGGGTTGGGATTTTGCTGATCTTCCCTCTGATGTTTCTTGGCTACGTCGCTTATAAAATCGTCATTAAAGGTATGATTGCATATGGGCTTATAAAGCTTGGTCTTGACCCTGTATGGGCGGGAATTGCTGCGCTTATTATTGGGTTGGCGGTGCTCGCAGCTATAGCTCATCTTCTTACTCCTCTTGGGAATAAGATTTTAGCTTGGGCCGATGAAGATGACCCTGAAAGCGGGTCAAATAAATTGCTCGAGAAACATAAGAAAAAATAATTAAATGCGTTCATTCGTTTTAGAAATCATAGTGATTATTGTTGTCGCTCTTATCCTTGGCGCAACTCTGTCCTTGTTTATGGAAAATGAATTTTGGCGCGGTTCTATAACCGTAGCAGTCTCACTTTTTGCCGGACGAGCCGTAAATTCGGCAGCTTACAAACCTCTAAAGAAAGATAATTAAATGCGTTATCTCCCGTTAAATGAAACTGACCGCGCGGCGATGCTCGATAAAATTGGCGTGCCTAATATTGATGCGCTTTTTGAAGATGTGCCCAAAGCGGCGCGTCTTGAAGGCCTTATTGATTTGCCGAAACATCAATCCGAAGCCGGCGTTGAGCGTTATTTTGCGGGGCTTTCTGCCAAGTCTATAGCGGCAGGGTCGCTGCCCTTTTTCTGCGGGGCAGGGGCGTACCGCCATCATATTCCGGCAAGTGTTGACCACCTCATCCAGCGCTCTGAGTTTCTAACGGCCTATACGCCCTATCAGCCAGAGATTAGCCAAGGCACGCTCCAGACGCTCTTTGAATTTCAAACGCAAGTCGCGCTTTTAACGGGTATGGATGTCGCCAATGCGTCGATGTATGATGGCTCGACCGCCTGCGCCGAAGCGGTGGTTATGGCCAAGCGGGTGACGCGCAAAAACAAAGCGGTTCTTGCGCCCGGGCTGCATCCGCATTACGCGGCGGCGACGCAAACCCTCGCCTCGACGCTGGACATTAATATTGATGAGCGCATCTGCCGACCGGGCCGCGATAATCATGTGATTGACCATATTGACGATAATACGGCCTGTGTTGTGGTGCAAAGCCCGAATGTTTTCGGTGAGATCATTGATCTCGCCCCGATTGCAGAAAAAGCCCATGCCCATAAAGCGCTATTAATTGCGGTGTTCACTGAACCTGTCGCGCTGGCTGCGATTACCCCGCCCGGACATCAAGGGGCGGATATTGTTGTCGGCGAAGGTCAGGGGCTCGGTGTTGGCCTTAATTTCGGCGGGCCGCATGTCGGCTTATTTGCTTGCCGCCAAAAGCTCGTACGGCAAATGCCGGGACGGGTCTGCGGAGAAACGGTTGACGCGAATGGCGAGCGCGGTTTTGTGCTGACACTCTCCACGCGTGAGCAGCATATTCGCCGCGAAAAAGCGACCTCTAATATTTGCACCAATAGCGGGCTATGCTGCTTGGCTTTCACCATTCATATGACCTTGCTTGGCGATGCAGGATTACAGCGCATGGCCGCACTTAACCATGAAAACGCCTGTAATTTGGCCGATAGATTAAGCGCGATTGACGGCGCGGAATTAGTCAATGAGACGTTTTTCAATGAGTTTACATTAAAGCTGAATAAGCCGGCTGTAGATGTTGTCGATGCGCTTGTCGAAAAAGGCGTAATTGGCGGCGTAGCGCTCTCGCGTTTGACGGGCGGGGCTGATGAGGGCCTGCTGCTTATTTGCGCAACGGAAACAAATCTCGATGAAGACATTGCCGCCTATGAGGCTGCGCTTAAGGAGGTGCTATCATGAATAATCAAGGACGCCCAACAACGCCGCAAGCCGCGAATGTCAATGATGCCCCAACCATGTCGGGGTCAAAAGCGCTTAATCAAGTTGAAAAATTAATCTTTGAAGTCGGCACACCACAAAATACGGGTGTGGATTTACCGCAGCCAAAAGGCACAGCATCGCGGCTTGGTCATCATGCCCGCACAGGCGAAATTGGCCTGCCGGGATTATCTGAGCCCGAGACAATGCGTCATTATGTTCGTCTGTCACAGCAAAACTACGCGATTGATCTTGGTGTTTATCCGCTTGGCTCTTGTACGATGAAACATAATCCGCGCTTGAATGAAAAAATCGCGCGTATGCCGGGCTTTGCTGACGTGCATCCGATGCAGCCTGTGCAAACGAAGCAGGGCGCGCTAGAGGTTATGTATGATCTCTCCCATTGGTTGATGACCCTATGTAATATGCCAGCGGTGGCTTTGACACCCAAAGCCGGCGCGCATGGCGAGCTTTGCGGGATGATGGCGATACGCGCTAAACTTGACGCCGACGGCATGACGCATAAACGCCGCGTTCTTGTCCCCGAAAGCGCACATGGAACCAATCCCGCAACGGCCGTGCAATGCGGCTTCACGGTTGATGAAATTCCAGCCAATAAGAGAGGCCGCGTTGATATCGAGGCCCTACGCGCGAAGCTCACAGAGCGATCTGATGACATCGCGGGCATCATGCTGACAAATCCTAATACCTGCGGATTATTTGAAAGCGATATTATTGAAATTGCAGATTTGATTCATGAGGCCGGCGGGTATTTTTATTGCGACGGTGCGAATTTTAACGCGCTTGTTGGCCGCGTTCGCCCCGGTGATCTGGGTGTTGATGCGATGCATATTAATTTGCATAAAACCTTTAGCACGCCCCATGGCGGCGGCGGCCCCGGATCTGGCCCCACGGTTTTATCCACGGCCCTTATGGATCATGCGCCCGTGCCTTATGTTATTAAGACAGATAATGGCTTTGATTTGGTTGAACATGTTGAAGGCGACGCGGCCAAGAGCTTTGGCCGTATGTGCGCGTTTCACGGCAATATGGGCATGTATACACGCGCGCTGAGCTATATGATGAGCCACGGCTCTGACGGCCTTAAGCAAGCGACAGAAGATGCCGTATTAAACGCGAATTATGTTCAGGCTTCACTGTCTGATGTCATGACAACCGCTTTTGACGGCACGTGTATGCATGAAGCTTTATTTGACGACCGTTTTTTGAAAGATACGGGCGTTGAGACGCTAGATTTTGCCAAGGCTATGATTGATGAGGGATATCATCCGATGACGATGTATTTCCCGCTTGTGGTTCACGGGGCTATGCTGATTGAACCGACTGAATCTGAAAGCAAGCAAGAGCTTGACCGTTTTATTCAATCTATGCGCCACATTGTGGCTAAAGCTAAATCTGGTGACGTTGAGTCCTTTAAGGCGGCCCCGATTTATGCGCCGAAACGCCGTCTTGATGAAACGCAGGCCGCGCGGAAACCTGTTTTGCGCTGGACGCCGCCGGCCGATTTGCTCGACGCGGCTGAATAAGGGTTTACGGCCGGCTTTATGCCGGTTAGGCGCGTCTTTTTTGAAGTTTTTTAGAGGCCCTCATTAGCGGGGCCTCTATTATTTTATGGACCGCTCCAGCGATCACAATGGCGGTCATCAGGATGAGCGGCAAAATAATAAAATTATCCCATAAACCCGGCTGATCGCATAAGGCCCAAATTCGCCCAAATAAGCTTAAGCTTAGAATATGGGTTAAATAAAGAGCATATGACCAATCCCCCAAGGTGACGCTCCATTGCGGGGCCGTTTTGCCATTATCTTCAAGGATATAAACGGCTATCAGCAGGATAAGGGCACTAATGCCAAGGCTTGCTGTGCGCGGCCAGCCCATGCCGGGATGGTTATGTCCGGAGAGTTTAAAGGCGGCAACCGCCAGACAAAAAATCACTCCACTCAGAGTGAGCAGCCACACCCCGCCGCGCGCTTTGTCCTCTGGCGTTTGGTTCATGAGCCCATAGGCGAGCAGAGCGCCAAAGCTAAACTCTAGCGTTAAAGGATGCGATAAAATACGGCTAACAGGGCCAAGCTCTGCCGCGCCAAGGTTAAAAGCGATTATCACTAACAGGCTCCACATGCCAATAAGAAGGGGCCGGAGGCGGCGCGGCGCGATTAAAATAAGCGCAAAAATAAGATAAAAACTCATTTCATGGATAAGCGTCCAGCCAATCTCCAGCAAGGGGAAGGCGGTATCGGGCCATAAAAAGAAAGATTTTAAAAGATTAGGTTCATTCCAAACACTCGACGAAAAAATAAGCTCCGGCCGAAGAAGATATAGCCCTAATAGCGGCAGGGAGACGAGCCAGTAAAGCGGATAAATTCGTGCCGCGCGGGAGAATATAAAATTCGGGATATGCCGTATCGCGCCATCCGCCCATTTATGCGTCACATAGACCATAATGAAACCGGAAATAACGAAAAATATATCAACCCCGAACATGCCGAAATTAAGAACATCAGGCAGGATATGATCTTGGCTATATTTTTGCTCAATGATGAACAGATGGGATAGCATGACCAAGACAGCTGCAAGACCGCGCAGCGCTTGAATGTTTTTCAAACGGGGCCGGTTATCCGCAAAGGACGGGGCAGGGATATCGGAGTGTCCGGACATTTAAAATGAATAGGGACGCCGGACCTGCGGTTCAACCTAATTTTACCGTGGTAAGTGCGTTTAAGACAGTGTCGATGACAGGTTATCAATGCCTTTTTTGACGAGCGCCGTATGGTTTGCGGCTGTCATATTTTCGGCCAAAAGCTTTTCGGCGGTTTGAATAGCCATTTGAGCGGCTTTAGCTTTCACATCTGAAAGCGCTTGGGCTTCGGCATTGGCAATTTTAGCTTCGGCAAGAGCCGCGCGGCGCTCAAGACGCTCTTTAAGGTCTTTACGCGCTTGCTCAGCCATAGCTTCAGCATCTTTACGTGCTTGTTTGACTATATGGTCAGCTTGATCTTCAGCTTCTTTTTGCTTGCGCTGGTAAGAAGCAAGAAGCGTTTGCGCTTCCTCACGAAGACGGCGGGCTTCATCTAGCTCAGTTCGAATTTTATCGGCACGTTCATCAAGGCTGCCTGCAATTTTCTTGTGGATGCCAAAATAAGCAAGCCCTGCGAAGAAAATAACAACGGAGAGGAAAACCCAAATTGTCGGACTAGCGGGATCAAAATCAAAATGCATATTTGTCTCCTAAGTCCTAACCGACAGCTTTTTTAACGGCAGCCAGAGATAGTTTTTTCCCAATCAGTGCTTCAACTGTTGCTTGAGCCGCTTCGGCTGCTATGGTGTCTATATTGGCCAGAGCATCATTGCGAATGTTGCGAATACGCGCGTCAGAGGCCTCAGCTTGTTTAAGCGCGTCCTCGTCAGCTTTCTCCAACTCCTTGGAGAGTTCAGCGTCAATAGATTGACGCGTCGTTTCTGCATGATTACGCGCTTTGGCTTTTGCATCAGCTAAAGCGCGCTCATAGGCTTTTTCTGCATCTTCGGCTTCACGCTGCATCCGCGAGGCTGTGTCCAGATCATCCGCAATGCGGTTATTCCGCTCTTCAATCGTTTCACCAATACGCGGCAGGAGAACCTGTGCGAGGATGAAATAAAGCGCAAAAAAGCTAATAAGTAGCCAAAAAATCTGGGACGCGAAATATGTCGGGTCAAAAGGTGGAAACACCTTATCGCCGGCATTTTCACCGCCGGGAACTCCTTTAGGAGCCGCAGCGGCGAGTTTTAATCCCGCTAGCATGATCGCATTTAACATAGCGAAGCCTTGAATTATAAATCGTGATTAAACGACGAAGAGCAGGATAAGAGCGACGGCAAAAGAGAAAATGCCGAGGGCTTCTGTCACAGCGAAACCGAAGATAAGGTTAGAAAACTGACCTTGTGCTGCTGATGGGTTACGGAGCGCACCAGAAAGGTACTGACCGAAAAGATTACCGACACCGATACCGGCACCTGCCATGCCTAGACATGCGAGGCCTGCGCCAATGAACTTTGCTGCTTCTGCTTCCATGATGATCTCCTATGAAAAAAGCGTTATTTGCAGTTATTAATGACCTGGATGAAGCGCGTCAGATAGATAAACGCACGTCAAAAGGGCAAAAACGTAAGCCTGAACAAAGGCGACAAGGAACTCCAACGGAGTCAGCGCCAAGGTCATAGCATATGGGATGATTGCGCCGAGGGCGCCGGGGAAAAAGCCAAGTGCCGTTACCATGGAAATGGCAAAGCCGGCAAAAAGCTTTAATAAAACATGGCCCGCAAACATATTCGCCCACAGACGAACAGATAGACTAATGGGGCGAGAAATGAATGAAATGATTTCAATAGGAACAATCAGCACGATTTTCAAAACGATCGGAACACCTGATGGCCAGAAAAGTTTCAAAAATCCCAAACCATTTTTCCAAACGCCGTAAAGCACGACGAGGCCAATGACTAACATGGCCAATGTGAAGGTGACGATGATGTGGCTTGTGGTTGTGAAAAAGAACGGGATCATGCCCAGCAAATTTGCAAAGAGAATAAAGATAAATAAGGTAAAGACGAACGGGAAGAATCGCAGGCCATCTGTCCCAGCCGAAGAGCGGATCATATTGGCAACAAATTCATAAGAGACTTCAGCCACGGATTGGGCGCGTCCCGGAATGAGTGAGCGTTTGGTTGAGAGTAAGAGCCAGACACAAATACAGACAACGGCAACAACCATCATCAAGGATGAATTGGTAAAGCTTAAATCAAACTTCCCAATCTTAAGCTCGATAAGCTTATGGATTTCAAATTGTGAGATGGGGTCAAGACCAGCTGCAATCACGCCCTATTCCTCATTCGTTTCAGGAAGGTCTTGTCCAAGATCTTCCGTCGCTAAGGTCTCTTGTGCGGCGCGGATAATGTTTAAAACACCGCCGCCGAGGCCTAAAATCAAACCTATAAGCAAACCCCATGGGGACGAATTAAGGCCTTTATCGACGGCATATCCAAGTGCCGCACCAACCAAAACCGCCGCGCTGAATTCGCTTGCGTATTTAAAACCCTCTGCCATGCGTGAATTAGATGCATGATGCGATTGAGCCTCTGGCGTCTGCCGTTTGGCATCAAGTTTCTTGGCTAATTCATCTAATCTTTCACTATCTGAAAGATTTTGCATATGTTTTTCACTGTCCGGCATAAGTTTCACTCATTGCCTTAAAGGTAACCCTGAAAAGCGCGCGCAACTTACTCGCGGGGCTATATGAAGTCAACTGAATCCTGCTGTCTCTAAGCCATTGATTTTAAATAATAATTTCATTTAGTTTTTAAAAATCAATGAGGCTGTTAAAGGGATGAGATTGAAGGGTTATATTTTACCCTATCATTCCCATCTGAGTCTTTTACTCAGCGGCGACGAGGCGCTCTGCATCGGTTAACTGCATAGAGAGGAGTTGCGAGACGCCCTGTTCGGCCATTGTGACACCGAAAATGCGGTCCATACGGCTCATTGTTACGGGATTATGGGTGATGGCGATGAATTTTGTCTGAGTTTGTTTCGTCATTTCATCCAGAAGATTACAATAGCGCGAGACATTGGCATCATCGAGCGGTGCATCCACCTCATCAAGCACGCAAATCGGCGCAGGATTAGATAAGAATACGGCAAAGATGAGCGCGGTGGCCGTTAAGGCTTGCTCCCCTCCTGACATCAGACTCATAGACCCTAGCTTTTTCCCCGGCGGGCTGACCATGACCTCAAGGCCGGCTTCAAGCGGGTCATCGGATTCGGTTAAAGCCAGTGAGGCTTCGCCGCCGCCAAAAAGCGTTGTGAAGAGGCGGCCAAAGTGACCATTAACCTCATCAAAGGCGGCCAGAAGACGTTGGCGTCCTTCGCTATTCAGCTCATCAATGCCTTCGCGCAGCCGCGCAATCGCAGCAATCAGGTCTTGCCGCTCATCATTCATAGCGGTGAGGCGCTCTTCTTGTTCAATGACTTCTTCATCCGCGCGCAAATTAACGCCGCCCAAGCTTTCGCGCTCACGGTTAAGCCGCTCTAATTTACGCTCAATATCATTTTCGGATAATTTAGACTCGGGTGACAACTCGCCAAGATGAGAACTGAGCTCATCAGGCGTAGATTCCAGCGTTTCAGAAATCCGTGCTTCATTCTCGCTCATGCGGTTTTGCGCCGCTTCAAGCCGAGCGGCCGCGGCGGCGCGGGCTTCACGGGCCTGTGCATGAGCGGTTTCTGCGGCGCGGGCGGCAATATCAGCATCGCGCGCCGTTGTCTCGGCTTCGGCAAGGCCGTCGGCAGCCGTCTTGCGGCGGGTTTCGGCGTCGGATAGCTCTTGCATAAGGGCTTGGCGGCGGTCTTCAAATTGATCGGGCGCCCGGCGCGCATCGGTCAAAGCCGTTTCCGTTTGGCCGCGGCGGTTTTCAAGATTAGCTATACGCTCACTCGCCGTCTGGCCGCGTTTTTTCCAATTTCCCCGTTCAGTTTCAATGGCGGCGCGGCGGGCGGCGCGCGCTTCAAGCTCGCGCTTAAGACTGCGGTAAGCCGCAGAGGCATCATCGGCAATTTCCCGTGCCTTTAACAGTTCGGCGCGAAGAGCCTCGCTTTCGGCGGATAAATCTTCGCCAGATTCAAATTCAGCCAAGAGAGTCTGGGCGCGGTCATATTGCCCTTGCACATCATTATGTTCCATATCCAGCCGCGTTAAGCGGTCTTCAAGGGCCGATTTTTGCGCAGCTTCGCGGGCAATATCGGCTTCATATTGTCCAACAGCCGCCTGCGCAGCTCTTTCGCGTTTTTCAAGGTCAGGCAAGGCCCGCCGGGCCTCTTGAGCTATATTGACAGCATTCTGCCGCGCGTCTCGGGCTGAATCAAAGGCGGACTGAGCGGCTTCGACGCGGGATTGGTGCTGCTGAATATCGTGATCCAGCGCGGTGAGGCGGTTTTGCTGCTGCAATCGTTTTGCGGCGGCGGTTTCAGCTTCAGGGCGAACCTCAAAGCCATCCCAGCGCAGAACATGCCCCTGTTTTGTGACAAGCCGCTGTCCGGCTTTAAGCTGGTTGCGGTAAAGATCGGGCGAGCCGTTATCAATCACGCCAATTTGCGAAAGACGCGCCGTCAGCGCTGCGGGCGCTTTCACTAAATCAGAAAGCGGCGTCACATCTTTGGGTAAGTCTTGGCGCGGGGTATCGGCTCCCGCCCAGCGAAGCGGCGCGCCCTCTTCAAGGCTGCCGTCCAGATCATCACCCAGCGCGGCGGCAAGGGCGGTTTCATAACCGGCTTTAACTTTCATTTCGCCGAGAACGGCTTTCCAATCGCCTTGGCCTGCAGTTTGCAAAATATTATGAAGCGCATCGCGTTCGGCGGTTAAACGCCCGAGGCCTTGGCGCTCTTCGGCTAATTTATCACGGGCCGTTTGGTCTTGTTTTTCGGCATGACTACGGTCTTGTGCTAGTTTTTGCTCATTTTGGCGCGCGGTGTCCAGCGCTGTTAGCGCCTCTGCGGCAGCCGAAATAAACAAATTACCGGAGCTTTGCGCCGCGCTATTATTTTCAAGCGCGGCCAATTTGTCTTTCACCTCAGCGCGCTCACGCAGTGTCCGCTGGAGCCTTTGCCCGCCGCGTTCAACATCGCGCTGCGCGGCGTCTTTGCGGGCCGAACGGTCAGCAATTTTGCGCGTGATGTCGCTATAGCGCTGCTCTAATTCCGTGCGAGTTTGCGCCGCTTGGCGGGCTTGCTGCTCGGCGGCGTCCACGGCGGCATCATTATCACCTGCTGATGATAAAGCGTCAAATTCCTCTGAAAGTCGGGCCTCGGCGCGGGCTGCATCTTCGGTAATGCCGCTTTCGCGGTCAATGTCGCCGGCAATTTGCTCAAGTTGAAAGGTCAGTTTTTCAATATTGGATTTAGCGCTGCTTTCTTCGGATTCTAGCGCGTCTTTGGCGGCATTCAGGCGGGCGAGAACAGCGGCGGCAATTAATTGCTCTTCTCGGCGCGGGTCTAGCTTTTCTGACAGCTCCGCCGCGAGGCGTATAGATTCAGAGGCGGCTTTTGACAGCTCTTGCACCTGTGTTTCGCAATGTGATTTGGCATCTTGGGCAGATTTCAATGCATCGAGCGAGTCCTGCCAGCGCTTAAGCCATAATAAAGACCGATATTCGTGAATTTCACCGGCGAGGCGACGATAGCGTGTGGCCTGACGCGCTTGACGGCGAAGGGATAAAATCTGACTTTCGATCTGTGCGATGACATCATCAAGACGAGAGAGATTAGTCTCTGCCGCGCGCAGGCGAAGCTCGGCTTCGTGGCGGCGCGTATGAAGGCCGGAAATACCGGCTGCTTCTTCAAGGATACGGCGGCGTGATGACGGCTTGGCCGAAATCAACTCATTGATCTGGCCTTGGCGAACAAGCGCGGGGGAATTGGCCCCCGTACTGGCATCAGCAAATAAGAGCTGTACATCTTTGGCGCGAACGGTTTTGCCATTGACCTTGTAGGTGCTGCCTTTGCCCTTGGTAATAATGCGCGCGACTTCGAGGATGTCGTCGTCATTAAACATGGGCGGGGCCATGCGGGCTTTATTATCAATCGTTAAAAGCACTTGCGCTTGATTGCGGCCGGGGCGCTGTTTAGTGCCATTGAAGATGACATCATCCATTGCTGCGCCGCGCATGGCTTTGGCCGAATTAGCCCCCATCACCCAGCGGATAGCCTCTAAGAGATTGGATTTGCCGCAGCCATTCGGCCCGACAATTCCGGTTAAGCCCGGTTCAATCACAAAGTCGGTCGCGTCCACAAAGGACTTAAAGCCGGCCAGCCTTATTTGATTGAACGCGAGCGTTCCCATTACTGCGTGCCGCCTTCAGCGGTATCAGCGCCGGATTCTGTCGATCCTGTCTCGGCCTTTACGTCTGGCGCGGGCGCGTCATCGCCCAAAAGCGGCGCAAGATGTTCGTCCCATGTTTCCATTGTAAAGAGCTGTTTGCCGCTGGCTGTACGTTTTACAAGCTCACCATTAATGAAAAAGCTCGGCGTGCCGCTGACGCCCGCATCAATCCCGCCTTGCACAACGGCTTTATAGCGGTCGATTTCTTCTTGGTTTTGCAAGCAAGCGTCAAATTCCGCTTCGGATAAGCCGGAGGATTTTGCAATTGCAACATATTCTTGGCGAACAGTTCCGTCGCCCGCGGCTTTGAAGATTTGCCGTTGGCGTTTGAATTGTAGGGAGATGCTATCAAAGAAGCGACCTTCCGGCGCGCAATTTGCAATCAGGAAACCCGCTTGAGCCAGGTTTTCCGGCGAAGTTGGATATTCCCGAAAGACAAAGCGCACAAGCCCGCTATCAATATATTTCTTTTTGAAATCGGGATAAACGGTTTGATGGAAATTGGCGCAAGCCCCGCAAACAACAGAGGCATATTCAACAACGGTGACGCTCGCGTCGGGATTGCCAATCGCATGATCGCCGGCGACTTCATAGGCGGATGAACCGCCAGAACTTGCGGCTGTGCTGCCGTCATTTCCGCAGGCGGTGAGGGCTAAAAAACTAGCTGCGGCCGTTAAAATAAAGCGCCGCTTCGAATCAGTATGGAGTTTTATAAACATAGGTTAGTCTCGCAATTTAGCGGTAAAAGGCAAGTTTACTGTCAAGAGTTTGTTAAGACATTAACGGCTTTTGCCCGCTCTTATGTGGATAAACCGCCTTCACGGCGGTTTGCTGGAACGTTTTTTTAAATTTTAACTTAGGGCGTCGAAACTCCGGCGGCGAACCGCTCAGACAAATCTTGCGCGGTGACATTGCCTTTATAAAGCTCGCCGTTGAGGATAAAGCTCGGCACGCCTTGCAGATTACCATTTGCCGCGCGGGCCATAGAGGTTTCAAGCCGCTGGAAATGGCTCTGGTCGGCAAAACAAGCTTCTAAGTCTTCGGGTGTCAGGCCTGCGACCTCTAGGGTTGAGGCGTAAACCTCAATGCCTTTGCCCGCTTGTAGGCCGCTCATAATGTTGGCTTGCTCGGCCATTTCGTGGTAAATCACATCAATGTAATTATCATTCTTCGTGCAATTTGCGAGCGTAAATCCTGTGACCGCAACTTGCGACGGCGCTGTAACAAATTCGCGGAACACAACCCGTAGATCGCCTGTGTCGATAAGCTCGCTTTTTAAAAGATCCCATTCACCCGTGAACCAGCTTGAGCAATGCGGACATGTGACCGATGCATATATAATGAGCGTATTAGGGGCCGTATCAGAGCCAATAATATGGTCATTTGGCGCTTCAAGAAAGGCATAGCCGTCATCTTGCGGGATTGCTGCAATCGAATCTGGCGCTTGCTGGGCAAGGGCAGGGGTTAATGTAAACGCGCTCGCGGCGAGCAAAGAAAGAAATAAGCGGCGCATATATGTAATCCTTATCGTCATGATGTATATTTTAGGCATATAAATGATATAGCCTGTGACCTTAACGGCGTGTGTATAGTTTTTTTCCAAGTTTTTCGAGTGCGGGACGGAGCGCTTTGTTTTTCAGCTTTGATAGGCTCTGCTCGATCTCGGCCTGTTCACTCGGTGTCAATCCGCGCGGCGGCGCATAGGATTTAGGCGCGCCGATGGGGGCATTTTCACGGTTGCGGCGATGAATGACTTTAATATGCACAATATCATGCGGGCCAATCGCCTTTTCAATCCGCTCTAAAATACGGGTTTTATTCGACATGATTAATGTTGAGGCGGCGCTGGGCGCTTCAATGACAAGGGTGCGGCCGCGCAGCCCGCTAGCGTAGCGAGAGGCTTTGCTGACGCGGGCGAGCTTGCTCCCCATGATTTGCGGCCAATGCGGACGTAGATTAGCTGTGCTGCCGCCGGCTTTTTTCGCCAGAGGTTTAATCAGTTTATTTACCGCACGCGAGGCGCGGGGCGGGGGACGATATTGCGGTTTTCCGCGCTGCGTTTCCAGCCAATCTGTCATCCGCGAATTGGCATGGCGTTTGCGGTCGCGTTGGTTTCTATCCAAACTCTTTGCCAAGAGCAGCGTTTCGCCTTTTTGGGGCGTCTTGTGCGTTTGGGGCGCATTATTATCAGGGTCAGGCCTATCCATAACCGCTCTCTTGCCGTATTCCCGCCGCAGGGTAAAGCATGGAGCGGGATATCTCTGTTAAAATTTGGTCAGATGCGCAGGTTTTAGCGCTCCGTGGGCAGCTTTTGGACTGGTATGACCATATGGGGCGGAGCTTGCCATGGCGCGTGCGCCCCGAAGACTATGCGCGGGGGATTAGGCCCGAGCCTTATGCGGTCTGGCTGTCAGAGATCATGCTCCAGCAAACCACGGTTCCCCATGCGGCGCCCTATTGGGAGAAATTCTTGCGGGCCTTCCCGCGCGTCAGCGATCTTGCCAATGCCGAGCGTGAGCAGGTTATGGCGATGTGGGCGGGGCTTGGATATTACGCGCGGGCGCGCAATCTCTATAAATGTGCGCAGCTTGTCCGTGATGATTATAACGGCCAGTTTCCGCAAAGCGAGGCCGAGTTGTTAACCCTTCCCGGTATTGGGCCCTATACGGCCGCTGCGATTGCGGGCATTTGCTATAATGAGCCAACGGTCGTGGTTGACGGAAATGTCGAGCGCGTAATGAGCCGTATGGCGCGAATTGAAACGCCGCTTCCTAAGGGCAAAAAAGATATTAAAGCTGTGGCCGCGCAGATTGCTGACCCGCTACGCTCGGGTGATTATTCCCAAGCTTTAATGGATCTTGGCGCGACAATATGCACGCCGCGCGCGCCCAAATGCCATATTTGTGTTTGGCAGGATAGCTGCACGGCCCATAGAGACGGCGTCGAGGAAAATTATCCGAAAAAGATCAAGAAAAAGCCGCTGCCCAAACGTTACGGCGCTGTATTTGTTCTGCGCGGTGGGGGGCAGGTTCTTTTGCGGCAACGCCCAGATCAAGGGCTTCTCGGCGGTATGCTCGACTTCCCCGGGAGTGAGTGGACACGCGCAAAGCCAAAAGATGCACTGCGTTACGCCCCACTGCCTGCCGATTGGACGCGCGCTTCAAAGACGGTGACACATATTTTCACACATTTCGAATTAACGCTGGATATTTACACCGCTGATCTGGCCGCCGCCTCTTTGCTGGCTGAATTAAGGCAGAGCGGCGGCCCTAACTATCCTTATGATGGGGACTATCCTTATGATATAGACCGCTTTCGGGACGTAAATGAGCGCTCACTCAAAGATGCGGCTCTGCCTAGCGTCATGCAAAAAGTCTGGCGCATTGTTTTGGGGTGAGCGCATGAATGTGCCCAAACATAAGCGCGTTCAATATTTGGGCGCGCTCAATGTTTATGTTAAAAGATAAGCTGATTGAGCCTAGTAAGGTTCTCTGCGCATTGAATTTATCTGGAGCGCGCTCGGCCTCTTTGAAAGCTGCATAAGCTTTGATGCGTTATACGCCTTTAGTTACAGGGAAGGTGCAATGGGTTTCCAACCCTGCGCGGCATTTAGGGCCGGCACGGCTGATATATTGCTGTGATTAAGCGTCCCTGCCACAACCCCCTAGACATTTGCGGGAAAACCGTTAAGGCGGGCGCGACTTAGATGCGCGGGCTGAAACTGCGCTTGAAACGCCGGATACACCATTATGAGTAGCTATATCGAAACCTTGCGCAATGTTGCCATTGTCGCTCACGTTGACCACGGAAAAACAACGCTGGTTGACCAGCTTTTGCGCCAATCAGGCACAGTTGAAGAACGCGGCGAGCAAGCCGAGCGGCTGATGGATAGCGGCGATATTGAAAAAGAGCGCGGCATTACGATCCTTGCGAAAAATACGGCGATCCGCTGGACGGCGCCGGATGCAACCGATTGGCGGATTAATATTGTCGATACACCGGGCCATGCCGATTTCGGCGGCGAGGTTGAGCGCGTGCTCTCTATGGTCGATTCGGTTGTGCTGTTGGTTGACGCTGTTGAAGGGCCGATGCCGCAAACGACATTCGTTACCCGCAAGGCGCTCGCGCAGGGGCTTAAGCCTATTGTTGTTGTCAATAAAGTTGACCGTAATGGCGCGCGCCCTGATTGGGCGGTTGACCAGACTTTTGATTTATTTGCGCGGCTGAACGCAACAGATGAGCAGCTTGATTTTCCGGTTGTTTATGCGTCGGGGCTGAACGGCTGGGCCTCGCTAGAGGTCGATAGCGTCGGTGAAGATATGACGCCGCTTTTTGAAACGATTGTTAAATATGCCCCCGTTCCAAATGTTGATCCGGATGCCCCATTGCAGCTGCAAGTCTCGGCGCTGGATTATAATAGCTATACGGGCGTGATCGGCATTGGCCGCGTTGTGCGCGGTACGATGAAAAAGAACCAAGCCGTGATTGTTGCCGATCCTGCGGGCAAAGACCGTAAGGCGAAAGTGCTGCAAATTTACGGGTTCATGGGCCTTGACCGTGTCGAGATGGATAGTGTTTCGGCGGGCGATATTTGCTGTTTCACCGGCATTGATAAGCTCGGTATTTCCGACATGATTTGCGATCCTGATAATGTTGAACGCCTTCCGCCGCTGACCGTGGATGAGCCAACGATCTCGATGACTTTCCAAGTTAATGACAGTCCATTTGCGGGCCGCGAAGGGAAATTTGTCACCTCGCGTAATATTAAAGACCGCCTTGATAAAGAACTGATCCATAATGTCGCCTTGCGCGTTGAGCAGCTTGATGATGCGGATAAATTCCGCGTCTCTGGTCGGGGTGAGCTTCATTTATCCATCTTGATTGAGAACATGCGCCGTGAGGGCTATGAGCTTGCGATTTCTCGCCCTCAGGTGATTAATAAAGAAATTGACGGTGAGATTTGTGAGCCGTGGGAGACGATGACCGTTGACCTTGAAGAAGATCATCAAGGCAAGATCATGGAAAAGCTCGGTGAGCGTAAGGGTAATATCAAAGATATTGTGCCCGATGGAAAAGGGCGCGTGCGCCTTGATTATGATATTCCAACGCGGGGTTTGATTGGCTTTCGCTCGGAATTTCTTACGCTGACATCGGGCAGTGGCCTTATGTATCATAATTTTGACCGCTATGCACCGCGTACAAAAGCGGGCATTGGCCGCCGCCAAAAAGGTGTTCTTGTTTCAAAAGATAGCGGTAAGGCCCTGACTTATGCGCTGTGGAACCTGCAAGAGCGCGGCCGCATGTTTATCGGTCATGCCACGGAAGTTTATGAAGGTATGATTATTGGGATCAACGCGCGTGATAATGATTTGGTTGTTAACCCGCTTAAGGGGAAACAACTGACGAATGTGCGCGCATCGGGCACAGATGAAGCCAATGTACTTGTGCCGCCGATTGACGTGACGCTGGAATATGCGCTTGAATTTATCAATGATGATGAACTCGTCGAAGTGACACCTGAATCTATTCGTATTCGCAAGCGTTTCCTTCTGGAGCATGAGCGCAAAAAAGCGAGCCGCAAGGCGGAAGCCCTAAATAGTTAGGCTTTGGGCCTGATCTAGCCCTGTTCGCTGGTCACTTTAAGCCGCGCGAGGGATCGTGATAGCTCGTCATCAACAGCGGCCTGTTTCAGGCGAAGCTTAACGCGGTTGAAAAAGGGGAAATCGCCCGCATCAAGATCAAGGCGTATCAGAACCGTTACATCATCGCCCGGCAGGCTCTCATTTAAGGCGTAAATAATACCGCCTTCATAGGGCGGGCTTGAAAAGCGGCTTTGCACGAAATAGGGCGGGGTGACAGCTAGAACATCTTGCGTTCCAATGGTAAAAGGCGCGGCGGCGTTGCGCCAATTTATCATTTGTCCGCTCCCGCGCTCCGCGCCCGTCATCGCCGTGTCGTCAATCGACAGCCCCGCGATATAAGGGGCCCACATTCTGATCTGCTCCATGTCAGAAATATCTTCATAGATCATATCAGCCTCCGCCGAAATCGGGGTGGATTGTTCAAAGACAAAGGTTCGCGGCAAGGACCAGCCATAAGCGATG
>CAZEOD010000007.1:26342-42250 GCA_964513675.1 uncultured Caulobacterales bacterium | reverse complement strand
CGATAAGGCCGAGAAAGAGTAAAAATACGCTTCCGATAAATCCCATGAAATATTTTATTGCTTATCTCCGTTAGGGCGGCTGTAAATGTTTTACATCTTGAACGTGCCGCAAAGGCGCGGCATAGTCAAAGCTTGTTTTTAAGTCCATAATCAACGGAGGCGTCATGCCTGTTATTGCCGATACAGCCCTGAGCGGCTTGCAAGTTCTTTGCATGATTTTTCTATTAATTATCGGCATTATTGCAGCCGTTATGGTGGTGCTTTTCCTGATTGATGTGAATCAGACAAAAGATGCTGTGCGGCGCAATTACCCCGTTATTGGGCGGTTTCGCGGCTTGTTCACAACATTGGGTGAGTTTTTTCGCCAATATTTCTTTGCGATGGACCGCGAAGAAATGCCGTTTAACCGCGCCGAGCGGGATTGGATTAATCATGTCTCGGATCACGGGACGGAGACAGTTCCTTTTGGCTCGACCCGCTCGCTCGCGCCGGGGGCGGCCATTTTTGCCAATGGTTTATTTCCAAAAATGGAGGGTGAACATTCCCCAAAACCCGCTTTTATTATCGGCGCGCAGACAGCGAACCCCTATAGCCCGAAGAGTTTTTTTAATATCTCGGCGATGAGCTACGGGTCTTTGTCAAAACCAGCGATCCAAGCCCTCTCATATGGGGCGCAATTAGCGGGATGTTGGCTGAATACAGGCGAAGGCGGCGTTTCGCCTTATCACCTCGAAGGTGAATGTGACCTTGTCTATCAATTAGGCACAGCTAAATTTGGCGCGCGCAATGACGATGCCACACTGAATGTTGAAAAGCTTAAAAAGATTTGTGAAAATCCACATATTAAAATGATTGAGTTAAAGCTATCGCAAGGCGCGAAGCCGGGGAAGGGCGGTATTCTTCCCGCCAGTAAAGTCACCGCTGAAATTGCAGAGATTCGCGGTATTCCTGTCGGCGAAGCGGCCATATCACCAAACCGCCATGTTGACGCCTCGACGCCGGAAGAGCTTTTGGATTTAATTCATCTGGTGCGGGAGGCCTCTGGCCGCCCTGTGGGCGTTAAATTTGTTGTCGGCAATATTGCGCCGGTCAAAGATCTTATGGCCGCAATTAAAGCAAGGGGGGCGCAGAGCGCGCCTGACTTTATGACGATTGACGGCGGGGACGGCGGAACGGGGGCCGCGCCTATGCCGCTGATTGATAATATGGGCCTGACCATTCGGGAGAGTTTACCGGCGATTGATGACCTGCTTCGTGCCGAAGGGCTACGCGGCCGCGTGGCCTTGATTTGCGCGGGAAAACTTTTGACGCCCGCTGAAGCGGCTTGGGCTTTTTGCGCCGGTGCAGATTTTGTCAATTCAGCGCGGGGCTTTATGTTCGCGCTGGGCTGTATTCAGGCGCTGAAATGTAATCAAAACACCTGCCCTACAGGGATTACAACTCATAATAAGCGGTTGCAGCATGGCTTGAACCCAGAGAATAAAGCCGTAAGGGTGATGAATTATTGCAAAACGCTCCGCAAAGAAGTGGACATGATCGCCCATAGCTGCGGCGTCGATCATCCGCGTGATTTAACGCGCGATCATGTGATGATCGTACAGGCCAGCGGGCGCTCGAAACCGTTCTCCCAAGTCTGGGATCGTAGCCGCTATCAATAAGGGCGCTTAAGCTTATATCTTGCCGCGCCGTCCCTTCCATTGACGCGCGGCCATAAAAAAACCGCTCATCAAACAATGAGCGGTACAGTTGACTTGAAAATATATTTTTAAGCCGAACTGAAGCCTGTGGCGGCTTCAGTTTATAGGTAGGATTTGGACTATCTTACGAGGTAAGGCACGCCGTCAGAGCTTGCGACCCGTTCGACATCTGCATTGTCGCTGCTCGCATTTCCTTGGCCTTCGCCTTCAACAGGAACTTGGTCGTAAGTTTCACCCGGCACACTTGGAAAGTAGTTTGCGGGGACTATATTTAATCGCGCACCGCTATTGACGATGATTTGCTGGGCGACAATGCCGGTCGAGGTGTTTCTCGATCCAGAATTTAACGTTACATCTCTATTTGGAAGGTGGATTAGACCTGTCATGGTCATATGATTGCCACC
Organism: uncultured Caulobacterales bacterium; assembly: GCA_964513675.1. GTDB lineage: Bacteria > Pseudomonadota > Alphaproteobacteria > Caulobacterales > Maricaulaceae > CALFVT01. The sequence continues at coordinate 40,149 of CAZEOD010000007.1, read as the reverse complement.
ATTAAGAACAAATCTGTTAGGGTTATTTAACCCTGGCTTTTCAACCATAATGAAATTTGCATAGTCACCAGAGGTTGGCGCTGAAATATCAAGGCTTGCGCCGTTATTAAATTGGACAACACTTCTATCTTCATAATAGACTGTAACACCTTCACCGATAAGTGTGTTGCCGCCATTAACGTTCCAACCACCGTTTTTTATAACATATACACCAGGGTCCAAGGTATAGACGCCGCCGCCGTTATTGAAGTTAGAAAATCCGCAATAAACACCTGGTTGCATGTTGTTACGGCTTTTTTTATTTCCAAGACTATCTGGGTTGAAATTGTTATAATCACAACTCACTGCATTATATTCAGGATATGCACCCACATATGGATCCGGAGCAACATCACAGCTAGTTTCGACTTGGCTTGAATCTAACCTACTGTTACCTCTTGCGTTATTATTGCCAAAATTTGGTCCAGCAATGCAGAGTTTTGAAATATCTGCTTTCGCGCCAGAATTATGTGATACAGGTGTCTGTTGTGCATGAACGTGGACTTCACAGTCCGGGGCATTAATGCGGGAGCCACTGTTTAACACTAAACCTTGGTTGTCTTCTTTTAATGAAATTATACAGGCTCGAACACCGATTTCTTCTTCTGTGTTGCCGCCAACTTCGCGGCTGAACCCGACTTTAGAAAAAACCCCTATGTTTACATTGGCGGGCATTAAAATACCGCCGAAAAAGGCGCTCGCAGTCCCGCTTGCGCGGCCCTCAAGGAAGTCGCCATTGCGAATAACTGTTACGTCTCTATCTTTAAGACCTTTAAGGCCGATAGCGCCGTCGAAGACTTCCGTTGCGATGGCGTCATATTCACCCGGATTGCCATATGCTGCGGCGAGCGTTGCGGCGTCGAGCGCGGATTGGATAGACGCTTTACTGTTGTAAAGCGATGATGAATCAACAGCTAATGCTGTTGTGGCCAAGATAGCTGATGTGCCGATTGCTCCGAGCACACCGAAATTACCATCTTCATTTTGCCATAGTTTTTTAAGTAGTTTTGACATGTTTTATCCCACTATTACGTTGAGCATTTGGGCTATCAAAAGGATTTTCAGCAAACAATTGAATTAGCATGACGTCATTAATGACGCCTTAAGAATTGCAAAAAAAGAATATCATAAGTTGTTTTGGGGTAAATTACCGGGCTATATGTACGTTTTATGCGCTCATATCGCGGCCTATAATCACCTCATTTTAAAACGTTTTTTCGGCTTGGGTATATGTATAAAGACGATATAATGATCTTACGCCGTAGTTTAAGTTTAGATGAATGTGAGTGAGCCGTTTATGACATATGCCTTTCCACCTGCTGATCCTGTAAGCTTGGCGATTGCGGGCGAAAGCGAAAGATTTCCCGTTCGCCGTGTTTATTGCATCGGTAAAAACTATGCGAAACATGTTAAAGAAATGGGCGGTGATGCCGCGCGCAGCGAGCCGATATTTTTTACCAAGGCGGCTGAAACGCTTGTGCCGAGTGATACGGATATTACGTTTCCGCCCAATACTGAAAATCTTCATCATGAGGTTGAACTTGTGGTCGCTATCGGACCAGAGGGGGTTTTCGGTTATGCTGTGGGCATAGATCTAACGCGGCGGGACATCCAAAGCCTTGCTAAGAAGGCTGGAACGCCGTGGGACCGGGCTAAAAATTTCCGTAATTCTGCGCCCTGCTCAATGATTACGCGGGCAAGGGCGGTTAATATGGAAAAAGCCCATATTGTCCTGCGAAAGAACGGCGATATTGTGCAATCTGGCTGTGTCAGTGATATGATCTGGTCAATTGATGAGATCATCCAGCGCCTAAGCGAAGATATGGATCTTCAAGCTGGAGATTTGATTTTCACAGGAACCCCCGATGGTGTTGGGCCTGTGCGTATTGGTGATGAGCTATCTGGCGGCGTGGAAGGGTTAGAGCGAATTACAGTTCGCTTTATATAATAAAGCAAAGGCTCAGCCATAAGAAAGGCTCAGCCATAAGACTGAGCCGTTTGCATGATAAATAATTTACGCCCAAATAATTTATGCCCAAAATAATTTATGCGGAGTCTGTGCCGTGAAGGCCAAAGACCTCGTGAAGTAAATCCGTCATATTTTGCCATGAGCGGCGCTCGGCGTCTGGGTTATGGGCCAGAGTTTCATTTCCGGGCGCGCCGGGGTTGGTAAAGGCATGTGTTGTTTGGCCATAGGCGTGAAGCTGCCAGTCACAGCCTGATTTTGTAAGTTCAGCCCCCAGCGCGGTGACATCACTTGGCGGCGCCATGGGATCATCCCAGCCATGGGCGATAAGAAGCTTGCCTTTAATCTTTTTGGTCGCGTAATTAGGCGCTCCCAAAAGGCCGTGGAATGAAATGCCCGCTTTCAGCTTTAATCCAGCACGCGCCATATCCAGCGTGCATAGCCCGCCAAAACAATAGCCAATCGCCGCCATATGTGTCTCATCAACCATGGAGAGTTCGGCAGCTGCTTTATATCCGGCCTTGAGCCGTTTAAGCAAAATCTTACGATCTTCGGTCAAAGCGCTCATGGCCGCGCCGCGCTCATCGTCGGTTTCAGGCAACGCGCCGTCGCCGTAATTATCGAGGGCAAAGCCGACATATCCAAGCGCCGCCATTTGAATGGCTTTGTCTTCGGCAAAGCCATCGCGCCCGCCCCATGCATGATTGACAAGCACGCAGGGCTTAGGGTCGGCATAGCTTTGATCCCATGCAACATAGCCTATGCATTTTTGTTTGCCGTCAAAATATTCGACAGGTTTTGTTGTAATATCCACGAGGCTCTCCTTTGTCCGATATAATTTTGAAAAGTTTGATAACCTAGATTGCGGTGAGGTCAATCCTCAGGGGTGAAATTTCACACATCCGGCGGCGTGGGCGGGGCGGCATGGACTTTGTCTATGCGGGGATAATAAAAATGTGATCGCAGAAAGAGTCCGCGTTAAGGGAATATTAGCCATATTTGGTGAGACTTTGCTAAAGATTTAACGACGAGGCTCTCATGGCTCTACGGCATACATTACTTATCGCGCCTGTTTTATTGGCGTTTGCAGCTTGCGAAACGGCACAAGAAAACCCCAATTATAAATATAGTTCGACCTATGGGCAGCAAGCGCCGCAGGCTTTGGCGCAAAATAGCCGAAACCCAAATCAAATTCAGGTCGCGCCTGTACGCTATGAAACGGTGGTGCCGAATCGGCCGGCTCCCCGCGTCATCCAAGCTTCTTCACAAACGCTTGGACAAACATATGGACAATCTGGGGGACAAACATATGGACAAATTGGCGGGCAAAGCGCTTCCGGCGCGGAATATACCCGCGTTAATCATGAATGTTTGAACCAAGAACGCCGCCGCACGCTTATCGGGGCCGGACTTGGCGGAACTCTTGGGGCGATTGCGGGCAATAAAATTCTAGGCGGAACAAAGGGAACCGTTATTGGCGCGGCTGCGGGCGGCGCGGCCGGTTATGGCCTTGGCGATCAGACGCTGAATTGTGACCCGATTGCCGTTCAAGCGCCAATACAGCAGGCGGTCATTACCCCCGCTTACAGTCCGGTTGCCGCACAGCCTGCGCCCTTACAGCAAATTGTTGCACAGCCTGTGCTAGAGGCTGATTACACCCCGTCCTTGACTGAAAACACCTATTCAGCAGACACACTGGGAACACCGGGCTTTGAAGCCATGCAGCAGTCACAATCTTTGGACAGCCCCGCCCCGCAATATAACTCGCAATATGTTCAGGCTGCGCCCTTAGAGCTTGCAGGCTCAGCCGAGCCGCAACAGCCCCGCACAGCCCGCGCGCCGATTGTTCAGGCCGCAACGCCCTCCGTCCAGCCCGCATGGCCACAATCGCGGACAGAGTTTGGCGGCACATATGTGGTTAAGTCCGGAGATACCGTTTATTCGCTATCTCGGCAGCAATGCACAACGGTGTCTGCGGTTCAGTCTTTAAATAACCTCGATCAGAATTATAATATTCAGCTCGGGCAAACTCTGCGCTTACCTGCGTCTGAATGTTTATAATTTAAGCGATTAGATCCGCGTAAAAATAAAGGCTCCGTGCCTAAAACACGGAGCCTTTGCTACAAGAAACATGCCCTTTAAGGGATTAGCAGGCCTGTTAGTGTTGGGGATGATTTATAGATGCCCGCGCGCCCCACGCCGACAAGCTTCTATAAATCAAATGCGCCCTACACGGGTTAGCTAGCAAATCGGCCCTGCTAATGATTGTGCGTTTTGCGCAAAATGGCTTGTCATTTTATCTTTTAGCTTGTTTTTTTAATAGGCCCGCGCTTTAGTTAGGCGCATAATGAAGGGGCGCGCGGCTTGATGCGTATAAATAAATGTCATGAGTGATAAATATATGACCGTGTCATGGCCCTATGCGGCGGCGCAAATTCAGCTTCTTGATCGTTTAGGTTTCTCAAAAGCGGCCGCTTATAAGGTATTAGGCGTGGATATAGAGGGCCATATTGATCCCGCCGCCCGTATGGCTGCGGGCCAGCTTAATAAAGTTTTTGAGGCCGCAGAAACGGCTTTGAAAGATCCTTTAATTGGATTTCGCGTCGGCTATGAATTTCGCATTTCGAACTTTGGGAAAACGGGCAATATCTATAGCTATTGTAAAGACCTCGCAGAGGTTTTGGCCTTTAATGCCCGCTATCAGCCTTTAGCTGTCGATATTGGCCAGATTACGACCCTTATTGAGGGTGACGCGGTGACGGGCGAAAATCGCTATTTTTTAGATTATAATTTATATTGCGAAAATTTTGCGGCGCTGCGGCATGTTTTTGGCCTTATTTTTGGGGCTTATGGAACAGCCTTTCGCTGGCTGACATGGAGTTCAGCTTATGAGCTAAAGGGGGTGTTCCTTAAGCAAGACGCCCCGGCAAAGGCGGCGGAATATACATCGCTCTTTGACAAGATTTTCCATTGCCCCGTTTATTTTAATCAAGCTTTTAACCGAATTGAGTTTTTTGAAGACTCTATGCATGCGCCGCTTTCAACACACGCCCCTGTGCGTAAGGCGCAAATGGTGGCGCAGCTTGATAAATTGATCGCCTCTCAGCAAGCAGAGGATAGCTTTAAGGACTCCCTACGCCAGACAACCGAGCAAGCCATTACGCGGGGACGATATGGATTTGCTCATATTGCAGACGCTTTGGAGATGCCGGAAAGCCAATTACGGCGAAGATTAAAAGATGCGGATATAAAATATCGTCAATTTTTAGATGATGTTCGAAAAGATATGTTTGAGCAAAAATTTACGGCGGGCATGAGCTTCGCCGTAATTGCGCAGGAGCTAGGCTATAATGACCAAGCGGCCTTTACCCGCGCCTTTAAACGGTGGCATGATATGACGCCGGGTCAATTCATGGCAAATCGGCATGATAACCCCACCTTAGGCCCGCAAAGCCGACATAAATAATTCTTCAAAAAGAGGGTGATTTTAACGCCCAGCTGATTTAACATATAACATTGTTTACATCCAAAATATATCATTCGGATATAAAGAGGTTCTCATGAGAAATCGGTTTGCTAAAATTGTTGCGACAGTGGGGCCTGCGAGTGCAGCCCCGTCTAATTTATCCCTCCTACATGATGTCGGGGTGGATGCTTTTCGCCTGAATTTCTCGCATGGCGATCATGAAGGCCACCGCAAAGTTATCAAAGCGCTGCGTGAGGTTGAAGCCAAGTCTGAACGCTCTATTGCCATTATTGCTGATATGCAGGGGCCAAAACTGCGCGTAGGGCCTTTCAAAAAGGGCGGCATTACGCTGACATATGGCCAAGAGGTCACGTTAGAGCTAAGCGATGAGCTGGGCGAGGACGGGATTATCCGCTTGCAACATCCTGAGCTTTTCAAAGCCATTGCGCCGGACCAGCGGTTAAAATTTGACGATGGCAAGCTTATGGTGACGATTTTATCTGTTGACGGTGAGCGCGCGCAAGCCCGGGTTGATGTCCCCGGTGAGCTTAAAGACCGCAAAGGGCTAAATGTGATTGATGCCGTTTTGCCGATGTCCGCGATGACGGATAAAGACCGCGTTGATATGGAGTTTGTTCTAGGGGAGGGCGTTGACTTTATTGCTTTGTCTTTTGTTCAAACGGCGCAGGACGTGATTGAAGCCCGCGAGATCATTGGCGATCAAGCTGGCATTATTGTTAAAATTGAAAAGCCGTCTGCTGTCGAGCAGCTCGACGCTATTTTAGCCGAAGCCGATGCCGCCATGGTGGCGCGCGGAGATTTAGGCGTTGAATTGCCGCTTGAGCAAGTGCCCGTCGTGCAGCGCCAAATTATCCGCAAAGCGCGCGCTTTGGGTAAACCCGTAATCGTTGCGACCCATATGCTTGAAAGCATGATTGATTCGCCGACGCCAACGCGCGCTGAGGCCTCTGATGTAGCCACGGCAATCTATCAGGGCACAGATGCCGTAATGCTGAGCGCTGAAACGGCCGTGGGCCGCCATCCCGCGACAGCCGTTGCGATTATGGACCGGATTATTACCAGCGCTGAGTCTGACCCTGAATATTGGTCGGGCTTGGGATCAAACCCGCTTCCGCATCGCCCAACAACGGAAGATGCGATTAGTCAATCTATCCGCACGATTGTTGAAACGCTCGAATGTACAGGCGTGTTGGGCTATACGCTGACAGGATCAACCGTGCGCCGGATTTCCCGCGAGCGGCCTCGCTCGCGTATTGTTGGCCTAACGCCGAATGCGAAAACGGCGAGCCAGCTTGCTCTGTCATGGGGCGTTCAGGCGCTTATCACGGATGACCCAAGCGGATTTAACGATATGTTATTGCGGGCCGAGCAGGTGGCGATATCAGCGCTGGGTAAGACAACGGGCGATCAAGTTCTTGTCGCGGCGGGGATTCCTTTTGGCCGTCCGGGCCGTACAGATACGCTTAAGATTGCGACGATTTCCTAAGGCGATATCTGGCGATGTCCGAAGCTGTTACTTATAGCAGCTTCGGGGTTTATCTCAGCTTGAGGGTTTAGAGCAGCTTGGGGTCTACGACCTTTTGAACAAGGCCTTTAACCGTCAGGCCTTGGACGACAATCGAGAAAATCACCACACCATAAGTGGCCGTCAGGATTAAGGGTTTATATTCATTATCGGGTAGCGATAAAGCGAGGGCGACCGAGATGCCGCCGCGCACGCCGCCCCATGTCAGCACAGGAATTGCGCCTTTGGTAAAGTCCTTAAATGTGCTGAGCGCTTTAATCGGAATTGAGACTGCAATGAACCGCGCCAAAAGCACAAGCGGGATCGCCAGCAGCGTAATCCCAGCATAGCTTGGGGCAAAGCCGATGACTAATATTTCAAGCCCAATCAGCAAAAATAAGACCGAGTTTAAAATCTCGTCGATCATTTCCCAAAAGCCGAAAAGATAGCCTTTTGTATGTTCGCTCATGGAGAAAGACACGCCTTTATTGCCGATCATCAACCCCGTAATAACCACAGCAATTGGGCCGGATAAATGCAGCCTTATGGCCACGGCATAGGTTGCCGCGACAATGCCTAATGTAATTAAAATCTCAATCGTATGCTCGTCAATTACTGCCATAGCGCGGTAAGCAATCCAGCCCGTTAGCGCGCCAAGGATAACGCCGCCGCCGGCCTCGACAAAGAACAGTTCTGCGATATGCGCGGCGCCAATATGGCTTGCGCCGTGATCGCCCCCATGCGCGCCGGCTCCAACGGCAATGGCAACAATGATTGTGAAGACAACCACGCCAACACCGTCATTAAACAGGCTCTCGCCCGATATTTTCGCTTTTAGGCTTTTCGGCATATTTACTGTTTTAAGGATGCTTAAAACCGCAACGGGGTCAGTTGGGCTAATTAATGCGCCAAAGACGAGCGCCCAAATAAAAGGAATATCAACGCCGAGAATAGCGGCAATCACCCAAAACCCGCCGCCAATAATAAAGGTTGAGAGTAATACTCCAAGGCTCGCCATAATTCCGATAGACCATTTGGCGTCACGTAATTCCGAGAAATCAACATGTAGCGCGCCGGCAAAGAGTAAAAAGCCCAACATGCCTTTCATCACTGTTTCGTTGAAATCAACCTGCGAAATTGCGGCGCGTAAATTATCCGCAAGGCCAAGGCTCGGCGCAATGGCCTCAAGCCCGATCAGCAAGAGCGAAACAATTAAAGCAATGAGCAAAAGCCCAATCGTGTGCGGCAGTTTAAAAATGGCCGCGTTGAGCCATGAAAATAAAGCGGATAGCGCGAGTAAAAGCGCGGCAATTTCAAATAAAGTTAGCATAACATCTTTCTATGCATTGGCTTGAATGAGGGTGGCCATTAAGCGATTCCGCCGCTGAGTCCAAATAAAATACCCGCTAAAGCTGCGCTCATTAAATTGGCTAATGAGGCGGCCAAGACGGCCCAAAGACCCAATTTGGCAATATCGCCCATACGGTCAGGAATTAAGGCCCCCAAGCCGCCCAGCATAATGCCGATGGAGCTTAGATTAGCAAAGCCGCAAAGCGCAAAGGTCAAAACAATGATGGTTTGCGGGGACATATCCGCTTGAAGGCTCGACATATTCGCATAGGCGACAAATTCATTGAGGATAATTTTCTCCCCGAAAAGACCGCCGGCTAATAAAATTTCATCACTTGGTACATTCAAAAGCCACATGATCGGCGCAAATATATATCCGAGTATTTTCTGCACCGTCAGATCTTCTAGCCCGAACCAACCTCCGCCCCAGCCTAAAAATCCGTTCATCACAGCAATCAGCGAGACAAAAGCCAGCAGCATCGCGCCAATATTAACGGCGAGCTTCACGCCGTTCTGCGCGCCGACACCTGCGGCCATAATGACATTAACATGTTTCTCTTCATCGGCGCTGGTAATGATGTCGTCCATAGTGACGCGCGGCTCGTCTTTATCATCGGGCATAATCAGCTTTGCCATGAGCAATCCGCCGGGCGCAGACATCAGGCAGGCGGTTAATAGATATTCGGTCTGTATGCCCATTGCGGCATAGCCGGCCAACACCGTCCCCGCGACAGAGGCCATGCCGGAGACCATCACGGCAAATAATTCGGCTTGTGTGAGTTTCGGAAGATAGGGCCGCAGCGAGAGCGGGGCTTCGGTTTGGCCAATGAAAATATTAGCGACAACATTCAGCGTTTCAACGGGCCGCGTCCCTGTAATGGCACGTAAACCGCGCCCGCCCCAATAGACGATTTTTTGCATGACTTTAAGATGGTAGATGACTTCCATGAAAGCCGCGAAAAATATAACAATCGGCAGCACGCGGGTGAAAAAACTAAAGCCCACGCTTTCACTTGCCAGCCCGCCAAAGACCATATTAATGCCGGCATCAGCATAGCCTAAAAACCCATTTACCTTTCCTGCCAGAAAGCTAATAAAACTCTGACCCGCTGCGGTATAAAGCACGAAAATAGCGACAGCGACTTGCAGGGCAAAACAGGTCACGACAATGCGCGGATTAATCGCTTTACGGTTTCGGGAGATTAAAACGGCAAAGAGCAGAATAACGGCGACGCCAATTAAGCCAAATAAAGGATGTTTCATAATAGCTGAGTGTCTCCCCTCGGGTCGTCTTACGGCGCTGCGGGTCTATCGGCTCGCCACTGCGCAAGAATCGACTGTGTCAGAGCCGCGACATCGGCGCAATAGTCAGATTGGGAAATAACCCGCTGTGCATTTGCTTTGGAGGGCTCAACAAATCGGTCATGAGCCGGCGCGACTTGGCCGAAAAATTGTCTATGAACCGAGTCTTCCGTTCGGCCGCGTTCGGCGATATCCCGTTTTAAGCGGCGCTCGAACCGTGTTGCCTCATCACAATCTATGAAACAGGCATAATCAATCAGCGGGGAGAGGGCCGGCACGGCGAGGATTAAAATGCCTTCAAGGATAATCACATCGCGCGGCGCTATAAGGCGCGTTTCAGCGCGGCGGGTATGGGTGGTGAAATCATAAAGCGGTGCGGCAATGGCTTCATGTGATTTTAGACGTTTCAAATCGGCAGCGAGCCTGTCAAAATCAAGCGCGTCAGGGGCGTCGAAATTCGGTAAATCCCCGCCTTGATAGCTATAATAATAATCATCTTGCCGCATTAAGACGGCGCGTGCTTCCCCAAGGGCGCCGTAAAGATGCTGCGCCAAGGTGGTCTTGCCAGAGCAAGAGCCGCCTGCGATTGCAATGAGGTAAGGATGCGTCATAAACCGACTTTCATCTTGTCTAACCTAAAACTTGCCTGAATCAGGGTTAGTAGAGCTTAATCATTTACAATATTATGTCGTGTTGTCATCTATGACTTGGCAGTGAGTCGATAAATGTGTATCAAATTATAGGGCATTATAGAACTACGAGGTCATATAGGCATTTAAGGACATAGGGGCATGAGCGATACAGCACCAAAACATGTATTTACACATGACGATATTTTAAAACCTCTCGCAATTACAGTTGTGATTGATAATAAAGTGCGGGATCCTGAAATGGCCGCGTTGATTACGCAAGCCAAGGGTTTATTTGCCCTCTTTGGCCTCCCGCCCTTGCCAGACGCAGATATTACGGCGTGGTTTCAGGAAAACGAAGCCGCACTGGCCAAGAAACTTGAAGGCAAGCGTAAGAATACAACGATTTTAGTGGCGCTTTCGCGCTTCTCAGATGATCTGCATGTTGAGAACCTCTATGAGGCGATGATCGCGATTTCAGTCAGTGATAAGGAATATAAGCGCGAGGAGTCAGAGCTTATTCGCTCGGCGGCCTCTATTTGGGGCTATAATCGCCCGCCGCTCAAGGTTTGTGATTGATTCCGCACGAAAAGTTTTACGGCTCACCCCCGCTTTTGTCTTGAAACGCGGGGCATAATCCTGACACTAACTGCATAGAAAGATCACGTTATGACTGTAAAATCTCATTTTAAAATGCCGATCTTAACGGGCGTGATCGCCCTTGGCGTCTTGATGGCGTGTCAGGCCGATCACACCACCGCATCGCCGCAGACTCAAACACAGGAAAATATTCAGCCCATGATTATCAAGAAACCAAGCGCATATAGCGCTAGCGAGACGATTGACCGTCTAGAGACTATTTTAAACGCCAAAGGGCTTACCGTTTTTACCCGCGTTAATCATGCGGCGGGGGCCAAAAGCGCCGGGCTTGAGATGAGCGATAGCGAGCTTATTATCTTTGGCAACCCAAAGCTTGGAACGCCGCTTATGGTTGAAAGCCCTGAAATGGGTCTTGATCTACCGCTGAAGGCGCTCGCTTATAGTGATGCATCGGGGCAAACTTATTTATCCTATACTGCGCCCTCTACGCTGAGTGATCGTCACGGCATTACAGTCAATAGCGGCGTTATCGAAAAAATGACAGGGGCCCTCGATGCTATGACGAGCAAAGCCGTCAGCGCGCAATAGACTTATCGCCCTATCTTCATGCCTCATGACATGACGCCGTTAATGGCCATAAAAAAAAAGCCTCTGCAACCGCAGAGGCTTTTATCATTTTGTGATCTGTCTTAATTTATTTGCGGATAGGCAGATAAACGTCGGATGTTGTTGTCGTTGTTGATGTATAGCCGCTTGGTGTTGCGTCGCCGCTATAGATCGTGACATCGCTTCCGCTAAATGTTGACCCTGAGCCGTAGCTTGTTGAGCTGGATACTTGCATACATGTGCCGTCGCCCGCATCTTTTGTGCCGGCTGGGCAGTCAACGGCGCCGCCGCTATAGCTAGAGCTTGATGAATAATTTGATCCAGAGCCATAGCTTGTTGTGCTGTTGTAAGATGTTGTTGAACCCGAGCTATAGCTTGTTGATGAGCTTGATTGTAGACATGTTCCGTCGCCGGCATCTGTTGTGCCAGCAGGACATTCAATCGGGCCAGAATATGTTGTCGAGCTGCTATAGCTCGTGCTCGGTGTTGATGTTGTGTAGCTTGGCTCACTATAAGTCGTTGACGAGCTATAGCTTGATGAGCTTTGCAAACATGTTCCGTCGCTGCTTGGTGTTGTACCCGCTGGACATTGCGCCGGCGCTGAATAGCTCTGCACGGGGGCTGAGTAGCTTTGAACTGGCGCTTGGTAGGTTTGCGCAGGGGCTTGGTAAGTTTGTGTAACCACTTGAGCAGGTTGCTGCTGTAGAATCACCGGCGCGGCGACAACACGGCCGACTGGGGCACATGCAGGGCTTGGCGCACAATTTCCGCCGCTTTCATAGTCATAGACATTTCCGCCGTAACGAGATCCATTTTGTCCTGACGCGCAAGCTGTGAGTGTCATGCCTGCCACTGTTATTGCGGCAATAGATGCCGTTTTATAAAATTTCATCGCGCTCATTTCGAGCCTCCCATTTTGAAACACTTTGTGCATTGTGGTGCAAATGTGAGGCCAAAATAGACACTCATAGATGAACCTAGCCTGTTTTTTCCAGAATAGCCGTGAAAAACCCGTCCATTCCGCCTAAATCGCTCCGAAAGTTAGGTTGGGTTCGCAAAAACCCCTCCGCAATCATGTTTGAGTCTAACTTTAGTGATGATTTGGTTAAAATGCAATTAAGGCGAAAATCTGTCCGTTCTTTTAAAAAAGCAGTTATTTGGTCTTCACCTTCGGCTTTTTGCAGTGAACAGGTGCAAAAGGTCAGGGTTCCGCCGGGTTTAAGCGCCATACTGGCCGCTTTTAACATTCGTTTTTGCAGCTTTATCAAGGCGGCTTGATCTTTAGGCTTGCGGTTATAGAGCACTTCGGGATGTCGGCGGAATGTGCCTGTCGCGGTACAAGGCGCATCCAGTAAGATGTGATCGGCCTGCCCAAGCTCATCGGGTAAATTTAAGACATCGGCTTCAATAATCTCGGCCTCTAGCTGACAGCGCTCAAGGTTTTTCTTTAGCCGTCTTAGCCTATGTTCTGATTTATCAATCGCGGTGACATTGGCACCAAGATTGGCAAGTTGAAGCGTTTTCCCGCCGGGCGCTGCACAAAGGTCAAAAATATGCTGCCCTTCAAAACTGCCCAGATGGTCGTGAAGAATTTGTACGGGCAGGGCAGAGGCGAGGTCTTGGATCCACCATGAGCCATCTTTAAACCCGTCAAGCTGTGTAATATTGCCGGCATGGGATCGGCGCAGCGTTTGCCCGATCAGCGGCGTAGCCTCTATCGCCTCTGCAAGGGCGGCTTTATCGACCTCTGTTTTGACGGTAAAGTCGAGCGGGGGAATGTCGATAACTTGGCGGGCAATACGGCGAGATTCCATGCGGCCATAATCTTTCTCCCACTGTTTTAACAGCCAGCCCGGAACATTATTATGCGGCGGAACAGCGCCGATATGGGACGCACCTGTCTCTGTAATACGGCGCAAGACGGCATTGGCCATGCCGACAAAGCCGCGCGAGGCGTCAATGGCTTTCATGGCCGCGCAAGATTCGCCAACAACGGCATGGGCGGGCGTCTTCAAAAACAAGCTCTGCGCAACAGCGCTGCGCAGCACAGCCATAGTAAAAGCGGGCGGCTGTTTTTTAAGATATTGCTTCAATATATAGGTGATTTGCCCCCAGCGCCGGAACGTCACAGAGGTTACATTTCTAACAAAAGCACGATCACGCGGAGATAAATCATGAAAGCCGTTTTGTTTCTCAAGCGCTTCTTCAACGCTGACGCCTTGCCCCCAAACGGTTTGAATGGCGCGGGCGATAATCAAGCGGCTTTGTGCGCCTGGCCCCAAGTTCCAGCCATTTTCACGCCGAGGTCTGTCATCATCCCGTCT
>CAZEOD010000007.1:24290-26242 GCA_964513675.1 uncultured Caulobacterales bacterium | reverse complement strand
TATCGCCATCGCGTCTGGGTCTATCTCCGCGTGGGTCAGAGTTGGAGCGTGTTTTATTTTGCGGTCGGGACGGCTTGGGGCCGCCTGTGCGGGGGGGTCGTTTATCCATAAAGCTGCGCGTAACAGAGTGAGCCGCATATGAATAGAGGCAATCGCAAGCTTTCGGTTAAATCTTAATACCGTCTTGGCCGTTATGCTTAACAAGTCGCAAAGAGCGGTTTAATCATATTTTAGCCCCAATACTGTATCACCATAATCCAGTGACCCGTCCAGATGGAGGGTTTGACGATAACGCATTTGCGGTCTAAAAGGGTGTATGAGTGAACATACCCCCCCTAATGCCGCGCCGGGAAAAAAATTAACCCCGGCTGCGAAACGAGCTTTGGAAGAAGCGGCCTTGCGCCGTGAAACCAAAGCCGCGTCAGATCGGCCATCTGAAAAAAATGGGCCCAAAGGCGCTGAACCCACTCGCTATGGTGATTGGGAACGGGGTGGTATCGCGTATGACTTCTAAACTCGTCATCCTGCTAACCCGCCGCCGATAATTTAAAGGGCATAAGCCCGGTAATGGTGATGCTGACCCTATGAAAGGGCAGCGAGAGTGGGAGTACGCATATGCGTCGGTTTCGTTTTGGTTTAACGGCTGTTAGCAGCCTTGGTTTTATTATGGCTGCTCCGGCAGCTTTTGCAGGGCATTGCGCGCCGGGCGGCGGGCAAAATTGCAATCCGGGCGTTGTTTATAATGCATCGGGGGCTCCGAGCTTTGATCCTTTAGCGGTTAATGTGCGTCAGCCTTTGCAGGGGCTTCGCTCTGTTCATATCCGCACAGCGCCGACTGTCTCGATTACGCGTCTATATGGGCAGCAAAATTTGGCGAGCCTTGGTGATGCGCCCAGCGGGTTTACGGGGGGATGTCATCCGACAACAACGCAATATTGCCGCCAAAACATGGGCCAGCCTGTTAACCTTACGTTCCAAGCGCCGGTTCAGCAGCCTCTTATTGCCGCGCCGTTACGGGTTGCACCTGCGCCCGTTATTTCGCCCGTTATTGCGCCGCGTGTGCAATATGGCGGCGGGTATAATGCCTCTGCTTTTCAGCCGCGCCAATATGGAGAAAATACCTTCACGCCGGGCATCGCTCATATCCCGACATCTTATGTTGACCGCAATCCGGCGACGGCTAATCGGTTGCTCGCTTCAGGCCTAACGCAGTCTTACCATTCGCATAGTGCCGTTTCGCATCATACTGGCGGCATACGGATCGCGCAGCCATCTTTGGGCCATGTTTCAGGCCATAGCCAAACAGTCAGCAGCGCCGCGTCATCTGTGGCCGCCGATGGTACATATTGGGAAAAAGTGTCAGGGCCGACTCTTTTTGGGGACACATTAGCTACGCAGGTTATCTGTAAGCGCCAAGCTCCAGTTAAGCCTATTCAGCCTGTTCAAATTCAGCAGCAAGTGGTTCGTCCTGTCATTCCTGTAGCTGTGGCCCAGCCCGTATATTGCGAAAATACGGTGATTAACAGCCGCTATGGCCACACGGGTCATGCGCAGCCAGCGCCCCATATTCAAGCTCCTTACATGCAGGCGCCGCAAATTCACGCGCCGCATCATAATGCAGGCCATGTCGGGTGGCCGCAAGCTCAACAGGGCCGCTGGAATTATTAAGCGAGCCTATATATAGAGTGAAAGCGCGGGTCTGAGCCAAAGCTCAGGGCCGCGTTTTTTATTCTATTAAAGGTAAATTATAGAGTTTGGCATGGATATTGCTGCGTCTTCGCTAATTGTTTCATTATGCGAGGAGGGACCAGCATGGCCCGTCAATTTACAAAAAAAATGATTGTGTCATCTCTTGGCGCAATTTCTACATTAGCTTTTGCAGGTACAGCACAGGCCGATTGCCACAGCAGCACACATTGTCATTCATCTACAAGCACAGCGGCACATTCGGC
>CAZEOD010000007.1:0-24190 GCA_964513675.1 uncultured Caulobacterales bacterium | reverse complement strand
GCACATTCGGCTTATAACCCGCCGGCTCTATCGACATGGTCGGCTCATAATGCGGCGGCGCATAGCTCAACAGCGCCTATTCGTTACAGCTCAGCATCGAGCCAATCATCAACGTCTTATGCCGCCGCGCCTATTCGTTACCAAACATCATCTCGCGCTGTTTCGAGCGCGGCCTGCCCCGCAGGCTCAACGCGCCAAGCCGATGGCATTTGCCTATCGACGACATCCGCCTTTGGGTCTAGCTCAATTTCAGCGGCCTATTCTGATTATTCTGTCGCGCCA
This sequence comes from uncultured Caulobacterales bacterium, assembly GCA_964513675.1. Classification (GTDB taxonomy): domain Bacteria; phylum Pseudomonadota; class Alphaproteobacteria; order Caulobacterales; family Maricaulaceae; genus CALFVT01. Next base: position 23,908 of record CAZEOD010000007.1, on the reverse strand, counting down.
TTGACACGCTCTGTTATGTCAGGGCTTGGCGCGAATGAAAGCTTGCAGCCGACAAGCTGCCCTGTATCGGTACATAATCCGGGCGGCGCTAAAGTTCTGGGCTGTTATAATGTCATCAAGCCGAAACCGGTTGTTCGGACAGTTGTTCGCAAAGTTGTTCGCACAGTGCCAACAGTTTATCAGGTCGTTCGTCCTGTCATCTATGTGCGCACCCCTGTGCCTGTCTGTAACACCTGCTGCACACCGAAAACCGTTTTTTCGCGTTACGGCGGGCCTGTTCAGGCCGCCTCAAGCTGCGGTTGGTAGGTTTAACGCTCTGAACATAAAGATTTAAGCCGCCTATCGGGCGGTTTTTTTATATCTATTGTCTGCAATCATTTGCCTTTCTACCCATCGGCGGGCATATACGCCCCTGTGAGTGCTAAACCCGATATAAAGACCCCGCGGCGGCAGTTAATGCCTGCAATTCGAAAGGCTATGCAGGGAACAGAATCGGTTCAAGAGCGCCTTGATGATTTTGTCGCCGCGATTTCGACCTCGATTAAAGTCAATGTAGCGTCGATTTATCTGATACGCGGCAATAGCAAAGATCTTGAGCTATCCGCCACGCAAGGCCTTAAAAAATCAGCGGTTCATAAAACGCGCCTTAAGCGCGGCGAGGGCTTGGTTGGCCATGTCGCTTTGACGGCCAAGCCGCTGAATCTCGCCGATGCGCCGTCGCACCCTTTATTTTCATATAAAAAAGAGACAGGCGAAGACCCATTTAAGTCTTTTCTGGGCGTGCCGATTTTGCGCGGAGGGCGCGTTTTGGGCGTGCTGGTTGTGCAAAGCCTAGAGGCCCGAGAATTTGATGAAGATGATAATGAGGAACTGCTAACGATTGCCATGTTGCTGGCCCAAATCATTATTGATGATGAACGAACGGGCGGTAAAAAAGCGGCGCTGAAAGGTATTACGCTCGCGCAAACCAAACCCGAAACAGTGCGCGGAAACGCCTTTGCTGATGGCCTTGCCGAAGGTCAAGCCATATTACATATCACCCCGCTCTCCCCCGAAGACCGCCTATCAAAAGATGTCGCGGCAGAGGAAATCCGGCTTGAAGAGGGCGTTAAAATTTTGCGGGCCTCTGTTGATGCGATGGTCAGCGGAGAGGCGGCCTCGCTTAATCGGGCGTCAAAAGAAATTTACGAAACTTACCGCATGTTTGCCTATGATCGCCGCTGGGTTGGGCGGTTGCGCGAGGCCGTTCATTCGGGCCTCACGGCCGAAGCGGCGGTGGAGCGGGTTCGAAATGAAAACCGCGCGCGATTAATGAAAGCGCACGATTCTTATTTGCGCGCCCGTTTGCATGACCTTGAAGATTTAGCCAATCGGCTGATACGGGCCTTATCGGGTGAGAATATTGCAATGGGGCAGAAAAACCTGCCCGATGACGCCATTTTATTTGCGCGTGACCTCGGCCCGGCTGAGCTGCTCGATTATGACCGCAAAAGCCTACGCGCGATTGTCCTCGAAGAAGGGGCCGCGTCTAGTCATACGGCCATTATTTGCCGCGCCATTGGTATCCCGCTAGTTGGCCGCGCCGAAGGTATTTTGGATTATGTCGAGCTCGGTGATCCCGTTCTCGTTGACGGGGAAAGCGGGGTTGTCAATATTCGCCCGCTTGAATCGCAGATACATGGTTTCCAACTGCGGATGCGCATACGCGGCGAAGTGAGCAAAGCTTTTGAAACGATAAAAAACCGCCCCGCCATTACCCAAGATGGCCGGCATATAAGCCTTCAGCTTAATGCGGGGCTTGTGATGGATCTGCCGCAATTAGAGCAATCCGGCGCGGACGGTATTGGATTATTTCGGACAGAGTTTCAATTTATGGTCTCTAATTTCATGCCGAAATTAAAAGAGCAAACAGAGCTTTACCGCCAAGCGATTGATAAGGCGGGCGAGCGGCCTGTCACCTTTCGCACACTTGATTTAGGCGGGGATAAAATTCTGCCCTATATGGACCCTGTACCCGAACAAAATCCAGCGATCGGCTGGCGGGCCATTCGGATTGGCCTCGATCGGCCGGGGCTTATGCGCTATCAACTTCGCGCGCTTGTCGCGGCGGGGGCGGGAAAAGAGCTTCGCGTGATGTTTCCAATGGTCACCACCGTTGATGAGTTTATGGACGCCAAGGCCTTATGCCGCCGCGAGGTTGAGCGGGCCTCAAAATTTGGCGCAGATTTACCGACGAAAATTGAAGTCGGCGTTATGCTTGAAACCCCGGCTTTAGCCTGGTCGATTAATGCGATTTGTGACCATGCAGACTTTGTCTCCGTTGGGGCGAATGATTTATTGCAGTTTTTCTTTGCGGCAGACCGCGATAATGTGCGTGTTGCAGAGCGTTATGACCCGCTTCATCCTGCGGCGGTTTCAATGTTGAAAGATATTGCGGATGGCTGCCACCGTAATAATGTTCCGGCCTCTGTTTGCGGCTCTTTAGCGGGCCGTCCGTTAGAAGCGATGGTTCTGGTTGCGATTGGTTATAATACGCTGTCCATGCCTGCGATTGGTATTGGCCCCGTAAAAAGCGCGCTTTTAGCTTTAAATGCAGAGAAACTCGCGGCTTATATAAAACCGCTTATTTCACGGGATTCGCGCCTGAGTTCGATTCGCGAATCCGTGCGTAAGTTTTGCCTTGATGAAGGTATTCCGATTTAAAGCGGGCTATGTCGTCGCAACATGGCCCTCGCGGTCATAGGTTAAGGACATAAACACATCTTCTAGATCAGGCTGCTCCGTGCGCAAATCAGCAATGGCAATGCCGCTGCTACGAATCTGTTCAATAAGGGCTGTGACCCGCGTTGTGCCGCTTCGGTAATTAATCGCAATATCGCCATTGGGTTTCAGGCTCGCATCCAGTGGCGTTAGGCTTTGGGGGAGGGCTGTTAGTTCTGTCTCCGGCGAGACGATTAATGTGCGCTGATCGAGGCGGGAGAGCAAGGTCTTTGTCTCGTCATTGGCGACAATCTCGCCTTGGTCAATAATCGCAACTCGGTCACAAAGCGCTTCGGCTTCTTCCAGATAATGGGTTGTCAGAATAATGGTTGTCCCCTTGGCATGAAGCTCTTGGACATAATCCCACATTTGGCGGCGCAGTTCAATATCGACCCCTGCGGTGGGTTCATCCAATATCAAAACAGGCGGATTATGAACAAGCGCTTTGCCGATTAAAAGCCGCCGTTTCATACCGCCCGATAATTGGCGCACATAGGCATCGCGCTTTTCATAAAGCCCAAGCGCCCTTAAAATGTCATCTGTCCGCCGCTCTGATTTAGGCACGCCGTAATATCCGGCTTGTATCTCCAGCGCTTGGGCCGGTGAAAAATAAACATCCATTGCAATTTCCTGCGGCACAACACCAATGGAGGCGCGGGCTTGCCGCGATTGCTCTGTGATATCATAGCCGCAAATTTTTGCCTGGCCTTCGGATTTAATCACAAGCCCCGCGAGGATATTAATTAAGGTCGATTTCCCCGCACCATTCGGGCCAAGCAAGCCAAAAATAGAGCCTTGCGGTATTGTCAGGTCAATATTTTTAAGCGCGGTCTTTGCGGGCGCTTTGCGCGTTTTCTTATAGGTCTTTTTAAGGCCGTTAATCTCGATAGCAGGGCTGTTTTTCATAAGGTCTATTGCTCTGTGCTTATGCGCTCATTTTACGCGCGCTTGCGGATTGACCTGAGCGCGCGTCTGACTTACACCGCTAACTTAAATCCCGCAAGATTGTCGGGGCTGTGTGACGCCAAGAGGTAACAATGTCAAATGATGCTGCGCAAAATAACGACCACATTGTCGTGACGAAAACACGCATTGCGTGTGATGGCGGCGGCGGCGCGCTGGGGCATCCCAAAGTCTGGATGGATATGGGCCAAGATACGCAGGTAAAATGTAAATATTGTGACCGCGTTTTTGTCTTAGATGCAGCCGCTAAAACCGGCGGGCATTAAACCGCCGATCATGTCTTTTGCCGCTGCATAGCCGCCTGAGTTCTATGACTAAACCTAAGTCCTACGGCTAAATAGCCCTCTGTTACAAAACAGCCGTTATAGGTCTGGATCAAACACATAGGTTTTACGAATATCCCGCACAGGCACAGCGCGGCCATTAATCATTTTCGGGTAAAAGCGCGTGCGTTTAGCCGCGCGGCGAGCGGCGCGTTCAAAATCACGCTTATAACGGCGCGCATCAATATTTACCGTCTCTATCAGGCCAACACGTCCGCGCTCATCAATATTCAGGCTAAGTTCCACCACAGCCGCAATGCTGCGGTCATAGGCGCGGCGCGGATAATCAGGGGCGCGGTTACGGCGTATACGCAGCGGTGTTATCTCTTGCTGCGCCTGCGGGACTTTCACGGGGCGGCGAATAATGGGCGCGGCAGGGCGCGGTAATGGGGGCCGCGTTTTTTGCCCGCCCGCCATTTGGCCCGCCTCTATCGTAGTGGGGATCGGGCTTTTTTCAGGAATGAATTTGCGGTCAATAGCGGCCTTACTGGTAAGCGCGTCTAGCGCGGCTTTAAAGGCCGTGACCTCCTCATCACGGCTGCCCACCAAACCCTCGCCCCATAGGTCGACATAGCGGTTAAGCGCAAAATCTTTATCAAGGGCGGTTAAGTCTTCGCTGAACATAATGTCGGATAGCTTGGCCCAATCCGAAGCCTCATATGTATTCATGACGCGAAGCTGTTGCTGCGCGCCGTTTATAATGGGGCTTTGCGGATAGTTTTCGACGTAATCGACCAAAAGCGCGCGGCGAATTGCGGGGCGAGTTTCTGCCTGAATGCGGCGAAAGGCTTGGGTTACATCAGCTTGCTCTGCGGGATGGATGACAACGGGCGGCGCTTGATACTGGCTTAACATTACGGCGGCGATCCCGGCGGCAAGCCCCATCATAATCAGCCATATTATCATAGGCCCCGCCTTTCGCAGCCCCGATGTTGGCCCTGATGCCGGCCCCGATCTTAGCTCAGGGGAGTGCGGATCACCTGCGCTGTCTGTCTCGTCAATAGTTTGGTACATAACCCTTATTACGCTTTAAGCCCTCTTGGCGTCTATCCCTTTGCGCATAGCTTTGCTTAACCATAATCTTAAGGCGAAAATATGGCAGGCAGATAATATATAGAAACAGGGTATAAACCGATCTAGCCCCTTGAAAAAAAGGGCATAGGCGCACAAAATAACGCGGATAAGAAAGTGAGTCTTTATGTCTGAACCTACCCCGCAGCCGGCTGAGGTGAACCGCCAATCCCATGTCGTGTTAGTCGATGGGTCTGGCTATATTTTCCGCGCCTTTCATGCCTTGCCGCCTTTGACGCGAAAATCAGACGGCTTGCCAATCGGTGCGATTGCCGGATTTTCGAATATGCTGTTCAAACTGCTTCGCGACCAAACGGACGCCAGCCGCCCGACTCATTTTGCGGTTATCTTTGATGCCTCCGGCAACACATTTCGTAATGATATTTATGACCTTTACAAAGCTAACCGCGGCGCGCCGCCCGAAGATCTTGTGCCGCAATTCCCGATCACGCGCCAAGCGACACGCGCTTTTGGCGCGCCGGCCATTGAGATGGCAGGCTTTGAAGCCGATGACTTGATTGCGACCTATGCCAAACAAGCCGAAGCCAAAGGCGCGCGCGTGACCATCATTAGCTCCGATAAAGACCTGATGCAGTTAGTCTCTGAGCGTGTGACCATGCTGGATACAATGAAGAACCGCAGTTTTGGCGTGGCCGAAGTCCAAGAGAAATTCGGCGTCGGGCCAGAGCGCGTAATTGATGTGCAAAGCCTTGCGGGGGATAGTGTTGATAACGTGCCGGGCGTGCCGGGTATCGGCATAAAAACGGCGGCGCTTTTAATCAATGAATATGGTGATCTTGATACGCTACTAGAGCGCGCAGCGGAGATTAAGCAAAATGCGCGGCGGGAAAAACTTATCGCCAATAAAGATATGGCGCGGATTTCCCGCGATCTTGTCACGCTGAAAACCGATGTTGATGTCCCTGTTCCGCTCGCGGATATGGCGGTGCGTGATCCTGACCCCGAAGAGCTATTTGGCTTTCTACATGAAATGGAATTTCGAACGCTGACGGCGCGGGTGACTGCGGCGCTTGGAGACGGCGTCACAGATGGGCTGCGCCGTGATGATGCCGCCGATATATTGCCGGCCTTGGCGGATGTGCCGGCCAATGTAACCTTTGATAAAAGCCTATATGAATGTGTTCAAAGCGAAGACCGGCTGTCGCATTGGGCCGCGCGCTGCCGAGAGGTCGGGGTGATTGCCGTTGATCTTGAGACGGATAGCCTTGATAGCGCGGCTGCAAATATGGTGGGTATATGTTTGGCGGTTGCGGATAATGAAGCCTGTTATATTCCGCTCGCTCATATTGGCGGTGAAGATATGTTCGGCGAGGGCGCGCCTGTGCAAATAGACCGCCAGCGCGCTTTAGACATATTGCGGCCAGTGCTTGAAAGCCCCGATATTTTGAAAGTCGGGCAAAATTTTAAATATGATCTGGGCGTGTTTCAACGTTATGACGTTAATCCTGCGCCTTATGATGATACCATGTTGATATCCTATGCCTTGGCGGGCGGGCTGCATGGTCACGGGATGGATTTCCTATCCGATAAACATTTCGCCCATAAGCCAATTTCTTTCAAAGATTTGGCGGGGACGGGTAAAAAAGCGAAAACTTTTGACCAAATTTCTCTCGAAGACGCGACGCCCTATGCGGCGGAAGATGCAGATGTCACCTTGCGGTTATGGAAATTTCTGAAGCCAAAATTGGGGCAAGACCAAGTCGCAAGCGTTTATGAAACATTAGAGCGCAAATTGCCGGCTGTGATTGCCGGGATGGAAAATAACGGCATTAAAGTCGATCGGGCTGTCTTGGCGCGTTTATCAGGTGATTTTGCGCAAAAAATGGCAGGGCTCGAAGCCGAGGCTTATGAGGCCGCAGAGGGTGAGTTTAATCTTGGCTCTCCGAAACAACTTGGCGAAATCCTCTTTGATAAAATGGAGCTTCCGGGCGGTAAGAAAACTAAAACAGGGGCATGGCAGACGGGGGCCGGCGTTTTGGAAACGCTGGCAGGAGAGGGGCATAAACTACCGCAAACGATTTTGGATTGGCGGCATTATGCCAAGCTGAAATCGACATATACCGACGCCCTCACGGCGCAGATAAACCCGCACACAGGCCGCGTTCATACCAGTTTTTCCTTGGCAGCAACAAGCACAGGGCGGCTCTCATCAACTGACCCGAATTTGCAAAATATCCCAATTCGCACAGAAGATGGCCGTAAAATTCGCGATGCCTTTGTCGCTGAGGAGGGTAATGTTTTAGTCGCGGCCGATTACTCTCAAATCGAGCTGCGTCTTTTGGCGCATGTCGCAGATCTGCCGAATATGAAACAGGCTTTTGCCGAGGGTGTTGATATTCACGCTTTGACCGCGTCTGAAATGTTCGGCGTTCCGATTAAAGATATGGACCCGCAGACACGCCGTAAAGCCAAAGCGATTAACTTTGGTATTATCTATGGTATTTCGGCCTTTGGCTTGGCGAATAATCTTGGAATTTCACGCGGCGAGGCCAGTGATTATATCAAAAGTTATTTCGAGAAATTCCCCGGCATCAAAGATTATATGGATGCCCGTAAAGCCGAAGCTAAGCAATTTGGCTATGTCAAAACGATTTTTGGCCGAAAATGCCATGTCAAAGGTATTAATGACCGTAATTTCTCCGTGCGCGGCTTTGCTGAGCGGCAGGCGATTAATGCCCCGATTCAAGGCGCTGCGTCGGATGTCATGCGGCGGGCTATGATCCGTATGCCGCGCGCCATCGCAGATATTGACGGCGCGCGCATGCTTCTGCAAGTCCATGATGAACTTGTCTTCGAAGTCCCGCAGGCGCAGGCAGATCAGCTCATTAAAACCGCGACATCGGTGATGGAAGGCGCGGCTTTACCGGCGGTGAATATATCCGTCCCCCTCATTGTCGAGGCTCATGCCGCGGCGAATTGGAATGACGCCCATTAAGAGCGCCAGATGCTAATATGCCGCGCGGTTAAAGCCGCGCGGTCAGGCCGATTAAAAAGCTTTGCCCCGGGGCGTTAAACCCGACGATTTCTTGGTAATCTTCGTCAAAGAGGTTCTCACCGCGTAGCGAGAGCCTGATATTATCATTAATATCATAGCCAATATGCGCGCCGAAAAGCGTGAAGCTATCGAGTTCGACATTGCTAAAGGTTGCGAAATCGGTGTCGAGCTGCGCGCCTGTATGATCGAGCGTTCCAGTGAGCGATAACACATCAAGCGGACGCCATGTGATTTGCGCGCGGCCCGTAAAATCAGGGCGGCGAATTTCGGTGATATCACCCTCTTCGGCATCTAAGAACGTTAGCGCGCCGCTGAAATCGAATTGTTTTGTCGGCGACCATTGGGCCTCAATTTCGACGCCTTCGCGGGAACTCTCAGCCGCGCTATTTTGAACAGTGGATGTAAAATCAGGGTTGAAGATCGTTAAGATTTCATTGTCTAAATCGGACTGGAAATAATCCACTGTTACAGACGCCGAATTGCCAAGAAAGCTTTGGCGGTAGCCGATGTTAAACCCTTCGGATGTTTCGGGCTGAATATCGGGATTACCGGCAAAAGAGCCGGGGAAGAAGCCAAAAATTTCTGTTAAGGTCGGGTTTTTGACCCCGCTCCCATAAGAGCCATAGAGCCGCCCGCCAATGGCTTTAACCGCAAAACCGCCGCCCACGCGCCATGTCACAGCATCGTCAAAGCGCTCATTAAAATCTTGCCGAAGAGAGCCTGTCAGGCTGAGCGGGCCTTGATTATAATTATAATCCCCCGCAAGCGCGTAGTTTGTGATGTTATTGCGCTGATTCTGGCCTGCGCCAATACCGCCGAAATTTTCAAAATCCTCGTCTTCCACTTCAGCTAAGACCGTGAGTTTATGCGCCTCATTGAAAGATTTTTCAGCGGCCCAATTCGCTTGAAGGCGGCGGCCCGTAGTATCATTTCGAAAGCTCGCATTTGGATCGCGCGTGTCGGTTTCCGTCAAAGATAAGCTGATTTTATTTTGCACATCCAAAGCGCTGAAACGGGCTGTGACATTGGCGCGGCGATTATCCGTAATCAGGATGTTATTTGTATTATCAAGGCGGCCATTAAAGTCGCTATCGCTATCAAAGTCAGACCGGAGGTTGGACGCGGCATATAAAGCAGAGAGATTAAACCCGCCCAAATTTACATTATTTAGCCCCAGAGATAAGGAGCGGCTGCGGCTTCCGTCATCTTCACCATCAAGTCCCGAAATGTCAAAGCCTTCGGTGGAAAACGCATTGCCATTAATCGAAAGCGCCGCATCTCCGATAGGAATGACGGCACTGATTTGGCCTTCTAAGGTGTCAAAGCTGCCAAGCTCTACAGAGGCTTGAAAGCTTTCATTGCGGCTGCCGGCGCGGGTAATAATATTGATGACGCCGCCAATCGCGTCGCTGCCCCATAGCGCGGATTGCTCCCCGCGCAGGACTTCGATTTGAATAATATCTTCGCTGCGGATACCGGCAAAGTCGAACTCTCCAGTGTTGGGGTTGCCTGCTTCAACGCCGTCAATCAAGACAAGGACATGATTAGCTTCACTGCCGCGCACCCGGATCTGCGTGAGGTTACCCGCAGGGCCAGAGCGAGAGACAGCGAGGCCGGGGAGGGAGCGAAGAATATCAGATAAAAACGCCTGCCCGCGATCTTTGATGTCTTGCTCAGTCAGAATAGAAGCCGCGGATGTCAGGCTATCTATATCGCTATAGCCAATGCGGGTTCCGACTGTAATCACCCCCGCTTCGGCAAAAAAAACCGGCGGCGCGATGACAAGTGCCGCATCATCATTTTGGAAATTATGGCTCAGAGTTTCGTCTTCAATGCGGCTTCGTTCAATATCATAATCATGCTGGGTTTGCGCAAAGGCGGGACTGGATAAAACGGCCAGCAGACTTAGGCTGGATAGAAAATATTTTGTCATAACGACTCCTTTTGCGCAGAGCGATGCCCTGCGCGTGTTTACATAAGATGTCGTCATTGGGACTGCGATCAGCCGCAGCTATATCCATGCCGGTGGGTACATCCCGCCCCGCGGCGCTGGCGACGGTGCTGGCAGGTCTTCTGACTTCCGAATTAAACAGTTTTTAGCGTCTTCCCAAGGCCAAATAGCCTCAGTGACATATGCTAAAACCTAACCGGTTACAGCGGCGGGAGCCGTCAGGGATTCGAAAAAATCTCACCCTATTCCCGTTTTAATCTCTCATATGAGAGAACCAACGCGGCAGCTGTTAAGCGGTTTTGAACAGCCCGTCAATCTTTATCCCAAAAGGGTATAAACGCGCGTCCCGATAAACCATGTGAGCCATTGAATAACAAAGAAAATTAAGATCGGGGAGAGGTCAAGCCCGCCCACAGCCGGTATTAAGCGGCGAACAGGGGCCATAACAGGCTCGGTAATCGCATCCAACATATTATAGATTTGCCGCATCAACGGATTACGCAGATTGACGACGTTAAACGCAACGAGCCAGCTTATGATAATACGGGCAATAATCAGCCACATAAAAATCTTCAAAGCCGGTATAATAAAAAATACGATAAGCGATTGAGCAATCGTCATGAAACAAGTCTCCGTTAGAGCCTCTATTTAGGCAGGCTTGCCTTGCCCTGCAAGTCGGAAAACACGCTGATTTGCGGTGATGTCAGCGGCGATAAGACGAAATTAAGGCAAAAATGGCCAAAACTGTGCCATATTAAAGCTTTAGACAGAAAATCATGGCAGCAAGGGTGGCCTTGCAGCGTTAAAGGCTAACGTCCAGTTAAATGGCAAGGGGAGATAATATGGCTAAGATTTATCTTGTAGATGATGATGAAAATATTCTGACATCGGTTTCGATGTTTTTAACCGAAGAAGGTTATGAGGTGGCGGTCTTTCATGACGGCCATTCGGCGCTTGAGGCGTTGAAAGCTTCACCGCCAGACCTTGCCGTTTTTGACGTTAAAATGCCGCGTATGGACGGGCTCGAACTTCTGCGCCATTTGCGCGTGACGTCCAATCTGCCTGTGATTTTCCTGACCTCAAAGGATGATGAAATTGACGAAGCTATCGGGCTTAATATGGGCGCGGATGATTATATTACTAAGCCGTTTTCCCAGCGCTTATTAGGCGAGCGGATTAAGGCCGTGCTGCGCCGCGCGGCGCCGCGAAGCGAGCCCGCGGGAGCGCCGCAAGAGGGCGATGATAATATCATCAAGCGCGGGCGTCTTGTTTTGGACCCCAACCGTCATGCCTGCACATGGGATAGCCTGGCTGTGCGCCTAACAGTAACAGAATTTCTGATTATTGAAGCCTTGGCGCGCCGCCCCGGATTTGTAAAATCCAGAGACCAGTTGATGGACGCCGCTTATGACGATCAAATTTACGTGGATGACCGGACGATTGACAGCCATATAAAACGGCTGCGCAAAAAATTCCGGCGAGTTGATAAAAGTTTTGATGGGATAGAGACCCTTTATGGCGTCGGATATAAATATAAAGAAAGCTAAGTCTTTCCCATCCCGTTTTGAGATGAAATATCGCGGCCGCCGTCCTCGGCGCTCCGTTCTATTTTCGCGTCTATCGCGGATGATTATTATATCCAATCTGATTGGCTTGTTTATTTTGGTCACAGGCTCTTTGGCGATGAATGAATTTGCCAGTAGTTATTTCGATGCCAAAATGGAAAACCTGACCTCTCAGGCCGAACTCATTACATCTATACTCGGCGAAGAGGCGACAGGCGATAGACAGCAAGCGGTTTTGGATATTGACCAAACGCGAAATATTGTCAGGCGCGTGGATTTACCCTCGGGCTGGCGCATCAGAATCCATGATATTAACCGCCAATTAGTGGCTGATAGCCAAGGGCTGGATGATAAAATTGAGGTCACTGAACTCGCCCCGCTGACGGATAATAACGCAAGCGAGGGCAATAGATTAGCCGTTAAGACGCCCTTTATTAAACGCGTTGATAACTGGATAGAAGATTTGCCGTGGCAAGAGCGTCGGCGCAATGCCAATCGCCGCGATATCAGCCAAGAGATATCGAAAGCTTTGTCGGGCAATCGTATCCGCCAGACCTCTTATGATGATGAGGACGTTCTGATTGCGTCTGTTAGCGTGCCTATCCGGCGGGTGCAAAAAATTCTGGGGAGCCTGACGATTGAGACAAATGAAATGGCGCAGGTTATTTCTAAGGAACGTCAGGCGCTGCTGCCCTTTATTGGCCTCGCTATTATGGCGGCGATTTTATCATCATTAGTCATGACGCTCTTTATTGTCATGCCGATTCGGCAATTGGCGCTCGCGGCAGAGACGGTGACGCGCTCCTCTGGAAAACGAAATGAAATTCCTGATTTATCAGACCGTAAAGATGAAATTGGCGATTTATCGGTTGTTCTCGGCGCGATGACGCAGGGGCTTTATGACCGCGTTGACGGCATCGCCAATTTTGCCGCAGATGTCGCCCATGAAATTAAAAACCCTTTGACCTCTTTGCGCTCAGCAAGTGACACGCTACGGGCCGCAAAAACAGAAGAGCAGCGCGGCAAGCTCATTGATATCATCCAAAATGATGTGCAGCGTATGAACCGCTTGATTTCTGACATCTCTCGGGCCTCCCGTGTTGATGCGGCGCTAGCCAAAGAGGAGGTTCAAACGCTGGATTTAAATGTCATGCTTCGGGGTTTGTCGGAGCTTTATACGCCAATGTTAGCGGAGAAAAAAATTGCTATACGCCACAGCCATCTGCCCGACCCTGTTTATATCCGCGCCTATGAGGCGTCTTTTGCGCAAGTGCTGCGAAACCTCATAGATAATGCGATAACATTTTCCCCCGAAGACGGCACGATTGATCTGTCGCTTGAAAAAATCGGCGATATGATTCGTATTCATGTTAGTGACGAAGGCCCCGGTATTCCGCCCGATAATCTTGAGACCGTTTTTGAGCGGTTTTATACGGAACGGCCGAAAGGCGCGGCTTTTGGTACACATTCAGGTTTGGGTTTAGCGATTTGCCGCCAGATTGTCCTCGCGCATAAAGGCTTGATTTGGGCAGAAAACCGCGAAACAGGCGGGGCGCGTTTTTCCGTGGAATTGCCTTTACAAACGGTTGAAAAGGTAAATTCTGGCCGCGCGCGTAAGACACGCGGTGACGGACATAATAGCTCAACTGAAAATAACCCGCCGAAAGCCGCATAAAGCTCTTTTCAAGACCGTGATTTCTTGATTAAGTACTTTTCTTAAATTTGAAATCGAGGACAGATTTTGATCGGTTTAGTGATTGTAACCCACGGTAAATTGGCGATTGAATTGCGCAATGCGACCGAACATGTTGTCGGCCCACAAGCTTTTCTTGAAACGGTTTGTATTGGCCCTGATGATGATATGGAGCGCCGCCGTGATGATATTCGCACGGCGCTTAAACAGGTCTCTCAAGACCAAGGCGCGATTTTGTTAACCGATATGTTTGGCGGAACGCCGTCAAATCTTGCGATCTCTATGCTGAGCCGCGATCAAGTCGAAGTTGTGGCGGGCGTGAATTTGCCTATGCTCATCAAACTGGCTGAAGCGCGGCGCACATCGAGCCTTGTCGAGGCGGCTCGAACAGCCAAAGATGCTGGGCGGCGGTATATTGCCATTGCCTCGGAAGTCCTCGCCGGCGATGTCTAGCCATGAGTGATACGGTTATTGGGCAAGATGTTGATGGGCAAGATAATGTGTCACTTAAGGTGCGCGTGACACTGACCAATATTCGCGGGCTACATGCGCGGGCGTCGGCCAAATTTGTGACATGCGCGGAAGGCTTTTCATCGGTTGTTAAAGTCACCTCGCATAATTGCGTTGGGGCGGAAACCGTTATCGCCGATTCTGTTATGGAGCTATTAATGCTTGGCTCTGCTGTCGGCGAAGATATTTCAATTTCTGTCACTGGCCCGCAGGATGATGCCGAGGCGGCACTTGAGGCGCTGACAGGCTTGGTTGAGAATAATTTTGGCGAGACTGAATGAGAGCGGCGGGGTTAATTGCCGTTTATTTATCGGCTATTGTTCTACAGGCCTGTGCATCATCAGCGCCGACGTTTAACCCGCGCAGCCAATACCCTCCTGACCCGTGGGTGAAAGGCTATGCCAATCCTGAGGATTGCCTCGGCGGTGAAACGCTTGCAGCGCGGAATATTCCTCTGCCGGATTATCCTAAAAAAGCTCTACGGCGCGGAAACCAAGGTTGGGTTATTGTTAAATTGGATGTGAGCCCAAATGGGCGCGTCGAAAATGTCGAGGCCGAAAAGTCTGTCCCGCGCAATGTTTTTGAAAAACATACGTTAAGACAGCTTGAAACATGGCGCTTTGATCCGCCGAAATCGGGCGGACTTGTGAATTGCCGCGTCCTAATACGTTACCGGCTGGGCATTGTGTCTTTAGCTTAGGTTTTGGGGACTCAGGCTTATATCTGTGAGGTGAGTTTAACGCAGTCCCATCTGTCTTAACGCAGTCGTAAAGTCTCTCTGCTAATCTGCGGGAGAATAGACAACTGGATTAATGATGACGACACGACTAATTATACCTGTGATATTATCTGGCGGCTCCGGAAGCCGGCTATGGCCTTTATCGCGCCGCGAAAGACCAAAGCAGCTTTTGCCGCTTATGGGCGAGAACACAATGATCCAAGATACAGTCCTGCGCTTACAAGGCGAGGGCTTTCTTGACCCTGTTTTTATCTGTAATGCCGCACATGCGGAGTTTATTTCAGAGCAAATGGCCGAGATCAATCAGGCGGTTTCGGCTATTATTGCTGAGCCTGTTGGGCGCAATACAGCCTCTTGCGGCGTGATTAGCGCGCTGCAAGCCCTAGAGGCTGATAAAGATGCGCTGGTTTTGCTCTTACCGGCCGACCATCATATTGCGGATAAAACGGCCTTTCATCAGGCCATTGCTCAGGCGGCCATCGCGGCCGAGCAGGGCCATATCGTCACCTTTGGTATTCAGCCGACGCGCGCCGAAACAGGTTATGGTTATATCGAGCGCGGTGAGGCGTTAAGCGGTGCGGGCTATAAGGTAACATCTTTTCGCGAAAAACCTGATGCCGAGACAGCCGCCGGCTATGTTGAAAGCGGGAAGTTTTACTGGAATGCGGGGATTTTTCTCTATGCGCCAGAGGTTATGTTGGCCGATATGGCGCGTCATGCGCCGGATGTTTTATCTTGTGCCCGCACTGCATTTGAGGATAGGCGGCAAACAGATTACCTGCATTATCTTGATGCAGAGTCTTTTGGGGCCTGTCCGTCTATCTCGATTGATTATGCGGTGATGGAGAAAACGCGCTACGCGGCGACAGTTGCGGCAGATATTGGATGGAGCGATATTGGCTCTTATGAGGCGCTGCATGATATAAGCCGTGACAGTGAAAATATGTCGCTTAGCGGGGATGTGATTTTAGAGGGTTGCGAGAATCTCTTTATCCGAAGCGATGGGCCGCTTATTTGTGCCGTCGGGGTCAAAAACCTCGCTATTACAGTCTCGGATGGGAAGGTTTTAATCGTTGATTTGGCGCAGTCGCAAGATGTTAAGAAGATCGTTGACCGCTTGAAGATAGATAAACGGGACATTCACCTGTAATTTAGCTCTTGTAAAGGTTGTAAAATGCCGCAAAAAAAATCAATTTTTGACTGCTTTAATTCGCCTTTATAATGCTGTAGCTGTATTTTCAGGCTTATCAGATGTGTTTTGGCATTGAATCTGCATGACATTTTGGACTTAATACATCATGATGTGGCAGATTGTCACAATTTTGACGTTAGAGGTTAAAGATGTGCAACCAGCGTGCATTTACATGGGGAGGGGCCTTCCATGGCTAAAAAATCTTATTTCGGTACGGACGGCGTTCGTGGCCGCGCTAATTCAGGGAAAATGACGCCTGATATGGTGATGCGGCTGGGTATGGCGGCGGGTAAGCATTTTCGAAATGGCGGAACGCGCCGTCACTCTGTTGTCATTGGTAAAGATACACGGCTCTCTGGCTATATGATCGAGCCGGCTTTGGTTGCAGGCTTTGCCTCTGTGGGCATGGATGTCAGTGTCTTTGGGCCGCTGCCAACGCCCGGTGTAGCGCTCATGACGCGAACCTTGCGGGCTGACCTCGGCGTTATGATTACAGCCTCACATAATAAATATCATGATAATGGCATTAAGTTTTTCGGCCCCGATGGCTGTAAGCTGCATGATGACGTCCAAGCCATTATTGAAGATAATATGGATAGTAAGTGGAAAGAAGGCTTAGCGACATCAGAGGGGCTGGGCCGTGTTAAACGGCTTGAAGATGTGCAGGCACGCTATATTGAAATTGTCAAATCGACATTTCCGAAATCTATGCGTTTGAACGGCCTGCGTATTGTGGTCGATTGCGCGAATGGCGCGGCCTATAAAACGGCTCCGGCGACATTTTGGGAATTGGGCGCAGATGAAGTGATTACGATTGGCACGCAGCCCAATGGTATGAATATTAATGCAAATTGCGGCTCGACCTGTACGGATAATTTATCAAGCACAGTTTTGAAACATGGCGCGGATATGGGCATTGCTCTTGATGGAGATGCTGACCGCTTGATTATGTGCGATGAAAAAGGGCGCGTCATTGACGGCGACCAATTATTAGCCTTGATTTGTACGGGCTGGGCCGAGACGGGCCGCTTACGTAAGCCGGGGCTTGTTGCTACCGTTATGTCAAACCTTGGGCTTGAGCGCTATTTGCAAGATAATAAAATGGATTTAATTCGCACCTCTGTTGGTGACCGCCATGTTGCTGCGCGGATGCGGGCCGATGGTTATAATGTCGGCGGGGAGCAATCAGGTCATATTTTGATGACGGATTATTCGCCAACGGGCGACGGCACGATGGCGGCGCTTCAAGTTCTGGCCGAGATTATCCGCTCTGGCCGCCCCGCGAGTGAAGTTTTGCAAGTTTTTGAGGCGGTACCCCAAGTGCTGAAAAATGTTCGCTTTGACGGCGACTCGCCGATGGATCATGCTGATGTTATCACAGCGATAAGCGACGCTAAGTCTGATCTTGGTAATTCTGGCCGTATCTTGGTTCGCCCTTCCGGCACAGAGCCGCTTATCCGCGTTATGGCCGAAGGCGATGACTATGGCCAAATTGATAAAGTCACTAATTCTATTGTGCAGGCGATTGAAAATTTAGCCGCTTAATCGGCTTTAATTTAACCATGATGCGTTAGGCTTAAACAGGCTTGCCAAGCTTTGGCTTATAGGCGAATCTAAGCTTTAGAATCACGCCGTGATTCGGATAATAAAGCGAGGATATGACGCTTCGATGCGGCCAATTGGGATTATATCACCGACTTTAACTGTCGTTTTTGCATTATTAATCGCAGCGCTATGCCTGTTTTTTCTTATCAAAAGCTGGCTGTCTGATCGTCCTGCTTTTGAGCGCATTAAAAAACGTCATAGCCAGAGCGAGTTTCGTGCCGGTCACTTGGAAGCCGTTTTATCATCTTATCCCGGAATTGCGATTGTCTGGACCCAAACGCCGAAAGTCAGAGAGGGTGTCTGGCAGACGCCGCGCCTGATGGGCTCTCCGGCGACATTGGCGGCCTTGCAATCCTCGCTTAACTTGACCCAAGGGGCTAAATTTGCCGATGGTTTATTATCGGGGCTATGTGAACTGAATAAGGTTCACATGTCACCCGATAAACAAGCGGGTCTACGCAGTGCGATTATGGGATTGCTCGAAAAAGGGGCGAGTTTTTCCGCCTGTCTTGAGATGCCGCAAGGTCATAAAGCCGATATTGAAGGCCGGATTGCCCAAGGGCAGGCGATTTTATGGGTTGACGATAATTCGGTACGCGGGCCAAGCGAAGAACATGCTATTAGCCGTATAGACAGGTTGGATGTTCACGAAGAGCAAGACCTGATTGCTTTTATTGAGATATTAAACCGAGCGCCTTTTCCAGTCTGGCGTTGCCACGCCCAAGGCCGCATGGTCTGGGTTAATCCAGCTTATGTCAAAGCGGTCAGCGCCGAACGGGCCAATGATGTCATTCAAAACCAGCTTCATTTACATGATAAAATAACGGAGCAAGTTCAGACGACCCTTAAAGAGCAAGCCAAGCATGAAACAACGGCGCATATTATCATCCATGGCCGTCGCCGTGCCGCCCGTATTGTTACGCTGCCCGTCCCCGGCGGAGCGGTCGGCTTTGCCCTCGATGCGACTGAGGCCGAGAGCTATAAAGAAACATTGGCGCATCATGTCAGGGCCCATGATGAGCTGTTAAATAATATGGATGAAGCGATTATCATTTTTTCATCCGCCCAGAAAATGACCTTTCGCAATCGTGCGGTTGAAACAATTTTTGGATTGCCGCCGAACTCAATTCGTTCTGATCTCACCCATAGTCAGTGGCTCGATCACATGCGCGGGGCAAGAAAGCTGCCCGAGCAAAAAGACTATGCGGAGTGGAAAGCCAAAGAATTAGCGCTTTATACAAACTGGCCCAAAGAAATGGTCGAAGAACGCTGGGATTTGCCGGATGGAAAGGTTTTGCGGCTCATGCGGATGCGCGACGCCAGTGGGTCTATCAGCCTGTTATTTAGTGATATTACCGATAAAATGCGCTTGCAACGTCAGTATAATACCTTGCTAAATGTTCAATCCGCGACGCTTGATAAACTCAATGAGGGCATTTCGGTTTTTGGCACAGATGGGCGGCTTAAAATTTATAACTCGGCCTTTGCCAAGCTCTGGGGGCTGGCACCTGAAAAGCTTGAAGGCGAACCGCGCTTTGATGATATTATCACTGATGTCATGCCGCTCTATCATGACAAAATGTTCTGGCGTGACTTAAAAGGCCGCGCGACAGACCCGGATCCGCAAATCCGTCAGCAAGTTGAAGGCGAAATTCGCCGCTCTGATGATAAAATGATTTCATGGTTGTCAAAACCTTTGCCCGATGGGGCCACTTTGATGGCGTGGGATGATGTCACGCAAGAACGTAAAACAGAGGCGGCGCTGATTGAGCGGGCGGCGGCGCTCGAAGCGGCTGATGCGATTAAATCCGATTTTGTTGGCCATGTGAGCTATCAGTTGCGAACGCCGCTGACGACGATTACGGGCTATGCTGACTTCTTACAAAATGGCGGGGCGGGGGAGTTATCGGATAAGCAAAGCGAATTTATTTTCGCGATCCAATCGGCCTCCGAAGACCTTGGGAAAATCATCAATGATATTCTCGATATTTCAGCGATTGAAGCCAATGTGCTGGATTTGGAGCTTGGAGATGTCGATATTTATGATCTGCTTTTGAATTCGCTCGATTATGTCGCGACGAAAGCGGATGATACGAAGAAAACGCTAGGCCTGAATTGCCCCGAAGATATTGGGGTTATCCGCGCGGATGAGAAACGCTTGAAGCAAGTGGTTTATAATCTTCTGACCAATGCCCTGCGCTTTACTAAACCGGGGGGGCATATTGAGCTGGGCGCAAATCTAGCGGCGAGCGGCGGTATTGAGCTATGGGTGAAAGATGACGGCGTCGGCATCCCGTCTGAAAGGCAGCCTAAAGTCTTTGAAACTTTCCAATCAACGCGCGGCGGGGCGGGGCTAGGCCTTGCGCTGGTGCAGCGCTTTATCGAAGTTCACGGCGGCTGGGTCGATCTCGTCTCTGATGAAGGCGAAGGCACGCATGTGACCTGCTATCTCCCGCCCTCAGCGCCCCATTCAAACAGCCGCCCCGAGCTTGATCTGTAAAAAAAACGGCCCGTTAAGGCCGTTATGTTACTGTGAATTATAAGCCGTTTTACTGACTTTCAGGTGTGCTAACTTTTATACCGTCAAGCTCATTGGACATGATAATCTGGCAAGACAGGCGCGATGTCTCTTGCACATTCTCGGCAAAATCAAGCATGCTGTCTTCCATATCATTTTTGGCTTTTAATTTGCCGGCCCATTCTGCATCGACATAGACATGGCAGGTCGCACAGGCGCAGGCCCCGCCGCAATCCGCGTCAATACCGGGGATCATATTTTGCACGGCGGCTTCCATGATAGAAACACCCGCTTTAGTTTCAACCTCGCGAGATTCCCCGCTATGGTCGATAAAAAGAATTTTAGGCATAATTGCTCCTGATTTCTGTCGTCCTGCCTTATGTATGACTTTGCAATTATTTTGCAAGCGCGTATCAATAATTAATGTCACAGCGATTCATCACATATACAGCCGCCAATGAAGCCGATATGCTGGGCTTTGGAGCCAAACTCGCGTCACTTTTGCGCAGGGGTGATGTTCTCGCGCTCACCGGAGATTTGGGCGCAGGCAAGACCACTTTGGCGCGGGGGCTGATACAATCGGCTTTTGGCCACGCAGAAGAGGTGCCGTCTCCGACCTATACGCTTGTGCAAACATATGATCTACCCGCTTATGAGCTTTGGCATTGCGATTTATACCGCCTCGCTAAGCCGGATGATGTTTTGGAGCTTGGCGTGATCGACATGGAAAGCGAAATTGTCAGCTTAATCGAATGGCCGGATAAAATGGGCCGTCACCTTAGCGTCGATGCGCTGAGCGTTGATATTGCCTTTAAAGGCGAGGGGCGCGAGGTTACACTCTCCGGCCCGCCGCAATGGGGTGCGCGGTTGAAAGGGGTGAATCTATGAGCATACGCGGCGAGCTACGGCAGGGATTTTTGGCAGGAACAGATTGGGCCAAAGCCGACATATTACCGATTCCCGGCGATGCGTCTGCGCGGCGATATTTCCGCCTCCAGCAAGATAGCCAGCGCGCAATTTTGATGGATTATGACCCTGCGGATGAACCATCGGCTGCGGCGACAGCTTATATGCGGCGGGCGAAATTAGCCGGAACCGATATGAAGAGCTTTGCTGCGATTGGCACCGCGCTTTATCGGCGCGGCTTTTCGGCGCCCAAAATTATGGCTGCGGATACAGATTATGGCTTCCTGCTGCTCGAAGATTTGTCACAGGATAATGCCGGCCGTAATGTCTATGCCCGCCATATGGAGCGCGCTCCGGCGGATGAAGCCATGCTTTATGAGGGAGCCGTCGATGTTTTGGCCGCGATTTACCGCAGTAGTTTCGCTGAAACGCTGGAATCTCGTCATGGCGATTGGACGGTTCCTGTCTTTGACATAGAGGCACAACTCGCTGAGTTGACGCTTTTTACAGACTGGTTTGTACCCGATGTTGGCGCGGTGTTGACCCCCGCCGCTCTATCAGAGTGGGAGAGCGTGTGGCGCGAGATGACAGGGGTTTTATCCGCCCATGCCCCCGGACTTGCCTTGCGAGATTTCCATGCCGAGAATTTATTCTGGTGCCCTGACCGCAAAGCGGCGGCCCGCGTCGGTTTAATTGATTTCCAAGATGCGGTGATAACCCACCCCGCTTATGATCTTAACTCGCTGCTAGAGGATGCGCGCCGCGATGTTAACCGCGATCTTGCAGATCGCCTTGTCAGCCGTTTTTGCGATAAGGCTGGTCTTGTGGATGATGCGGCCTTCCGCTCCGCCTATGCCGTGATCGGAGCGCAGCGAAAACTAAAAAACCTCGGCTTTCCTGTTCGCTCGGACAAGCTTTACGGCAAGCCGCAATATCGCGCGCTACATCCGCGCCTTAAACGTCATTTGGCGGCTTATCTTCGCCATCCGGCCTGCGGGGCGCTGCAACAATGGCTGTCGCGTCATCTACCGCCTGAGGCCTTGTCATGAGCGCTATAACAACAGCCATGGTCATGGCCGCTGGGCATGGCACGCGCATGCGGCCTTTGACGGATGAGCGCTCCAAAGCCATGGTTGATGTGGCGGGACTGCCGCTTATTGAACATATGCTGCGCCGCCTTGAAACGGTGGGAATAAAACGGGCGGTTGTAAATGTTCATGCCCATGCCGATAATCTCGAAGCCTATTTGAAGGCCCGCACTTCAAAGCTGGATATTATTATATCGGATGAACGCGCAGCGCTTTTGGAAACAGGGGGCGGGGTTGTTAAGGCGCTTCCGCTCTTGGGGGACGCGCCCATATTAATCTGTAATATTGATGCGATATGGATAGAATTTGCGCCTGTTCTGGCCGCGCTCATGGCCGCATGGCAGCCCGATAAAATGGATGAGCTGTTGATGCTAACCCCGAGCGGCACCGTGCTAGGCCTTGAGAGCGCAGGGGATTTCGACCTCAACGCAGCGGGGCAAATTGCTTACCGCTCCGGCGCAAGCGCGAGCCATGTTTATTGCGGCGTCCAAATTTTTAAACCCGAGCTGGCAAGCGGATTTTTAGAAGAAAAATTCTCGCGCAAAAAAATATGGGATCAAACCCTGCCAAGGGGCCGCGCCTTTGGCCATGTCATGGCGGGCTATTGGATGCATGTCGGTGATCCGCGCGCCCGCGATTTTGCGCAGGCCGTTATGCGCGCCGCGCAAGCGCGCGGCCATAGCGGCGCTTAGCTGAATATGGGCCATGATAAAGACATTCCGGCTGTTTTAAACATGCCAAGCGGCCTTGATTTCCTGCCCGCTTTGGCATCTGGCCTTGATAATATTTTCGGGAAAGATTTGCAAAACGGGCTGATACTTTTGCCCACTCGCCGCGCCGTACGGGATTTATCAGACGCCTTTACGCTGCGCGCGCAAGCGGGCGGCGCAGCCGCGCGGATACTCCCGCCGATGCGCCCTTTAGCGGATATTGACCCCGATGAGCCGCCCTTCGAGCCGGGTGATCTCGCGAGCCGTGTCTGGCCCGCCATTTCAGGATTAGAGCGGCGGTTTGAATTATCACGTTTGGTGCGGCGCTATTATGAAGCTGTGTCCGGCGAGACATTATCTCCGGCTATCGCGCTGACTTTAACAGACCCGCTTTTGCGCATTATTGATGATGTCGCCATGGAAGGGCGCGGTGAGATTGACCTCTCGGGCCTTGATGATATCTCCAATAAAGCCGCGGCACATTTCCAAACGGCGGCGGAGTTTTATAAAATCATTCAAGGCTTTTGGCCGGCTCACCTCTCGCAGATGAAGCGGCTTGACCCCATGGCACGGCGGGTGGCTTTGCTTGATGCGCTGACCGCGCAATGGACAGAGCAGCCGCCGGATCATCCGGTGATTATTGCTGGCTCGACGGGGACATTACCCGCCACGGCGCGGCTGATGCGCTGCGTGATGAACCTGCCCAAAGGCATGATCGTCTTGCCGGGGCTTGCGGTTAATATGCGTCCAAGCGCGTGGGAGAAAGTCAGCGAAGATCATCCGCAATTTTCTATGAAACGCTTATTGCAAGTCTTAGACTTAGATTTTGATAGTGTTGCCAATTTTATCGACGCGGCAGATTTGCGCCTTGAAATGGACGCGCAATTAAATAGCACAGGGCTGCGGGCGCGGCGGGCCGTCATTTCTGAGAGCCTTGTACCCGTGGAGGCAACAGAGGAATGGCTAGGCCGTATCAAGGCCATTCGGGATGATTTTAAAACCGGCGATGCGTTTGATTTAGCCCGCGAGAATTTCGCGCTAATCGAAGCCAATGATGACGAGGAAGAAGCCCTCGCCATTGCTGTGATTATGCGCGAGGCGCTGGAGGAC
Organism: uncultured Caulobacterales bacterium; assembly: GCA_964513675.1. Classification (GTDB taxonomy): domain Bacteria; phylum Pseudomonadota; class Alphaproteobacteria; order Caulobacterales; family Maricaulaceae; genus CALFVT01. Next base: position 188 of record CAZEOD010000007.1, on the reverse strand, counting down.
CCTGATAAAACGGCAACGCTTGTGACGCCGGACCCCGCTTTGGCGCGGCGGGTGAAATCGCGGCTAAGGCGCTGGGGTGTGCGGCTTGATTCCTCTGCGGGTGAACCTTTGGAGGAAACACCGACAGGCGCGTTTTTGGCGCATATTTTGCGGCTAGCGGGCAATCCGTTTAATCCAGTTTATTTATC
>CAZEOD010000006.1:41868-80551 GCA_964513675.1 uncultured Caulobacterales bacterium | reverse complement strand
AAAGTGTTAAGCATAATATTAACGCCAGCCGTTGAGTCAGAACTATGAGCTTAAACATTTCAATACCTAAAACTGTAGAACTAAAACCGCGTATCGTCGTGATTGGCGTTGGCGGCGCGGGCGGTAACGCGGTCAATAACATGATTGCTTCTGGCCTTGATGGCGTCGAATTTATTGTCGCCAACACAGATGCGCAGGCGCTTGAAATGTCTAGCGCGCAAAAACGTGTGCGCATGGGAACGGGCATTACCCAAGGGCTTGGCGCTGGGATGCGTCCAGAAATTGGCGAAGGTTCTGCTGAAGAAAGCCTGCCTGAGATTATGGAACATTTAGACGGCGCGCATATGTTATTTGTTGCGGCCGGTATGGGCGGCGGTACAGGCACTGGCGCGGCTCCCGTGATTGCGCAGGCGGCGCGCGAAAAAGGCATTTTGACAGTTGCGATTGTCACAAAGCCTTTTGAGTTTGAAGGCTCCAAGCGCATGAAGCTCGCCAATGAAGGCGTTGAAAAACTTTATAATTCTGTCGATACGCTCATTACAATTCCAAACCAGAACTTATTCCGCGTTGCGACGAACCAAACAACGATGTCGAGCGCGTTTGCCTTGGCTGACCAAGTGCTACATTCTGGCGTTAAAGGCGTGACCGATCTCATGGTTGTGCCCGGCCTTATCAATCTTGACTTTAATGACGTCCGCACGGTGATGGACGAAATGGGCAAGGCGATGATGGGGACAGGCGAAGCCACTGGCGAGAACCGTGCGGTTGAAGCGGCTGAAAGCGCGATCTCTAATCCGCTCCTTGATGATGTCTCTTTGAAAGGCGCTAAAGGCGTTTTAATCAATATTACAGGCGGAGAAGATCTAACCCTCTTTGAAGTTCATGAAGCGGCCACATTAATTCGCTCTCAAGTGGATGAAGATGCGAATATTATTGTCGGCTCTGCCCTTGATAATGATCTTGACGGCATTATCCGCGTATCTGTTGTGGCAACAGGCGTTGAAGCGAGTGAGCAGCAAGCTCCGGTCCGTCCGCAGAGTGATTATACGGCGCGCCGCGCGCCGGCTGCCGATCAGTTTACGCCGCCGATGACAACGGCTGCACCTGCCGCAGCGGCTCCGCTTGCCGCCAAATACTCAAGCCGTGATCTTAGCGATGAGTTGCCGCCTCTGGCAGCCGGCTCTGATATTGCGCCGCCGCCAATGCCAAGTTCTTCATATGAGTCTGCAGGAGATGCGGGCGAGCCAGCCAGAGAAGCCTCGAGAGAAACCTCCAGAGAGCCTTCTAGAGAGACGTCTATAAAGCCAGCGCCGCAACCCTTAGCGGCTCCGATTGCTGAGCGTGAATATGCTGCGCCTGTTGCTGCTCGGCCTGTTGCGCCTGCGCCTATGCCGCAGCCTAGTCCCGTTCAGCCTGCGCCGACACCGCAAACTCAGCTTCAAACCTCAGAGCCGCAGCGCGTAATTAAGCGTCCCTTTCGTGATTTCTTTCGGAATAAAAAATCTCTGCCGATTGCTCGGGATTATCAAGTCCAAGCCAAGCCGCAAAATACAGGCGACCTCTTTGGTGCCGATCTGGATGATGAATTAGAGATTCCCGCATTTTTGCTAAAAGCGAAATCTTAAGGGCCGGAAAGCTTTATATTGCCCCATCTTACGGCTAGTTACTGCTATTTAATGTAAGATGACTGTTAAAAGGGGGCAAAAGAAACAATTCGTAACACGGCTCGACTTGAGCCGTGTTTTTTATTGCCGCATATGTAGCATATGATTTTAGTTCAACGACAATCAACTTTGCGATCCGTCGCCGTTTTTGCGGGGGTTGAATTGCACGGCGGCAACCATACCCGTATTGCCCTGCGGCCCGCGCCCATTAATACGGGGCTATGTTTCGTGCGAACCGATATTAAAGACCGCGATAATAAAATATATCTTCGCCCTGATAGCGTCACAGGCGTCACGAATTGTTCAACAATTTGTAACGGCCATAATGTGTGTGTTTCCACGGTTGAGCATCTTTTAGCGGCCTTAGCGGCAGTTGGGATTGATAATCTTTATATTGATGTCGATGGTTTAGAGCTTCCGGCCTTGGACGGCAGTAGCGGCCCGTTTTTAGATTTGATTGAAAAAGTAGGGCTAAAAAAACAAAATGCGCCGCGCCGCTATATTCAGGTCCTAAAGAAAATTGAGCTATCGCGCGGGGAAAGCCGCGGCGTTATTGAACCTGCGGATCGTTTAATCCTTGATGTCACGATTGACTTTGATGACGCCGCCATTGGCCGCCAATCTTTGGTGATCGAGCCGGATGTGCGGGCTTTCCGTGAAGGCGTTGCCTCGGCGCGAACCTTTGCCCGCAAACATGAAATCGCGGCTCTACAGGCGGCAGGCTTATCCAAAGGCGGCTCGCTGGATAATGCAGTTGTCGTTGATGGTGGTAAAGTCTTAAATCCGGGGGGCTTGCGCTTTGCCGATGAGTTTGTTCGTCATAAAGCCCTCGACCTCATGGGCGATTTATATATGGCCGGCCCAATTTTAGGGAAAGTTACGACATATAAAGGCGGCCATGGCCTGAATCATGACTTATTAACGGCCCTAATGGCTGATAAGACGGCATGGCAATTTACATCGGTTGCCCAAAACCAAGAAATATTCTTGGATGATGGACGAATTAGCGCCTAAAGGCCGTTTTAAAGGGCCGCTCTGTGCATTTGAGCCGAGTCTAACACTATTCTCACTTTTACCTTCGCGATTCTTAGTCTAAGACACGCTGATATGTTTTTGAATCACTGCTGGATAGCCTTATGACTGCAAGCCGTAAATTTTTGAAACTCGCAATGGTGGGGTCTTTGGCTCTGCTATTGACGGCGTGTTCTAGCCTTGGACTTGGTAAGAAGAAGGAAGAACTGGCCTATATCGAGCGTCCCGCAGAATTGATTTATAATCAAGCCTTTGCGCGTGTTGATCGGCAGGATTGGGAAACCTCGAAGCTTTTGTTTCAAGAAGTTGAACGCCAGCACCCTTTTTCAAAATGGGCGCGCCGCGCGCTATTAATGTCATCTTATGTTGATTACCGCGATGCGAAATATGAAGAATCCATCGTCACAGCCCAGCGGTTTATCAGTCTACATCCAGGCAGCGACAGCACGCCTTACGCCTATTATCTTATTGCGATCAATTATTACGACCAAATTTTCGATGTTGGCCGCGACCAAGCTACGACAGTTAATGCCGAAGCGGCCTTGCAGCAAGTCGTGCGCCGGTATCCCGAAAGTGATTACGCCCGCGATGCGCGCTTAAAGCTAGAACTCACCCGTGACCACTTAGCGGGCAAAGAGATGTCAGTTGGCCGATTTTATCAAAAGCAAAACCAGCAGCTTGCCGCGATTGGCCGGTTTAAATCTGTTGTCCGAGATTACGAAACAACCTCCCATGTTGAAGAAGCTATGCACCGCCTTGTCGAAAGCTATGTCGCTCTTGGTATTGTCGGCGAAGCGAAAAAAGTGGGATCAGTTTTAGGCTATAATTATCCAAATGGGGAGTGGTATGAAGATAGCTATGATCTGCTTGATGATCTTGGGGTAAACCTCCAAGAAGAAGTTGTTGCGCCGAAACCGCCCGGATATTGGCGCCGTTTACGCGAACGCTTGTTCTAATGACAGCAAAAGCGTAACCTCAGATTTGTTATGCTCACATCACTCTCTATACGTAATGTCGTTTTAATTGAGGCGCTTGACCTGAGCTTTGAGGCTGGTTTGATTGCGCTGACCGGCGAGACAGGCGCGGGTAAGTCTATTTTACTTGATGCGCTAACTATGGCCGCCGGTGCGCGCTCTGATAAAGGGCTCGTGCGCAAGGGCGCGGATAAAGCGCAAAGCACCGCGAGTTTCTACCTATCGCCAGACCATGCCGTCTTTGCTGACCTTAAAGAGGCCGGAATTGAGACCGAAGCGGGCGAAGATATAACGCTGCGCCGCGAAGTGCGCGCAGATGGCCGCAGCAAAGCTTATATTTGTGATGTGCCTGTGACGGTCAAACTCTTATCCAAAGTGGGTATGCAGCTTATAGAAGTCCATGGTCAAAATGATGGGCGCGGCCTATTAGATCCGTCGACCCATATGGCTCTGCTAGATGTTTTTGCGGGCCATGCCGCTTTATTGCGCGCCGCCGGAGAGAGCTATGCCGATTGGCGCGGCGCTGCTAGCCGGCTTGACGCGCTTGAGGCGAAAGAAAGCCAAGCGGCGGATGATCGGGCTTTTCTTGAACATGCGATATCTGAGCTTAGCCGCCTTGATCCGAAACCCGATGAAGACTCCGCTCTGGCCGAAACACGCCAATTTTTACAAGCTGCAGAAGGCGCTGTGACAGAACTTTCACAAGCGCAATCGGCGCTATCCGAAGCTGGCCCCGTTGAAGGGCAGCTTGGTACGATTTTATCTAGCCTTGAACGGCTGTCGGAAAAGCTTGGAAGCGCAGATAATGCGGCGTCAAACGCTGTCAAAGATGCGAGCGGCGCGATCGACCGTGCTTTATTAGAGTTCCAAGAAGCACGCCACGCCGTTGATGTTGCTGCGGGGGCGTTCCACATACAGCCCGGAGAGCTTGACCGCATAGAGCGCCGATTGTTTGATCTTCGCGGCGCGGCGCGTAAATTTGGCATTACAGTTGGCGCGCTCCCAAGCTACCGCTTAAAATTGGCGCATGAATTGGAACAGGCTGAGAATATATCCGCAAATATCGACGCGGCGCGAAAGGCAGCGGCGCAATCTGAACAGACTTATCATATTGCTGCCGATAAACTGACGGCGTCGCGCAAAGCGGCGGCGCAGCGGCTTGATGAGCAAGTTCTCTCCGAACTGCCTGCGCTTAAGATGGACCGCGCGCAATTTATGACCCAGATTGAGCCGGGAACAGATAGCGCGAGCGGGCGTGATAAAGTCCGCTTTGTCGTTGCGACAAATCCTGGTTCCGCTATGGGGCATTTGGATAAAGTCGCATCAGGCGGTGAGATGTCTCGTTTTGCCCTCGCGATTAAAGTTGCTTTGGCCGGTGATAGCGCGCCTGTCATGGTGTTTGATGAAGTCGATCAAGGCGTCGGCGGCGCGGTAGCGGATGCGATTGGTCGCCGCCTCGCGGGGCTGTCGCAAAATGGTCAAGTTTTTGTTGTCACCCATAGTCCGCAAGTCGCTGCCAAAGCCGCGCAGCAATACCAGATTGAAAAACATAGCGGCGACGCGATGACGACAACCCATGTCAGCGAAGTTGAAGATGCGGCCCGCGAAGAAGAAATTGCGCGGATGCTCGCGGGTGAAATTATTACAGATGAAGCCCGAGCGGCTGCGCGTAAGCTTATACAGGCGGCCTAATCATGTCCGTAAATTCCTTATCTGATGATGTTGCGGCGCGTGAAATTAAATCGCTTTCAATGGAAATTCGCATTGCCGATTCGCAATATTATAATGACGATAATCCTGTATTGGATGACGCGGCCTATGATAAGCTGCGCTTGCGCTTAATAGAGCTTGAAACGGCTTTTCCGCATTTAATTTTAAAAGATAGTCCGACCCAAACTGTGGGCGCAAAAACCTCCTCAAAATTTGGCAAAATCAAACATAATGTGCCGATGCTTTCGCTTGATAATGCGTTTTCTGATGAGGATGTGGCCGAATTTACAGCGCGGATTAAACGCTTTCTCAATCTTGCGGATGAGGCGGCTGTGAGCTTTACGGCTGAGCCAAAAATTGACGGTCTTTCCGCGTCTCTGCGCTATGTAGGCGGGGACCTCGTTAGCGGGGCCACGCGCGGCGATGGCCAGACCGGCGAAGATATTACGGCGAATATGCGAACGCTGAATGATGTGCCGAGGCGGCTGAGCGGCGAAGGCTGGCCCGATGTCCTAGAGGTGCGCGGTGAGGTTTATATCGCGGTAGATGATTTTGCCGCCATGAACGCTGCGCAAGAAAAAGCCGGCAAAGCGGCCTATAAAAACCCGCGTAATGCCGCCGCAGGCTCGCTACGGCAAATTGACGCCTCTGTCACCGCGCAGCGGCCTTTACGTTTTTTCGCTTATGCATGGGGAGAGGTGAGCGCGCCGCTGGCGGCCACGCAATATGCAGCGGTTAAAAACCTCGCCTCTTGGGGGTTTCAGATTAATCCCGATATGAAGCTTTGTGCGGGCCCGAGCGAAATGATCGCGCATTATAAGTCGATATTAGAGCGCCGCCCCGCGCTAGGCTATGACATTGACGGCGTTGTTTACAAGGTCGATGATTTAGCACTACAAACACGGTTAGGTTTTGTCTCCCGCGCGCCGCGCTGGGCGATTGCGCATAAATTTCCCGCCGAAAAAGCGATCACGACGGTTGAAAAAATAGAAGTGCAGCTTGGGCGCACAGGCGCGCTGACCCCTGTGGCGCGGCTCACGCCTGTTAATGTTGGCGGGGTTTTAGTCTCCAATGCGACCTTGCATAATGAAGATGAAATCAACCGCTTGAAACTGCGCGAAGGCGACCGCGTTGAAATACAGCGCGCGGGTGATGTTATCCCCCAAGTCCTGCGGGTGATAGACGACACGGCGGGGCGGGGCGATGATTTTACCCTGCCTTTAAGCTGCCCAATTTGCGGCGCAGAGGCCGTGCGCGATATTGATGACAAGACAGGCCGCGTCGATGTGGTGCGCCGCTGTACCAATGGTCTATCCTGCCCCGCGCAGGCTATTGAGGGGCTGAAACATTTTGTTTCCCGCCGTGCCTTTGACATTGACGGCCTTGGCGAGAAGCAAATTGAGCTGTTTTATAATAAAGGTTGGCTGAAAGAGCCTGCGGATATTTTCACCCTTAATTTTGACGCGATCGCAGCTCTTGACGGCTTTGGCGAAACCTCGGCTGATAACCTGAAAGCCGCGATTAATGCGCGCCGCAATATTGATTTTGACCGCGCGCTCTATGCGCTCGGTATTCGCCATATCGGGCAGGGCAATGCAAAACTTATTGCAGGACATTACCTGACGTGGGAGGCGTTTTATGACGCGATCATTCGCGCGGATATTGGCACAGAAAGCTATGCTGAGCTTATGAGTATTGACGGCGTTGGGCCGGGGCAAGTTCAAGCGCTGCGGCAGTTTTTCTCAGCCGAGACAAACCGAGAAGTTATTGATCGCCTCTTGCAGCAAATCACCTTAATTCCCGCCGAAGCGCCGAGCCTTGATAGTCCTGTTGCTGGAAAAACCGTTGTGTTCACAGGCAAATTAGAGCGCATGTCACGCGACGAAGCCAAAGCCCGCGCACAAACGCTCGGCGCAAAAGTTTCGGGGAGTGTTTCTAAGAAAACAGATATTCTTATCGCGGGGCCGGGCGCGGGCTCAAAGCTTAAAAAGGCGGCGGAGCTTGGGGTTAAGACATTGACTGAAGATGAGTGGTTGACGTTGATTGGGTCAGCCGCGCAAAGCTGAGCCGATAAGCCCGCAAGCGCCTGCCGCTTCACTCAATTTTGACCTGATAGCTTACATTCGGCATTGCGATATTTCTGCTGCGCGCTATTCAAAGCAGAGATTTAATTAAACCGGATGATTTCCATGACTGATTTTCGCATAGAGACCGATAGCTTTGGCCCCCTTAAAGTACCGTCTGACAAATATTACGGCGCGCAAACGGCGCGAAGCCTGATTAATTTTCCAATCGGGATTGAAACCATGCCGCCGGCTCTTATTCGTGCGCTGGGCATTATTAAAATGTCGGCCGCGAAAGCAAATATGGATTTGGATAACCTCGATAAGAAACGGGGGCGCGCGATTGTTAAAGCTGCCAAAGCTGTGGCCGGCGGTAAAATGGATGATAACTTCCCGCTATCGGTCTGGCAGACAGGCTCGGGCACGCAGTCCAATATGAACGCGAATGAAGTGATTTCAAATCTTGCTATCGAGATTCTGGGCGGTGAAATTGGCTCTAAAGACCCTGTGCATCCGAACGATCATGTGAACCGGAGCCAGAGCTCGAACGACACCTTTCCAACGGCCATGCATATTTCTGCCGCAGAGCAAATTCAGCATCACTTGCTACCGGCCTTGCGTCATTTACATGCAGCTTTGGCGGCGAAAGCCAAAGCTTTTAAAGATATTATCAAAATTGGCCGCACCCATACCCAAGACGCGACCCCTGTGACATTGGGGCAAGAATTTTCTGGTTATGCGAAACAGGTTGAACTGGGCATTAAACGCGTTGAGCTGGGGTTGAAAGAGCTATACCCGCTCGCGCAGGGCGGCACGGCCGTTGGCACGGGGCTGAATGCAAAACCGGGCTTTGCCAAAGGCTTTGCGGCGCATGTTGCCGATTTCACGAAACTGCCGTTTAAAACAGCGCCAAATAAATTCGAAGCCTTGGCGGCGCATGATGCCTTTGTCTCTGCGCATGGTGCGATTAACACGGCGGCAATGAGCCTGTTTAAAATCGCCAATGACATTCGCTTTTTAGGCTCTGGCCCGCGCTCTGGATTAGGGGAATTATCATTGCCCGCAAATGAGCCGGGATCCTCGATCATGCCCGGTAAAGTCAACCCGACGCAGTGCGAAGCCCTCACCATGGTCTGCACGCAGGTCATGGGTAATAACACCACCATCAGCATGGCGGGCAGCCAAGGCCATTTTGAGCTGAATGTTTATAAGCCGGTCATGGCCTATAATATGCTGCAATCCATCCAAATTTTAGCCGATAGCGCCCGCGCCTTCACCGATAAATGTGTGACCGGCATTACCGCCAATGAAGACCGGATTGATGAATTGCTAGGCCGCTCGCTTATGCTTGTCACGGCGCTCGCTCCGACGATTGGCTATGATAATGCTACGAAAGTGGCCAAGACGGCCCATAAAAATGGCACGACCCTGCGCGAGGAGGCCGTCCGCCTCGGCTTTGCGACAGAGGCTGAGTTTGATAAGGTCGTGAAGCCGAAACTCATGATAAAACCGAGGTAGGATATGGGCGATAATATAAATCCAAATAGCGCCAAACGCGGCGCTGGCGGCGGCGGTAATGTCATAAAATTTGGCAAGGCGAAAAAGTCGCTCGCGCGTCAAGCGAAGGATAAAAAGGCCGCTGAAAACCGCGCGATGTTTGGGCAAAAACTATCGGCCAAAGAGAAGCGCAGAGCTATGGCGGAGCGGCTCCAAGCCAAGCTCGACGGCCATAAAATTAGCGGTAAAGACACATCGAATGAGCCTGATTAAGCGCTCTTTATCTATTTATGGTCATGCCACGTCTCTTGCGCTTGAGGCCGAATATTGGGCTGTGATTGATTATATCTCGCGGCGTGATGATATCTCTGTATCGGCCTTGATAAAGCGGCTGGATGATGAGCGTGTTTCTGTGAAATATGGGCGCGGTCTTGCGGCTTTTATACGGGTGTGGGCGGTGCGTTTGATGATTGAGGATGCTGATTTGCGGGATCATTTAAAAACCAAACATGGCCAATAGCGCACAATAACAAGGCACTATATTTTTACCTGTCGTTTTCCGACGTGAATGGGTTTTAAATTTGATCCGCTCGGTTACTCCGAAATTAATTATGGAGACATTTATGATTTACCGAACTCGCAAGCTCATAAAACCCGAAGACCTAAACGGCCGAAATACGCTGTTTGGCGGGCGGTTAATGTCTTGGATTGACGAAGAATGTGCAGTTTATGCCGTTTGCCAAATGCAAACCCACGGCATTGTTACAAAATATATTAGTGAGATGAATTTTGTCGCGCCGGCTTATCAAGGTGACATCATTGAAATTGGTGTTGAAACGGTTTCTGTCGGGCGAACATCCCTCACATTACGCTGCGAAGTTCGGGTGAAAGATAGCAAGCAGGTTATTATTACAATCGAACGGCTTGTTTTTGTTGCGGTTGATGAAGCGGGCCGTCCTGCGGCGTTTAACCCTGTTGCAGACGATAAGATGTAATCAGAAAGGAGGCATGGAAATGCCCAAGTCTTGGCTGCAACAAACATAGAACACCCCATAGCCAAGGCGTGAGAAATAACTAAGATAAAGGGATGTCTAAAGCTGATTCTTTCATACCGGCCCCGCCGCCGCCATCGCGTACCGGAATGGGGGCAGGCTCAATTTCAGCCCAAGCCTCGCCTCATGCGCACTCAAGGTCCAGTTTGGCGACAAATGCGGCTTATTTGGACGGGTTGAATGCAGAGCAAGAAAAAGCGGTGCTGACGACTGACGGGCCTGTCTTGGTCCTAGCAGGAGCAGGGACGGGCAAGACCCGCGTGCTGACCTGCCGCTTGGCTCATATTTTATCAAATGGACTGGCCTATCCGTCGCAGATTTTATCGGTAACATTTACCAATAAAGCCGCCCGCGAAATGCGCCACCGTGTTGGCGGCCTGATTGGGGATGCCGTTGAAGGTCTGCCGTGGCTCGGCACCTTTCACTCGATTGCGGCGAAAATTCTGCGTATTCATGCGGAGATGGTCGGGCTTAAATCCAGCTTTACGATCCTTGATACTGATGACCAAATTCGGCTTTTAAAGCAAATTATTAAAGCTGAAAATATTGATGAAAAACGCTGGACGGCGCGGTTTTTGGCCGCCCTTATTGATAGCTGGAAGAACAAAGGATTAACGCCCGAAAAGCTGCCTGCGAAAGAAGGCTATAAATTCGCAGAAGGCAAGGGCAAGCATTTATACACGCTATATCAAAACCGGCTTAAGGTTCTAAATGCCTGTGATTTTGGTGATTTGCTCTTGCATAATTTAACGCTGTTTCAAAATAATCCTGAGATATTGAAACGATATCACGCGAAGTTTCGTTACCTTTTAGTGGACGAGTATCAGGATACGAATGTCGCCCAATATTTATGGTTACGCCTGATTGCGCAGGGAACTGGAAATATTTGCGTTGTAGGAGATGACGACCAATCTATTTATGGCTGGCGCGGCGCAGAGGTTGATAATATTTTGCGCTTTGAGAAAGATTTTCCGGGCGCGGTTGTCGTTAAGCTAGAGCAAAATTACCGCTCGACATCGCATATTTTGGGCGCGGCCTCTGGCTTAATTGCCGCGAACCGCGCGCGGCTTGGGAAGACGCTTTGGACGGATCAAGACGGCGGCGAGAAAGTTCAAGTCATGGGCGTCTGGGACGCGCCCGCAGAAGCGCGAATTATTTGCGGCGAGATTGAAAACTGGAAAAGTAAAGGGCGCGATTATAATGATTGCGCTATATTAGTCCGCGCTTCACGGCAAATGCGCAGTTTTGAAGAACGGTTGATACAGCTGGGTTTGCCTTACCGGGTTATAGGGGGGCCGCGGTTTTTCGAACGCCAAGAAATACGCGATGCCCATGCTTACTTACGGCTCATTATTTCTCAGACGGATGATTTGGCCTTTGAGCGTGTTGTCAATGTGCCCAAGCGCGGTATTGGCCAGACATCGGTTCAGAAGCTGCAACAAGCCGCGCGAATGTCGGGTCAAAGCCTAGAACGGACGACGCGCGAGATTATCAAAACGGATGAAATTCGCGGTAAAGCGCGAACATCGCTGCGAAGCTTTTGCCTTGACCTTGATCGCTGGCGAACGGCGCGTCAAACCTTGCCGCATACAGAGCTAATGGAGCGTGTGCTTGACGAATCTGGTTACACGCGAATGTGGCGTGATAATAAGGATGCGAAATCATCTGGCCGTCTTGAAAATCTGAAAGAATTAATTCAAGCCATGTCTGAATTTGATAGTCTTGAAGGATATTTGGAGCATGTCAGTCTGGTTTTGGATGTTGAATCAGGCCCGCAAGAAGATGAGATTAGCCTCATGACACTTCACTCAGCAAAAGGCCTTGAGTTCCCGCTGGTGTTTTTACCGGGCTGGGAAGAGGGCACATTTCCAAGCCAGAAAAGTCTGGATGAAAACGGCTTGGCGGGATTGGAAGAAGAGCGCCGTCTGGCTTATGTTGGCATTACCCGTGCGCGCGAACAGGCGCTGATTTACTTCGCGGCTAACCGCCAAATCTACGGCTCATGGCAATCGGCGTTGCCGTCACGCTTTGTCGATGAATTGCCGCCGGCGCATGTCGAAGCGCAATCTGAAACAGGTTATTATCAAAGCCAGCGCTTAACACAAAACGCGGCTAATAATTTCGCAAACTCTTTTGCACAGGCCCAGAGCGGCCGCGATTCCCCAGGCTGGAAGCGATATCAAAATAATCGCGGTTCTAGCTTTGGTAGCGCGCCGCGCGAGATTGAGGGCCGCGTTATGCGTAAAACTGCGGTTCAGAAAAAATCTGATTTTAAGTTGGGGGATAGAATTTTCCATCAAAAATTTGGCTATGGCGAAGTCATGAGTGTTGACGGCGATAAGCTTGATGTCGAATTTGATAAAGCAGGACATAAGAAAGTCCTTGATGGATTTGTGGAAAAATCATGAGACATAACCCCTTTATTATAAGGCTTATCAGTGCTCTATTTTGCGGCTTACTCCTGACGGGCTGTTTAACGTCTGGCAATATTCCTGCGCGAGTTTTGGAAATTAATTCGCTTGCCTCCATTCAGAAAAAAGACGGTGATTTTAAAGGGTTAGAGTTTCTAGCTGATCCTATACCGGGGCAGTTAAAGAACCGCGTTAATATCATGTATATGCATGGTATTGGGTGGACGGAAGACCGAACCAAACAGCAGCTCGGGAATGATTTTATGGCCGGTGTCGCAAAGGCTTATGGGCTTGAGGTCAAAGAAAATTATATCTCGAGTTTATGCGGCGAGTCTAATTACGATCAGCGTCAAGCGAATACAAATTTCATTTATATTCAAAATCGTGATGCTAAATATTTTGAAACGATTATTCCGGAACAACAGCTTCGCCTTGAACAACTTGTGTGTATGGACCGAACGATTTTGCAGATTAATGATAATCTGGAATTTGCCGTTTACCGTGTTTTTTGGGATGATATTTTTTGGAATGAACTGCAATTTGCCCATGTTGGTCAAGACGACTATAAAGGCTCATCGCAAGCTTTGGCGGGGCAACGTAGGAAGTTTAACCGGATTTTAAAAGATGACCTGGTCAATTACGGCTTTAGTGATGCTGTTATGTATTTAGGGCCGGCTGGGGAAGAAATTCGAACAGCCGTCAATGGCGCTATGTGTAGTGCGGCCTTGGACGCGGCAGGGTTTAGCTTTGAAAAGCAAGGGGCGAGCGTCAATAAAAGCGATGTCTGTGCCTTAGCGAACCGCACATCAATAGAGCTTAATCAATTTGCCTTTGTTACAGAAAGCTTGGGTAGTAAAATAGTTTTTGACCTGATGCGCGATGCGCAGCGCGATGGCCGCGATACAATCATTGATGAGCTGATTTCCGGCAGCGAGGTTTATATGCTTGCGAACCAATTAGCGCTATTATCGCTGAGTGATTTATCGCTAACGCCGCGGGCAGCTTTGCAAGTTTCGGCGTCAACTGAAGACCGCCCGCGCTTGGTTGCGATGTCAGAAATTAATGATTTTCTGAGTTATGAGCTTGTCCCTTTTATTGAACACATTCAACGCCGCAGTTTTAAAAATGGCACGGCGTCATCGGGGTTGAAATCGGCGTTTGACCGTAAATCAGTGATCGAAAAAATCGGCTTTGATATGGTGGATGTTCGGCTTGAGTTTGCTGATAAGCTGATATCGGTTGTTGGAGGATTTGTTGATCCGAAAGATGCTCATAGCGGCCATGCGGGGGAGCCGGAAATCATGAAGCTTATTCTCTGCGGTGCGGTCAAGGGTGAGCTGAATACAGAGGGCTGTCTTGCAACAGCATATGATGATGACTAATCCGCCGGTTGCTTTGACATTAACGGGGCCGCAGGCCTGTATTTTTGAGATCAGCGATGCCCTTGGCTTTGATAATGTTTTCACCGCTCTATCTGTGTCTGTTTTTGAAATTACAAATGAGCAGTCCTATGTTCAGGCGCTTTATGAAACCATAGCTGAGGCCGAAGCGGCGCTTAAAACTTTGGATATACCGAAGAGCGTCGCCTCTGTTATTGCCGCGCTTCCGGATGAAGATTGGGTTAGTAAAAGCCAGCAAGGCCTTGCGCCTGTTACGGCGGGGCGGTTTCTACTTTACGGGGCCCATGATGCAGATAATATTAAATTAGGTGATAAAATCGGCCTTCAGCTTGATGCAGGTTTGGCCTTTGGAACTGGACATCACGGGACGACGGCAGGGTGCCTCGTTTTATTTGACCGGCTCATGATGGAGGGTGCATCGCCGCAACATATTCTGGATTTGGGCTGCGGAGCAGGGAGTCTTGCTATTGCGGCGGCGAAGCTAACGGGGCGAAAAATCTTGGCAACAGATATCGACACGGACGCTGTGGATGTGACGCTGGAAAATGCGGCGCTGAATGATGTGGCCGACCTTATAGATGCACAGCGGGCTGATGGGTTTGGCGCCCCTTGTTTTAAAGATAAAAGCTTTGATTTGATTTTTGCGAATATACTGGCTGGGCCGCTTATGGCGCTGGCTGAGGATATTATTCGTCATATGGCTGTGGGCGGATATGTTATTTTATCCGGTATATTGCGAGAGCAAAGAGATGTCGTGGCCAATCACTTCGAGGGCCACGGCTTAGATATTATTGACGATCATCCACAAGATGAGTGGGTGAGTCTGTTGGGACGCCGCATGAGCGTCGCCGCCTAGCGCTATCATTAATTAAAGAGCGCGCGTTAGACGACGTTGTGAGCGGAGTGTACGGCGAGACAAAATGCTTGTTGTTTTGCGCGCAGGCTTGCTGGCCGTTGTAAGATCAAAAGCGACCGCTTGGCCTGTTAGGTTTGTATATTGCTTTGACATTTTTTTATCCTTTCAAAATGTTGGACGCTATCTAGCAATAAAAAAAAATGGATGAATGCATAGATTGGAAGTGTTCCTATGCGTTATTGCATAATAACATACCCGTGATCTTTGGTGGTGAATCCGTTAGCAGAATTTAATTTCTTTTTAATCTGTGTAAATTTTCTGTTAAAATTTTAGCGCGTAAATCTAAAGGAGCCTTGCATTTTTGATGGAGCTCACCTGCTTAAACAGGCTTATATCGGGTGTTATCACGCTAAAAATAGCGATTTATCGGCTTTTCTATAATTATATGGTGATTTATAGCCCTTAACGGCCGCCAAATTCTTGAGGCTTGAAATTTTTGCGCACGCGGGAATCTCAGGGCGATTAAACTTAAACGTGTTTATAATTTGCGGTGTTAAAACAAGAAGACCTCGCCCATAGAGAGCGAGGTCTGGTCAACCGGATAGGGAGGCCGGAAGGGTGGAGGTAAGAATAAGCTTAAACTTACCTCAGAAATTTTGATCCGAAATGGATTTATGGTGTGAAGGGGAGTGATGAATGGTGCAGATTAATTACAAGCTCACCGTCCTCATTCAAAATATAGCCGAAACTATATTCAACTTTCGTTTCTGACCCGTCAGCCTTCGAAAAGTAATATTTACCCATCGCCATGGCCGAGTTGTCATCTGTGTAGACACCATTGCTTTCCCAGCGTACATCCGTCCAGCCAGCAATCGCAAATCCTTTGTCTTCCGTTCCTTCTGTGCCAATAAAATAGCTCAAAGCTTCGACAAAAGTTTCACGGAACTTATCTTCTGACGCCAAAGTTGGTTTAAACATAACATCACCTTCTTCATACCCATAAAGATTATTGATGTGATCTATCGCGAGTTGCCTGTAGTCGCCGCCAGATTTATAGGCATTAGAAATAGCGACAATCCCGTCGCCCCATGTTTTTTGAGCGTCTAATACGTCTTGTTTGGATATTGTTTGCTCGCTTACGGCTGAGGCGGTGGTTGCACAGGCTGCTATAGCAAAGGTTCCAGCTACCGCTGTTAGTAAAAGTCTTTTCATGGTCGTCTCCTTAGGAAAATTATTTTTAATAAATAAAGGGAAATTCGCTCGCTTAATTGCGCCCTATGTCTTGATATCGGCCCCATATTATGGCCTTTGGCATAGTGCGAAATTTAGTTTCAATCACGATTTGAGCATCATGAAAGAGCGAAATAAAAATACTTACTTCATGGCTTTGTCCTCTCCTTTGTAACCTTCTATTCAACTTACTAATGGTTGAAACCCGCTTTGGTTCCCAACTTGATTTTTTATTACGACAATAATTTTCATAATTTAAATATAAAAAATTTATCATTTAAATAGGGTGAGGCTATGCATTATGGTTCATCGCCTCATGCCTGCGTGGGGGATAAAATATCAAATGAAAGCGTATGGCCGTGACGTCATATCAAAAGGGCTGGTTTTATGGATTGAGTGCGGGCCGATGATTGCCCCTTAGAGCGTTAGCGTATAACAAGATAAAAACATCTTACCGCTTTTACATTTTATATGCGCAATATCGGAGCGTTTCTCATGGGCCAATTTCAAAATTTCAATGTTCAAGGCGGGCCTGATTATGGCCTGAAAAATCTGCCAAAGCTGCGCGAGAAATTGCAAAGTTTGAATTTGGATGGTTTTTTGGTGCCGCATGAAGATGAATATCAAAATGAGTATTTGCCGGAATGTAATGACCGTTTGATGTGGGTATCAGGGTTTACGGGATCGGCCGGCGCCGCCGTTGTGACATTGACGAACGCGGCGATATTCACCGATGGCCGTTATACGCTACAGGTTCGCGATCAGGTTTCGAGCGATTTATTTGATTATGTTAGCCTTGAAGACACTAGCCTTGCCAAATGGCTGGGCGGAGCCGTTCAAGCGGGGCAGGTTTTTGGCTATGATCCGCGTCTTCATTCGCCGCAGGCCTTGGCAAAAATTGCTGGCGCTGTGAAAGCGGCAGGCGGCTTGTTAAAAGCGCTCGACATTAATCCGATTGACCAAGCTTGGGATGATCGCCCGCCCGCGCCCCGCGCGGCGCTTGTGGTGCAGCCCTTAGAGCTAGCCGGAGAGGGACATGCCGATAAACGCCGCCGCATAGGCCAAGCGGTTAGCCATGCCGGTGCAGATGCGGCCTTGATAACATCGCCGGCATCTGTCGCATGGCTCCTGAATGTGCGGGGCGGGGATGTGCAATGCACGCCGCTACCTTTGTCAAATTTATTGATAGATCGGGTGGGTAAGGTTGATCTGTTTATTCATGCCGATAAAATTACCGATGATGTGCGCGCCCATCTGGGCAATCAAGTCAGCTTGCATGATGAAGACGCTTTGGCCGGACATCTTAATTCTATGACGGGTAAGGCGGTTATGGTTGACCCTAGCGCGACATCCGCGTGGTATAGTGATAAATTAACGGCGGCTGGCGCAAAGGTTTTGCCAAATATGGACCCTGTCGCTTTGCCAAAAGCGTGTAAAAACGAGGCCGAGATTGCCGGAACACAGGCGGCCCATATTCGCGACGGGGCGGCGGTGACGCGCTTTCTGCACTGGCTGGATACGCAGGCGCAAAGCGGTGAATATGATGAAATTCAAGCGGCGCAAAAGCTTGAAGCTTTTCGTCATGAGGGCGGTGATCTGAAAGACTTGAGCTTTGAGACGATTTCTGGAGCCGGCTCAAATGGTGCGATTGTTCATTTTCGCGTGACAACGGCGACGGTGCAGAAATTGGAACAAGGGTCGCTTTATTTAGTCGATAGCGGCGGTCAATATCAGGACGGAACGACGGATATTACGCGCACAGTGCCAATCGGCACGCCGACATCTGAAATGAGAGAACGCTTCACATGCGTGCTTAAGGGCCATATTTCCTTGTCTCAAATTCGCTTTCCCGAGGGTATACCGGGCAGTAATCTTGATGTGCTGGCCCGTATGGCCTTATGGCAAAAGGGACTGGATTACGACCACGGCACAGGCCATGGTGTTGGGGTGTTCTTGGGTGTGCATGAAGGCCCGCAGCGCATTTCCAAAACACCGAATAATATTGCTCTGCGCCCGGGTATGATCGTCTCTAATGAGCCGGGATATTACAAAGCCGGCGGTTACGGTATTCGAATTGAAAACCTGCAATTCGTGACGCCGCCTGCGCATATAGAGGGCGGAGAGCGCGCCATGCTGGGCTTTGAAACGCTGACATATGCCCCGCTTCATAAAGGCTTGATTGACCTGTCTTTATTGACAGCCGCCGAAGTAACGTGGGTGAATGATTATCATGCCCGCGTTTTGAAGCTCATAGGCCCGCAGCTAAAGGGTGATGTGAAAACATGGCTAGAGTCGGCCTGCCTCCCGCTTGGGTAATCAAAGCGGCTACCTTTCGCTTCCCTGTTTCGGTGCCATAGGGCGCTTAAGGATGCGCATAGTCATTAAAAACTAGATTGATTAAGAAGACGGGTATTAAGAAAACGGGCATTGAGAGGCTATATTATGGATCATTTTTTATCACCGGTCTTGGGGCTTATTATTTGGACGCTTATTGTCTGGGTGATTTTATATGCGCGCCGTCTGCCGATTTTAAAAGACGCGGATTTAACGGCGGATAGTGCGAAATCGCCTGATGGCGAATGGAAAAACCAACTCCCCCTTAAAGTTCAAGCGCCGGCCCATAATTATAATCATTTGATGGAGCAGCCGACAATTTTTTACGCGCTCATGTTCTTTTTATTTCTCGCTGAAAAATCTAGTGCAGCGGCTTTGGCTCTGGGATGGGCCTATGTCGCGCTGCGGATTATCCATAGCTTGATACAAATTAACGGCGGCGCGATCTTGCCGCGCTTTATAATTTTTAGTCTGTCAACATTTTGCCTGATGGGAATGATCTTAACAGCATTTATCTAGGCGTAGGTCCTGAGCCTAGGCTCTGCGCCTGCGCCTAAAGTTTAAACGTTGAATTTAAACAACATAATGTCACCGTCTTTAACAAGATATTCCTTGCCTTCTTGGCGAACCTTACCGGCTTCTTTAGCGCCTTGCTCACCATTATGCTCAAGGTAGTCGGTAAAGGCTGTGGTTTCTGCGCGGATAAAGCCTTTTTCGAAATCACCATGGATAACGCCGGCGCATTGCGGGGCCGTCCAGCCGTCTCTGAATGTCCATGCGCGGGCTTCCTTAGGGCCAACCGTGAAATAGGTTTGAAGGCCGAGTAGGGCATAGCCAGAGCGGATGAGGCGGTTAAGTCCTGGTTCTTCAAGGCCAATCGCATCTAGATATTCAGCCTGTTCTTCGTCTTCAAGAACGGCCATTTCAGATTCGATTTGTGCCGATATAATGACGGATTGCGCGCCTTCAGATGCGGCGTGAGCCACGACTTTCTCGGAATAGCTGTTACCTGCGGCGGCGCTGTCTTCATCAACATTGGCGACATATAAAACGGGTTTCGATGTTAAAAGCTGTAGCATTTTCCATGCTTTTTTATCATCGTCATCAATATCGACTGTTCGGGCGGGCTGGCCATCTTCAAGGGCGGCAATCGCGAGTTCGATAAGACGCATCGTTTGAATAGCCTCTTTATCATTTTGCTTAAGGCGTTTTTCAAGCCCGCCTTTTCGTTTCTCGAGGCTCTCAAGATCTGCGAGCATCAATTCTGTTTCAACCGTTTCAAAATCGGCCATAGGGTCAATCGTGCCCTCAACATGGGTGACATCATCATCATCAAAACAGCGAAGAACATAAATAACCGCATCGGTTTCGCGAATATTGGCAAGGAATTGATTGCCAAGTCCTTCGCCTTTTGATGCGCCGCGAACAAGACCTGCAATGTCCACGAAGTTCATACGGGCAGGAATTTTTTGTGCGGAGCCGCCAATAGCGGCAATCTTATCAAGCCGCGTCTCGGGAACGGCAACATCGCCGACATTGGGCTCGATGGTGCAAAAGGGATAATTCGCCGCTTGCGCATTGGCTGTTTTCGTCAAAGCATTGAAAAGCGTTGATTTTCCGACATTGGGCAAGCCCACAATTCCGCATTTAAATCCCATGACACTATCCTCTGATATATTCAGACACACGGGTCTGGTAGAGTTCTTTATTCCCACTGGCGAGAATATCGGCATAGCGCGCCGCGCCGTTAGCCATATCATCGCGTATATCCAGCTCGGCTTTGGCAAAGTCCGATAGAACATAGCCCGCCACACGGTCTTTATGACCGGGGTGGCCAATGCCCATACGAAGACGCCAGAAATCGGCCCCGCCGCAATGTTGGCGGATAGACCGCAGGCCATTATGACCCGCAATACCGCCTCCAAATTTCAATCTAAATTTACCGGGCGCTATATCAAGCTCGTCATGAAATACCACAACGTCATCCAGAGCTATTTTATAAAAATTCATTGCGGCGCGAACCGCAAGACCGCTCTCATTCATGAAAGTTTGCGGCTTTAATAGCAGCGTCTTAACAGGGCGGCCCTCTACGGATATCGTGCCGGTGCGGACGAGGCTTTTAAAATCTTTTTTTTCAGCAGAGAAGTTATGCGCATCGCCAATGGCATCTATAGCCATAAAGCCGATATTATGACGGTGACCGGCATATTTTGCGCCGGGATTTCCAAGACCGACCCAAATTTGCACAATTGGCTCCCTCTCATCCGGCGCAAGTTTGCTGTCTTCGCGCCTAAAAAAGCCGCGAAGACGCGATAGTAAGTTAGGCTTGATCGCCTTCGGCCGGTGCAGCAGCATCTTCGCCGCCTTCAGTGCCCTCTTCGCCCTCATCAGCCTGTTTGGAGGCCCGTGATGAGACGATGGTTGCAATTGTAAAGTCGCGCTTTAGGCCCTGCTTAACGCCGTCTGGAAGATCAATTTCTGAAATATGAATTGAATCGCCAATTTCCATTTCGGAAATATCAACCGTGAGGCTATCCGGAATTGAGCCGGCTGGACATTTAACTTCGATGTTATAACGGACAACATTCAAAATTCCGCCGCGCTTGATGCCCGGCGACGTATCTTCGCCGACAAACATAGCCGGAACAACAACGTCAATGATGGTATCATTTGTGACGCGGAAGAAATCAATATGAACAGGCATGTCAGAAACAGGGTGAAACTGAATGTCCTTTGTCAGAACTTTCTGTTTTTTGCCGTCATGAGACAACTCAACCATGCTCTGGATTAAGTTCCCTGCATTTAATACGCGCAAAACTTCATTATGCTTTAGCGAAACAGCGACAGGGTCTTGACCCCCACCGTAAAGAACGCCGGGGACAAAGCCTTCGCGGCGCGCAGCCCGAGCATTTCCGGTTCCGGTGTCTTCGCGTACAACAACGTCCAATACAACATCGGCCATGGCTATATTCCTTATCAAAGCAGGGGCTATAATTTATAGACGGCCCTGCGAAAAAATCAGCCGCCAATTGGCGGCTATCGTGAATCCATAAATTTCGCGCGTGTATAGATTGGCACGGTTTAAAAGGCAAGACCTCAAATTGTGCAAAATGCAGAGTTTGCGCGTTCTTTTATGGCTATTGTGCGGCTTAACCAAAGAGTTTCGATACGCTTTCATCATTCGCGATACGGCGAATGGCTTCACCCAAGAGTTTTGCGACAGAAACTTCGCGGATTCGGCTGCATTTTTGAACTTTTTCAGGCTGGCCAATCGTATCCGTAATCACAACTTCTTTGAGCTCTGATTTAGAGATACGCTCGACGGCAGGGTCAGAGAGGACGCCGTGCGTAATATATGCACTCACACTATTTGCGCCTTGGTCTTTTAAGGCTTTGGCCGCGTTACAAAGTGTACCGCCCGAATCGATAATGTCGTCGAGGAGGATGCAGCTTCGTCCCGCAACATCACCGATAATATTCATAACTTCGGCTTCACCGGCCTTCGGGCGGCGTTTATCGACAATGGCAATATCCGCGCCAAAGCGTTTCGCAAGGCTGCGGGTCCGCACAACACCGCCTGTGTCGGGGGAGACAAATAATAAGTTATTGCGGTCACTCGCTGAAAAATTATCGCGTATATCGGTTTCAAAAACAGGTTGGCCAAAAAGATTATCCGTTGGAATATCAAAAAAGCCCTGAATCTGGCCCGCATGAAGGTCGATCGTCAGCACGCGGTCTGCGCCGGCTTTGGATATTAGATTGGCGACAAGCTTAGCCGAGATCGGCGTTCGCCCGCCCGTCTTGCGGTCTTGGCGGGCATAGCCGTAATAAGGCAGAACCGCTGTAATGCGTTTGGCAGAGGCCCGAACAAGGGCGTCAATCATAACAAGAAGTTCCATTAAGTGGTCATTGGCCGGCGCCGAGGTGGGCTGAATGAGGAAAATATCTTCGCCGCGCACATTTTCATTGATCTTTATGAAAATCTCTTGATCGCGAAAGCGCTCAATATCAACGGAGGTCAGAGGGACATCGAGGACATCTGCAATGCCTCGCGCTAATTCAATATTAGACGTGCCGCTGATAAGCTTCATAACCAAACCATCCATTGGCCCAAAAATGGGATATTAATTTTTTCATGTCTTTAGCGGGCTGAGCGCGAAAGGCAATCACTCAGTGAGGCAAATCGCGGAAATTTGACGTCCATAATCAGAAATCTCCTGATGTGTGTTGTAACGGTAACTATAATACGCCTGCGGGGCGGCATATGTGCAGTCCGGTAAAGCCGCAATTTGCAATAGCCCTGCGCGCGTTAGTCGCGAGAGGATATAGGCTTTTAAGTCAAAATGCGGGCGGCCATTGTCCGGTGTGTGAAAGTAAGGCTCCGCACGGGGATCTTGCGCCGTAACATTATCTTTAAAGTCTTGCCCGACTTCGTAATTTACAGCGCTAATACAGGGGCCGAGCACGGCGCGAATGTGGGCGCGCGAGGCCCCGCAGCTTTCCATGGCCTCTATTGTGCTGTCCGTCACGCCGCCTACAGCGCCTTTCCATCCGGCATGGCAAGCGCCGATAACGCCAGCATTAGGATCGCAAAATAAGACAGGCCCGCAATCTGCGGCGAGGGCTGAAATTGCCAGGCCAGGCTGTGTGGTGACAAGTCCGTCTGCTTGCGGGCGGTTATCATAACCCCAAGCTGTGTCCGCAATAATGATGTCGGGACTATGGATTTGATAAAGGCTTAAAAGATTATCTGTGGATGTCCCAAGGCTAGCGGCCACACGGCGGCGATTTTCACGGACATGTTGCGGATCATCATGTGAGCCGCGTCCGACATTCAGGCTGTCATAAACTCCGTTTGAAACGCCGCCTTGACGACCGAAAAACCCGTGGGTGATATTTGGCAGATCAAGCAAGCTATGTGTTTTGAACGGAAGGCTCATGCGCGAAAGCCTAAGGGCGGGCTGAGCCCAATAGAGCTAATGCAGAGCGCTTTAAAGAGCTGCCCCATTTCCGCATTATCCATGAGGCGGTGGAGTTGACGCAATATTTTTGGTTTTGCCTCTGGTTTATGCCGGCTGAGTGTGACGGCGCGCATTTCAATGCCAAGCTTTGAGAGCAATTCTGATTGGGTCACAATATCCGAGGCGGCAAGGTCAAGCGCGGCGGCGGCGGCGGCGCAGGCGCTGAAATTAACGCGGGCGGTCAGATCCGATTCGCCGGGGCGGTCAAATACGCCAATCTTCTGATGCCGTTTTAACGCCTGTAAGCTATCGCCAAACTCGGTGATATCAGGGCCGTAATCTATGAATAATGCGCGGCCGGGATGGGCCGTAAATAATGGCTTGATCTGTTCCATAATTTGCTGGCTAGGCGGACATAGCTCTATGAGCTCTTCTTTGCGCGCATCTTCATGTCCGCTGGGGAGCAGGGCTTGGAGGGTCGGGCTTAGCGGCGCGCTATCAAGCTGGAATCTGAAATCACCCGCATCATCAAGGCCAACCAACCGTTCCTGCCAGCCTTTTTCCTTGGCAAAAGGATCCATTTGCACAGCTTGGCGAATGGGGAGACAATCCAGAAACTCATTCCCGATAATTAGCGTCGGGTCATCGGGCAGATCATCCAAAGACTTAACCCATGATATCGGCGCGGCGGCCTGTGCAAGGCTTTGTCCTTGGACGGCCTCTAAGGCGGCGCTGACATCTATAAGGTAAACGCGAACGGCTTTTAGGCAGTCAGGGTCTAGCTTTATGGTGCGCAGCATATCGGCCATCATAATGCCGCGTCCGGGGCCAAGCTCTGTGAGGGTGAAGCGGGCAGGGCGGCCTATATCAATCCAGCTTTGGATGACCCAAAGCCCTAAAACTTCACCGAACATTTGCGATATTTCTGGCGCGGTGATGAAATCGCCTTCGCTGCCGAGGGGGTCGCGGGTGGGATAAAAGCCGTCAACAGGATCAAGCAGGCAGAGGCTCATATATTCCGAGACGGGTATTGGGCCTGTCTCGCGAATATAGGCCTTAATCCGCTTGGCGAGTTTTGTCTCCGTTTGGCTCATGCCTCTGGTGCAATATCGTCAGCGCTTTGCGGCGCAGGGTCAGAGGAAGGCGTGGGCGCAACGGGGCCGCGGCCATGACTCCAGATCATGATAAACAGGCCTATCGCGACCATCGGCAAGCTATAAGCCATGCCGCGCGTGAAATATTCACTAATCTGCGGAATGGGGTCAGGCTCGCGAACAAATTCGACGCTAAAGCGGAAAAGGCCGTAAAACAGCATGAAGGCCCCTGCGCACATGCCGGGATAAGTCAGGGCTCTGAACCGTGTTACCAGCAGACGTATAATGAGGAAAACCATCAGCCCTTCTAAAAAGGCTTCATAAAGCTGGCTCGGATGGCGCGGCGTTGATAGGGGGTCGGTATTAAAAATAACGGCCCAAGAGACATCGGTTGCGCGGCCGTAAAGCTCTTGATTGATAAAATTAGCGAGCCGTACCAGCAAAATCCCGAGCGGCGCGCCCACGGCCGCCATATCAGCCCAGCGCCATAAGCTGATTTTATAGCGCCGCGCGACATATACCGTTGCGGCGCAAACACCAAGAAAGCCGCCGTGAAAGGCCATGCCGCCCTCCCAGACTTTGAAAACGTCGAGCGGGTTATCAATATAATATTGCGTATTATAAAGGAGGATAGAGCCAATCCGCCCGCCGACCATAATCCCGACCATACAATAAAAGGCAAAATCCTCTAACATGCGCTGTGTCGGCCGATTTAGCGCGCGGTGGTTTATGCCCTCTGGCGTCCAATAATTTGCATTTTTCACAAGCCGCGCCGCATAATAATAAGCAAGACCAACACCGACAACATAGCCAAGTCCATACCAGCCAAGCTTAATCGGGCCGAGTTCTAAAATAATCGGGTCTAACCAACTGGGGAAGGGGATGGCGTTAATTAGCTCTATCATAATCTGGATGAACCCTCTTATTCCTAGCTGCGGCAGTAATTCGCGCGCAAAGCTCTGGAATTTCTGTTAAACCGCTCCTATCTGTAAGGGAAGCCCTAATGGGCAGAAAATGGAGTTCGTTATGCAGAGTAAATCGCGTCCTTTGGATGATCTAAGCAATCTTTTGGCCAATGCGGTCGGCGCGGTGAAAGGCGTTGGCGATGAGGCGAAGGCTGTCGCGCGCTCACAAGCGGAAAAAATTATTGCCGATATGGACCTTGTCGGGCGAGATGAGTTTGAAGTCCTTAAGGCACGGCTAGAGGCTGTTATGGCTGAAAATGCGGTGCTGAAAGCCGATATTGCCAAGCTTAAACCCAAGCCCGCCGCAAAACCGCGAAAACCCCGCGCCAAAACGTCTGCAAAGACATCCACATAGTTTAACTTGTCCCTATATATAGTTATCAACAATATTATGATGACTATATATTGTGGTGCTGCCCGCTTTTGCTATCTTTACACTGAATGGTGAATAGAATCGCGAAAGACGATCATGACAATAATTCAAGATAGCTATCCGCATGATAGTTCCGTTCGGCCGAGTCCGAGCTTAAATGCGGTTTTACCCAGCCGTGCGAACCCGCTCGATAGTTTTGAGCGCATTGCGATTGCGGAGCATTATGACTATGAACGTCTTGATGGTACGGAGCTGAATATCTCGCTGCCGGGGCGTTGCGGTAGCCATGATTTATCGCTTCGCTGGAATCCCGCCCTTGAGCAAATTCAAATCTTCCTCGTTCTCGAAAGCCGCTCTCCGGCGGGCCGAACGGATCGGATATGCCGATTGATGTCTTTACTCAATGAGCGCCTTACAGCAGGGCATTTTGATTATTGGGAGCGAAATGCCTCTTTAGTTTACCGCCATAATGCGTCACTGCGCGGCGGTGCCAAGCTTCACATCGAGCAAGCTATGGATATTATTTCAACGGCATTAGATGCGGCGGAATGTGGATTTCCGGCCTCGCAATATGTTATATGGGCCGGCAAAACGCCCGAAGATGCGCTTAATCAAGCTTTGTCCGAAGCCGCTATGGCTGTGATCTAAGACATATATAAGGCGATATTATGAGCCCTACACATTTAATGATTGGCGCGGGCCGTATGGGCGGAGCGCTGATAAAGGGCTGGGTAAAGGGCCGAAAACCTTGCGTTGCCCCAGCAAATATTGCGATTATTGATCCGCGCCCCGGCGTCGATGCTCAGGCCGCGATTGAGGCGGGTTCAGTGCATTTTACAGAGCTCTCAAAGGCAATGCCCGATTTAACCCATGCGATTTTAGCCATTAAGCCGCAAATGTTTGATAAAGCGGCCCCTGATTTCGCTGCTTTTATCCCAAAAGATTGCGTGGTGATTTCTATAATGGCCGGCGTAAGCTTGGCGCGCTTATCCGCCGCCTTTCCTGGCCGCCCGTTAGTGCGCGCTATGCCGAACACGCCCTCATCCATTGGGGCCGGTATGACGGCTTTCACAGTCACCGATGATCTTAGCGCGGCGCAGAAGATGAGCGTTAAAAAGCTGCTCTCTGCGGCGGGGAAGGTCGAAGAGGTCGCCACAGAGGCGATGATTGATGTTGTGACGGCTATATCGGGGTCTGGGCCGGCCTATGTTTTTTATCTCACCGAAGCTCTCGAAGCGGCGGCGCTGGATATCGGGCTTCCCTCCGAGCTTGCGCCTGTTTTTGCGCGGGAGACGATTATCGGCGCGGCGGCTTTGATGAAACAATCCGCAGAGCCCGCAGGTGATTTACGTGTGGCCGTGACCTCGCCGGGGGGGACAACCCAAGCGGCGCTAGATGTTTTGATGAGCGAAACCGGTATGGCCCCTTTAATGAAACTGACCGTCCGCGCTGCGCTTAAACGTGCCAAGGACTTATCGTAACAGCCTTAAGATCCGCTCGTTATTTTTGATTGAAGCGGCAAGCGTATTTGCGCTTTAAGGCCGCCCATATCGCTATCGCCCAATGTTAATGTGCCGCCATATGTCTGGATGATGTCGCGCGAAATAGAGAGGCCAAGCCCGACGCCTTCGATGTTTTGATTACGGGCTTCGTCAAGGCGGTGAAAGGGCTGAAAAGCGGCGCTGTAATTCTCCTCAGCAATACCGGGGCCGTCATCCTCGACATCTATATAAATGGCGGTTTCGTCTTGTGTTAAATTTACTCTGACGCGGGTTCCATATTTTAATCCATTGGAAATTAAATTATTTAAGGCCCGCGTAAAAGACATCGGCTGTATATCTATGATGGGGCTGGAATTATATTTAAATTCAATGGCTTGAGCGTATTTTTTTAGCGCGTTTAAAATAATAAGATCTAATCTTTTTGGTTCTCTATTTTCTGCGGCTGTTCCGCGCGCAAAGTCAAGATAACCGTCTAGCATTTGCTCCATTTCTATAAGATCGCCTTCAGCTTTCGCGCAGGGGTTATCATCCATTGCGAAGTGGAGCTTTAGGCGTGTTAAAGGCGTTCGTAAGTCATGGCTGACGCCGGCTAGAAAGGCTTTTCTTTGATCGATATGGCGCTGTAGCCGCTGCCGCATTTTTAAAAATGAATGTCCTGCCAGCCGGACTTCGGTTGCGCCGGTTGGTTTGAAACTATCAATATTTTGACCCCGCCCAAAAGCATCCGCCGCCTTGGCGAGTTCAATAATCGGGCGGGCTTGGTTTTTGGCGAAAACAATGGATACGGCTGTGAGCAAAACCGTTGTCGTCATGAGCCAAAAAATGAACATAAAGCCGGTCGGAGCGAAAACACGGTCGCGCGCTGTGATAAAGCGTAATACACCGCCGTCGACTGAAACTCTGATATCAATATGGTTCGCGTAGCGCGTTGTATCAAACCAATAGGGATCCGTGAGCGATTTATTCATGGCTGAGCGCAGGGTTTTATCCAGATTAGAAAAGAAAGACCGTCTTTGCGCGTCAGGCAAGCGATCTAGCGGGACAAAGTCGATTGATAGTTCCATATTTGGACGCATCAACTCATCAAGGCGGGCAACGCGCTCTGAACTCGGCGCTTGTTCATAAAGCTCGACGGCAAAAGCAATTTCGGCCGCAATACTATCGGTCAATGTCGCCGTAACCCGAACCCAATGCGCGTTAAAAAATATGTAAGCCACCGCCATTTGCATCAGCACAATCGGCAAAATGATAATCATGGCAACGCGGCCATAAATATTTTTCGGAACGAAGCGCTTGAGGGATAGGCTGGTTTTGACTTTAGCCATCTAAGGTCTCGGTTAAAAGACGGTAGCCCACGCCGCGTACGGTGAGGAGCCATTGCGGTTCGCCGTCATTAAGCTCGATTTTGCGGCGTAGGCGCGTCATTTGCACATCAACCGCTCGTTCTGATTTGGCTTTAATCTTCTCCGCGAGGGCATGACGGCTTACCGCCGCGCCGCCGCGCCGCGCAAGCATGGTCAAAAGGGCTTCCTCGCCGGTGGTCAGATGGGCGCGCTCTCCGTTTTTTTCAAGCACGCGGCGTTCGACATCAAAGCGCCACGGGCCAAAAACAACCTGAGCGGCTGGCAGGCTCAGCCCAACACGCCGCAATATTGATTCAATACGCAAGACAAGTTCTTGCGGCTCAAAGGGTTTCGTCAGGTAGTCATCTGCGCCGAGTGTGAGGCCGGATATCCGGTCTTCGCTATCCCCGCGCGCGGTGAGCAATATGATCGGTATATCATGGCTCTTGCGTAATGACGCGGTGAACTTAAATCCATCCTCACCCGGCATCATGACATCAAGAATGAGCAAATCAAAGGCGAGGGTCTCCATGAGGTTACGCGCGGCAATGGCACTTTCGGCCGTTGTGACACGAAATCCTTTCTTTGATAGAAAAGCTTTTAAGAGGTCACGAATGCGGTCGTCATCATCGACAACAAGCAAATGTATGCCTACACGGTCCAAAGATTGAGGGTCTGACACTAAATATTTCCCTTTGTGTTCAAATTTGCTTGTTGTATTCGCTGATTAGATTATCAGAATGACGAAAAACATTCATTACAGCAATAGCTGTTATGCGAGAGACTTGATTATGATTGAAAAACCCTATCACGACCGCGATGGTTATATTTGGATGAATGGCGAGTTTCATGAGTGGAAAGACACAAAGGTCCATTTACTCACCCATTCCTTGCATTATGGCTCAGCTGTGTTTGAAGGTGACCGTGCCTATGACGGCGAAATTTTTCGCCTGACAGATCACAGCAAACGTTTGTCGAAATCTGCGCAGCTTTTGGGCTATGAAATTCCTTACACCGTCGAGCAAATTGACAAGGCCTGTAAAGAAACATTGGCAAAAACAGGGCTAGGTGATGCCTATGTGCGGCCGATTGCATGGCGCGGCTCCGATCAAATGGGCGTGGCCTCGGCAAATAATCAAATCCATCTGGCTGTGGCCTGTTGGCATTGGGGGAGCTATTTTAAGAATAAAATGAAGGGCATTAAAATCGGTATGTCTGACTGGAAACGCCCTGCGCCAGATACGATCCCCTCCAAAGCCAAAGCCGCTGGCCTTTACATGATTTGCACGCTGTCCAAAGACGCGGCAAAAGCAAAAGGCTGGGACGAGGCTTTGATGCTCGATTATAAAGGCCGGATTGCAGAATGTACGGGCGCGCATATTTTCTTTGCCCGCGATGGGGAGCTACATACGCCGACGAATGATATTTTGCTGGAAGGGATTACCCATGATACGGTTTGCCGCCTCGCAGAAGCCCGCGGCATTAAAGTTTATAAGCGCGATATTTACCCGTCAGAGCTGCCGCATTTCTCGGAATGTTTTGTTGTCGGGACAGCGGCGGAAGTGACGCCCGTACGCCAAGTGGGTGAATATAACTACCCGCCTGCGGATATGTGCCAAACCATGATCGAGGATTATGACAAGGCTATTCATGGTAAAATTGATTTTTAACATTAGCCCCTGGGTTTAAGATTTAAACTAAGGCCGCCTCTTTAGGGCGGCTTTTGCATAATGAAATCCTGTAAAGGCAGAGAGGCTTGCCGCAATCCATAACAAGCCCACGCCGATCACTCGCGATCTGTCAACTAATTGCATAATCGTTTCAGATATCGGCAGCCATTGGCCCGATAAAACCCAGAGTAATAAGATGGCGATTGCCAACATTTCTGTGGCTGTTTTCCATTTCGCAAGCTGTGTTGGCGGCATAACAATCCCTTCGAGAGCCGCATGTTCGCGCAAGCCGCTGACAAAGATATCACGTCCGGTAATCACAAGTGTGGGCGCAAGTATCCACCATATGCCTTGGGTTAAAATCGCAAAGGCGATCAGCAATCCCGCGACGAAAAGCTTATCCGCAATCGGGTCAAGCATGCGGCCAAAGTCAGATGTGACCTGCCATTTACGGGCGAGGAAGCCATCCAGAAAATCTGTGAAAACTAAAATAACAAACAGCGCTAGCAGTACACTTGTGCCTAAAAAGGCGTGATCTGTGCTATAGGTCAGAATCCCGCCAATTAGAACGGGAATAAAGGCAATGCGGCCAAGGGTGAGCGCATTGGGTACCCAAGCGAGATGTGGTTTAGAATTTGCCATTATGTATTGTCACCCTGAATATCTTGGGTCGTCTGAAACAGGCGTAAGGCGTGGATAAGGCCAATAAGCGCGGCAATCCAGAGCAAACCTGTGCCCACCAGCCAAAATATAGGCGAAGATTCGTTATAAACTGCATAAGGGTCGCTTGCGGCGCGCAGCCCGTCAAGCCACGCCGTAAGCCACGGCGAGGCGATTAAAACCGATACAGCCAACATGGAGAGCGCATTTTTCGCTGTCGCAAGGCTGTCTTCAATGGGATTAAGATTAGAAAGCTCAAACCCTTTAAACAGGCCAATAAGAATTTCTTTGCCAATGAATAAGGCAATAGGAACAGCGATAAGCCAAGTCATCAGCCCTGCGTGATATATAACCCATGACATGGCTATCAGTGTTCCAATCACAAGGATAATATCGGCAATATCATCAAACCATCCCAATTTTCTGTGCAAAGCGGTTTGGGCGCCGCCAAAATAATCATCAAAAATATCGGTCAGAGCCGCGCCAATAAAGATGATGGAAGCTGCGAGCGCATAACCCGGCAGGGGCCAACCTTTGATAATAATAATCATAATGATAGGCGTAATCAGCGCGCGAATGAGTGTCAGGATATCTGCAACCCTGCCGCCCGTTTGACTTGTCTCTGGCTCACTCGGTGTTGAAGTAGTCATATATTACCTCTGCCAGCTTTTCGCTGATCCCCTCGACGCGGGCCAAGTCATCACGGCTGGCCGATTTTACCCCTTTAGCAGAGCCAAAATGCGCAAGTAACTCGCGTTTTCGCTTTGCTCCTATTCCTGCAATACCATCGAGTGGATTTGTTTTCATCTGTTTTTTTCGGCGCGCGACATGTGTACCAATAGCAAAGCGATGCGCTTCATCGCGTAGCCGCTGGAGGTAGAATAAAACGGGGTCACGCGGCGGCATCATGAATGAAGGCCGGTCGTTCATAAAAAACACCTCGCGCCCTGCATTACGGTCTGGGCCTTTTGCGATCGATACAAGCGGCACGCGCCCCAATGCGCCGAGGTCTTCGAGTGTGTCTGTCACCGCAGAAAGCTGCCCTTTGCCGCCATCAATTAAGATCAGATCCGGCCATATCAGCGTTTCATCTTTCATGAGGCGAGAGAAGCGCCGGCGGAAAACCTCGCGCATCATGGCGTAATCATCACCGGGCTTGGTTTCGAGATCTTTGATGTTAAATGTGCGGTAATCGCGTTTGTTGAAACCATCTGGGCCGGCCACGACAAAAGCGCCAATCGCATTCGTGCCTTGAATGTGGCTATTATCGTAAATCTCTATGCGCTCCGGCGGCATTTCAAGGTCAAATTTTTCCGCAACGCCCTTGAGGAGTTTTGCCTGAGAGGCCGTTTCTGCCCGTTTACGCGCGAGGGCATCTTCGGCGTTTTTCATCGCTTTTTCTATAAGGCGAAGCTTCTCACCGCGTTGTGGTTTGATGATTTTAATTTTGCGGTCTGAACGTTCAGATAAAGCTTGTTCTAACAAAACGCGGCTGGGCAGATCATGATTAACAAAAATATGGCGCGGAATGGGATTATGAAGATAAAACTGCGCGAGGAAACTATCAAGAATATGTTCGGGCGCATCATCTTTACTGTGACGGGGGAAAAATGCGCGCGTGCCCCAATTTTGACCGGCCCGAAAGAAAAAGACCTGAACACAGCTCTGCCCGCCTGACATATGCAGGGCGAGAACATCACCTTCTTGAAAGCTTTGCGGGTTTGTATCAGAATGTGTGCTGACTTTGGCGAGGGCTTGTAAGCGGTCACGAATTTCAGCCGCTTTTTCAAATTTCAACGCTTTTGAGGCGTCCGACATCTGCCCTTGAAGGTTTTTGCGTAGATCATTTGAACGTCCATTAAGGAAATCCGAGGCTTCATCGACAAGCTTATTGTAATTCTCTATCGAAATTTCACCTGTGCAAGGCGCGGCGCAGCGCTTGATTTGGTGGAGCATACAAGGCCGTGTACGGGCATCGTAAATGGAATCGCTACAGGTGCGGAGCCTGAAAGCGCGTTGCAGCGTATCTAATGTTCTATTCACAGCGCCGGCCGAGGCGAAGGGGCCGTAATAATCGCCTTTTGTTTTCCGCGCGCCGCGATGTTTTTTGATTTGTCCAGCAGGATGATTTTTGCGCACAAGGATATAGGGAAAGCTTTTATCATCGCGCAATAAGATATTATAACGCGGTTTGAGACGCTTAATTAGCGTCGCTTCAAGCAAGAGCGCTTCGGCTTCTGAACTTGTCGTCACAAATTCCATTCGCTGTGTGGCGCGGATCATACGCTGTATGCGAATGGGGTGACGTTTATAGCTTTTATAAGCCGAGACACGCTTCACAAGGCTCTTAGCTTTGCCGACATAAAGTACAGTATCTTTATCGTCGATCATACGGTAAACGCCGGGGGCATCGGGAAGTGTTTTTACATATTCAGCAATGCGGTGGGGGCCAGAAACTGTCTCTGAAACACTTTCTGAAACACTTTCTGAAAGACCAGCGGAATCAGCTGTCGCCGCAGGGGGGGTATCGGGGGCGATATCAGGGCTGTTATTTTGAGTCATCGGCACATAAAGAGCCTAAGCGCATTCGCTTATATAGCAAGAGCGTGTTTTTTAAGCATCTCAAGCGGAATACGTTCTAGCGCAATTTCATGGGTGGCTTCTAGGCGTATGGGCGGCGGGCAGCCTGCATCTAAAGCTTCGCGCCACCGGTCAAGACATATGCACCAAAAATCTCCCGCTTTAAGGCCCGGAAAGTTATAGTCTGGGTTGGGGGATATAAGGTCATTCCCTTGCTTTTTTGAAAAAATCAGAAAATCAGTTGTGACTTGCGCGCATATAATATGTCGGCCCGAGTCATTAATACGAGTTTCGCAGCACCCATCACGGAAAAACCCTGTTACAGGGTTCACCGAACAGGTTTCAAGCTGACCACCCAGCACATTCAGGCTGTCGGTTATATGTGCGCGTTTCGTTGTCGTGCGCCTATATGACTCTGGCATAAATGCTCGGTTATGTTTTAGTCGTCACGTCGTCTGATGACTTCAACACCGGCTAGGTCTGCGGTATCTAGGGCTTGTGGCTTCGATATACGTACAGCACAGGCTTGGACTCTTTTATCAGATGACAGAGCCCAACACGCCACACGATCACCTAATGTTTCTACAAGCTGGACGTGACTGTCAAGCGCTATAGCTGCGACCTTTTGTGCCACCACGCCGTAATCTAATGTTTCATGCAGGCGATCTTCTTTGGGGGCTGGCATATCGCCCATATCAAGTTCAACATCGACTATAATGGGTTGACGGCGTTCATATTCATGCGGGTGAACGCCAATGAAAGCGTCAATTCGAAGGCCGCGGACGAAGATTCGCATGTTGGATTGCGAAGGCGTTTCGCCGCGAAGGAGGCGGAAAATTGATTTAATAGCCATTAGATGGCTCCTTTTGGAGTAGCCGCCAGAATATCCGCCGTTTGCCATGTGAGGTGTTGCCCGCCGTCAATCGCAATCATCTGCCCCGTCACGGACATTGCATTGAGAAGGTAACGAATACCCGCCAGAATCTCCTCGGGCGGTGAGCCGCGCTTGAGCAGCGTGTTTTGCACTTCACTTAAAAACATTTCAGCGCTTTGGTCTGTGTTTTGTAAGCTAGGGCCGGGGCCAATGCCGTTAACACGAATATGCGGAGCTAAGGCTTGGGCGAGTGTTTTAGTGCTGTGATATAAGGCCGTTTTCGCGGCGGTATAGGTGAAATAAGTCGGGTTTGGTTTTAAAACGCGCTGGTCGATCATATTGATAATCACGCCGGTTACATCCTGTGGACATTGCGCGGCAAAATCCCGCGATAACATAAGCGGCGCGCGCAGGTTGATATCCATATGGTAATCAAAAAGGGCATTATTGTGACTTTGGGCCGTATCGGGGCTAAAGGTCGAGGCGTTATTGATAAGCGCCGTGAGTGGACGCCCCAGAGCTGCGGCGCTGCGGGTTATCAGCCTGCCCACATCTTGCCGTATGGCGAGGTTCCCGCCAATAGAGACAGCCGCGCCCCCTGCGGAGATAATCTCATGGCATAATCTATCGGCTGCGCTTTTTGACCGGTTATAGTGAAGGCAAACCTCCCAACCATCAGCCGCCAGTCCGCGGGCGATATGAGCGCCAATGCGCGCCGCTCCGCCCGTAATCAGGACTGCGCCGCCGCTCATGAGGCTTGCTGTCCGGTCGCTGTGGTTTTATAGCGCGCGCGCTCTCCGCAGGAGGGGCGCCCGACTTCGACGCAGGCTAGTCCGGGCAGGCGAGGGGCAAGGCGGCTGAAAATCCACATGGCAATTTGTTCAAGCGCCGGCGCATCCAGCCCATCAACATCATTAAGAATAACATGGTCGAGCGGCGCAATAACGTCTTTTATAATCGCATCAATTTTCCAAAGGTCACGTATCCAGCCTTTATGCTCTTGCGGATTGCCTTCGATACGAACCGTGCCTTTAAAGGAGTGACCATGGATATTTTTAAACGCATCATTCGCGTCCGCATGCTCAAAGTAATGGGCCGCTTCGAACTGAAAGTCTTTTTCAATTTCAATCATCATAATGACGGCGTTACGTAAAGCTAAATGATACCGCGCACAAGGGCAGCGATATAAAGAATATATCCGGCCAAGAACATGCCGCCGGTCTTTTTCCCGATTGGCATGCGCGTGAGAACAATGACAACAAGCGCTATCATCGCGGCGAGCATCACCCAGACATCAAACACAAGTAGCTGTTTATCAATGACAACGGGCCCAGTTAAGGCGGCGGCACCGGCAACGGCAAAAATGTTAAAGACGTTAGAGCCCAAGACATTCCCAATCGCGACCTCTGTTTGTCCACGGTAAGCCGCAATAACAACGGTTGCAACTTCGGGAAGGGAGGTGCCGATAGCGACAATCGTGAGGCCGATAATTGTTTCTGAGACGCCGAAGCCAACCGCGATAGCACTGGCATTATCAACGATCAAACGCCCCCCAACCGCCAAGCCAATTAATCCGATAATTAAAAAGACCGAAGATAGCCAAACTTTGGTTGGGAGGCCGTCTTCGCCCTCATCAATCTCTGTCATTTCATTCAGGATTGGATCTTCAGCGCCGGAGCGGGCCAATCTAAACATCCAAATAAGATAGATCAAAATACAGGCAAAGAGGATAGCGCCCTGCCAAATCTGCAAAGGTGTATTAATCAGCGCTAATCCGATAAATAATAGCGTGGCAAAAAGCGCGACCATTGCATTTCGCCCAACCCCGGGCATATTGGTTGGGATCGCCATAATCAGCGCCGGCGCGCCGAGGGCCAATAAGACATTGGCGATATTGGATCCGATGACATTCCCTGCTGCCAGTTCACTTGTTCCGTTAAGGACGGCTTGGATGGAGACAAAAAGCTCTGGTGCGGAGGTGCCAAAGGCAACGATCGTTAAGCCAACAATTAGCGAGGGAACACCCCAATGCCGCGCAAGCGCCGCCGCGCCGCGAACCATCCAGTCCCCGGATAAAATAAGGATAATAATCCCAATAAGGAGTAAAACTGCGCTTAAGGCCACGCGAGATCAGCCTAGTCGAAGCGCTTAAAGTCGAGAATGTTCAGACCGCCAAATAAAACGGCGACTAATAAAAAAGCGAAAAGCGCCGGATTGATTGAAAAACCGAGAATACTAATCCCGCCAGATGCAATAATACCAAACATATATGTCCTTTTGGCCCCAAATGGGACTCATTAGTTTCACCTCGTTTCACGCTCTATATAGTGGAAAAATCAACAGGCCAAGTCTTTAGAGTAAGTTACGTGTATAAAGCTGGACTATAGTGTTTATTTATCACTTGCGGGGAATATTTTCGGTAAAATTTCTGCCATCCTAAGTTCCCGATGATCGGAGCTGTGCCTGTTTAAACCTTGTTGAGGGTAAACCATGCAGGGCTGGTGAATATATCTTGCGAGGGCTCGCTATATGTGATGCAAGTTTGAGATGAAATAAGGAGGGGTCATGAGCGGCAAAATTTTAGGTCTAGGCGGCGTGTTTTTTAAGGTCGATGATATCGAGGCGTATCGGGGATGGTGGAGCACACATATGGGCGTTGACGTCAAAGATTGGGGGAGCTTTGAGTGGCGCTCTGACGGCGCTGGATTCACCATGATGTCGCCGTTCAAAGCGGATAGTGATTATTTCACCCCCTCACAGGCGGGGTTTATGATTAATTTGCGCGTCGAAGATGTTCCGGCCCTGATAGCACGGGCCAAAGCGGGCGGGGCGGAGATTATCGGCGATGTTGAGGATACAGATTACGGCATTTTTGGCTGGTTCATTGATCCTGCTGGACTTAAAATCGAATTATGGCAAAACAAAAGTGAGGCCTCAGCTAGCTGAGTCGTAAAAGGAGAAAAATATGTTCGGAATGGTTCCATTCGTAAAAGCCGCGGGACGCGGACTGGGTAAGATTTTTAAGGGACGCGCGGCTAAAGACGCGCTTGAGAAAGAAGTTGATGATCTCGGTCTGGATAAAACGGGCGTTGAGATTGATGTCGATGATGATGGTCAAGTCGTTCTATCCGGCGAAGCTGTTTCGCAAGAAATGAAAGAGAAGATTATTCTGGCGGTCGGCAATGTCGAAGGCGTTGGCGGTGTCGAAGATAAAGCTAAAACGCGCACCGAAGGCCGGGCGTCACGGTTCCACACGGTGGCATCAGGCGATACGCTATCCGCGATTTCTAAGACTTATTACGGAACATGGAAATTATATCCTGAAATTTTTGAAGCTAATAAGCCGATGTTGTCGCACCCCGATAAAATTTATCCGGGTCAAGTGCTCCGTATTCCGGACATCAAAACGGCTTAGACGCCGCTTAAGCGGCGTCAATATCTTGATAAGACAGAGGCGGGTCATTACGGAGAGAGACGTAAAGACCCGCACCCTGCTACGTGATCTGTGAAGACCTTAATCTCCCTAGAAGACACCTCATAAAGATGTTTTCCGTGGGCGGCACACAGAGGGGACGCACGCAAATA
The DNA here is from genome assembly GCA_964513675.1 of uncultured Caulobacterales bacterium. Lineage (GTDB taxonomy): Bacteria > Pseudomonadota > Alphaproteobacteria > Caulobacterales > Maricaulaceae > CALFVT01. Next base: position 42,721 of record CAZEOD010000006.1, on the reverse strand, counting down.
CCCTTATAAAAACCCCGTTTGAATAGTGACTGAACGCAGATTTTATCTGGCGTTTATCTATATGAAAATGTGGTAATATTCGCCTTTATGACGGATCAACCCAAAGCGGGTATTTTGTCATAACAGATCGAAACAGATCAGATGTTAAATGACCCTCTAGCCATTTATGCACGGCCGGATAAGGCGGCATGGTGTTACCATCCCACCATGCGCGGTCTGTATTGGCGAATTGCCGAATAAACGGGAAAATAGCGATATCAGCAAATCCGCGAGTTTCCCCCGCAAGAAAAGCGTGGCCGCTTAGCTGCGTTTCGAGCTTTTGGATATATTCGCACGCCCTATGACGATGAGAGAGGTCGACATCTCCGCGCTTGGCGTCCTCACTATAACGGCTCGCATATTTATAGCGGTCAAGGTGATGTTTAAATGGCCCATCAATATCGGCCAGCAGCGCATCCGCCGCCGCGTCTTTCCCCGCAAGCCAGCCCTCTGGGTCATTCTGCCCAAGCGCATAAGACATAACATCAAGGCTTTCGTCGATAACCTGCCGATTATTCGTTATGAAAACAGGCACAGTGCCTTTGGGGGAATATGTGAGCATTGACGCGGGCTTATCCCGCAAGATAATCTCGCGGTGCTCATGATCAATTCCGCTAATCCGCAGCGCCATGCGCCCCCGCATCGCAAAGGGGCAACGGCGGAAGGAGTAGAGGATTGGCTTTGCAGATGTCTTCATATATGGATGTCTAAAAGGTTATTTTATGAATGAATATAATTTTTCTGATAAAAGCTCGGTTCAGAGTTTGCTGAGTATGCATGTTCAGATTCTCAAAATTTTACGGCAAAAAAATGT
>CAZEOD010000006.1:0-41858 GCA_964513675.1 uncultured Caulobacterales bacterium | reverse complement strand
GTCTATCTGTTTTTGCCGTTCGGCAAATCTTGTGCGTTGGTCTTCGCTCATATTCGCGTGGCAGCGGTGGCAGGCGACGCCTTTTATATATTCCGGCCGTAATTTATCCGCCTCGGTGATCGGATAGCGGCAGGCATAACATTGGTCGTAATCACTCTGTTTTAGGTTATGCCCGACGGCGACGCGCTGATCGAAGACAAAACAATCCCCATCCCATAGGCTCGTGTCTTCGGGCTGGGTTTCGAGATATTTTAAAATCCCGCCTTTAAGATGGTAAACATCCTCAAAACCGTTTTTCTTCATAAAGGCGCTCGCCTTCTCGCAGCGTATGCCGCCCGTGCAGAACATGGCGACTTTGGGTTTATTTAAGTGCCCGCGATTATCTTCAACCCATTGCGGAAACTCACGAAAGCTTTGCGTGTCAGGATTTACGGCGCCTTTAAACGTGCCAATCTCGACCTCATAATCATTGCGCGTATCAATCAGCACGACATCGGGGTCGGATATAAGATCATTCCAATTTTCTGGCTCCACATAGGTGCCAACCACGTCATTAGGGTTTATGCCGTCCACACCCATGGTCACGATTTCTTTTTTAAGGCGGACTTTCATGCGGTAAAACGGGATTTTCTCTGCGCGGCTTTCTTTGTGCTCAAGACCGGATAAGCGCGGGTCTGCCCGAAGAAAGGCGAGTATATCGGCAATCGCCGCATCCGGCCCCGCTATTGTGCCGTTCACCCCTTCGGAGGCGAGCAAGAGCGTGCCGGTTAACCCCAGCATATCGCACATGGCTTGTAACGGCTCGCGCAAGGCTTTGTAATCCGGCAGCGGCGCGAAGTGGTATAGGGCAGCAACGCAATAACTCATGATCCCGTCCTGTTATATTGCGGGTTTAATATTGCGCCCCGCTTACGCCGTTATGCGCCGCGTTTCAACTGTTTGAGCTATTTTCGCCCGCGCCGCTTTTCGGCCCAAATGTATCCTCAAGGATGGATTGATAAGCGGGTAATTGGGTGACGAAATTAATCATATTATCTGGCAAGCCTTGATCGCGCATGAACCCTGTCAGGCTCTCGGTCAGGATTTTTGGGTCATCACAGGTGCGGGCAAGGGTTTTAAGATCGCGTATGCCGCGTCCGTTTTTCACTTGCTTCTCAAGTGACTTGATTGAATTTGAGAGGCTGAGGAGTTGCAGAAGGCCGGGTTTTTTGCCTTGCGCATAGCTCTCGCCAACGCGGCGCAGAGATTTAAGCGCGCTGGATGATCTGCGTTCAATGTCATTCATCGCCCGCTCTGTGCGCGGGGCAATCCACTCCGCTGAACAAACAACCGCAGGGTCGGGCTGGGTCGCGCAGGCCGTTAAGAGAAAGGGCGCGGCGAGTAAGGGTAAGATAAAACGCATTTAAACCTCCAAAGACATGCTGAATATGACCGATTTTACCCGAAATGGCGAGGCGCGATCACAGTGAACCCGCTAAAGGAGGGGGTGCGGTCATTTTTCAAATTGCGCCGCGCTTAAATTTGCGCCAAAGCGGGGTATGGATGGATGGCCAATAGATCCGGGGCAGACCCTTGTGACATATCTCGCTTTTACGGCGATTATTATTCTTCGCTATTTTGCCATTGTCTGGCCGATACATCATATGCTCTGGCGGCGTGATGCGTCCAAAGTTAAGGCGCGGCGGCTATCAAAACGAAACCCGACGCCGCAAACGATCCGCCATGAGATTAAGCTGAGTACGATTTCAGCTTTCATCTATGCTGCGCCTGCTGCGGTGGTGCTTGAGATGTGGAAAGCCGGCGGCACGGCGATGTATTCCGGCGCGGTCGAGGGCCTTGCGGGATGGGGCTATATCGGGCTTAGCGCATTTCTCTATCTTTTTGTTCAAGACACATATTTTTATTGGACGCATCGGGTGATGCATCATAAAAAAATATTTAGCTGGGCCCATGCTGGCCATCATAAATCGGTGCAGCCAACGCCTTGGGCAAGCTTTTCTTTCGATCCATTTGAAGCTGTGATTTCCGCATGGCTCTTGCCCGTAATGGCGCTTTTTGTTCCGCTCCATGTCGGCGTGGCTTTGGCCCTGCTGATGATTATGACGATAAATGCCGTGTTTAACCATGCCGGCTGGGAGGTGTATCCTGATCGCTGGGTCAAGGGGTGGTTTGGCCGCCACGTGATTACGGCGGCGCATCATAACCTTCACCACACGAAATTTACAGGCAATTACGGGCTTTATTTCCGCTTCTGGGATAAGTTTTGCGGCACGGATAAGGGGCAGGTTTAGGGCGTTTTGGCGCGTTTCATATACCGTAATAGCGCGAGGTATAAAAGCTGGCACTATAGGATTTAACAGCTTTTTAAGCCTTTTATTTTAGGTTGAGGACCTAGATAAATCGGTAGATATCTGATAAAGCCCACGTCCAAATCCAAAGTTTCCACTAAAATTGAAAGTAAAGTGAATCAGCTTTCACGGCGTGCTGTCATGCAAGGACTTGGCGCCTGTTCAGCCGCGGCCCTTCAGGGATGCGGCAGTGCGTCTGCGGTTGCCGATACGACCTCTGTTTTCTTTGAGGATAACTCATCGCCGCCCCGCCTCCGCCGCCAAGTCAACCGGTGGGCAGCGGGCAACACCCTATATTTGGAGCCAATAAAATGACCCGACAATCACAGGCTTATGACATGCGGTAAAAAGCGGCTAATGCGCAATCTGCATTAGATTTTGGTGACCAGCAGACAAATGGCGATGAGGGGCTTTATGCGGATTACCGCGCCAGTTACTCTAAGGCGCTGCCGCATAATAGTGAGGGCGAAGTTGATGGGACCGCTTATAATGCGCTGCTCACGGCCCTCGACTCTGGGGAAAATAATGATTTTGAGGCGATCAGCCTTGGCGGCACGCGAAAGCTTACAAATCCGCAGGCCGCTTACCGGTTTGAAATGGTGGGGCTTGATTCGCATAAAACATTCATCCGTCCGGCCCCCGTGTTTGAAGGTTTGGAAACGGCAGCCGAGGTGGGAGAGCTATATTGGAAGTCCCTCTGCCGTGATGTATCTTTTGCCGATTATGAGGGGCATGATCTCATTCAAGCGGCGCTTTCCGATCTTAATTCATTTTCACAAACTGTTGGCCCGAAATCAAATGGCAGGCTGACGACATCGACAATTTTTCGGGGCAATACGGCCGGTGATTTGGCGGGCCCCTATATATCGCAATTGCTCTTTAAAGATGTTCCCTTTGGCAATGGTTTAATACAGCAAAGATATGAAACCCCTGCCGCTGGGGATGATGTCATGACTGACGTGGCCTCATGGCTTGGCGTGCAGCGCGGGAGTGAGCCTGCGCCTTTAATAAAAGGAAATGCACGCTATATTAATAATGCGCGCGCCTTGAGTGAATATGTTCATTTGGATTTTTCATATCAAGCCTATTTAAATGCGGCGCTGATTTTATTGGCCGTTCCGAATAGCTTTGACTTTGATAATCTTTATAATGGCTCCGCATCACAAATAAGCTTTGCGACATTAGGCGGCCCAGATGTACTGGACCTTGTAGCTAAAGCGGCCAATTTAGCCTTAACAAGCGCATGGTATCAAAAATGGCTCGTTCATCGCCGTGCGCGTCCTGAATCATATGGTGGGCGGCTGCATTTTCAAAAGAGCAATGTGAAGGATTACGGGCTTCCCGCAGATATTATTGACTCTGAGGGCGTTGGGCGTGTCTTTGCAAAATATGGCACATATTTATTGCCTCAAGTTTTCCCAGAAGGCTCACCGACGCATCCGTCATATCCTGCGGGTCATGCCTGTATGGCTGGGGCTTGCACGACAATCCTAAAGGCTTATTTTGAAGAAAGCCTCGAATTTCCAGACCCTGTCATTTCCAGTGCCAATGGTGAGCGTCTTAACTCTTACTCTGGGCCGGCGCTAACGCTTGGCGGGGAGATTAATAAACAGGCTAATAATATTGCGCTGGGCCGGGATTGGGCCGGCGTTCATTACCTCTCTGACGGGATTGACGGCTTAAAAGTTGGCGAACAGCAAGCCATCAGCTTATTGCTCGATTATTCCCTGACATATCGGGAAGCTTTCAATGGATTTAATTTTACGAAATTTGACGGCGAGACGGTCAGAATCCGCGATGGGCAGATTTTTTAAAGCCTAAAGAACTGACCTGTCTCAGACATTAATCTGAGACAGTCGCCGTTCTAGCCAAACGCATCATAATGATGGGTAATCGCGACAGTAATTTGCCGAACAAGTTCTGAGGCGCGTTCCAGCGGCTTAATGATCGTTTCCGTGATATGCGGGAACCCACCGGGCTCTGCTGCGGGGAGGTCGGTTTTCTCTGCGAGATCTTCTGTCCAAGCCAGCGCGTCGCGGCTTTCGGGAAAGCGCTCTTTAAGGTCGCCCAAAATGGCATCAATCTGAAAGGTTTGTAGACGCTTCAGCGTATTGAATTGCGAGGTTGTTTCTTCGCTGGCGCTTGGAAGCTCCGTCGCAATAATCATCATTTTCATAATCACGGCGAGGCGAAGGGCGTGCAAGATTTGCAGCGTATCAATATCGTCAAATTTCGCGTTGTTATCAGCGCGCTGAAACACGCGAACACTATCGAACACATCCATTCGTAAGCGATTGGTGAGGTCCATAATCTGTGAGCGCCACGGTAGGTCTGTGAGCGAATCTGCAACGATCAGGCTACGCTGCGCAAGATGCGGCTCATTCCCGCTGAGCGCACGGCTGACCCAAAATCCGGGATCAAATAGCCGGCCATATGCGGTTAGAATAGACAGGTTTGTCCGTTCCATACTGGTCTGAACAAGCCGGAAAATACTTTGCGCGCGCGGAGAGGTTTTAAGTAATGTTTCAAACTTCTCAGCGTCAATTACAGCCGCGCGGCCAACACCATAAAAAATATTCGCAGGGCTGCCAAATTGCTGCAAGATTGCATTATGCGGAATGGCTCTGAGCAGGCGCGGGTTAAAGCTCGTACTACCAGACTTGGCGCGTTTCGCCGCGCGTGACCCTGTTGGGATTAACATATTTTGCCCAAAGCCGCCAAGAACCGCGACATAATTCGGGTCATCATAGAGACTTTCTTGTTCCGCCGTTAAGGTGCGGAATACATCCCATGAGAAATCTTTCTCGCTGTAGAATAGATCATCTTCAGCGCCGCTGCGGTCTGCATTGCGCGCCAAAATAAGAGAGGCCACGCTCGATTGCGCGAGGCTGTCTGTTTGGAACCACATAAAGCCGTCGCCGCCTTGAAAGCTTGTTTCATGACAAACATGTAGGCCGCGTTTTTCAAATTGATGTATCGCCCATGGGCTCATAGCGTAATCAACGCGGTCTTTGACCGTGCCGGGATGTCCGCCGCGCCCAAGGCCTTCACCATGGGTGTTGAAGATCAGGCTTGTAACATTTTTCACGCCATATTTATCCATGGCCCGCGCAAAATGGGAATGTAGCCGCTCAATCGCTAGCGTTGCTGGAATTTGTCCCATGAACCGACCCGCATCGGAGAAACCCGTCTGTATGGCAAAGACGCCGCGCTGCGTCACGTAATCGCGGTACACCTCATTGGAGAGCATTTTTTCGATAATACGCCCGCCATTGCTCAGGGCAGAGGCCGTTTCGAATAGGGGCGATATGTCCATATGCCGGTCAACACCGTAAAGCCGCGCGAGATAGAGCATGCCAAGCGGGATGAGGCTGTCTTCACATTCGGCGATCAAAAAGCGAATGGGCGTTGTATCGTCGATATATTTATGGATTTGCGCCGTTAGGATCATTTGCTGATGGGCGGTTGATTTCTCAAGCGCGAGAGAGGCGAAATTGACGGGCTGCGGCGTCACATTTTTTGTGAGCTCTGACGCGCGCATCAAAAGCGTACGGCTGTCGGAGCTATCACCGGACATGCCGAAGACGGATTTAAGCGCGCTGACGACATGGCGAGAGTTCAGCCGGAAATGTATCCGTGATGTGCCAAGGCCAAAGGCGGCCATCTCGGCTTTTAAGCAAACCAGTTCAGTTTGTAATGTTATGTCCTGCGATGCGGCTATAGCTTCGTTAATCAGGGCAACAGCGCCGTCTAAATTCAGGAAGCGCCGCGTTGATACGCGGGTAAGATTATTGGCGGCCGCAACAAGGTTTTCAGGCTCGGAAAGGTCTTCATTAAACAGGGTGAGATCACGCGCTGCGCTTTCATGGGCGGCGGCAAGCTTTTCTGTCAGCTGTGTCAGCACAGCATGGGCGGGAGCTGATGCATCCGTCATAGATGCGGCCTCGCGGGCGCGGTCAAGATAGCGTAAAAGCTGACTGAATTTTTCGGTCAGGCGGAGGCGTATCGCATCGGCCCATGTAATATCTGTACGGCCATCAATATCATATCCGACCCAGCTATAAACGTGAAGTAGGAGCGGGGAGAGCGCTGTCCATTGATCGGGGAAGTGCTTTTGCGCGACAGCCAAGATTGTCCGGTGTGTGTCGCGAATAGCCAGTTGTATGCGCTGAATTGCGGCTTGCGCATCTTCATGTTCTTCAAGCAGAGTTGGCGCGCGGCGAGGAAGATAAGGAAGGGTTTTTAGGGTTTCGATCTCCTCAGACGAATTTTCTGCGCCTTTGCAGGCGATTTCGCCGAGGCACTCTCTGATTTGGCGGGATAGTGAAAATGTAGGATGAGCCGTCAGTACAAGACCTTGTCCGGGCGTTTCAATCCAAAGCTTAAAGGCCTCAAACCCGGCCTCTGCTTTGGCTGTGGCGAGGGTGTGGATGTCTTTTAAGGCTTGGTTTTCGCTCGAGACGCCCGCGCGCTGCCCGAGCCGCGCTGCTCGCTCTATCGCGGCTTTATCCGATAGCGTTTTAACAAAGAGCTCAATGTCACGAAAGGCAATCTCGCGGTCTTCGACTTGGCGGGAGATGTCATAGGCAAGGAGCTTAACCGGATTGGTTTGCGGGTCTTGCGCTGTGCGCGCGATATGGGCGCTTAGGCGTGTATTAAGATAATCACGCAGGGCATCATTTGTTAATCGGCGGGCGATGGGGCTACCTCTTTTTATAGGAATTTCGCCATTTCGGCGGCTGTATCAAGCATACGGTTAGAGAAACCCCACTCATTATCATACCATGATAAAACGCGGGCGAGTTTGCCGTCCATGACAACGGTTTCTTCCGTCATAAGGCTTGATGAATGCGGGTCATGATTGAAATCAATAGAAACGGTTGGATCATCAATGATTTGCAGCACGCCTTTAAGATCTGCGCTCGCTGCCGCGCGGAAGGCGTCATTAATGGCCTCAACAGAGGCGGATTTCGCCAGATTAACATTTAAATCAACCACAGAAACATTTGGCGTTGGGACGCGAATGGCTTTCCCGTCAAGCTTGCCTTTAAGCTCGGGCATCACAAGGCCAATCGCTTTGGCGGCGCCTGTCGACGTTGGGATCATTGACAGGGCGGCCGCACGGCCACGGTTCAAATTCTTATGAACGCTATCCAGCGTTGGCTGATCGCCAGTATAAGCGTGTATCGTTGTCATAAATCCGGTTTCAATTCCAAAGGCGTCGTGAAGAACTTTAGCGACAGGGGCGAGGGCATTAGTTGTGCAGGAGCCATTAGAGACAACAATATCGTCCTTGGTTAAACTGCCGTGGTTAACGCCGTAGACAATCGTTTTATCAGCGCCAGCACCCGGAGCCGAGACAAGGACACGTTTTGCGCCGGCCGCAAGATGGGCGGCCGCTTTTTCACGGGCTGTGAAAATGCCTGTACATTCAAGCACAATATCAACGCCGTTATCGCCCCAGCTTTGGTCTTCAAGATTGCGGATTGCTGTGACTTCAATTGGGCCTTTGCCAATATCAATGGAGTTTTCTGTATGAGTGATAGTTCCCGGGAAGCGGCCATGAACAGAGTCATATTTCAACAAATGTGCGAGGTTTGATGTTGGAGCAAGATCATTAATGGCAACAACTTCAAGGTCTGTTCGGCCATTTTCATAAAGCGCGCGCAAAATATTACGGCCAATACGTCCAAATCCATTAATTGCAAGGCGTGTTGTCATCATTTTCCCTTAAATCGGTGTGCGAAACTGGTAGATTCTGCGCCCTTTTATTGACAGCGCTGTCATTTTGCAAGTCATCTCTGACTCTAAATCTAGAGTGGATTAAAGATTTATTGCGATAATCTGATGTTTTTTCAAATAAAACCAAGCCAAGCCAGAGTGTCAGGCGTATTATCACTATGTTAAACGAAAATATTACGAGCGTTCTGGCGAAATATAGCCCTGTTGAGGTTGATCGCCAAGGTCTTCGCAGCGATCATTTGCGTATGGTGCAAAAGCTCTCTCCATGGGCTGAGGGCGATGCGTCTTTAGTCAGCGGCGGTAAACGCACGGCGGAAGCTAAGCTTGCTGTGATAAATGCCGGACGTTATGCGCGCACACGCAATCATTTAGACGGCGCAGTGACGGAGCTTTCCCCTTTCATACGCCACGGCGTTGTCAGCATGAACCGCATTCGTAATCTTGTCCTTAGCCGGTCGAGTATATCGGAGAGCGAAAAACTGATTCAACAACTTGCATGGCGAGATTATTGGCAGCGGGTTTTCGAAGCTGATGAAACGATTATTTGGCGAGATGCCGAACCTTATAAAACGGGGTTTACAGCCGATTATTATGCCGACGAACTGCCCAGCGATATTCTCAGCGGCGAAACGGGCGTGGCTTGTATAGATCAATTTATTGGGCAGCTTACTGAAAATGGCACGCTTCATAATCATGCGCGGCTTTATTTGGCGGGATATATTTGTCATTGGCGGCGTATCAAATGGCAAGCGGGTGCGCGGTGGTTCCTTGAACATTTGCTAGACGGTGATCCTGCGAGTAATAATTTATCATGGCAATGGGTTGCGAGTACGTTTTCTCATAAACCTTATTATTTTAATCTTGATAATGTCGAGAAATTCTCTGGCTCTGATATTAACACATCTCGGCATGATAATGTGCCGCTGGTGGGTGAATATGATGACATATTTCAGCGCCTGTTTCCAAAGTTAGACCCCAAATGAGTACGCCCATCATATGGGTGCATGAAGATGCACTTAGACAGTCACACCCTGTTTTCTCCAAAGCCGGTTCTGCTCAAGCCATATTTGTTTGGGATAATGATTATTTCAAAATGCAAAATTACACGACCAAACGTTTATTATTTATATATGAATGTTTGCTTGAAATGGATGTCGCGATTATCCAAGGCGATACGTTAGAGGTTTTGAGCGATCTCTCCCAAGGCGTTATTCATACCGCCAAGACGCTAAATCCTTATTTCAAAAAAATCATAGAGGCGCTGGAAGACACATCCACAGTGCACGTAACGCCGGATGAATTATTCAGCCAAATTCCATATGATGCAGATATGGGACGTTTCTTCCGTTTTTGGAACAAGGGCCGTAAATCTATGATGAAACCCAACGCCGGTTTATAAACGCGGGTCTATATCTGATGAAAAAATTTGCTGTGATTGGCGCGGGTCTGTCCGGGGTATCTTGCGCGCGTAAGCTTCAAGACCGCGGAGAGGTTCATATTTTCGATAAATCGCGCGGCGTATCTGGGCGCATGTCAACGCGCTATACGGATAATTTTGAATTTGACCATGGCGCGCAATATTTTACAGCGCGCAGCCCTGATTTTCGCCGCGATGTTTTAGCCGCTATCGAAGATGGCCATGTTGCGCCGTGGCAGGGGCGGGCCTTTTACCTCAAAGATACGGGGATGGAGCCAGATATTGGCGGAGACCGTTTTACCGCTGTGCCGCGTATGAATAGCTGGACGAAAACGCTTGCGGCCAATCTTGATGTTAGGCTAGGCGCGCGTGTTGTGGATATCAACCGCACGCAGGGTCTGTGGAGCCTAACAACCGAATCTGGCCATGTTGAAACTGGATATGACGCTGTCGTGCTCGCGGTGCCGGCCCCGCAGGCTGAAGCCCTATTGCCGCCGGAGTTTTCGGGCATCTCTGATGTTAAACGCACCGAAATGGAGGCGTGTTTTGCGCTCATGCTCGGCTTTAATGATTTGCCGGATTTGGGCTGGGATAGTCTGCGCGTCCAAAGCGGCTCTATTGCGTGGATCGCGGTTAATAGCAGTAAACCCGGACGGGCATTAGCGCCAACATTAATGGTTCACGGCGCTGCGGCGTGGTCAAACCAACATGTCGATGATGACCGCGAAGCACTTGCGGCCCGCTTGCTCTCTGATGCGTCGCATATTGCAGGCGTTAATCTTGATGGGGCGGTCTATAAAACGCTGCATCGCTGGCTTTATGCGTCTTCCATATCTGGGCCGGATAAACCCTGTCTATATGATAAGGATTTGAGTTTGGCCGTCTGTGGTGATTGGTGTTTAGGCGGGCGCGTTGAAAATGCCTATTTAAGCGGCCGTGCTGCGGCGCGCCAGATCATAGCCGCGTTATAAATCAAGTGAAAACTGGCCCGTATCAACGGGCGTCTTTGATTTTCGGCGGCTTGGTTTGCGGCCTCGCCCTTTGCGGCTCGCATGTTTATGAACAATATTTTGCGCAGTTTGCCGAAAGCTGCGGCCCTTTCTTACGGCCCAGCCACGCTCCCTTGCGCGGCGCGCAGCGCATTGCAAATCAATAATCGGCGCGGGGTAATCTTGTCCCGTCAAAGCCCCCGAGCCATCATAACGCCATGGCTCGTGAATTTGGTGATCTGGTAAATGCGCAAGTTCTGGCACCCATTTTCTGATAAAAATAGCGCTCGGGTCTTGGTCATAGCCCTGTTTGACGGGATTATACATGCGGATGGTATTAATGCCCGTTGTGCCGGATTGCATCTGAACTTGTGGCCAGTGAATGCCGGGTTCATAATCCGCGAACATGCGCGCTAAATGCAGCCCTGTTGCGCGCCAATCCAGCCATAAATGATAGCTGGCAATCGACATTAACATGGCGCGCATCCGAAAATTAATCCAGCCTGTCGCTATTAAGCAGCGCATACAGGCGTCTGCAAAAGGCAAGCCCATATTGCCCTGTGACCAGGCCGCGAATTTCGCCTGCGTTTCCTCATTATGATTAGCGTCTGGCCGTAATCCATCATAGGCGGGATGTAGGTTTTCAAATTCAAGCCGCGTTTCATCTTCCAGCTTTTGCATAAAATGACAATGCCAATGTAGCCGTCCATTAAAGGCCTTCATCGCCCCGCGCCACGGACCAATATTGACGCCGCTCCGGCTTAGCTCCTTAAGCTCTCTTTGGCGCGCCCAGAGTGCCTGCGTAATTTCGCGCAAACTAAGAACGCCATAAGCAATATAGGGTGATAAGCGTGAGCATGACACCGCCCCGCTGAGCGGGCTGGACATATCAGAGCGGTAACTGCGGCCGCGGTGATTCAGAAATGACGATAAGGCCGTAAGTCCGTCGCTGCGCGTGCCAAGCTGGCGCTCAGGGCAGGGATCCTGTTGAAGGCCCAAATCTTGGGAACTTGGGATGTGGCCTTCCGTGATATCAATAGATTGGGGCGGAAAACAGGGGTGAGGAAAAACCGGCCGGCGCATACGGTGGTCCCAATGTGATGCCCATTTATCGCGGGTTTGCGCGGGCCGCCTGACGCCGTTTTGCCAGTTCTCATACCATGGAATATGATGTGTTTTGCACCACTGGCTGACGGCTTTATCGCGGCGAAATGTCCAGTTATTCCCCGTTTCCTCATGGGAATAAACCGCTTTAATGCGAAAGTTTTGACGTAAAGCCTCAAAGACATCAACCGCGCGACCTTGCCGAATAAGCAGCGGCATCCCGTTTTGCGACAGCTCTGCGCGGAGAGATGACAGCGCATCAGCTATAAAGTTCCACTGCCGCGCTGATGTGTCGGGTAGCGCCCAATAATCTGGCTCGGCGATATAAAGCGGCAATATCGCCGTCTTCACATCGTCTGCAGCTTTATAAAAGGCGGCATGATCCTGTAAGCGTAAATCACGCTTGAGCCAAACAATGTTTATTTCAGTCTGAGGCCTCGACATTCTGCCATTCTACCCCATCTGCATGAGAGATGAAGTGATTAAGGTTATTTTACTATGGATAAAGCTCAGATTTACCAAGAGGTCACGGCGCAAATTGCCGCAGTTATTGAGGGTGAACCTTCGCGCACGGCCCGCTTTGCCACGGCGTCTTGTTTGCTATCTTATGCCTTTGAAGATTTTTTCTGGACGGGGTTTTATTGCGTCGACCCGGTCAAGAAAAATGAGCTAGTTGTCGGGCCATATCAAGGCACATTAGGCTGTCTTCGTATTCCCTTTGCCAAAGGCGTTTGCGGCGCGGCCGCGAGCCGGAAAGAAACAGTTATTGTTGATGATGTTCATGCGTTTCCGGGGCATATCGCATGTGATAGCGCGACAAATTCAGAAATTGTTGTGCCTGTTTATGTTGATAGCGGCGCTTTGGTGGCTGTGCTTGACGTGGATTCAACACAGCTTTCGACCTTTGACGCTGTCGATCAACATTATCTTGAAGCCATCTGCAAAGATTTGTTGCGCGGCGCAGACCAAGCCTAAGCCTAAGCCTAAGCTTACATTTGCTCGGGCGATATAACGGGCATGACACTTTCATGGCTAGGGTCATCAAGACACGCCCTCGCAAGCTCAATAGCGCCTTGGGCTGTTGTCGCGCGGAAAATACGCTTTTTCATCCAAGCGGGTGAAAACTCTGTTTCAACAATGTGATCGAGCAGCGATAATAAAGGTGACCAATAATCATCATTATCTAAGAATATGATCGGTTTTTGATGTAAGTCCAGCCGCATCCACGATAGAACCTCAACGGCCTCTTCAAGGGTACCAATGCCGCCGGGCAGCACGATAAACGCATCAGATTCATCATACATTTGGCGCTTGCGCGTATGCATGTCCTCAACGATACGGTGCGGAACCTCCATATAAGCGCCTTCAATTCCGCGTAAAAACTCAGGCATGATTCCCAAAACGTTACCGCCGCTTTCATGCGCCGCCCGCGCAACAGCGCCCATAAGACCCAGCCCGCCGCCGCCGTAAACAAGGCGGTAGCCTGCGCGGGCCAGGTCTTGACCTGTTTGCGCCGCAAGGCTGACATAACGCGGGTGATTGCCGGGGCTGGAGCCGCAGAAAACGCAGAGGCTTTGCCCGTCATAATCGCGGCCCAAGCCATATGTGTTATTAGCGGTCATAATTGCTATCCTTGTTCGTTTATGCCAATGCTAGCACTGACTTAGATTAGCCTATATCCGACTCATATGGCGGAAATAAAGGGAAAAGTAGACAGATTCAGTGACGTTAAAACTTAGTATCATCGGGGTCGTTGCGGCCATCTTGGCGCTTGGCGGCTATTTCATTGTCAATACGGGGCTTTTATCCGTTTATAATGTTGTGCCAAGCGGTATTGAACAAAATGGAACCGTTGCCGCCAGCAATCTGGCAAAGCTTGACGATCCAAATCAGTCAATACAGCCGCCTATTTTTCGAACGATATCTGAACAGGAAAATATTCTATTTTTGCGCGGAACATCAGAGGCTGACGCCGTTGTCTCCATTTTAGGAAATGGCGAGCGGCGGCGGCAAATCAGAGCGAATGAAGACGGGATATGGGAAACGGAAATTAATGTCTCGGGGGACGGCATCTTGGCCTTATCACTGACAAGTTTTTTAGATGAGGATGTCTCTTTTTATGGTGATGAGCTTTTAATTCGCGTTATCGCGCCGCAAGCCGTTATAGATGACGCCAGTAAAGACGAAACTGAACGGGACAGTTTAATCCCAAATCAGCCGCCGGCCTTAATTTTACTGACCGCGCCGGGCGGGCCGTCGCGTGTTGTGCAGACGCCTTTTGGAAGCCTGCCGAGCCGCGGCGCTTTAACCTTAGGCGCGGTTGAATATGACGATCTGGGCGGGGTTATATTCTCAGGCTTTTCAAGCCAAGCGGGCCGCGTGCGTATCTTTGGTGATGATGAGCTCATCGGAGAAAGCCGAGTTGGCAATAATGGCCGGTGGTTCCTGATTGCCGGCGAAACCTTGCCGTTAAATAGCTATAATCTGAGGGTTCAACTGCAAGAACCTGACGGAACGGAGACAAATATTGTTGTGAATATCCAGCGGCTTCCGCCGGGCCAAAATGCAGAGATAACGCCTTATGTTATTTTCAATGAAGAGGTATGGCATGTCCGCCGCAAACTCACGGGTGGGGGCGTGCAATATACAGCTATTTTATCACCCATTGCCGCTGATGCTCCCCAATAGGGAATAAGCCGTTGTTTACTTGGCTGCGACTGGAGGCGCAGCTTTTTGCGCTTTCGTTTTACGCAAGCGGTTCCAATATTTCAAAATCCGCGTTTTCCAAACAGTCGGCGCAGCAAGTAAGACCGGCGTAATCACCAGTGTTAGGATTGTTGCAAAGCCAAGGCCGCAGGCAATGACATAAGAAATCGGCGCCCAAATCGGCGATGTCATGGTTCCGCGCAGTGAAAACTCACCGCTAAATATATCAGCTTGCCATCCGAGTACCAGCGGCATGAGTCCGACCACTGTTGTCAAGGTTGTTAGCAAAACAGGCCTTAAACGCTGGGCGGCGGTTCGGATCGCAGCGTCGCGCGGCTCATAACCCGTTTGGATCAGGCGCTGATATGTGTCGATCAGAACAATATTATTATTCACGACGATACCGGCCAAAGCGATCACGCCTGTCCCGCATAAAATGACGCTGATATAAGGATAAAAAGTTAGCCCTAAAATCACGCCAAAAATAGATAAAATCACGGCGAAAAGCGTCAGGAAAACATGATAGAAACTGTTAAACTGCAGCAATAGAATAATCGCCATCATAAACAGAATAGCAATCGCTGCACCTTTGAAAAACTCGCCGGCCGCCGCATTTTCTTCGTCTTGTCCAAGGAATTTAAAATCAACATTTTCGGGCAGAGCCGCGTCTTCACTGAGCCATGTTTTTAGCTCATCTACAATTTGATTTGTTGCAAAGTCTGGGCGTGTATTGGCTTTCACAAGATAGATGATGCGTTGATCGCGGCGCGTAATACGGTCCTCGCGCGGTTTTGCAATGCGCTTTACAACAGCCGAGAGCGGCACCGCACCGCGCGGCGTTACAATTCGAAGATTTTCCAGCTCGTTTAAATCCCGCGCCGCAGCAGGATAGCGAATACGAATATCAACTTCCTCATCGGCATCCAAAGGGCGATATTGACCAACAAGCGCGCCTTCTGTGATGAACTGTACCGCAGAGCCGATGGCTGAAATATCGAGGCCCAAACGGCCCGCTTCTTCGCGGTCAACTTGGATTTCCCATTCGATACCGGGAACAGGGAGCGTATTTTCCGTTTCATAAAGTCCGTCTATCGTTTCAATATAGGCGCTGACTTTTTGCGTGACGGCCTTTAGGGTGCGGCTATCTTCGGACATTAATTGAATTTCGATATCTTTGCCAATGGGCGGCCCTTGCGAGATCGACTGAATCTCTGTGTAAACACCGGATATGTCCGAAATCGCGAGACGGAGCTCGTCAATAATATCTTGGCTTGGGGGGCGGTCTTGGAAGGGCAGTAGCTCTGTGAAAATTCTAACAACGGCATCGCCGGGTACATTTGCGGGGCCGCGCGGGTTGGGTGTATCGCCTGCGCCTGACGCACCAGCGCCCGCAATCGTATAAACAGAGCGGATGCCGTCGATATTTTCAATGCGGCGCTCAATGTCTTTTGCGAGGATAAGATCTTGGTCTGCTGTGCCGTTTCCGCGCGCGCGGGCAATGACATAGACCTGATTTCCGGGGTCTTGTGTGAAAAACTCAACGGGTTTGGGCGTGTCCCCGCTCATGCTTGCGCCAAAGGCCCCCACGATAAGATAAGCCGTTACAGCCATGCCCGCCAGAACGAGCGTCGGAAAGCGGATTAAAAAGCGGATAAGGCGAACATAAAGGCCTGTTAGTCCTTTGATCTGTGAGGGGTCGCCGTCTGCCCCTGATAAAGCTTTAAGCTTTTCCGTATCTTTAGACACGCTGCGGGGGCCGATTAAGGTTCCCATTGTCGGCAAGAAAATCAGCGCCATAATCAAGGAAGATGACAGAACAAAAATCATTGTCTTAGGGAAATAGGACATATATTTTCCGGTGACATCATCCCAGAATAAAAGCGGGATAAAGGCGGCCAGCGTTGTCGCGGTTGAGGACACAATCGGCCAGAACATACGTTTACCTGCGAGGGTAAAGGCTTCGCGGCGATCAAGCCCTTCGGCGAGTTTACGGTCTGCATATTCGACAATGACAATCGCGCTATCCACCAGCACGCCCACGGATAAGATCAAGCCGAACATAATCATCATGTTCAACGTCTCGCCCTGAATAAGGAATAAAAATAGCGACATGAGGAAGCTAGCCGGTATGGCCCAACCGACGAAAATCGCAGACCTAAACCCGAGGGCGGCAATACAGACGATAAAGACCAAAACGACGGCATTGACGATGGATGAGAATAAAGAAATCATCATCTCATAGATATCCTCCGAGCGGTCTTGGCTCATGGTCACGCTTATTGTTCGGGGCCAATCGGGCTGGGCTGTGATCTCATCAACAAGAGCGCGGACTTTATCAATCGTTTCAATGATGTTCTCGCCTTGACGCTTAGAGACCTCAATCGAAACCGAGCTTTGTCCGTTAAATTGCGCATAGGTGTCATTATCTTTGAAACCTTTACGGACAACGCCGAGGTCTTTGACGCGCAGGACGCTGCCATTAGGGTTTGCCCGCACGAC
Organism: uncultured Caulobacterales bacterium; assembly: GCA_964513675.1. Classification (GTDB taxonomy): domain Bacteria; phylum Pseudomonadota; class Alphaproteobacteria; order Caulobacterales; family Maricaulaceae; genus CALFVT01. The sequence goes on along the minus strand of CAZEOD010000006.1, from coordinate 25,053 downwards.
AAGCTCTGAGAGGTCGCTCGCATCTTCGATAAGGCCCGGAAGTTTAACGTTAAATTTTCCGTTGTCAGTTTCAAGCGTGCCGGCAGTAATGAGTGCATTATTGCTCGACACGGCGCGGGCAATTTCAAGAAATGAAATGCCGGCGCTCTCGAGCTGGGCGGGATCAAGCACGGCTTCTAGGACTTGCTCACGTTCACCTGTGATATTGGCTTCGAGAACCGAGGATATAGATTCGATTTTTTGCTGTAGATTTTTGGCCTGAAATTGAAGCTCCCGATCCGGCGCATCGCCGTAAAGATTGACCACAAGAATGGGAAGCGTGGCACTATTTAGCTCTTCAACAATTGGCTCGCGGGCTTGTTGCGGAAACTCTGAACGTGCGCGGTCAACTTTCTCAAGAACATCGCTAATCGCTTTATCTTGGTCAAAAGAGGCGTTAAATTCCAGCACCATATTGCCGGTCGATGTGGCGGCAATACCGTCCATTTGCTTTAAGCCGTCAATGGACTTCATCTCTGTTTCCATCGGACGGATTAATAGGCGCTCGCTATCTTCTGGCGACACGCCGGGGAGGACGACTTGAACGCTAATAAAGGGGATGGGAACATCGGGTTCTGCATCTAGCGCTAACTGCCCAATCGCATAAATGCCGCCCAAGACCATGAACAGCATAATGCCCATGGTCATGCGCCAGTTTCGTATAGAGAAATCGACAATAGATGTCATATCCGCGCGGCCCTAATTTGACCCAAGGCTCGGCGCGACTTTTGTGCCGTTCGAGACGTAATCTTGACCTGTAATAATGATACGGGTTTGTTCGGGCAGTCCCGTGACCCAAATGCCATTTGCATCTTCATCAATGGTTGTTGTGACGGCGAAGTTGACGCGGTCGTCGCTGTCGAGGTAGCGAACGCCGATATTGCCGTTGTCATCAAGCGCTAGGATGCCGGCCGGAATATTCTGCGCAGGAACGGTGCTATTGCTTTTCAGGCGGATTTCAGCGGTAACGCCGGCCTTTAATGTCATATCTTTATTCGGGACTTCAATCTCAGTTCGAAAACTGCGGGTTGACGGATTGGCAACGGCTTCTATGCGGCGCAATTTACCCGTGACGCTCTCGCCTGTTGCTAAGCTAATCTCCGTTTCTTGCCCGATTTTAACGCGGCTAATCTGCTGCTCCGTTAGCTGTACCGTTACAATTAGGGGATCAAGCTCAACGACTAATCCGCAAGCCTGCCCCGGGCTTAAGTAATCTCCAATTTCGGCGTCTTGGCGCTCGAAAATGCCGCGAAAAGGAACGAGCATTTTGACATTGCTGCGAGCAACTTCAGCGGCTTTCAGGCCAGCCCGCGCCGTATCAAGACCCGCCTTAAATGTGGTGACTTGTGTTTCAGACCGAAATCCGCGCGCCGCAAGTTTGACGGCGGCATTATATTCAAGCTCTGCCCGTACAAGTTGGGCGCGCGCTTGTTCGACATTGGCATCACGCTCATTCACGCTTTGGATGCACATGACTTGACCTTTACGGACAATCTGGCCCTCGGTGAGGGGGGTCTGAGTGACGACGCTCGGTATGTTGGCTTTCACCACAACTTGGCGGTTGGCTTCACTTTGCCCGAACAGCTCAAGCACTTGTTTGCGGGGCTCGGCCGTGCGGTTTAAGACGACAACGCTGGGGAGAGGTTTTTCACTACTCTCGGAGCTTTTCGCGGGCGTGTCTGCGGGTTCAGACGACGAGCCGCTATTGTGGAAAACAAACCATGCGATCAAGGCGAGGCTTGCAATAATGGCAATGATTTGTGAGACAGATATTTTCATGATTTATATACGTCTTTCAACTCGCCGCAGTTTATCAATATGATAACCGCTTGCGTGTTTACAATATTCAGAAATGAATGGAAGCTGTAATTTTGTATAAAAGCCATTCGTGAATTGATATCTATGCGGCAATGTTTATATGGCTGTAGTCCATGAACGGTTAAATTTAAGCTTGACGTTTATGACGCATAAAGGGCTGGTCATGCGATCTGATATTTCCAATTTCTCTCCGCCGTTATGGATGCGCTCTGCCATGGTGCAAACTGGACTTGCGAGCCTGAAATTTAGAAAGCGCGGCATAACGGCGCTGGAGCGCAAAAGCCGGACAGATATTTTGGTGACGCCAGAGGGGGTTCGGCTAAAAGCGGTGTTTTCTGAATCCAGTGATGAAACGCGCCCGGTTTTTATTTTCATTCACGGCTGGGAAGGCAGCTCCGATAGCACTTATGTTGTTGCCGCCGCGCGCCGTGTCTATGATAAAGGCTGCGCTGTTGTGCGGCTTAACCTGCGCGATCACGGGGATACGCACGCCCTGAATGAAGGGGCTTTTTACGCTACGCTTTTTGATGAAGTCTTTGATGCCGTGCAGATCATATGCGAGCGCTATAAAACGCGGCCTGTGATCTTGGCCGGCTTCTCTCTCGGCGGGAATTACACGCTTAGAGTTGCGCGCAGATTGAGCCAAAGCCCGATAAGCAACCTTGCGCATTTGATTGCGGTCAGTCCAGTGATTGACCCGCCGTCCTCAAATCCATCATTAGATCATAACCGCCTTATCCGGTCTTATTTCCTTAAGAAATGGAAGCGCTCTATGCAGCTTAAACAAGCGGCCTTTCCTGAGGTCTATAATTTTGACCACGTCATGGATATGACAGACATTATGAAAATGACGGAAATTATTATTCCGCAATATACCGATTATCCCGATGCTATGACATATTTTTCAGATTACGCCTTGGGGCCGCAAGATATAAAAGACTGCCCGGTGCCCATTACAATTATTGCCGCCAAAGATGACCCCGTTGTGCCGATGGCACTGTGTGAGAGCTTGAAACTAAGCGCTCAAAGCCAGCTTTATATGTGGAAACATGGCGGGCATAATGGCTTTTTCCAAAGCTTGACGGGGCCAACGGGCTATGATGATGTTATGTCGCATATAATAGAAGGTTTTTAAAATGGAATATATTCGGTTCATCCTGACTATGACGGCGGCTTTCTGCGGGGTGTTTTTTCTATTGGGCCTAAAATCACAAAAGGGCGAAGCCAAGGGCCTCGTAAAGGGCCGCCTAGCCGATTGCGGGACTGCGCCAAATTCTGTTTCTAGCGAAGCGGATACGCAGCCTGAAAAATTAGTGCCGCCGTTAAAGTCTAGCCTCCGTGATATTCGCGCCGCTATTATCGCCACGGGCGGAACCATTACGCGCGAGCAAGATGGATATATCTCTGCGACCTATATGTCTAAAATCTTCAAATTCGTTGATGATGTCGAAGTTCGCGATGCAGGCGGCGGCTTGGCGCATATTCGCTCATCATCCCGTACAGGCTATTCAGATAGAGGCGTGAACCGCCGGCGCGTGCAAATGATCCGCCAAGCTTTATCTGTGACATAATTGTGCAACTCTAAATATGAAATAGTCTTATCTGCAAGATCACGTTAAGATAATTCAATATTAAGACATATCTAAACACTATAGATATAATGTAACATAATCAGAAAGATATTTTTATGGCCACCGGAAAAATCGATCACGCTAAAATCAAATCGCTCGTGTCAGAGTTGCTTGTTGCTTTGGGCGAAGACCCAAACCGTGAAGGCTTGAAAGAGACACCGCGGCGTATTGCGAATTTTTGGCAGGAATTTATCGAATATGAGCCCGGGAAAATCGATACCACCTTTGCGGCCGTAAAACATCATCAAATGGTCTGCGTGACGGGTATGCGGGTTTGGTCTATGTGCGAACATCATATGTTGCCCTTTTGGTGCGATGTTTCCATTGCCTATATCGCAGATGATAAAGTGCTCGGCTTGTCAAAATTTGCTCGCATTGCGCATAAACACGCGCATAAACTCACGCTACAAGAACAGCTTGTATCTGATATTTCTGATGAGCTTGTTGCGATTTTAGGCACGGATGATGTGGCTGTTATGGCGAAGGGCGAGCATTTATGTATGACCGCACGCGGGATTAAAACGCCGCACCGGATGATATCTTCCGCGCTTAATGGGCAATTCCACAAGGCGGAACAGCGTATGGAATTTTTCAATCTCGTAAATAATGCTGATGCGCCGCAGAGATAGAGCCATGAACATAGCGTCTTGATGAATATCACTGATATGTGATGCGCCGTTCTGTATATAGAACGGTTGTTTGTTATATAGTCTATTGTATTCCGCGCAAAGAGGGCTTATGTCCCACGCGAGTATGGGTATGAGCTTTTCTCAGCCTGTTTAACAAGAGGTTGAAATGACTGCTGCTGCTACGCCCGTAAAAGTGAATCCCAATGCGCCGACTGAGGAAAAAGTCCTTGAGGTTGAGCATTATTCAGACCGGTTATTTTCCTTTTCTATCACGCGCCCAGCCAGTTTTCGGTTTCGTTCGGGTGAATTTGTGATGATCGGTTTGCCGGCGCAAGAGGGCGAGAAGCGGCCGATTATGCGCGCTTATTCTATTGCGAGCCCGGCGTGGGACGAAAAAATCGAGTTTTATTCTATTAAAGTGCCGGATGGCCCGCTGACATCACGGCTACAAAAAATTCAAGAGGGCGACACAGTCCTTCTCAGTAAAAAGCCGGTCGGGACATTAGTGCTTGATGCGCTATTGCCCGGTAAGCGGTTATATATGTTCTCGACGGGGACAGGCATTGCGCCTTTCGCCAGCTTGATTCGTGATCCTGAAACTTATGAGCGCTATGACGAGGTTATCCTGACACATACCTGCCGGCAAGCATCAGAGCTATCTTATGGTCTTCGCCTTGTCGAAGCGTGTAAAAACGATCCTTTAGTCGGCGAAATGATGGACGGAAAACTATTACATATCACCAGCCTAACCCGCGAAGATTATCCGCTGAAAGGCCGTATTACGACCTTGATTGAAACGGGGACACTTTTTGAAAAAGCAGGCGTGCCGAAAATGAATCCTGAAACAGACCGAGTCATGATTTGCGGGTCTATGGACATGATTAATGACACAAAAGAAATTTGTGAAGGCTTTGGCCTGCGTGAAGGCTCTAACTCACAGCCGGCTGAGCTTGTTGTTGAGAAAGCCTTTGTTGGCTAGGCTTAATTCCATATCAATAAATTAAACCGGCTCGATAAAGGCCGGTTTTTTTATGCGCTTAATTAGTGGGCGAGAAGTCACCCAAAGACAAGAGTGAGATGCGAACCGAGAATCCTTGCGTATCACGCAGAGCATTATTATTGAGCCGCGTTGTGTTATAAAGAAACTCAATACGTGTGCAGTCATCATCATAGACAAGGCCATATGTCTGCCGGCGCACATCATTGGCATCAAGGTCATATGTTAAGCCGCCGCGCACGCTCCAATTATCAAAAACGCGCAAGGTTGCGATGCCTGAAAATTCTTCTTGTGGGGCATCTGGGTCGGATGATTGAAGCCGCGTGACGGAGTCGACTTTAAAATAGCGGCTACTAAGAGAAAAGCGCTCTCCGCGATATGTTAAACTGGTATCAATGCGGCGGAAATCATTCGTATCATCATCATAACGCAGGCGCGTTGTTGATCGCAGGCGGCCTAGCAAATCAAGTTCGAATAATCCAACCAGATCAGATTTATCGCCGTTAAGGCCTGTGCCGAGTTCAAAATCATCCTCTATTGCAACAGTATCCGCATAGCTTTGCCCCAAAAAGACTTTGGCGCGGCTATGGTCCCAATCTGCGATAAAGGACGCGCCAATATCTGCCCGAAATCCTTCGCGCCAGAAATCAAACCCTGTCGATTTATTATTGGAAAAAAGCAAAGTATGGTCGAGGTCAATATCAAAACTATCTTGTAGCAATGAAATATTGCGCCCTAGATTATCTTGAACCGTGAAGTTTTCTTGTAAACCATCGCCAAAACTCTCTGTAATTTGCAGGCGCGGCTCGATGATGAAATTCACGCCATCACCATATTTGATGAAGGGATAACGGACATCAACGCCAACTTGTCCGACTTCGCGGGTGAAATTATCAACCTCAACATCATCACCATTGGCATCTTCAACGTCGAAACTAAAGGCGTCGAAACGGGCAAAACCAAAGGGTTTAACTTCGATGCCGCCCGGCGCAATAAAGTTTTTACTCCATTCCAATCCGGCTGTTCCGCGCGTGTAATCTGTACCGACTTTGCGGGTGAGGGATGTAAAATCACCAGAGGCCTTAAACCGGCCGCCAATAATAGGATCGGTGATATTATATTCAGCTTTGATGTTCGGCGCGACGATGGGTAAAACACCATCATCAACGTTGAGCGCGGTAAAACTCCCGTCATCATTTAGCCGAACACCGCTCCGTAGATCTTGGAAGCCATATGCAGACGTGGAGATACGGAAATTTTCACCCTGTCCGACAAGAAAAGCTTGTGAAATTAGGCGGCGGCTATCGGCTTCGTAGAGGCCGAATTTTCGGGGCCGTTCCGTCAGGTCATACCGGTTTAAATAGAAATCATCCGATGCCGCTTGAAAGCCTGCGCCCCAATTCCATGTGTCATTAATCTGAAACGCGGCATTGGCAAAGGTATGAGAGCGCAAACGCCGCCCCAGCGGAGCGTCTTCTGGATTTGTAAATTGCGCCGGATCGTTAAAACTATCTCCGCTGCGGTCAAAGACGCTGGCATAGGTGCCGCTGCCTTCGATATTAATTTCGCCCGAATAGAATTTTTTGCGATATTTATACTCTAATAACGGATTGACTTTGGTAAAGAGGCGCGGGGTCACCGTGAGCTCTGAACTGTCGTCAATAGCCCAATAATAGGGCGTTATCGATTCGAAGCCTCGTGATTGAGAAATGCCAATAAACGGGTTGAGCCAGCCACTCGCCCGATCAACACTCGGATCGGGATGGGCGAGGTAAGGTGTGTAAAAGACAGGGATGCCTAAAAGCTCAAACACAGCATTATTATAGATAATCGCGTTTTTACTTTTATCCTGCTTAACTTTACGCGCCTTTAATCGCCATGTGGGCCGTTTTGTTTCGCCGTTTTCTAGGCAGGGCTCACAGGCGGTATAATAAGCATTATAAAGCTCGATTTCTTCGTCGGATGTTCGGGTCGCCAGCGCCGCGCCCGTAATCCCGCCATTTGCGAGACGCGCCGTGAAATTTGACGCCGTGCCGGCCTCAAGCTCATTGGATAGCTCTAGCTTTTCTGCATATTGCACAGATCCATCAGAATCGATCAAGACGACGCTGCCAAGGGCGACAACGCGGCCAGTTTGAAGATTATAAACGACTTTATCGGCCCGCAAGGTACGGTCTTGATACCGGCCTTCCACGCCGCCTTGAGCCGTTAGGACTTGCCCTTCTTGATCGCGGATAAGCTCATCCGCGTCGAGGTAAATAACATCCTCGTCCCTAAAGGGGCTGTCTTCGGCGAGTTTAAGCGGACGGTTTGTGCCAGCGGCATTATTGGGCAGTGTTGATTGCGCCGTCGCCGATGATGTTATGCCAAGAGCAATCGTCAGAGCCAATAAGGATGTCACTAGTTTTGATTGGCTTGAAGTATGTTTCACGTTCTCGGTCCCCTGACTCGATTTATATTTCAATAACTAATGCGGCGGGCATGGTCTATGAAAATATCCATGTCTATAGACAGGAACATAAGTTTTTTTAATGAATAGCGGTCATTTACCTTGTTTCGCCCTTTATATCAGGGGTGAGGGCTGTGGGCGCGCGTAAAATTTACCGCCGAATCTTATGTCAAAGGCGCCCGTGACACATGTTTTTCGTGATATATGTTTTATAAAGGTCACAGCGCGAAGCTGCGCTGCTTTTATGCACGGGGCGGCGGGTAGCCTTTCCAGCGTTTGACCGTTTTCATAACAAGCGAGCTTTTGATCTTTGTGACATAGGGCAAAGCGGCAATGGTGCGGCGGTAAAGCTGCTCATAATTTTCCGTATCTTGGGCGGCTAATTTGATGAGGTAATCAGCATCTCCTGTCATCAGGTGACATTCCAAGACCTGATCGCTGGCGATGGCGGCTTTTTCAAAGGCGGCGAGGGTGGTTTCTGATTGGCTTTCAAGGGAAATTTCGACGTAAAATGTCATGGCATAGCCAAGGGCTTTACCATTGAGCCGCGCCGCATAGCGCTCGATTAAGCCGGCCGCCTCTAATTGGCCAATACGGCGGTGGCAGGCTGATAACGATAGGCCGACTTTCTCTGCCGTCTGGGCAATCGGGGCGCGGCAGTTCTCTTGTAGAAGGGCGAGAATTTTTCTGTCAATACTGTCTATCATAGGAATAATTCCTGTTATTTTTACATAAACGATAAAATATACGAATATATATCAATATGACAAGATAAAACGCGAAGAGATTCGACGGCTTGTCTGCTATCAAGCTCATGTCATTTAAACATTAGAACTCTGGAGCTTGCCATGCATATCGGTGTCCCTAAGGAAATTAAAAACAATGAATTTCGCGTTGGATTAACGCCTGAAAGCGTGGCGGAACTTGTGCAGGTCGGTCAAAGCGTAACCGTTGAAACGGGCGCAGGGAACGGCATTGGCGCATCAGATGATGAATATATCAAAGCCGGCGCATCTATTGCGGCCACAGCCGCCGAGATATTTGCTGCGGCTGATATGATTATCAAAGTTAAAGAGCCGCAAGCGGCCGAACGCGCAATGCTCCGAGAGGGGCAAATTCTTTATACTTATTTACATCTCGCGCCGGATCTTGCGCAAACACAAGACCTCATAGAATCAAAGGCCGTGTGTATTGCCTATGAAACAGTCACTGATGATTTGGGCGAATTGCCGCTTCTTAAACCGATGAGCCAAGTGGCGGGACGTTTGGCCGTTCAGGTCGGCGCAACGGCGCTGCAAAAAACAAATGGCGGGCGCGGGACATTGCTCGGCGGTGTTCCGGGTGTAGCGCCTGCGAAAGTTTTAATTATTGGCGGCGGCGATGTTGGCTTAAACGCGGCGCAAATGGCTGTTGGGCTTCAAGCTGATGTCACGATTTTAGAACGCAGCGCGGTTGTTATGGAGCGTTTATCACATTACTTCGGGGCGCGGGCCAAAGTTATACGCTCAACTCCATCCGTTCTGGCGGAGATGATTACGACAGCTGATATGGTGGTTGGCGCAGTTCTTATTCCGGGCGCAGCGGCTCCCAAGCTGATTACCCGCGATATGCTGCCAACTATGCTAGACGGCTCTGTTCTTGTTGATGTGGCGATTGACCAAGGCGGCTGTTTTGAGACGTCAAAAGCAACCACCCATGCCGACCCAACCTATGTCGTTGACGGGGTGGTTCATTATTGCGTTGCGAATATGCCCGGCGCGGTTGCGCGCACATCGACATATGCGCTGAATGCGGCGACGATTCAGCATGCGAAAAATATCGCCCGTTATGGCTGGAAAGACGCCATGCGCCGCGACGCACATTTGCTAAATGGACTAAATGTCTGTCACGGTCAGCTTACATATGCCGCCGTTGGCGAGGCGCTTGGCTTGCCGGTTGTTGATCCTAAAACCTGCCTTTAAGTTTAAATTTGAATAAATGCTATCCGGTAAAGCTGGCTGAGTTAGGCTTGCTTTACCTCTTTGGCTGCGTCACTATGATTGAAATTTAACATAAGGACGCGCCCCATTATGACTCAGCAAAGTGCCATGACTGTGACGTCAGGGTTCAACATTCCTGACCCCGCAGAGATTGAGAGCCTTCAGGGCAAAGTTTCAGATTTAGAATGGGCATTACGCTGTGATTTGGCCGCAACCTATCGATTATGTGCGCTTCATGGCTGGTCTGACCTTGTTTTCACCCATATTTCTCTTCGTCTTCCGGATGAAGCCAATGATAAAGGCGAGATGGAAGAGCGGTTTTTAATTAATCCCTACGGCGTTATGTTTGATGAAATGACGGCGTCAGCGCTTGTTAAAATCGACATGAACGGCAAGATTTGCCAAGATTCGCCCTATTTCATTAATCCCGCAGGATTTACGATCCACAGCGCCGTCCACATGGCGCGCGAGGATGCGGGCTGCGTGATTCATGTTCATACGCCTTACGGCATTGCTGTGTCTGTCCAAAAAGCTGGGCTTCGCCGCTATACGCAATTCTCGATGCAGGTCTATGATGATCTCGCTTATCACGATTATGAAGGTATTGCGCTTGATTTGGAAGAGCGTGAGCGCATTGTGAAGGATTTGGGCGCTAAGAGCCTTTTAATGCTCCGCAATCACGGAACTTTAACGCTTGGGCCGACTTGCGGCACGGCCTTTCTGCGGATGTATTTTCTGGAAAATGCCTGCAAAACACAAATATTAGCGCAGTCAGTTGGTCATGAAGGTCAGCTTCACGAGGAGCCCGAAGACATGGGCCATAGGGTCTATCAACAGGGCGCAGCTGCATTTGTTCCGGGCATGGGAGATAATTTAATCTGGCCCGGTCTGATGCGTAAATTAAAGCGGGTTAACCCCGGTCACGACAGTTAACGGCATTGAATAGAGAGGGTCTTCACATGAATATAGTTGAACAGTCAGAGCTTACAGGTCTTATCGGCAGCGTTATTGGCCAGAGTGATTGGATATTAATTGACCAAGAGCGTATCAATATTTTTGCCGATGTTACCGAAGATCATCAATTTATCCATGTGAACCCTGAAAAGGCAAAAATGACGCCCTTTGGCGGGCCGATTGCGCATGGGTTTTTGACATTATCTTTATTGTCAAAATTTGCAGAAACTGCCTCTCTCACAATTAAAGGCGCGGTTATGGGCGTGAATTATGGCCTCGAAAATATGCGGTTTTTAAATCCTGTCGCAGTGGATAAAAAAGTTCGCGGTGTGTTTACGCTTAAAAATGCGGTGGAGAAAAAGCCCGGGCAGTTTCTACTGACTTATGGGGTTAGCGTTGAAATCGAGGGCGTTGAAAAACCGGCGCTTGTTGCGGATTGGCTTGGTATGCAATTCTTGGCCCCGTCTTAGCGGGTTATATCAGCTTAGCGGATTAAAACAGCGCTATAATTTAGCCCGCTTGATGCGGGCTTTTTTTATGGAATACCTCTATTTTTGCGGCAGGGTTCGCCGAAATCGCGAGCGCGCACGATTTAAAATCTGCTCATCTATATTGGCCTCCAAACGCTCACGGAGGGCAGTGCGGTCTTTATCATAATCATCCACGCCGGATTCACCGCTTCGCAAGAGCCAGTAATAAGCATCTTCAAAAGATTTCGTGACCCCTTCACCTTTGGCGAGGGTAAAAGCATAAAGGAACTGACCTTCGCTATCACCGGCTTTGGCGGCGCGCTCAAACCATTTGGCCGCAGATTTTATATCTTTCTCAACGCCTGCGCCTTGATAAACCAACAGTCCATAATCCGCCATCGCAGCGGGTAGATTGGCCGCCGCCGCTTGCTGCATAAGCCGCGCAGCTTTTTTCTCATCAGGCCGTATTTCGAAGTTTTCGGCATACATAATCGCGGCGATATAAGCGCTTTGTGCATCCCCCAAAATTGCGGCATGTTCATACCATGTCAGGGCTTCAAATGCGTCATGTTTGGCGGCTTCATCGCCCATCGCGCGCGCCGCGAGCGCATCGCCGTCGCTCGCAGCTTTTCCGCGCCAATATTCAGCCTGTTTCAAATTTGTCGGTAAATCCCCTCCTGTTTCATAAACAGTGGCTAATACGCGCATGGCGTCATGGCGGCCGAGCTCTGCGGCGCGCTCTAGCCATCCAATGGCTTGCGGCGGTGTGAGCCCGCCCTGAGAGCGAAGCGCCAATTCAGCCAAGGCAACAAGGGCGTCGGGGTGATCTTTAAGGGCGGCTTGCTGAAACGCTTCGGCGGCGCCAATATAATCAATCAAGCCCGTCTCGCCGCGCATAAGGATATGCCCGACAAGGATTTGGGCTTCAATATCGCCGCCGCTTGCCGCGATTTTGCCATAAGCGAGCGCGAGATTTTTATCGCCTTGGTCATAAGCTTTTTTGGCATCTTCAAAACTGGCCGTGCGCGAGGGGGCCGTAATAATTTGCTCAGCCGCAGCTAGGGCAGGTCTTATAGCGCTATAGCCAAGGATTGACATTGCGCCGAGAGCTGCGAGAGCGCGTCGGCTGGCCCATCTGGATGCTGCCAGACACCCGAAGACAGGGCGATAAAGTCCGCGCCCGCCGTAATCACCTCGGCGGCATTTTGCGTTGTAATGCCGCCAATTGCGACGCTGGGTATTTCGACTGCCTCGTGCCACCATGTTAAAATCTCCAACTCTGCGCGGGCTTTCGGCGTTTTTGTGGGTGTCTTAAAAAACGCACCAAACGCCACATAATCCGCACCTGATTGTGCAGCCGCAAAGGCCAATTCCTTTGAATTATGACATGTCACGCCGATAATAGCATCCCCTCCCAGCAGCTCTCTGGATGAGAAATAATCCATGTCGTCTTGTCCGATATGCGCGCCGTCTGCGCCGATTTTATGCGCGAGATCCGGGCGATCATTGACAAGTAACAAACAATTATGCCGATGACATATAGGCAATATAGCCTCGCCGACCTGAATGATGGCTGAATCCTCGGCGTCTTTTAGGCGGAGCTGTAAACAGGCAATTGGCGCGGCCGCAAGCGCTTGATCGAGCAGGCTTAAAAAACCGTCTAAGTCATCAATTTGCGGCGGGGTTATCAAGTAAATCTGACATATATGAAGATCATTTTTTTTGCTCTGAGTCATATCGCTTATATGATAGGATTGCACTGCCGCGTCTATAGTCAAAACATGGAAACGTAAAATGGAGGATGACATGCCGGAACATAAAGGCGCTTGCCACTGCGGCGCTGTAACTTTTGCGTTTAAGGCGCCGTCTATCCTGACTATGACTCAGTGTAATTGCTCGGTCTGTAGCCTGTCTGCCTATCAGCATGTTTTTGTGCCGGAAGATGATTTCACCCTGCTGACAGGGGCGCAGGATTTGACCGAATACCGGTTTGGCAGCAAGGCGGCGATACATTTATTTTGCCGTCATTGCGGCGTCAAAGCTTTTTACCGCCCGCGCTCCCACCCTGATAAATATAGTGTCAACTTCAGAGCGATCACGCCCGGAACCTTAACGATCTCCAAAGTCTTTCCTTTTGACGGGAAAAATTGGGCGCGCAATATTCAGGCGTTAAGAGAGCAGACTTAAGACGCTTTGATCGCAAAATTAATATGAGCCACAAGCGATCTCGGCGGGCCTGATAGGCTTTAGGGTCAGGCTTTTATTTGCCAGAAAAGATTGTTTTACCCACCAGATAAGGGCGGCGAGACCAAATCTCTGACGGCTTGCTCGACATCATCTTGGCGCATAAGGCTCTCCCCGATGAGGAAACCGTTTGCGCCGTCTCCGACAAGGCGCTCGATATCATCGCGTGTAAAAATCCCGCTTTCAGCAATTAAGGTGCAGTTTTCAGGGATATCGGCGGCGAGGCGGGAGAAATTATCAAGGCTCGTTTCAAAATTGCGAAGATCCCGATTATTCACGCCCATTAATGTTCCGCCTAATTTAAGCCCGCGCGTCACTTCCTCTTCGGTATGTGTCTCTATAAGGGCATCCATCCCAAGGTCTGTGGCCGTTTGAAAGAGGTCTTTAGCGAGGTCATCATCAATCATCGCCATGATGATTAAAATGCAATCGGCCCCAAGGGCGCGGCTTTCGATGATTTGCACAGGGTCAATCATGAAATCCTTGCGCAGCATAGGCAGAGCGCACCCCGCGCGTATGGCGGAAAATATCTCATTACTCCCTTGAAAGCCCGGGCCGTCCGTTAAAACGGATAAGCAGGCCGCTCCGCCCGTATGATAGCTTTGCGCAATCACAACAGGGTTAAAGTCAGCCCGTATAATCCCTTTGGACGGTGAGGCTTTCTTGACTTCTGTAATTAAGGCTGGATGGGTTTTAGCGGCGGTTTTGATCGCGGCCTCAAAGCGGCGGGGGGCGGGCTGCGCCTGTGCATCGGTTAAAAGCTCAGCGTCTGATTTGCGCCGCTTTAGCGCCGCGACTTCATCTGCTTTATAAGCAGCGATCTTTTTTAAAACGTCGGGTGCATCCATTAAACTAGGCATGACTCGCCTTAATTAATTTATCCAGCGCCTTTTGCGCTGCGCCGCTATCAAGGCTATTGGCGGCGAGGGTGATGCCCGCTTTGGGGCTGCCCGCGAGGCCTGCAATATAAAGCGCCGCGCCGCTATTGAGTAAAACAATATCGCGGTAAGCTGATGTCGCGCCGCTAAGCAAATCCTGCAAGGCTTTGGCGTTCACATCGGGCGCTCCGCCGCGCAGATCCGTTAAAGAGGCGCGGGGCAAACCGTAATCTTCGGGCGTGATTTCAAAGTCAGTTAATTGCCCATTTTTGAGTTCTGTGACAAAGCTGCGGCCTGTTGTTGTAAGCTCATCCATTCCGTCTTCGCCGTGAACAACCCATGCATGTGTGCTGCCAAGGTCACGCAGAGTTTCGGCCATAGGCCGCCGCCAGCGGTCATCGCAAACGCCTAAGAGCTGCCGTTTTGCACCGGCCGGATTTGACAGCGGGCCTAAGAGGTTAAACAGCGTTCTTATCCCCATCCCTTTGCGGGCAGGGCCAACAAATCTCATGGCAGGATGATGGTTAGGCGCAAAAAGAAAGCCAATGCCAGCCGCCTGAATAGTTTTAGCCGCTTTTTGCGGGGTAATATCAAGGTTCACGCCAAGCTGCGATAAGGTGTCGGCTGTACCGGTTAGGCTACTTGCGGCGCGGTTTCCATGTTTGGCAATTTTGGCCCCTGCGCCCGCGCAGACAATCGCACTGGCGGTTGAGATTGAGAGGGTATGCAGCCCTGTGCCGCCTGTCCCGACAATATCGAGGACATCGAAATCTATGGGCGCCGGAACCATATGGGCGCGCATAACGCGCGTGCCGGCGCGCACATCTTGGGTGGTTACGCCAAGCGCTTCGAGGCCCATTAATAGCGCCGCGATTTGCGCCTCATTTGCGCCGCCGCCCAAAATCGAGGTGAGAGCCGCTTCAACGGCAGCTTCGCTCGGGCGCTCTGCATTGGCGAGCTGTGTTAAAATCGCTGTATCGAAACTCATAGATCAAAACCAGCACCGCTCAGAAAGCTGCGGATCATATCATGGCCATGTTCAGAGGCGATAGATTCAGGGTGAAATTGCACGCCGTGTATGGGCCGAGAGTTATGGCGAAGTCCCATAATCTCGCCGTCTTGTGTCCATGCATTAGCAATTAAAACATCGGGTAGGCTCGCGCGTTCAACCGCGAGACTATGATAGCGCGTGGCTATAAAGGGGTCAGGCAGGCCCTTGAAAACACCGCTATTATCGTGATGTATCTCTGAGGTTTTACCATGCATGATTTCTTTAGCAGAAATAACTTTGCCGCCAAAAACTTGGCCGATTGACTGCATACCAAGGCACACGCCAAAAATAGGGAGATCGTCTGGCGCTTTTGCGAGAAGCTCAAGGCAAATACCGGCCTCCGTAGGTGTTTTCGGGCCGGGCGAGATAAGGACGGCTTTAGCGCCGAGGCTTAACGCCTGCGCTGCGGACATATCATCATTGCGGATGACATGCGTGGCCGCGCCAATTTCCTGCGCGTAATGTACAAGGTTATAAGTAAAGCTGTCGTAATTATCTATGACAAGTAACATGGCTAATTTCGATCAAATTTGGGGCTATGTTCGGCGGCGCGAAAAAGGGCGGCCGATTTATGCAGGGTTTCTTCAAACTCCATTTTCGGGTTTGAATCCATGACAATACCGGCCCCCGCCCGCACGTGGAGTTTTCCGTCTTTAATGATGGCTGTGCGCAAAACGATAGCTGTGTCCATATTACCATCGGCTGAAATATACCCAACCGCACCGCCGTAAATGCCGCGCCGCTCTGATTCCAGCTCGTCAATAATTTCCATTGCCCGCACTTTAGGCGCGCCTGAAACCGTGCCGGCTGGAAAGCCAGCAAACAGCGCCGAGATCGCATCAAGGTCACCGCGAAGCTCACCTTCGACATTAGAGACAATATGCATGACGTGGCTATAGCGCTCGATGATGAATTTTTCTGTGACCTTCACCGTGCCGGCTTTGGAAACGCGGCCAACATCATTACGGCCCAAATCTAGCAGCATGAGATGTTCGGCACATTCTTTCTGATCGGCTAAGAGTTCGGCTTCCATTGCCAAGTCTTCCTCCGCTGTTTTTCCGCGCGGGCGTGTTCCAGCTATGGGCCGTATGGTGACGATGCCGTCTCTGAGGCGAACAAGAATTTCAGGGCTGGAGCCAACAATCGCGTGATCGTCAAACTGTAGAAAATAAAGAAAAGGCGAGGGGTTCATGCGCCGCAAGGAACGGTAAAGCGCAAATTCGCTCGCGGGCATATCGGCTTCAAGGCGTTGCCCGATAACAACCTGAAACACATCTCCGGCTTTGACGTAATCTTTGGCTTTTTGAACGCGGCTTTTGAAACTTGCTTCATCTGCGCCAAGTTTCGGGGTGATCGCTAGCGGCGCAAGCGCGGGAATATTGGAATTTCCGGCTGGCAGGCTTAGGTCTTTAACGACATGGCGAATACGCGCGCAAGCGGCGTCATAGGCTAAAGCCGCATTGCCGCCGCCGCTATCGGATTGTCCGTCAACAGGTGTTGCAAAAATGATTTCTTGCGCGATCTGATCAAAAATAGCGATGATGGTTGGGCGTATCATGATCGCATCAGGCGTCCCGATAACGTCAGGATTATCACTGGGTAAATGCTCAACTTCGCGAACCATATCATAGCCGAGATAGCCAAATAATCCGGCGGCCATAGGGGGGATGCCATCGGGAAGGTCAAAGCTACATTCGGCTTGGAGCGCGCGCAAACTATCAAGCGGTTTGGCGTCTATGGGCGTGAAGTCTTTCGCCGCAATTTTATCGAGGCCGCGGGCCATATCGGCTTGGCCATTTTGTGAGCGCCACACAATGTCGGGTGAGAAACCAAGGAATGAATAACGTCCGCGCTGCTCGCCGCCTTGGACGGATTCAAACAAAAACGCATAGGGCTTTCCCAAGGCGAGTTTAAGATAGGCCGAGACGGGCGTATCAAGGTCGTTGATAATCCGCTGATAGACAATTTGGGTTTTCTGCTTTGAGAAAACGCGCGAAAACGCCTCGCGGGTGGGGGAAAAGGCAGGCTCCATATTCGGGGCTAGTTCGGCGTATCAACGCCCAATGTACGGGCGATTTGGGCCGGATATTCCGCAATAGGGTTTTCTTTGAAAATGGCTGTTCGGTAAGCATTTTGAATATCGCCGCTAACCGCATTTAAAAGCTGCTGCTCTACGACATCTGCAAATTGCCCTGCAAGGCCGTCATTATTGGCAATAATATCCGTTAGCACAGCGATCTGGCGCGTGAGAGGTTCTGCGCCCGGGCCGCGTGCAACTGTCCCCATATCTCCGTCGAGAAGGCCAAGGGTCACGCGCGGGCCAAGGCTCGGGTCAGGTTGTCCGCGAACAAGCGAGACATCAGTTATAGTTGCGCCAGCGCCGATCTCAGCCGCAATATCGGAGAGGAGATCTCCCGTTTGGGCACGGCTCGCAATATCCAGCATTTTCTCCTGAAGAAGATCGTCAATTTGTTCCGTTTTCCAATTTGCAAGTGCATTATCCCGGATTGTATCAAAGGGACGCAAAGCCGGCTCTATGATGTCATCGACGCGAACTGCCATCCAGCCCTTGGTTGAGGTTTCAAATAAATCTGTCACGCGGCCAATATCTGCCGTGAAGGTCTCGCGCAGGATTGTATCATCCGTGGCAATACCCGGAATGGCCGGGGTTCCGCTTAAGCGGGTGCCGTCCCGCAGCGCGCCTTGGCGGTTGATGAAATCTACGCTGGAATAAGGCACTTCATATTGCTGAGATATTTCTTCAATCGTCAGGCCGTCTTGAATGGCGTTTTCAATATCGGTTGTAATATCAAAAAGCTTTTCTTGGGCGATTTCATTTAATAATTCGCGTTCAATCTCCTCGCGCATGTCTGCAAGGACAGGCGTTGTGGCTGCGTTTATAAAGCTCGTTTGCACGACCATCCAAACATCAAAATCATTTTTCACAACTACAGTTTCATTAGCCTTTAAGCCAAAGGCTGTTTCGGCGACAACGGGATCAACAATCGCATCTTTTAAGACGCTATCATAGCTCAGCGGTTGATCGAGGCCCAGACCTGTCGCAATTTCGGACGGATCAAGCCCAAGCTCTATTTGGGCTAAAACTTGATTGGCAATATCTTCGCTAGAGGCGTCAATTTGTAGAACAGATCGCGTTTCTTGTGTGCCCAGTTCTCCGAGGTCAATGCGGTATTGAAATCCGCTTTCAATATCTTCTTCGCTGATGGTAATATCAGCGGCAAGATCAACGGGCTCAATGCGAATAAACGTAAGTTTGCGATATTCAGGCGCGGTGAAACGGGCTTGATTTGAATTGATATAGGCCTGAAGCACGTCATCACTTGGATCAGCAGGCGCTTCAATGGCGGCTTCGCTTAGCGTGAGGACCGTAGCTTTGCGCTGTTCGGTAACATAGCTGTAAAAATTTTCGGCCATGGGCGTCGGTAAGTCTATGCCGGCAATAATGGCTGGCACTGTTTGTTGGCTGCGGAGTGTTTGCAGAATGTCTTTTTCAAATTGATCGCGGCTAATGCGGTTTCTTTGTAAGACGCTGTTGAGTTTGTCTTCGCTAAATTTGCCTGTCAGTTCATCTGTGAAGGCGGGGATCTCTCCGACGAATTGCCGCGCCGTTCTGCGGTTAACGCCAATGCCAAGCTCGGTGGCATCCACATCAATCGCTTTTTGCGTAATCAACCCGCCTAAAACGCGGTTATGAACTCCGGCTGCAAAGGCTTCTTGATTGGTCATTGCACGGCCAGATTCTTGGGCTTGCGATTGCAACTCACGGCGAAAGGCGTCGTCAAATTCAACAAGCGTAATTTGTTCATCACCAATGGCGGCCGCCGAACTCGTGACGCCCGGGGTGAAAACATCGCTAACACCCCAAATAGCAAATCCAATGACCAAAAAGCCAATAAGTATGCCCACAAGTATATTGCGAATACGTGAGCCGATTGATTCTGCCATAGTAACACCTTAAAAAAGTCTGGCCTACATAGCGATGCACGGGTAAGCTCGCAAGTCTGAACACCCATTTATATAAGAAAAGGCAGTGAAATGTTGAAACCGCTGATTGCTGCGAATTGGAAAATGCACGGAGATATAACATGGGCGGAGAAATTATCTCGGTTTGACGATCATAGCCCCAAAGCCGCGAGGTCAGGAATTGACGTGCTTATTTGCCCGCCCTTTCCCTTTATTTCGCCCTTATCACATGCCGCAAAGGGGCTTGATATTCACATTGGCGCGCAAGCCAGCGACCCGCGAGGCGGCGGCGCTCATACGGGGCAAGTCAATGCCGCGATGCTGAAATCTGCGGGCGCAAGCTTTATCATCACAGGACATTCAGAGCGCCGCGCTGCGGGTGAAACCAATCAAGATGTTAAATCCCAAGCCGAGGCGATCCTGCAGGCCGGCATCACGCCGATTTTATGCATTGGCGAATCGCTGGGCGTTCGCGAAGCTGGGCAGGCCGCTGATTTTGTCAGTAAGCAGCTTAAGGCCTGTTGGCCTGAGTCTATATCCGTAGGGGCTGAGGTGGTTATTGCTTATGAGCCGATTTGGGCGATTGGGACGGGTAAAGTCCCATCGCTGGACGATATTTCCGCCATGCATGAAACTATTCGCGGCATAATTGGCGGCGATCACCGAATTTTATATGGCGGCTCTGTGAAGCCTGCCAATGCGGGCGATATTTTGCCGCTAGAGAACGTCAATGGAGCTTTGATCGGGGGGGCGTCGCTTGAAATGGAAAGTCTCGCAGCGATTGCGGGGGCCGCACTGTAAGCGTTTAAGCCGATTTTATTTCCGCTTGGGGTGGACTTTTATCATTTCATTCCAAAATAGGGGTGGTACGCGGGACTTGTTTGCGTTAAACCCCGCGCGAAACTAGAACAGAATAAAATATTATGTCTAACGTCCTGCTTATTATTCAGCTGATTATCAGCATCATCCTGACGGGCCTGATTCTTATCCAGCGCTCTGAAGGCGGCGCGCTTGGAATCGGCGGCGGCGGCGGGGGCGGCGGCGGTTTCATGAGCGGGCGCTCAGCAGCCACGTCTATTTCGCGCATGACGGCCATCTTGGGCGGCGTTTTTATTATTAACTGTCTGGCTCTATCCGTTGTTTTCAACATGGAAAACCAAGATCAGTCAATTATTGATGAAGATGGTGCGGTTGAAGCCTTGACGATCAATACCGATTCAGGCGACACAACGATCCCGTCGATTGAGGTTTCTCCAGAGGCGGTTACAACAGATGAGACGGTCGGATCTGACGTGGAAAACTCCACTGAGGCTGCACCGGAAACATCCGAAACTGATCCTTCTAATGAAGCCGAAGAAACGCCGGATAGCCCGTAAGTCATTTACTTTTGGGTCTTAATGGCCTGATTAACGCGGGTGAGTATGCCAAAATATATATTTATCACCGGAGGTGTTGTCTCGTCCCTTGGAAAAGGGCTGGCCTCGGCTGCGCTTGGCGCTTTACTGCAAGCGCGCGGCTATAAGGTCCGCCTTCGTAAGCTTGACCCCTATTTGAATGTCGATCCTGGGACTATGTCGCCTTATCAGCACGGCGAAGTCTATGTTACGGATGACGGCGCTGAAACTGATCTTGACCTTGGTCATTATGAGCGCTTTACTGGCGTTTCTGCGGCGCAATCTGACAATATTACAACAGGCCGTATATATTCGAATATCATTGAAAAAGAGCGGCGCGGTGATTATCTGGGCGCGACAGTTCAAGTGATTCCGCATGTCACGAATGAAATCAAAAATTTTGTCTTATCTGATGCGGGGGATGTTGATTTCGTTCTTTGCGAAGTGGGCGGCACCGTTGGCGATATTGAAGGCTTGCCGTTTTTTGAAGCGCTGCGACAGCTCTCCCAAGAACTGCCTTTGCGGCAAACGTGTTTCATGCACGTGACCCTGCTGCCCTTTATTAATGCTGCCGGCGAGATGAAAACAAAGCCGACCCAACATAGCGTCAAAGAGCTCCGCTCGATTGGTATTCAGCCCGATATATTGCTCTGCCGTGCAGACCGCCCGATTGATGATAGCGACCGCAAAAAAATTGGGCGCTTTTGTAATGTCCGCGAAAACGCCGTGATTCAAGGCCTCGATGCGGCGTCAATTTATGACGTGCCCCTCGCTTATCATGCCGAAGGGCTGGATGATGAAATTCTCAAACATTTCGGTGTTGAAAATCCGCCTGCTGTAGATTTAAGCCGTTGGGAGGAAATTTCTAAAACGTTGATGATGCCAGACGGGACGGTGAATATTGCCGTCATTGGGAAATATACGATTCTGCCCGATGCCTATAAATCTATTACCGAAGCCTTGGTTCACGGCGGCATTGCCAATCAGGTTAAAGTCAATATTGAGTGGATGGAGGCAGAAGCCTTCGAAACTGTCGACACATCTGGCCTGCCGGATCATATCCATGGTATTCTTGTCCCCGGCGGATTTGGTGAACGGGGCAGTGAAGGAAAAATCAAAGCGGCCCATTTTGCCCGAACCAATAACATCCCTTATTTCGGCATTTGCTTTGGTATGCAGATGGCGGTTGTCGAAGCGGCGCGTAATTTGGCCGGCATAGAGGGCGCAAGCTCGACTGAATTTGGCGACACATCAGAGCCTGTTGTGGGCTTAATGACCGAATGGGTTAAAGGTAATGAAACCTATGAGCGGACTGAAGACACTGATCTTGGCGGAACAATGCGGCTTGGGGCCTATACGGCGCATTTAACCGCAGGAAGCCGCGTTGCAGCAGCTTACGGCACGCGCGAGATTAGCGAGCGCCATCGTCACCGCTATGAAGTTAATATCGCCTATAAAGACAGGCTTGAAGCGGCGGGACTGACATTTTCTGGTATGTCCCCTGACGGCGTTTTGCCCGAAATTGTTGAATATGCGGATCACCCTTGGTTTATAGGCGTGCAATATCACCCCGAGCTAAAATCAAGACCGTTCAAGCCGCATCCGCTCTTTGCGGGCTTCGTCAAAGCGGCTCTGACACAAAGCCGCATGGTTTAATTATGGTTTTCAGGCTAAGAGTGACATAATGCGCTACATCGCTTATTCATTATTTATACTGTCTATCCTCTTGGGATATTTCGCCATCTATCCAATGGTTGTTGTGCCCGTGGCGCTTGCGACAAGTTTTTTGTTTATATCTGCGCGCCGCAAATGGCTGAAAGAAAACCCGCCGGCGATTCCCGTGAATCCACTGGTTGATGGGCTTTATTTGTTCTTCTTGCATCTCTTGATACATTTCGCCGCTTTTGCGATTGGGTTCTTCCTCAATTACAGCATCGGGTTTCAGTAAGGCTTTGCTTGGTTCCTTGAGCGCCTGCGCGCTTGAACATATCGCGAAAATTACGGCGGGTTCGGCTATGATTTAAGCCGTCTTCGACTTGCGCCATGCGCCGTAGCTGAAAATCACCACTGCCAACCAGATACAGCCGAAACACAGCGCATGGGCGAGGGTGAAATCTTCGCCGTAATAAACACCCAGTGCAAATTGCAAGGTAGGGCCGAGATATTGCAAGAAGCCTAAGGTTGAAAGCGCCATACGCCGCGCGGCAACGGCAAAAAAGAACAGCGGGATAACAGTCATTGGGCCTGCCATTAAGAGCAAAAGATCTAAGGGCGTGTTATCTTGATGTAAAAAATGAAGCTCTCCCGTCTTGAAAAGCCACATAAGATAAAACAGGCCAAAGGGAAATAAAATGAGCGTTTCAATAAAGAGTCCCGGCATAGCGCCCGCCTCGACCTTTTTACGTAAAATGCCGTAAATGCCAAAGGTCATGGCCAAGCACAGCGATATAGCAGGAAACACACCGCCGTAAAGCGTCAGGATTAGCACGCCAATAACCGCCAGAGCGACAGCCGAAACTTGCAAGCGGTTAAGACGCTCATTAAATAAGAAAACGCCAATAACAACATTTAGCAGCGGATTGATATAATAACCAAGGCTCGCTTGGAAAATTTGGTCAACTTGAACGGCCCATATATAAACGCCCCAATTTACTGCGATCAAAAAGGCTGAAACCGTAAATAGCAAAAGCGTTTGAGGCCGTTTGAGGATGGCGGTTACGTCCGGCCATTGCCGCCTGAAAAGAATAATCAAAGCCGCAACAGGCAAGCCCCAAACAACGCGGTGGGCGAGGATTTCGAGCGGCGGGATGCTCTCCGTCCACTTAAAATATATCGGGAATAAACCCCATAATATATAGGCAACAAAGCCAGCGGCAAATCCAGAGGCGATGAGCTGCTGGCCGATATTGCGGCGCGGGGTTCCAGTATGCGGCTGGGGTGTCATGGGCGCGCTATTTCACGCTTTCAGCGGGCAGGCTAGCCTAAAAGCACGGGGCGCAGGTAAAATTCTCTTGACTTGACGGGGCCGCGCGGTAGAAGGCCGCTTAATTCACGGGCAGGTGTGGCGCCGCCGTTGTAATCGCATGTCAAATAGGTTGATATGCCGGCCCACGTCGAAATGAAAGGAACTCGCATGTCTAAGCGCGATTCTGTTAAATATAAAATTGATCGCCGGATGGGTGAAAACATCTGGGGTCGTCCTAAGTCTCCTGTCAATAAGCGCCCATACCCACCCGGCCAGCATGGTCAGGCCCGCAAAGGTAAGCTCTCCGATTTCGGTATTCAGCTCCGCGCGAAGCAGAAGCTTAAAGGTTATTACGGCAACATCACAGAGAAACAATTTCGCCGCACATATGATGAAGCGACACGTCAAAGAGGCGATGCCTCTGAAAACTTGATCGGCCTCTTAGAGCGCCGTTTGGATGCTGTTGTTTACCGCACGAAATTTGTTCCAACTGTTTTTGCCGCGCGTCAATTCGTCAATCACGGCCATGTTCTTGTAAATGGTAAAAAGGTCAATATCCCGTCTTACCGCTGTAAGGAAGGCGACGTTATTGAAGTTCGCGAAAAATCTCGCACAATGGCGCTTGTTCTTGAAGCTCTTGAGAGCCCAGAGCGCGATATTCCTGAATATATCAGCCTTGATCCAAGCGCGATGAAAGCAACCTTCGTTCGTGTGCCAAGCTTTGATGAAGTGCCATATCCTGCGACTATGGAACCAAACCTTGTTGTGGAATTTTACTCTCGTTAAGCGAGAGAGTTTTGAATACATACCCGCCCCGGCCTCTGGCTGCGGCGGGTTTTTTTATGTCTATGGAATATCGGTTCAAATTAAATTGATCGAGTTATGCTTTAACTTTCATAAGTTAAATCTATAGAGGGATCGCAAGTCATCGGATTCGCATATGGAGCCGATAATAAATCTCGATTGGACGTTATAGGCGCAAAGGTCTATGTGGACGTCATATTCAGTCAATTAACCTGTATCTTACAAAGGAGAGTATCATGGGTGATCTAAGCAAATGCCCCGTCATGCACGGAAGCAATAAGGCTGCAAATTCAGGAAGCACAGCAAACCTGAAATGGTGGCCAGAACAGCTCAATTTAAAAATTCTCAATCAGAACTCTGCCAATGTGAATCCTATGGGCGCAGATTTTGATTATGCAGCTCTATTTAACAGTCTTGATTTAAATGCTGTCAAAGCTGATCTGACGGCGCTTATGAGCGATAGCCAAGATTGGTGGCCGGCGGATTATGGTACATATGCAGGTCTTTTCGTCCGTATGGCATGGCATAGCGCTGGTACATACCGGACATATGATGGCCGCGGCGGCGCTAACTCTGGTTCGCAGCGCTTCGCACCGCTCAATAGCTGGCCTGATAATGGTAATCTTGATAAGGCGCGCCGCTTGCTGTGGCCGATCAAGCAAAAATACGGTAATAAATTATCATGGGCCGATCTTATGATCTTGGCCGGTAATGTGGCCATGGAGTCTTGCGGCTTTAAAACCTTTGGCTTTGGCGGCGGACGCGAA
>CAZEOD010000005.1:0-80600 GCA_964513675.1 uncultured Caulobacterales bacterium | reverse complement strand
CTTTTCATCGGTCTTGACGGCGATATTGACGGCATGGCTCATTTGTCTGACCTCTCATGGGAAAAGTCCGGCGAAGATGCGCTAAAAGATTATAAGAAAGGCGATGAAGTTGAAGCGAAGATCCTTGAGATTGATGCGGATAAAGAACGCATTTCACTCGGTGTTAAGCAGCTTGTCAAAGACACAGGCACAGCCTCTGGCATTGGCCGCAATTCAACTGTCACATGTACAGTGACAAAAGTTGACAGCAATGGTCTTGAAGTTAGCTTTGGCGAAGAGAATGAGATTTCAGCTTATATTCGTAAGAATGATCTCTCACGTGAGCGTACAGAGCAGCGTCCAGAGCGCTTTGCTGTTGGCGATAAAGTCGATGCCCGCGTTATCAAACATGACCGTAAAACACGTCAATATACACTCTCTATTCGCGCGCTTGAAATCGCCGAAGAGAAAGAAGCCGTGGAACAATATGGGTCAGCCGATTCAGGGGCGTCACTTGGTGACATCCTTGGCGCCGCGCTTAAAGATCAGTAGTTTCCCGCGCGATATCATTTTCAAAGGCCCCAATGGGGCCTTTTTTTATTTATTAAATAAATCATATTGACCAAATGGGTTAAAATTAGGCATATATATAGAATGTTACGCTCAGAACTCATAGACCGCCTCCACCAAGACAACCCGCATCTTACCCATAAAGAGATGGAGCGTGTCGTAGCGGTTATATTTGAAACGATTACGCAAACTCTTGAAAAAGGGGCGCGCGTGGAGCTTCGCGGTTTTGGGACATTTTCAACGCGCAAACGCGACGCCCGTATTGGCCGCAATCCGCGCACAGGGGCCCCCGTCAATGTGCCTGAAAAACATGTGCCTTTTTTCCGCGCCGGTAAAGATTTAAAACTTCGCGTTGACGCCTCAAAAAGCTAACGGCTTTTATCTGCCATTTTCGTTAAAACGTCTGTTTACAATGGCTTAATGCTATTGACCTCTCAAGGCTGCTGTGCATATTAGACTTCACAAGAAATCTGGAGGGATTTACTATGGGAATGGTTTCCGAATTTAAAGAATTTGCCATGAAAGGCAATATGGTCGACATGGCCGTTGGTATTATTATGGGCGGCGCTTTTGGCACGGTCATTAAGTCGCTTATCGAAGATGTTATTATGCCGGTTATTGGTCACTTTAGCGGTGGTCTTGATTTTAGTGCAAAGAAGATCGTTCTTACGCCGGCTGAGCTTGATGCGGCTGGTGTTGCTGTCGAAGGCACAGGCTCTGCGATTGGCTACGGCTCTTTCATCAATGCAATTATCGCATTTGCTATTCTAGCATGGGTCTTATTCATGATTATCAAGGGCATGAATAAAGCGAAAAAAGCCGAAGAAGAAGCGCCAGCAGCTCCGCCTGCTAATGAAGTGCTTTTGGCTGAGATTCGTGATCTATTGAAAAAATAAGACACGTCTTAAGTTTTATCTTAAACCCGCTTCGTTCAACGGAGCGGGTTTTTTTATGCCCTAAACAGCTTGGCTTGATTCTTATGCCGAGAGCACTTAACGCTCTTAACCGCAATAAGAGCGGCTTGAATAAGGGGTTATGCCATGAAATTAATTATTGATACTGACCCCGGCATAGATGACGCTATGGCCTATTATTATGCCCATGCCCATCCAGATATCGAGCTGCTTGCGCTGACAACTATTTTTGGCAATGTCACCATAGACAATGCGGTGAGAAATGCGCTTTGGCTGACAGAGAGTAGCGGCGCCGCGACGCAGGTTTATAAAGGCGCGGCCAAACCGCTCTCGATGGTGCCCAACCCGCCCAGTGATTTTGTTCATGGCCCCCGCGGATTTGGTGAGGTTAAAATCCCCGATCCAGAGCGACAGGCCGAAGCTGGTAGCGCGGCTGATTACTTGGTTGAAATGGCGCGCGCTCATCCTGACGATATCACAGTTTGCGCGATTGGCCCGCTGACAAATATTGCGTTAGCGATCGAAAAAGATCCTCACTTTATTGCAAACTTAAAACAGCTTGTCATTATGGGCGGCGTTTTACGCGCCAAGGGCAATGTCAGTGATGTCGCAGAGGCGAATTTCTGGAATGATCCTCATGCCGCCAATATCGTTTTAACGGCCCCCAACCGTGGGAATGTTATATGTGTTGGATTAGATATTACAGATAAGATTGCCTTCACCGCTGTGGATTTCGAAGATTTAGCCCATCAGTCTCCCAAGGCGGGCGGGTTTTTAAAAGCCATTGGCGCGTTTTATCTCAGCTTTTATGAAAGCCGCTCGGGCCGGAGTGAGTGCAGCCTTCATGATCCATCCGCTGTTATAGCCTGTCTTCACCCTGAGGTCTTTGATATTGAGACACATCGCGTTGCCGTCACAACATCCGGCAAGGCGATTGGGCAGATGCATATTCTGACTTCATCCGCAGCACCGTTATCTCATATCTGTGTCGGCGGTGATGCGGCCATGATAAAAGATAATTTTATGAGTATCACAGGGCGCAACCCCTAAGATAGCACGGTTTTGATCTCATGCGTTAATCTAACATATAGAGCTTTAGGGCCGCGTGCGGATAACCCCACTTTATATGTGACATGCGTGCTATTTAATTCAAATGTTTCAAAACGCTCTAAGAGGCGTTTGAAAAAACATCCCAAGCTTAGCCGCGCAAGATGCTGCCCCAAACAAAGATGCGCCCTCTGAGCAAAAGACAAATGACGCTGAGCGCGGCGGGACACATCAAAAACATCCGGATTTAAGATCACCGCCGGGTCATGATTAGCTGCGCCGTAAAGCAGTCCAAATCTTGTTCCTGCTTTAAAATTCTGCTGGCCGAGCGTTAAAGCGTGGGTACAGCGGATCAAAAACAACAGGCGAAGGCGGGCAGGGTTTCATGATTCATGGTGTCATAAAAAAAGCCAATATCAAATAAGAATATCTAAGGCTCCCCCGCGAGGCGATTATGAAATTTCTTGAATATTCACGCCATAGGCTTTAGCAGGCTATGGGACTGTTTTGAGTTTTGCGGGATAAATATGGGAGGGGTTTTTGGAAAAAGTCTTTATTACGGCCGATGAGCTTTTACAGGATTCATTCCAGCTTGCCTTGAATATTTTTGAAAGCGGCTACCGCCCGAGCTTTATCGTCGGTGTGTGGCGCGGTGGTGCGCCGATTGGTATTGCGGTGCAAGAAATTCTTGAAGCTTTTGACTGCCCCACAGATCATATTGCTATTCGCACATCATCATATGGCGGCGGCACAGTCCAAGATAAAGTCGTCAAAGTTTTTGGGCTTCAGCATTTAATTGAGCATATAAATCACGACGATAAATTGCTAATTGTCGATGACACTTTTGATAGTGGGCGGAGTATTGCCGCCATAATTGATAATCTGAAAGCGCGCTGCCGCTTAAATGCGCCTAGTGATATTCGCGTGGCGACCGTTTATTTCAAACCAAGCCTAAATAAGACGGATCGTGAACCTGATTTTTATATCCATGAAACAGATAAATGGCTGGTCTTTCCGCATGAGCTACGCGGCTGTACCAAAGAAGAATTACAAAGCCGCAAAAACCTGCCTAAAGAGTTTTATAAATATTTAAAAGATATGTAGCTTTTTAAGGCTCTTGACCTTTCCCTATTGCGGTAACCTCAGATCTTAACGGCGCGGCCGTTTGCGTGCCCAGCTTGGTTGTCGTTAACGCGCCGACGGTGCAGGCAAATTCTAAGGCCTCTTGCGGGGCTTGCCCTTCTAATAAAGCTGTTGTGAGGGCTGCGGCAAAGCTATCTCCTGCGCCTGTTGTGTCAATAACAGTGACGGGCGGCGGCGCGGCGGCGGCGAGGGTCTGCCCGCCCTTTAGAAGTCTTGCTCCGCGCCCGCCCAGTGTGACCGCCAGCAAACCGTCATAAGCGCGCAGGGCGTCTTTATAGGCCGTATATTCACTTTCATTGACGATGATAAGGTCTGCGCGCCTAAACAGAGCCCGCGGCACATCCATCACGGGGGACGCATTGATACTGACGAAACCCTTGAAGTCCTGAATGGCGGCAGAAATCGTGGTGAGCGGGATTTCAAATTGCGTCAGAAGCGCGCCGCTTGTTATAACAGGGAGGTGTTCAGGCTTAAGCGCGGCATTCGCCCCAGAGGCGACAGCGATTTGGTTTTCTCCGTCTGCGGCGACCGTGATAAAAGCCATGCCAGTATGCTCATTATCAAGCGCCGTGAGGGCTGATAAATCAACGCTGCTTTGGGTTAAATGTGTAAGGGCTTGGCGGGCATAATCATCTGCGCCGTGGGCGGCAATGAATTGAACCTGCGCGCCGAGGCGCTGCGCGGCGAGCGCGACATTCGCGCCTTTACCGCCGGGCAGGGCGGTAAACTTACCCCCTGTTACCGTTTCGCCGGCTTTGGGTAAATATTCGGTTTGAACGATTAAATCCAGATTAAGAGAGCCAAGAACAGTAAGGCGCGGCGATATTGGCATAAAAAAGGCTCCCGAAATCATTCGAGAGCCTTTAAATCATTATTTGCCCGCTGTGGAAAGCGGGTGATTACGCAGCTTACCAGAAGATAGCATAGAGCGCGACGAGGATGATGCCGATAGCGATCGACCACATATTGAACGATTTTCGCGTTGCAAAATTGACATCGCCCATCCGCACTAATTGCTCTTCTTTCGGAGCCGTTGTTAGAATGGAGGCGATAATTCCAAGACCCATACAGAGTAGGAAAACAACCCAAATCCGATTGACGAATGAGAAGTCAGGCGCGCCAAACTTAAACAGAAGCGAGACAACAACCGAGACGGCTAAAGCCGTAAAAGCACCGACTGAATTGGTCTTTTGCACAAACATCCCCAAGAGGAAAACGGCCACAATACCCGGCGCGATAAAGCCTGTATATTCTTGGACTGTTTGAAAGGCGCTTTCGAAACCGCCAAGGAAAGGCTTGGCTGCGAAAATAGCGATTATCATGGCAATCACAGCAACACTGCGTCCGACATTTACATAATGTGTTTCTGTTTCATTTGGTCGTAACATGGATTTATAAACATCCATTGTGAAGATCGTCGAGATCG
This sequence comes from uncultured Caulobacterales bacterium, assembly GCA_964513675.1. Classification (GTDB taxonomy): domain Bacteria; phylum Pseudomonadota; class Alphaproteobacteria; order Caulobacterales; family Maricaulaceae; genus CALFVT01. The sequence goes on along the minus strand of CAZEOD010000005.1, from coordinate 75,521 downwards.
AATTGACCATCGACGCAAGCGAAGACACAATCGCGGCGACGAGCGCGGCAAAGATAAGGCCCCGAAGACCCGCCGGCATAATTGCCATAATTGAGGGGTAGGTTGAGTCTGTTTTTGCGTCCAGCGCAGCTTGATCGAGCGCGCCAACTTCTGGCATGGCGAGCATTACCGCTGCAATGCCGGGAAGGACGATAATAAGCGGCATGATTAATTTAAGCGCTGCCGCAAAGATCAATCCCTTTTGCGCTTCGGGCAAGTCTTTCGCCCCTAAAGCACGCTGGATGATATATTGGTTAAAACCCCAATAGCTTAAATGTAAAATCCACAGACCGCCAAGAAGAGTCCAAATACCCGGGAGGGTGTCATAGCCTTTTTGGTCTTTTTCAAAGATCATGTCGAATTTCTCAGGAAGCTCTGTGTAAAGACGTTCAAAGCCGTTTAAGAAGTTCCCACTGCCAATCATGCTTAGGGTTAAATAGGCAATAATAAGCCCGCCAATCACCAAAATAACGACTTGGATAATATCCGTCAGGGCCACAGCTTTCAATCCGCCAAAGACGGAGTAGGCAATCGCAAAGGTGCCGAGCGCTGCCATAGCGATAATAATATTCAGCCCCGTCAGCGTCTCAACCGCAATCCCGCCGAGCCAGAGAACGGCTGTGAGATTAACGAGTGTATAAAGCGCAATCCAATAGATCGACATGGTCGTTTTAACGCCGCGGCCAAAGCGCTGATCGAGGAATTGCGGCATGGTATAAATTTCGCGTTTAAGAAAAATCGGGAGGAAATATTTCGCGACAAGGATCAAAACAATCGCTGCTTGCCATTCATAGGCCGCAATGGCGAGGCCGATCCGGTACCCTTCGCCAGACATACCAATGATTTGCTCAGCGGAGATATTGGCCGCGATTAAGGACGCGCCAATCGCCCACCATGGCAAAGATTTACCGGCAAGGAAGTAATCTTCAGTAGATTTCGCGTGCCCTTTGGGCTCGCGGGAGACATAAATTGCCACCCCAAATAAGATCACTGCGTAAGCAATGAGCACAAAAATATCGAGGCCATTTAATGACATGAAGTTCTCCCTGTAGTGCCGATTTTTTTTGCCGGCTTATTATTAAGGTTTTGGGTTATATTTAAACACAACAAATTTCAATGGGGTATTGCCTGTATTTTTAAGCCCGTGGAGTTCACCCGGCACGGCAAATAAAATATCACCGGCTAAGGCGGGGCTATTAATACCCTTTATGCTCCATGTTCCGCTGCCCTCTATAACCATTAGAAATTCTTCTTCGGGATGTTTATGCGGCGGATGAATTTCTTCGCCGGGATTAATCACGGCGACGCCTGTTAAAATATCCGAAACATGGTCAGAGCGGCCTTCATAATAACTCAAAAACTTACCCCACGATTCTACGCTTGTTTTCGCGGTTTGCTCCGAAACAACGCCCGTCTTTAATTGACCAGACGTTAAAGCGGCGTCCTCTTGCGGTGCGGCATGATCGTGATGACCTTCGCACGCAGAAAGGGCCATAGCAAAGGCTGCGAATATAAGGCAGGATATTTTAAACTTATATCTTTGCATCTTATGTCTATACATGGGGGCTCTTTAATTTTAAATTGTGAATATAATTTTAGACTATCAAGATTGACAACGATGTCAATTCAGCTATGTAAATTAGATAACTATAAAAGTATTTTGGGAATATCCGTTCATAGAGTTTTCGTTTCATAGGCGTGTAAATGCCTTTGGTGGCCTTGCGTATCGCAGGCATTATGCCAGATAGCTATAGGCATTATGCCTAGCAAACGACACTATATATGAACCGGGTCAAAGGAGTGTAATATCTATGCGTAAGGCACATGTTACAAAGCGAGAGGCGATTAAAGCGCTCTTGGCTATTTCTGCGGTGGGCGCGCTATCGTCATGCAAGGCGAGCCGCGAGACTGGCGCTAAAGATTTACCCGCTATTGACGCGAGCAGCGCCGCATTTTTCACGGCCAGCGAATTTGCTTTTCTGAGTGCCGTTGCTGAAACGATTATTCCGCAAACAGAGACCGCCGGCGCGGTTGAGGCCGGAGTGCCCGCCGTAATTGCTAGCCTGGTTTCTGAGTGGGGCGATGATAATTATAAGGGCTATTGGCGCAAAGGATTAAACGCGCTTGCTGCAAAATTAGATGCGAAATCAGGCGGCGTATTTGCTGAGCAAAATAGCGCAGAGCAGCATGATATTTTAGCCGCATATGATCTTGATGTTTTTAGCGGAAAGACAAAAGACGGGTTTTACACCGATATGAAATCGACAGTCGCGACGGCCTATTATATGTCAGAGCCGGGCGCATCGGAGGAGCTTCGATATGAGCCTGTCCCCGGTGATTGGAAAGGCTGTGTGGATTTGACTGAAATTGGACGGACGTGGGCGACATAGATATGGCTGATTTTGATGCAATCATTGTTGGGTCCGGCATGTCCGGTGGATGGGTCGCGAAAGAGCTGACAGAGCGCGGTTTGAAAGTAGCTGTGCTTGAGCGCGGCCGTGACATAGACCCTGCCGAGGATTACGGCGATCATATTGACCCGTGGGATATGCAAAATCTAGGCCGTAAGACAGCGGAAGATTTGAAAAACCATCCGATTCAATCGACTGTTTACGCCTTTGACCAAGGTTCGAAACAGTTTTGGGTCGATGATAATGAAAACCCATATGAAGTGCCCGAAGGTCAAGATTATTTATGGCGGCGCGGCTATCACAAAGGCGGACGATCCTTGATGTGGGCGCGTCAAAGCTATCGTTTGTCCGAGATTGATTTTGCGGCTAACAAAAAAGAAAATATCGGGATTGATTGGCCCGTCCGCTATAAAGACCTCGCGCCGTGGTATGACCATGTTGAGCGCTTTGCGGGTATTTCTGGCTCTCAAGAGGGGCTGGATATTCTGCCCGATGGTGTTTTTCAGCCGCCGCATGATCTGACATGTGCGGAAGAGGTTTTTAAAGAAAAAGTCGAAGCCGCTTTCCCGACTCGCAAAGTTATTCCCGGGCGTGTCGCCAATCTGACACAGCCCACGGAAGAACAATTAGAATTAGGGCGCGGACAGTGCCAATCGCGTAATCTGTGCCATAGAGGCTGTATTTTTGGGGCTTATTTCAGCTCAGTCGCGGCAACGCTTCCAGCGGCGGAGCGCACGGGCAATCTGACATTGATACCGGACACAGCCGTTCTTAAATTGGATTATGATGCGGGTAAAAAACGGATATCCGGCGTTAAAACAGTGAATATAAAAACCGGTGAGGCCAAGACATATACGGCTAAAATTGTGTTCCTTAATGCGGGAACAATTCCGTCGACGATTATTCTTAAAAACTCGGCAAATGCGGCCTTTCCAAACGGGCTTGCTAATTCCTCTGGTCAATTAGCGCATAATCTTATGGATCATATTTCGGGTGCACGGGCGCGCGGCATTATGCCGGGCATGGAAGATAAATATCATTATGGCCGCCGCCCGAATGGATTTTACATCCCGCGATATCGAAACCATTTAGAAGAGGGCCCTGGTTATAGCCGCGGCTTTGGATATCAGGGCCGTATTTACCGCTTAGGGTGGGAATCATCTAAAAATAACGCCGGTATCGGCAAAGCTTTTAAAGCCGGAAATAGAACGCCCGGCCCCTGGTATTTTTCCATTACGGCCTTTGCTGAGATTTTACCTGATTTTCGTAATCAAATTCGTCTCCACCCTACCAGAACAGATAAATGGGGCTTTCCTGTCCCGATCTTGGATGCGAAAATGCGTAATAATGAGCAAAAGCTTATGCAGCAAGCCACGCGCGATGCGATTGATATGATGACGGCTGCAGGCATTGAAATTGAGCATGCAGATGATCCTGAGAATCCAATCATTGGCGTGCCGGGTAACGGGATTCATGAAATGGGCACGGCGCGTATGGGCCATGACCCTGCAACCTCTGTTTTGAATAAATTTAATCAAAGCTGGGATGTTCCGAACCTGTTTATTTCCGATGGGTCTTTCATGACCTCTGCGGGCTGCCAAAATCCATCTCTAACTTATATGGCGTTCTCGGCGCGCGCGGCTAATCACGCGGCTGACCTCTTAGAGCAAGGAGTTCTATAATGTTTTCAAGACGATCTTTTCTGCAAAATGCAGCGGCAAGTTCGGCGCTCGTTACGGTTGGCTGTAAGGCCCCTGCGGCTTTAAAACCCGAGGCCCGCCAGATTTCAAAAGTTGGCTTGCAAACCTATACCTTGCGCGAAATATTTGAGCCTGATCCGATGGGAACTCTTAAGCTTATCAAGGCGGCGGGTTATGATTATGTTGAGCTGAATGGCCGTAATTTTGCTAACACCGCGCCGGCAGATCTTCGGGCGATGCTTGATGAGGTCGCCCTGCCAGCCCCGATCACGCATATTTCCCTTGATAACCTTCGCGGTGATCTCAATGGGCTTGTAAAAACATGCGAAACGCTCGGCTGTAAATATGCGGTTGTGCCTTATATTGCGGATGACCAGCGCAGCTATGCGGATTGGAAATCACATGCGGCCTTAATGAACACAGCCGGCGCGCAGCTTAGAGATAGCGGTATTCAGCTCGCTTATCACAATCATCAGTTTGAGTTTGAAGATCTGGGCGATGGAACAATCGCTATGGATATTATTATGGGTGATTGCGCGCCTGAAAACCTTGTGATGGAGCTTGATATGTTTTGGGCTTATCTTGTCGATGTCGATATTCCAGCGCTCTTCCGGCAATATCCTGGCCGCTTTAAGCTTTGCCACATTAAAGACATGAACCCAAGCCGCGCGGATTTCAAAGGCGCTGATTATGGCCGCATCACCAAAGATCTTATGGTCAATGTTGGCGAAGGTATTATCCCGTTTGAAAGCTATTTTGCGCTGAATGACATCTCTGGAATGGAATATTTCATTGCAGAGCATGATAGCCCGCAAAAGCCATTTTTAAATGCGGTTTCGACAAGCTATGAGGCCGTGAAAGCGATGCGTTTCTAGCCTGTTATCACTGGCCCTGTTTGGGCTTTCATATTTACTTTTTAATCGCCGAAGTGGAATCACGTAGGATTAAGTCATAATCCATGAGCTCGGTCGCCTTTGAGGCGGCTCGGCCTCGCCCAGTTGATCCCGCCATTGAAATCAATATTTCAGTAGACCGTTCGCCATATTCAACGCGCGGCTGGCGAATTGTTGTTAAAGCCGGCCAAATACGTTCTGCCATTTCAGAATCATCAAAGCCAATAATTGAAATTTCCTCGGGAATTTTGATATTATTTTTATGCGCGGCAACAATAACGCCGGCCGCCATATCGTCATTTGCGGCAAAAACAGCGGTCGGGCGGTTTTCCATATTTACAATTTTCTCGCCGGCGGTCATCCCGCTGGCAAAGTTGAAAGTGCCCGGAAAAACAAGGCTGTCATCGTTCGAAATTCCAGCTCGTTCCAGCGCATCGCAATACCCCTTATAGCGTTCATGTGTCGCGTGTTGGTTCTCAACGCCGCGGATGAAGGCAATACGCTCATGGCCAAGGTCGATAAGATGCTGTGTTGCATCGCGTGCAGCCAGACGGTCATCAATCTTCACGGTGATATTATCATCCATGATTTTATTCGGCCCAATGCGGACAATCGGCACTTTATGTGCATTTAAACAGGCATTGACCGTTTCATAATTAGTATAGGGCGGCGTCAAGATAATGCCGTCGGGCCGGCTGTCTTTAATCAATCTATCACACCAGTTTTTCAACTTGGCGGGATCTTTTGTAATATTGGGGTCGAGATAATTCCAGAACAAACTATAGCCCCGTTTTTGACTCGCCATTAAAGCGCCGGATTGAATGGCGTTTAAGAAGTTACTTCGCGTCGAGTGGGTAATAAAGTGCAGTCCATAGGTTCGGCGGCTTCGCAGATTTCGCGCCGAGGCACTGGGGACATAACCCAATGTTTCAACCGACTCAAAGACACGTTTTCTAACTTTATCTTGCACATGTGCTTCATTGTTTAAAACACGGGAGACTGTTTTCACTGAAACGCCTGCGTGTTCTGCAACATCAACCATTTTAACCATGTGTGACGTCCTTGTTTTGGAGTTTATCTATAATATCTGAATGGGCGGCGCGTTCCAATGGTAATTGGAACACCGGAATAAGGGAGAGCGCTAATAAAAGGGCTGGAACAATCGCGAGAAAAAGCGTCATTTTTTCTGAACTCACAATAAAGCCGTCGCTCGCCTGTGAGACGCCAAAGGCGGCAAGCATAAATCCGACTAATAATCCCGTTAAAGCGCCTGATAATTTCTGCGTGACCATCACAGATCCAAACACGCCGGCTTCGGATCTGTAACCGCTATCAATTTGTCCAAATTCGACGCAGTCGGGAATAAACGCCCATAAAATCATAGCTAAGCCTCCGCCGCAGGCGCCGAAAATTATAATTTGAATGGGTATGCCGCTGATTGTTACAGATGAAAACACTAGCATATGAAGCGCAACAGCAATGTAAATTAATACAATTATTGTCCATATTTTCTTGCGGCCATAGCGGTGCACACAGAAAGTCCAGATCGGTACAAATATTAATGTGCCAATCGCATAGGCGGTTAAGACGGCTTCTTTGGAGGCAAATTTAGCTTGGTTCGCATCAATGAAAAATACGAGGGTGAGGCTAAGGCTGGCCCCCGCAACTGTATTTAAAATAATGAGGCAAATTAAAATTCGCAAAGAGCGATTGGTGCGAATATTTTCCGTAATTCCCGACCATACTTTTTTTGATCGAACCGTTTGCGGCGGAAGAGGCTGCTCTTTCGTCATGGCAAAACAGAGTAATATAGCCAAGCTTGCCACAATCGCGCCAATGGCAGCGGCATATTGAAAGGCTTTTTGTTCGGAGCCTGTTCGGGTGGTGAAAACCTCGACGAGAGGCGGTAAAAACATCGAAATTAGCAAGAGGCCTAAAAAGGCACAAAACATGCGCGCGCCTGAATAATCGGCACGCTCAATACTGTCATAGGTCAAGCGCGATGCCATGGCCGCATAGGGAATCGCGACAATGGTATAAGCGCTGCGAAATATAACACAGGCGATGATAAGATATAAAATAAGCCGCGGGCCTGTGAAGGGCGGCACCCAAAATTGCAGAACAAAAGCAAAGCCGAGCGCAACAGAGCCGTAGAGCAAAAAGGGCCGATAGGTTCCGAAACGTGATGTCACGCGCTCAGATAGAGAGGCGATGATAGGATCAGAAATCGCATCCCATGTCATACCAATGAAAAATAAAGTTCCGGCAATACGCGGATCAAGGCCAACAATCGTTGTGTACCAATAGACAAGATAGAGCGATATGGTCTTCCAATAAATATTGAGGCCAAAATCACCAATGCCGTAGCCGAATAGCTTTTGAAGCTTATTCAATGATTTCCCCCTCTCTAATGGCTGGCCCCTTTGGCGCATATTTATCCTAAGGCGCCATATAGGCAGAAACAGACTAAAAGGCCAGTTAAGGAAATCACACCTGTTAATAATGTCCAGCTTTTGAGAGTCTCGGCTTCTGTCAGTTTGAAGAGGCGGCCAACGAGCCAAAACCCTGAATCATTGACATGTGAGAAGCCTGTTGCGCCGGCGGCAATCGCGGTTGTCAGCACGGCGAGTTGCCACGGGTTCGGGGCTATGACGCTAATAAGCGGCGCAATTAATCCTGCGGCCGTAATCATGGCAACTGTTGCGCTGCCCTGTACGACACGAAGTAAAAGCGCCATTGCAAAGGCGAGCAAGACGGGCGTTAATCCAGCATTGATGAAATATTGCGCAATATCTTTACCTGCGCCAGTATCAACAAGGACTTGTTTAAAGGCCCCGCCTGCGCCTGTAACAAGTATAACGGCGGCGGTGGGTTCAAAGGCGCGCGATAATGTTTCGCGCATCGCGCTCCGTTCAGTCTCCGTTTTGGGTTTAAGCAAAACCCAACTTGCGAGGCAGGCGATAATCAAAGCTGTGAAAGGGTGACCTATAATGGCCAATCCCGTCTTAAACGGACTATCTGCTAGGGTTAAATCACCAATCGTCGCGGCCATAATCAGGATTATTGGCAATAGCATCACAATCAAGGCAAGCGTAAATGATATCGGTTTCGCGGCGATGTCACTGACCTCGGCGGCAAAGCCGGCCTTGGCGGGCCCTTGCACAATGCCGGGAAGCCGCCCCGTATTATCAAGCCAAACCGTCAAAATAGGCCCAGAAATAATTAAACAAATCACACTAATCAAACTGCCCATAAGAATCACATGGCCGAGATTAGCGCCGATTAACTCTGCAATCGCGATAGGGCCGGGGGTCGGCGGAATAAAGGCGTGACCAATGGCGAGGCCTGCGCAAAGCGGGAGGCCAAAGAAGAGGGGCTTTTTCCCCGCTTTTTGTGCAAGCTTCATGATAAACGGCAAAAGAATAATTAAAGCGACATCAAAAAACACCGGGATTGCGGCGATTAAGCCCATGAGGCCTGCGGCCATAGATTTGGGGCCGTCCCCTTTGACGCTATCAACGCGGGCTGCCAAGACGAGTATGGCGCCGCTTTGCTCCATTATTGCGCCGAAGATTGCGCCAAGGCCTATAACGGCGGCAATAAATCCGAGCGTTCCGCCCATGCCGTTTTGCACCGTCTTAAAGGCGGTTTCAGGATCCATTCCTGCCAAGAGGGCTGCTAAAATGGCGCAGCCCAACAGCGTGATAAAGGCATTGGATTTAAAACGTAATATTAAGGCTAGCAATAAAACGAGGCTTATAAGCGTAGCCCATATGGCTCTGTACTCAATTATGATCCCCATGCGAGGCCCCGCGTTAGAGTCGGGATTTTTACGAGCCGGTCATGATTGGTAATAAATAATGTTGAGCCGTCTTCTCCAAAGGTACAATTCGCGCTGCCTTTGCCGGTTTTAATGCGGCCTAAGACATCACCCTTTGGCGAGATAACAAACACGCCGCCGGGGCCTGTTGCGAAAAGATAGCCTTTTTGGTCAATAACCATGCCGTCCGGCAGTCCCGGTAGGTCTGGCCCTGAAAAAGGCGCAAGATCAACCAATAGCTCTTTTTCAGCCTTGGGGTCTGTGAGGTCTAGTCTGTAAATATGCATCGCTTTAGGATCTGATTGCGCGACATAGAGCCAGCGTTCATCAGGCGATAAGGCCACGCCGTTGGGAAATGTTAAATCTGCGATCATCAGCTTAACAGCGCCGCTTTTGCTGAGGTGATAAACGCCGTTATGCGCCTGCTCTTTAAGGGGCGAATCGTCTAGCCCTTCAAGGCCATAAGGCGGGTCGGTAAAATAAAGATCACCCGTGCTGGCCTCAACGACATCATTCGGTGAGTTGTAAGCTTTATTTTTATAGCTCATTGTCAGAAGGGTACGGGCTTTGCTGTCAATATTAAGAGATTCGATGCCGCGTTTGCCATGATTACACAGAATCAACTGGCCGTTGCGGCTGTAAAATAGTCCATTTGCTCCGGGTTCGCGAAAGCCTTCAACGATGGCGCCAGACGGAGAGAGAAATACCTCAACGCCTTGGCCCTCTTTCCAAACATAAGCCGTGTTTCCGGGAACGTCTGTGAAGTAAAGTTGGCCGCGGGCTTTGTCCCATGCCGGGCCTTCTGACCAGCCATAACCAGAGCCTAGAACCTCTAGGGACGCGCTTTTTCCGATGAAATCGAAAAACCGCGGAGAGAAAGCCTCAAGCGCTGGATTCGTAGCGGCTGTGCTGGCCGGCGATTTGTGACAAGATGGCAGCGCAAGGGCGGCCCCGGCTAAGACGTGGCGTCGATTAATCATGTCAATATCCCCGATAGCTGTTATTAGCTGTGAGCAAGATTTTACTTGCTCTTTTTTTGTTTTTATAGAATTAATTGTCTTACGTTGTCAATTTTTGATGAAAACTTAAAGCCAAAACCATAATTTGGCAGTCCATAAGGGAAAATGATGAAGACCTCAGAGCTAAAACGCACCTTGATTTTATTGTCTACAACTGCGCTTGTTGCAGGGTGTAGCGGCGCATCTAGTGATCTCGAAAAAGATGTCGCGAGCGATGATGTCGCCGCTGCTAGCGCGGCTGCGCCGCAAGCCGCAACTAAAGCGCTCATTAATCCAAAGGCATGGCCAATCGTGCGCACCGCGCCGCTTGACGCTGCGGTTGAAGCGCGGATTGATGATATGCTCGCCAAAATGACGCTTGAGCAAAAAATTGGTCAAGTTATACAGGCTGATACGGGGGCTGTGACGCCCGAAGAGGTTAAGCAATATAGATTAGGCTCTGTTTTGAGCGGCGGTAATTCTGCGCCGGGCGATTTGGCCTATGCGGCTGCGGATGCATGGATTGAAGCGGCTGATGAATATTTCGCAGCGTCAATTGATCCTGAAGGTGTCGAGATTGCCATTCCCATGGTTTGGGGCATTGATGCCGTTCACGGCCATGCCAATCTGACGGGCGCTGTTGTCTTTCCGCATAATATTGGACTAGGCGCAGCCAATGATCCTGACCTCATGAAACGTATCGCAGAAGTGACGGCAACGGAGCTAAGCGTATCAGGGCACGACTGGACCTTTGCCCCGACTTTGGCGGTTCCGCAAAATGACCGCTGGGGACGCGCATATGAAGGCTTCTCCGAGGCCCCTGAGATTGTCGAGTCTTACGGCGGCGTGATTGTTCGCGGTCTGCAAGGCGAAAAAGGAACCGATGGTTTCATGGCCGATGGAAAAGTAATCTCAAGCGCGAAACATTTCCTTGGGGACGGCGGGACTGAAAACGGTGTTGACCAAGGTGACGCCAAGGTCACAGAGGCCGAGCTACGTGATATTCACTTGGCCGGTTACTTGACGGCGGTTGCTGACGGGGCGCAATCTGTGATGGCAAGTTTCTCGTCATGGAAAGGCCAGCCTATGCATGGCCAAAAAGAGCTTTTAACCGATGTTCTTAAGGGCCGGATGAATTTTCAAGGCTTCGTTGTCGGCGACTGGAATGGTCATGCCTTAATACCGGGCTGTACGGCCACTGATTGCCCGCAAGCTCTGAACGCGGGTCTTGATATGTATATGGCCCCCGATAGCTGGAAGGGATTATATGAGTCTCTATTGGGTCATGCGAAATCAGGTGTTATTCCTATGGAGCGCCTTGATGATGCGGTGCGCCGTATATTACGGGTGAAAATTAACTCTGGTATTTTCGAAAAGCCAAAGCCAAGTGAGCGTGCATTCTCGGGTAAGACGGAATTACTCGGCTCGAAAGCGCATCGTGATGTTGCGCGCGAATCTGTGCGTAAATCTATGGTATTGCTGAAAAATAACAATCAAACCTTACCCTTAGCTGCCGGCAAGAATATTCATGTTGTTGGTAAAGGCGCGGAAAATATTGCGAAAATGGCCGGCGGGTGGACGCTGTCTTGGCAGGGCGGAAATCATACGAATGATGAGTTTCCAAATGGCGAGTCTATTTTATCTGCGATCAAGGACACGGTCACTGCCGCAGGCGGGCGCGTGACATTTGATCTCGAAGGCGCGGCGGTTCCGGCGGGTACAGATGCTGTTATTGCGATTTACGGCGAAGACCCTTATGCGGAGTTCCAAGGCGACCGCGAAAATGTTGATTTTACGCCGAATGATTTTGATCCGCAAAATCTAAAAGCTTTTAAAGATGCGGATATTCCCGTTGTCTCTGTCTTTTTATCGGGCCGGCCGCTCTGGACGAACCCTGAAATGAATGTCTCGGATGCTTTTATTGCGGCTTTCCTTCCGGGAACAGAAGGCGGCGGTGTGTCTGATTTATTATTCCAGACAAATCCTGATTATGATTTCACAGGCCGGCTCTCTTTTTCATGGCCAAAACTTGCGACGCAAACCAAGCTAAATCCACATCATGCCGATTATGAGCCTTTGTTTAAGCTCGGTTACGGACTTAGCTATGGCGATAAAAAGCCTATTGCTGAGCTTTCCGAAGATAGCGGCATCGTTGGCGGCGTAAGCGGTCAAAAAGGCGTGTTCTTTGAGAAAGGCGCAAGTCCGCAGCCTTGGCGCTTGGCGGTTAATGGCACAAATATCGAAGCCATGCCCTTTAATAATGCGGGTCTTCGCTTAGGCGGTTACGATCATACAGCCCAGGAAGACGGCCTGCGGGTTGACTTCAAACAGGCGAAAAATATTCTCTCGATCTCTTCGCGTTATGGTCATGATTATCAGCGCGAAACAAATGGCGCGATGGAGCTTTCCTTCATGAGTAAATTAATTGATGGATCAGGCGATGTGAGCGTAGCGGTTGGCTGTCCTGAAACAGGGGCCTGCGGAACATTCCGCCCCGTGACTTTAACACCTGAATGGAGTGAGACACGGATATCTCTGAAATGTTTTGACGGGGCTGGTGCGGTTATGGCCGATCTTAAACAGGCCTTCTCCCTTCAGGCGCCTGCTGGAACAAGCGTTGGGCTGTCCGAAATTCGACTGAAAGAAGAGAGCAAAGATGGTATTCGCTGCGAAAATTAAGGCGTTAATCTAACTGCGAAATATAAGCCGTGATCTGAGATATGATCGCGGCTTTTTCTTGTGTCGCTATAATCTCTAGCCCGTCTTTGGGCGGATTCCAGGCGTCGAACTGACTATCCATAAGCTCCGGCGGCATAAAATGATCGCGGGCTTTCATCCGCCGCTCGGCCTCTTGGCGCGTCAAAATGAGTTTTATCCAAATAATATCGCGCACTACATCAGTCTTAAGTTTATTTTGGACGAAATCAGTCAGTGCGGAGCAGGATAAGACAAGCGTGCGCTCTTGCGATGAGTTGACGTCGCCGCAAATCATATCAATCCAACCCGCGCGGTCATGATCTGTAAGCGGTGTTCCGCTCGCCATTTTCGCGATATTCGCAGGGGGGTGGTAATCATCCCCTTCCAAAAATGGGCAGTATAATGCGGCGGCGAGGGCGCTACCGATTGTTGATTTCCCAGAGGCCGAGACCCCGCAAATAATAATTAAGCGGGGCGGGGTCATGCCGCCGTGTCCCAAATAAATGTATTGAGCGTAATGCGCGCCGTTTCAACTGAGGCCGCCTCGGTGGTGCCGAGTGGAATACAGCCAGAATGTAGCGTGCGCCCCCGATATAAAATCGCGCGGTCTGGGCGGGCTTTAATCTCCCCAATCATTTCATAACGTGCGTCATCACCGTAAAAATATTGCGCGGGCGGCATCCCAAATTCCGCAGCGTCCTCCTTCAGTGCAGCGCGGTAAGTTTCGGCGCGCTCTTCTGTGACGGTTTCAAATCCTGTGCGGCGGTGACGATAAAAGGCCGTGCCTGCATCTTCTGCGCCTTGAATGTAATGGAGTAGCGCAAAAAGATTGCCCTCATTACCGTCATGATGGGGTAGACGTTGCCCCGGCGTGAGTGTCTCCGGGGGGCGCGTGACAAGCGCATAAACGCAGCTCTCGATGTTAAGGCCGTGCTGAATGTCAAAAACATCCCGCATGATTTGCGGAAGCTCTTTGCGGCGTAGCGTTAAATAATTGACATCCGCCTGCGCTTGAACGCCGGGATAATAGGCGCTGCCGGGCGAAAATTTTTGTGATTGCGCATGGCGAAGAAGTAAATCTAACTTCCCGCTAAAATTATCCATGACAATAACAGGCTCTTTTTCATCCCCGAAATGTTCAATATGATATGAAAAAGAATCTGGGGGCATAGGGGGCCTGAAATATCGGTTTAGGGTGCGCGTTTTTATCTCATATATATCCATAGATGATATGATTGACAACCTTGTCAGTCTTGCGCTTAACTGCAAAGAAAAACGTTCGTAAAGAATGAGTCAAACGGGAATTGCCTTGAAAAAAATTGTCATCATAGGCGGCGGGACAGCCGGATGGATGAGTGCCGCAGGATTGTCGAGCATGATGTCTGGGCTGGGCCTTGATATTACCTTGATTGAGTCCGAAGCCATTGGTGTTGTTGGGGTTGGCGAAGCAACCTTGCCGCATATTAAGTTTTTCAATGAAACGATTGGAATTGACGAGGCCGAGTTTATGGCGGCGACCTCGGCCACCTTTAAGCTTGGTATTGAATTTGTCGATTGGGGCCGCCTTGGGGATAGTTATATTCATCCCTTTGGTGAATTTGGCCTCGCCAATGCTGGCGTGCCCTTTCATCACTATTATAATAAGATGCAATCCCAAGCGGGCATTGGGTCTTTACAAGATTATTCCTTGCCGATTATGGCCTGCCGCGCAGGTAAATTTCAGCCGCCGTCGGATGATCCGCGTTCTGTAAATTCGACCTATCGCTATGCCTATCAATTTGACGCGATTAAATATGCGCCCTTTCTGCGGGCGCATGCCGAAGCGCGCGGCGTGACGCGGATTGAAGGTAAAGTTGTTGATGTTAAACTTGCGGCTGAAAAGGGCGATATTCAATCGGTTCGGCTCGAAGATGGGCAGGAAATAGCCGGTGACTTTTTCATTGATTGCACAGGGTTTTACGGTCTTTTAATTGAGAAAGCCTTGGAAACGGGATATGATAAATGGACGAAATGGCTGCCTGTTGACCGCGCTGTCGCTGTGCCATGTGAAAGTGAAGGCCCGCTTCTGCCTTACACGCGGGCCACGGCAGATAAAGCGGGGTGGCGCTGGCGTATTCCTTTGCAGCATAGAACAGGTAATGGCCATGTTTATGCCAGTGATTTTATCTCCGATGATGAAGCCGAAAAATCCCTTTTAGATAACCTCGAAGGCGCGCCTTTATCCGCGCCGCGAAAGCTCCGCTTTACAACAGGTAAGCGGCGAAAATTGTGGCATAAAAACTGTGTCGCGATAGGGCTATCGGGCGGGTTTTTAGAGCCGCTAGAATCGACCTCTATTTATCTCATTCAGGAAGGCATCACCAAACTTATTGAGCTTTTCCCGCGTGATGAAGACATTGAAATTGACCGCGATGAATATAACCGCTTGATGGATCTTGAATTTGAGCGCGTGCGGGATTTTCTGGTTTTGCATTATCACGCGACTGAGCGCGATGATACGCCGTTTTGGGACTATATGCGAACCTCAAAAGTTCCAGATAGTCTGGCCGAGAAAATGGAGCTGTTCCGCCGCCGTGGCCGGATTGCTACATATGATTTTGGATTGTTTTTAGAACCCAGTTGGGTGGCCGTTTATATGGGGCAAAGATTTGCGCCGCAAAATTATGACAGCCGCGTTGATTTAATTCCGCAAGATAATATCATGAATCATATGAAGGGCTTAAAGCAGCTTATGGCCCAAACGGCGGCGCAAATGCCGGATCACGCCGCTTATATTGATAAACATAATATGCGGCATCTGGATAAAGCGGCGCAAAGCGCTGTATAATGATGGCGGCTCCTATCCGGCATATCACGATTATTGGCGCGCCTTTGCTGTGTAGTTTGGCCGCGGCTATGATGAGTGCGCGTTTGCCGGGCGGTGCCTGTAAGCTGGATATTATTCAAAGCGGCGAGGACGTATCGGGCTTTGTTTATTCGCGGCCCAATATTCGTCATGTCCATCAGCTCTTGCAAATTACCGAGGACGAACTTCGGCGCAAGGCGGGGGCTGAAATGATTATGGCCCTGCCATATACTCCGCGCGGTGGAGACATGTTCTATGCGCCGCTGGGTGATTATGGGCGTGCGCGGTCTGGCTGTGATTTTCAGCATTATTGGCACCGCGCTTATACCGCAGGGCAAGCGAAAGATATCGCGCATTATAACCTCGCGCTGCGGCTGAATAGCGCTGGAATTGCGCTTGGTGCGGCGCCTAAAGATTTGCCGTCTATTGATCCCGCTTACCGGTTTGATACAGCTAAATATACAGCGCTTTTAGGCGATATTGCGCAGGCAGCTGCGCCGCTGACTCTGCACAGCGGCGATAATATAGATATGTCTATTGCCGATAATATGCGGCGTGAAATCAGGCTATCTGGCCATGCGCTTCACTCTGATCTCATCATTGATTTGCGCGCCGATGTGAGGGCGAGTATATGGACTGAGAATTACGTCGCTGTGCAGACTAAATCTGCGGGTTTAAATCAGCTTTCTGGGGTCACTTTATTTGTTGTGCAGTCAGCTATAGAGCGCCTTTTTTCGCTCTGGCCTGATACATCCTACGGCGCTGCCGAGTGCCGCGAATATAACCGCCTTGCGGCTGAAGAAGGGGCTCATATCAATGATATGGCGTCGCTAATTTCCGCCGGCTTTAAGGCTGAAGATATATCTGTGCGTTTGGCGCGTAAAATTAAACTATTTCGAAGTCGTGGGCGTCTAAGCTTTGAGGATTATGATATATTTTCCAAAGCAGAATGGATGTCTGCCTTAAGGGCAGGCGGAATTAATCAGGCTGGATATGACAGATTGGCAGACCGAGAGCGCCTAAGTGATATTCAGCATTGGCTCGCTGAAATAAGCCAAAAAATTGACGCGCAGATGAATGCGTTGAAAGGAAATATGTAATGCGTGAGACACAGAAAAAGGCGAATCCCGTCCGTAATGTTGTGATTGTCGGCGGGGGCACGGCAGGGTGGATGTCCGCCGCAGCGCTCTCTAAATATCTTGATAAAACAGATGTATCCGTCACATTAATTGAATCAGAGCAGATTGAAACTGTTGGTGTAGGCGAGGCGACAATTCCGGCAATTGCTAAATTCAACGCGGCCCTCGGGATTGATGAATATGAATTTTTAAAGGCCACGCAAGGCACATATAAACTTGGTATTGAGTTTGAAAATTGGGGCCATATTGGCGAAAGTTATTTTCACCCCTTTGGCGTTCACGGCTTTGATTTAGAGGGTATTGACTTTCATCATTTTTGGCGTCGGCATAAAGATATTGGCGGGACAGCACCGCTTGATGATTACTCGCTAAATGCGCGGGCGGCTCATACGGGTAAATTCATTCGCCCCGAGCCGCAACACGGCAGTGTTATCAACCGCCTTGCCTATGCGTTTCATTTTGACGCTGTTCTTTATGCCAAATTTCTTCGCGGCTTCGCAGAAGCGCGCGGTGTTGTCCGCCGAGAAGGTATTGTCGATAAAGTTGACCTCGATCCCGAGACAGGATTTATTCAAAAGATTGGTTTAAAAGATGGCCGTGAATATGCCGCCGACCTTTTCATTGACTGCACGGGCTTTCGCGGGGTTTTAATCGAAGGCGCACTGAAAAGCGGTTATGAGAACTGGCATAAATATTTACCTGTTGACCGCGCCGTTGCTGTCACGACATCACGGACGCAGCCTCCGCCGCCCTTCACCACAGCGACCGCCTATGATGCAGGATGGCAGTGGAAAATCCCGCTACAGCACCGGGATGGAAACGGCTATGTTTATTGCAGTGACTATTTATCGGAAGATCAAGCCGAGGCCGATTTTCGCGGGCGTCTCACGGGGGAGCTTTTAAAGGAGCCGAAACATTTGCGCTTTGTAACGGGGCGGCGGAAAAAATTATGGAATAAAAATTGTGTGGCTATTGGCTTGTCAGGCGGATTTATGGAGCCGCTTGAATCAACAAGTATTCACATGATTCAGTCCGGCATTTCAAAATTAGTCGCCTTATTTCCATCCCGGGATATGAATGAGGCTGTTCAATCCGAATATAACCGTCTTATTCATGATGACTTTAAGCATATTCGTGATTTCCTAATGCTGCATTATGTTGCAACTCGGCGGGATGACAGCCCGCTTTGGGATTATGTTCGCGAAATGGAACTGCCGGATAGTTTGGCCCATAAGATGGAGCTTTTAACAGGGAGCGGCCGATTCTTTAAATATGATGCCGAGCTTTTTGATGTCACAAGCTGGCTTGCTGTAGCTGCTGGCCAAGGGTTTGAGCCGTCTGGTTATAACCCGCTCGTTCACGGCTTAACGGATGATAATATCACAAAGAGCCTAAAAAACATGAGAGATGTTATTGATAAAGCTGTGACAGTGATGCCGCCCCACATAGATTTTGTGAACCGCTTTTGCAAAGCTGACGCTGTTCACCTGTAGATCAAGAGCCGAATATGACAGATAAAATAGAGAGCCTTATTATTGTAGGCGGCGGCACGACGGGATGGATGGCGGCTGCGGCCCTGAGCACTTTGCTGAAAGGAACCAATACGCAAATTACTTTGGTTGAATCCGAAGAGATTGGAACGGTTGGCGTTGGCGAAGCGACCATTCCGCCGCTGATTGCGTTCAACCAAATGTTGGGTGTTGATGAAGATGAGTTTGTGCGCGAAACGCAGGCGACCTTTAAGCTCGGCATCGAATTTGTGGATTGGTATAAACTCGGCCATAGCTATATTCACCCCTTTGGTGATTTTGGCATAGATTTCGATGTCTTGCCATTTTATCAATATTGGGCAAATTTGAATAGCCGTGGCCTTGCGGGGGATTTGTTTGATTACTCACTTATGGTGCAAGCGTGCCGGCAAGGTAAATTCATGCGCCCGCTGAATGACCGTCCGCAATCAGCTTTGTCAGGGATTAATTATGCGTTTCAATTTGACGCGGGGCGCTATGCGGCCTTTCTTCGCCGTATTGCTGAAAGCCGGGGCGTAACGCGCCTTGAAGGCCGAATTGACGATGTGCGGCTGGATAATGAAACGGGGCATGTGAAAACCCTACAGCTTGAGAGCGGACAGACGCTTTCAGCTGACTTTTTCGTTGATTGCTCGGGCTTTCGCGGGCTGTTAATCGAGGGCGCACTTGAGGCGGGCTATCATGATTGGAGCGAATGGCTTCCGGCCAACCGCGCAGTTGCTGTAGGCTGCGAGAAGGTGGGGGAGCCCATACCATACACCAAGGCCACCGCACGTCAGGCGGGCTGGCAATGGCGTATTCCGCTTCAACATAGAACGGGGAATGGCCATGTCTATTGCAGCGAATTTATCAGTGACGATGAAGCGGCTACGACCTTGCTGGATAATTTGGACGGACCAGCCTTGTCAGATCCTAAATTCTTACGCTTCACCACAGGGCGCCGGAAAAAGTTCTGGGATAAAAATGTGATCTCATTAGGCCTAGCGGCTGGCTTTATGGAGCCGCTCGAATCGACAAGTATTCATCTTGTGCAAACGAGCTTGGCGCGGTTTATGGCTCATTATCCCGATAAACGCTTTTCGCAAACGGATATCGATGCCTTTAATGAAAAAACGGCGCTGGAATATGAGCGTGTTCGCGATTTTCTCGTCTTGCATTATTCGGCTACGCAGCGCGATGATACGCCGTTTTGGCGGCATTGTCAGACCTTGCCGCAAACAGTTCATTTGACGCGCAAGATCGAACAGTTCTCACAAGCGGGCCGCATATTTGAGGCCGATTCGGATTTGTTTAGCCCCGCAAGCTGGCTCGCGGTTATGTATGGCCAAGGCGTCACGCCCAAAGGGTATAATGCTGTGACAGATAAGGCGCCGATTGAGACGATTAAGAAGCGGGTTGATTACATCAAAGATGTTGTTGCGCAGTCTGTTGATGTTATGCCGCATCATTCGGACTTTATAAAAACGCATTGTGCGGCTGAAAAAATATAGAATCAAGCGAGTTTAGAGGCACGACTAGAATCGTGATTGCTAGGGAAAATGGTGGTATTTTTGCATCTTGGATGATAATTCACCTATTATTAAGGCCGGTTTTTATTCTAAAGCTTAAATTAGCCCGTTTGATTGTGACGCTTAAGACACAGTGTCAAAAAGAATAAACTAATCGTGATTTCTGGAATTGACTTCAAACAATCAGTTTTGCATTATATATGACAACGTTGTCAGATTGGCAGCTGTCACATATGAGATTTAAAATAATAATAATATGTGTCTCTCTTTTAACCGCGCTTTTGCGCCACGGGGATTATGATTATGAATCGTTTAGGACGTATCTCGTCAAAAGAAAACCTAAGAGTGTTAATGGTCGGTGCATCGGCACTTGCTATGAACTTATTTACGCTTGCCCCTGCTTATGCGCAGGATGCTGAAACCGCTGACGAAACTGTCGATGAAGTCGTTGCAACCGGTATTCGCCAGTCCATTATTGATGCCGCAGATATCAAACGTAACGCTGATACATTTGTCGACGCGATTACGGCCTCTGATATTGGCGCGCTTCCTGACCGCTCAGTTTCAGAAGCTTTGCAGCGTGTTCCGGGTGTTAGCGTTTTGCGTTTCTCTGCGCCAAATGATCCAGACCATTTTGCGGTTGAAGGTTCAGGCGTTGTTATTCGCGGATTGCCATTTGTTCGTTCAGAGCTAAACGGCCGTGATGTTTTCGGTGCAAATTCAGGCGGCGTTCTTGGTTTTGAAGATGTTTCTCCTGAACTCCTTGGTTCTGTTAAGGTTTTCAAAAACCAATCGGCTGATCTGATTGAAGGCGGTATTGCAGGGACAATTGATTTGAACACGCGCGTTCCTTTTGACAAAGAAGGCCCGCAAGTTGCTTATTCACTCGAGCTTAACTATGGTGACAAAGCAGAGAAGGCGACACCGTCTGGTTCTATTTTACTCTCTAATACATGGGAAACAAATGCAGGCAAGTTTGGCCTTTTAGGTAATCTCTCTGCGTCTGAGTTGATTTCACGTGCTGATAGTACGCAATTAGCTGCGTTTGAAAGTCCGGGCCAAAATGGCGGGTCGACAGATAATGGCCTAGATACAAATTTATTGATTCCAGCAGGCGGCGGTATTCGCCGACAAGATTTTGAGCGGGATCGCCGTGGTATTGCTTTAGCGGGTCAATGGGAAAGCCCAGATCAAAAATGGTTGGCAACAGCTCAATTCCTACGCTCTGATTCTACATTGGAGTGGGGCGAAAATGTTATTCAGACGCAAGGTGATGGGACTCAGAATACACGCGGCGATGGCCGATTTGGTATAACTGACTTTACGTTTGACGAAGATGGCGTTTTCCAAACAGGTACGATCACGGATAACACGCAGTGGCGCGGCCCGAATGCCACGGCTGCACTTCTTCCAAGTGAAGGTGGTCAGCAACAAGCAAGTACACGTAGTTTCCTAGAAGAAGATACAACAGAAGACTTTGGTTTCAACCTTAAATATGCGCCAACGGATAACTTAAGGTTTAATTTTGATGCCCAATATATTGATTCTTCGAATGAAGTTTTCCAAACTGAAGTGATTAGATCTTTCTTCTCGCGTGTTCGCATAGGTGAAGAGCAGAACGGAGTTCCTACTGTACAATTTCTTGTTCCAGAAGGAGAGTCAGCTGACTTCTTTTCACAGCCAAATAGTCAGTTCATTCGGGCTCTTGCTGAACAGCGGGTCTCTAATGACGCGGATTCCTTGGCCTTTAAAGGGGATGTCGAATATGACTTTTCCAATGATGGCTGGTTGAAATCAGTTCGCGCAGGTGTGCGTTATTCAGATCAAGACACAGATATTCGTGAGTCTGACTTTACCTGGGGTAATATCTCCGAAGTCTGGACAGGCCGCGATATTAACGGAACAGCATTCGGGCCTGGTACGAATAATGACTTTAACGATGTTGAGTCTATCTTATTACTTGGCGGAAATACGAACCCTGCTTTAAATGATGCGGTAAATGGACTTTTTGGTCCTGTTAACTTTGACGGCTTTCAGCGCGGGCTTGAAGGCACTATCGGATTTGACCAAATTTTGGCTTATACAGGCCCGGGTGCGAGAGACTTTGATGCTTTTGAGCAAGTTCGTCGGGATTTAATTGCGGCAACGGGCGGCCCCACAGGGTCACGTGCTTTCTGCGGTGCGGCCTATTCTCCATTATCTGATCGTGTATGTACGAATGGCGATCAAATTATTCCGGGAACTCCCTTTACCGAAGGTGAAACGACAAGTTTAACACGCGAAAATTTTGCGGCTTATACACGTCTTGACTTCGGAACGGATGATTTCGGCGGGAATGGAGTGGGCCTAGACGGTAACATTGGTATTCGTTACGTCCGCACTGAACGTACAATTGATAGTGTTCAGCTCTTACCGGCCTTTAATGGTTTATTCGTGGGTACAGTACCATTTGAGCAAAATGGCGTGACGATTGATCCATGTAACAACCCTAATGATCTAGATGGACCTCCCGGGGCCTGTAGTTTGGATTTGGTCGCTCTGCAAAATCAATTTGGTGATGGTAACATCCTTACAGTTCCCGTTAACACTACTTATGACGAATGGCTTCCGAGCTTGAACGTTAAGCTTGACCTGAATGAAGGCCGTTTAATTCGCTTTGCTGCATCGCGTACCTTGTCGCGTCCTGATACGGCTCAAATCAATCAACGTCCGGCTATTGGTACATTCCAAGACATCGAAAATGGTGATGGAACAAATACATTTGGCGGCTTCATAGGTAACTTTTCCGGTAATGCTCAACTTCTGCCGCAAACAGCGTGGAACTTTGATCTATCCTATGAATGGTATTTCAACGACTCTGGATCTATCACATTATCTGGTTTTTATAAGACGATTGATAACTTCATTACGGGAGGTGCCTTAAATGTACCTGACCCAGCTGGTGGAGATGTTCTTATTAGCGGGCTACCTGTAGCCTTTAATACAAGCATTAATTCCCAAGAAACTGGTGAGTTAAAAGGTTTCGAATTTGCATATCAGCAGTTTTATGACTTCTTACCGGGACCTCTATCTGGCCTAGGTGTACAGTTTAACTATGCCTATATTGATGCAGATGGTGTTCCGTCTGAAGTTGATCCGGACCTATTTGTCGGACCCGCGAGTGACGGTCAAAATCCAGCAGGGCCAAATTTTGCAGTTGATGACGGGATTTTCCCGCGTGTGTCAGAACATAATATCAACGCGATTGGTTTATATGAAAAAGGTCCATGGCAGGGTCGACTTGCCTATAACTGGCGGAGTGATTTCCTCGTGACGCCACGTGATGTGATCTTCCCATTCTCTGCGATCTATCAGGAAGCAACGGGCCAACTTGATGCCTCTGTATTCTATAGCATCAATGAAAATGTCCGTATTGGCCTGCAAGGTGTCAACTTATTGGATGATATCACTGAAACAACGCAAACCATTCGTGAAGATGGTCTGCGCGCGCCACGCTCGTTTATTCGTAGTGATCGCCGTTTCTCAGCGATCCTTCGGGCAACGTTCTAGGGTTTACCCCTTAAAAACAAATTCTTATTGGGCTCTCCAGACTTTGGAGGGCCCTTTTTTTATGCGTGGATGGCCCTAAGGTGTGGTGTGATGAGGTGACATGAGCCGCTGTCTGCTTGATGGTTTTCTTTCTTAAGGGCGTCGTATGGAGTGACGTCAGCGAAAGGGCATAAGCATGGTGACATACTCCGCGCCCTAACGGGTTTAATGACAGCCGCTCTTTTACGCTCTATCCCGCTTCGGGATTAAGCGGCCTAAGGCCTAGAGAGAGGGCGTGATATATAATCGCCGATAACCCTGTGCCTAATGGCTCATATTGGATCATGATTATATGTCTGAGTGAAGGCGGCGCATTTTGGCAGGGCTTTTAATTATGACGATCAGCTTCGAAGCTATGGGTCACCTTAAGCTTGACAATTTGATTGCGCAGCCGTTCGAGTATTTCAAAGCGGTAGCCGTAAAAGGCAAAAGTTTGCCCTTCATCGGGGATTGTTTGCGATTCATGGATAACAAGCCCCGCAAGTGTCACAGCTTCTTCATCGGGAAGCGACCAATCTAACGCTCTGTTTAAATCTCTGACAGGGATGTCCCCGCGCGCGATCACAGCGCCGCTTTTCAGCCGCGTTAGCCCTTCAATAACTGTGTCATATTCATCTTGAATATCACCTACAATTTCTTCGATAATATCTTCTAAGGTCAGAACGCCCATAAGCGCGCCATATTCATCAACGACAAGGGCAAAATGCTCGCGTTTTTGTTGAAATGCGCGCAATTGCTGCACAACAGAAGTTGTTTCCGGTATAAACCACGGTTCACGAACAATACGCTTTATATTCAGGCTCGCAATATCTCCGTCATTTCTCGATAAAGCTTTTAAAAGGTCTTTAGCGTGTAAAATCCCGATGACATTATCTTTGTCGCCTTTCCACAGTGGCATACGGGTATGGCCACTGGCTAAGACGTCTTTGACTATTTGTTCAGGGGAGTTATCGGCATCAATCATCGCCAAATTTTTACGGTGAATCATCACCGCTTCCACAGTTAATTCCCCAAGCTCTAACACGCCGATAATTTGATCGCGCGCACGTTTGGCGACATCGCCCTCTTGATGGCCAAGGTCAACTGCGCCGCGAATCTCATCCATCGCGGTATATGGCGATGCCGTAATATCTGCGCCGCCGAGCCGAAGTGTTGCGCTCACAATCGCCTGCACAACAGCGACAATCGGAGCGAGAAGAGTTACGATAAAGCTAATCGGGCGGACAACATGAAGCGCCATTTTATCTGGTTGGCTAATCGCATAGGTCTTGGGCAGAACTTCGGCAAAAATCAAAATCAGCGCTGTTGTAATGATCGTCGCATAAATAATTCCGGCCTCACCAACGATAGACAGCATAAGCCCCGCCATAATAGAGGATGCGAGGATGTTGACGAAATTATTACCCAGCAAAATCGCGCCAAGCAGGCGCTCGCGCATGTTTAAAAGTTTGCTCACAAGGGTCGCGCGTTTATCGCCATCTTTCTCAAGCTGATGCATTCGCGCACGCGACGCCGCAGTTAACGAGGTTTCAGAGCCGGAAAAAAAGGCTGAAAATAAAAGTAGTAAAACAACTAAACCGAGTTGTAAGAGCGACTCGGTTTCTAAAAGCTTATCCCACATGAGCTAGCCTTTTTGACAGCGATATTAGATAGTCACTAACGGCCTGTTTATCGGCGCGTTTCTCGACAAAACTCTCACCAATTTCCCGCGCGAGTATCAGTGTTAAATGCGGGCCTTCATTTTTCTTATCATGGCCCATATGCGCCAAAATCTTGGCCGGGTCCTTGAATAAATGCGCGGCATCGGGCAGGCGCGGCATGCCGAGGTTTTTCATATGCGCGTCCATGCGGGTGACGTCTTGCTGTGGGCATAAACCGATGGCATGGCTAAACTCAAAAGCCATAATCATGCCGATACTAACGGCTTCACCATGAAGAAGATCGCCGTCATATCCAGATTCAAGCTCTAAAGCATGCCCAAATGTATGGCCTAGATTTAACAGCGCCCGCCGCCCATTTTCATATTCATCCTCAGCGACAATTCGGGCTTTGGTTTGGCAAGATGTTGCAATGGCCTGCGCCGTAGCAGAGGGGTCAAGGGCTAGGATGGACGGCCCATTAACCTCAAGCCAGTCGAAGAAATCGCGGTCACCTAAAAGGCCATATTTTACGACTTCGGCATAGCCCGCTTTTAGCTCGCGCGGGGGCAGGGTTTTTAAAACATCAATATCGGCGATTACAAGGCGGGGTTGATAAAAGGCCCCGACAAGATTTTTACCAAAGCGGTTGTTAATCGCGGTCTTACCGCCAACAGAGCTATCGACTTGCGCCAGAAGCGTCGTCGGGATTTGAATGAAGCCGCATCCACGTTTATAAATAGAAGCGGCAAATCCGGTGAGATCCCCCATAACGCCGCCGCCAAAGGCAATGACAACATCTTTGCGCGATAGGCCAGCCTCAAAGAACCCATCCAGCACGCGCTGTAAAGTTTCAAAGCTTTTTTGCGCTTCACCTGACGGGCGAATAATAAAACTATGGTCGATATTTGCGGCTGTCAGGCTATCAGATAGTGTCTGTCCGTGAAGACTATGAACCGTCTCGTCCGTCACTATGACGGTACGATTTGCCGGTAAAAACGGCGCGATAACCTCTCCGGCTTTGGTCAATAATCCCGGGCCTGTGAGAATATCATAAGAGCGATCCCCGAGATTAACAGGGACAGTTAAGAGATCACTCATGCGTCGGCTTTCGGGCTAGCTATGTCTACATCGACAGGTTTTGGCGCTGTTGTGTCCAGAACTTGGCTTTTTGCTATTTTTTGTCGTCTACGGCGTAAGCGGCGGCGAGGTTTGCGCCGTTTTTTCAGCGGTTGTCCACTTTCTTCTGCCAGATAAACCTCAATCGCGCGCATGACGCGGTTGACCGTGCGAAGATGTGGGCCTTTCGCGATATCCACAGTGATATGCGCTTTAGCGTAAATAGGGTAACGTTCATCCATTAATTTTTTATATGTGCCCGCGGGGTCAGGAACTTGTAAGAGCGGGCGCGTATCTTTTCGGCTGACGCGCTCAAACAGCGTTTCAAAGTCGCCTTTAAGCCATATGGTCAAGGCATTATCCAGCAAGACCTTTTGTGTCTCCGGATAGATAAAGGCGCCGCCGCCCGTTCCTAAAATAATAGGCTTATAGTCCAGCAGACGTGTAATAACGCGGCATTCGCCCTCGCGGAACGCAGCTTCGCCGTGATCCCGAAAATAGCCTGAAATCGTCCGCCGAGATGCGGTCTCAATCTCTTCATCTGAATCGTGGAATGGCAAATCTAATTTTGCCGCAAGACGTCGCCCGATGGTTGTCTTGCCCACACCCATAAGGCCCACAAGGGCTATGGGTCTATCAATCTCAATCGGCATAGTCTGCCTTTACCCTCTCACGTCTTATGGCTTTACATCCAAAGACATCATATGTTGCGCTTTGCCTTAACAAAAATTATGGGTCTTCGCTCTGGCTAATGTTCAAATTTCTTCTACTATGGCGATAAATCTAGTTTCGCTCAATAGCGCGGCGAAAATTTTTCAAGGCTATGGCAGTCATATAGTTTAATTGAGGGTTCTATGAAAAAGTTATTGCTCGCCTTTGGCGTTTTATGTCTTCTGTTATGCGGTGTATATTTTTGGTTAATGTCGCAAGGCGGGGCTGAACATGCAGACCAAACGGATGTTACAGTGACTTTACCGATTGATCCGGGGACATAAGATCATGCGCCGTGCTTTATTATCTGCTTGTTTTGGTCTTATGCCGTTTTGTGCGGTTTTGCCTGTTTCTGCGCAGGTCGATATTGGTCAACTTGGCGCCGCGCAGCGCTATGATTCTGAACCCCTTAACCCGAGCAATGGCGGGCTTGATCCCGCGCTGTGGCAAGGCGTTTCCGCCGCGCAGGCCAGCCAAGCCATAGAGAGCGTTAATTTCGCTCAGCTTTCAGAGCTTCCTAAAGCGTTTATGCGCCGTGTTTTATTATCAGCAGGCGTACCGCCAGAGGGTGATGAGGATGCGCGGCAAAATTACTTAAGGGTGAAAACGCAAGCCAAGCTCCGATTGCAAGATTATACAGCGCTGAAGAGTTTATCTGATCCGCAAAACCCGCTACAAAGAGAGGCAAGTTTTCGAACGCAACTGGCCTTGGCCTCTGGCGATCAAGAGGCAGCCTGCCGCGAATCTGACCGCGAAATTGATAACCGCAGCGCGCCGTTTTGGATGCAGATGCGGATTATATGCCACATCAGCCGCGATGAAGGGGCGGCCGCAGAATTAACGCTGAATTTGATGCGAGAGCGCGATGACATTAATCCCGACTTCATCGCCTTATCAGATGCCGTGCTTGGCCTTCGCAAAAATCCACCGAAAAATATAGCCGCAGGAGACCCGCTGTTGGATAGGCTCAGCGCCTTGATGGCCCCTGATAAGGCGGTGTCGGTGAATGACTATCTTGCGATGACGCGTAATACGGATAAGCGGCCAAATGAGCGTTTGGCCGCAATGTTTAAAACGCAAAACCGCCTCACGCCGCAAGATATGACATCCATTATGTCATCGCTTTTATTTGATGCGGATGACCTCGCGGGCGGGGCGAGTTTTGATATTGATACGGCTTTGGCAGGGTTGCAAGACCCTGACACGCAGGCGAAATCAACCGCGCAGCTTTATAATTTGGCGGTTAATTATAGTGACCCTCAAGCGGCGTCCCAAGCTGTTGCAGCGCTGTTAAATCTGTCCGAAACAGTTGGTTTTGTGCCGCAAATGACGCAGCTTTTGGGTGAAGCTCTGAGCTTTGTTAGCGCCGAAGATCAAGCTCAATTAGATGCCCGCCGCTTTACATGGGCAGCGCTGCGGCGCGGTGATTTATCAACGCTTCGCGGGATTTATCAAGCGCTTGATCCGAATGAGCCGTTGGCGGGACGCATTGCGCTTGCCTCCGATGCGCTTGGCAATGGGTTTTTACTCGGGCCATTAGGGCTCGATATCGAAACGAGGCTAACGGGCGAAGGTGATACGCGGCGCAATGCACGGCGCGATGCGTTTATTGGCCTCGGCCTTGGGGCGCAGATGTCTGAAACGACCTTTAATGTTTTCAATGAGTATAAGGCCTCAGATGCTATAAATCCTGCGCGTCTTGCGCAATTAAATAGCGCCGCAAAATCGGGTGCGCGGGCACATGTTCTAATGATGATTGCTCATGATATTGGCTCTCGAGAGGTGACTGATTTATCAGAACTGGAAATTTATAGCTATGTTTCGGCCCTGTCGGACGCTGGATTAGCCCGTGAAGCGGGCGAATTAGCGGCCTATGATTTTCTTTCCCGTGTTCCCGCACAGGCTGTTGCCGAGTAATGATAGAGAGTCAGATTGACCGGTTTTTAGAAATGATGAGCGCAGAACGCGGTGCATCTGATAATACGCTGGCGGCTTACCGCCGAGATCTAATGGATTGGTTTGGACATATCAAAGGAGCGGCAGAAAATCTGACGCCGCCAGATATTGAAGCTGTGCTTGCAAATTGGGCAGGGTCTGGATTATCAGCGGCGACAACCGCGCGAAAACTCTCGGCTTTGAAGCAGTTTTTAGGATTTTTACAGTCTGAAGGGGATATGGACGCGAACCCTGCTTTTAATATACGCGGCCCAAAACGCGGGCGGCCTTTGCCGAAAGTTTTATCCGAAGATGACGTTGAGCGCCTGTTTGATACAGCAGAGCAGGATAACAGCGCGAAAGGCATCCGGCGGCAATGTATGCTAGAAATTCTCTATGCCGGTGGTTTGCGGGTTAGTGAGCTTGTCTCCCTTAAATTTGCGCCGTTAAAGCGGGCGGCGGCGATATTAAAAATGGATGAGCCGAAGCGCATAGAGGCAATTAAACGCGGGAATGGCTGCCTGATGATTAAAGGTAAAGGCGGAAAGGAACGCCTTGTGCCGCTTACGGAAACGGCACTTGAAATGATAGGCGCTTGGATTGCCGTTCGCCAAGACACCTTGCCGAAAACGATTGAGGCCCGTAAACGCGCGGATGTTTTTCTATTCCCGTCTCGCGGTAAATTAGGGCATATTACGCGGGAAATGTTCGCGATTGATCTAAAAGATATCGCGGTTAAGGCGGGTTTGCCGCCGTCAAAGGTCTCCCCCCATGTGCTGCGCCATGCTTTTGCCACTCATTTACTTACGCGCGGGGCTGATTTGCGCAGTGTTCAAACCTTGCTCGGCCATTCTGATATTTCAACCACGCAGATTTACACCCATATCCTCGATGACCGTTTGAAAGAGCTTGTCTATAGCTCTCACCCTTTAGCGGATAAAAAATAGCCACTGGAGTTTCATTACAAAGAGACTTGTTATTCACAGCATGGGCTTTATGTTAGGGGCGTAATAAATAAAGGCCTAAGCCCATGAGTTTTGCGCGCACCTATCTAGATTTTGAACGCCCTATTGCGGAGTTGGATAGTAAAATTGAACATTTATTAGAGCTTAAGGATGAGACCGTTGATGTGTCGGCGGAAATTGCTCAACTGCGTGAAAAATCCGTTCAGCAGTTGGAGCAGCTTTATAAAAAGATTGGCCCATGGGAGAAAACTCAAGTGGCGCGTCACCCTTTGCGGCCCCACTTTGTTGATTACCGTAAAGCCCTGATTACAGATTTCACGCCGCTTGCAGGGGACCGTAAATTTGGCGAAGATCATGCATTGCTGGGTGGATTAGGCCGGCTTGACGGACGCCCTGTTGTGGTCATGGGCCATGAAAAAGGCGCAACCACTGAGCAGCGTCTTGTGCATAATTTTGGCATGTCAAATCCTGAAGGCTACCGCAAAGCCGTGCGCCTTATGGAGCTTGCAGAGCGGTTTGATCTGCCTGTTGTGTCCTTTGTTGATACGGCGGGGGCATTTCCGGGGCGCGGCGCGGAAGAGCGCGGGCAAGCCGAAGCCATTGCGCGTTCGATTGATAAAGGTCTGTCCATGCGCTCTTCATTTGTGTCGGTTATTTGCGGGGAAGGCGGATCTGGCGGGGCGATTGCGATTGCGACAGCCGATAGCGTCATGATGTTAGAACATTCGATTTATTCTGTGATTTCGCCGGAAGGCTGCGCTTCAATTTTATGGCGTGATGGGACGCGGGCGCAGGATGCGGCTAAGGCTATGAAGATCACCGCTAGCGATTTAAAATCCTTTGGCGTGATAGATCATATTATTGAAGAGCCTGTTGGCGGCGCGCATCGTAACCGCGCGGAAATGATTGAACGTGTCGGGCAAACTATCGGCGCGGAACTTGACCGATTAGCAGCGCTTGCGCCGGATGAGCGTGTAAAATTACGCAAAGAAAAATTTTTGAATATAGGCCGTAGCTTACTGGGTTAATTTTCCTACCTTATTGATATATGCGCGCATTAAAAAACCCTCTCTTGAGAGGGTTTTTCTGTTTTAGTTGTCTTAAAACTCAAGCTTAGAAGCTTGTTGAGATACCTGTTCCGAACCATAGGAGATTGTCATCAGGTGTGATGTCATTCGCTGTTGGGAAATCAAGGAAGTCTTGTGAGTTAAGGCTAAAATTAGCGCCGACATAAAGCGATGAAGCGTCTGTAACGCTATAGCTAAGCGATGTTGATGCCGTTGCCCATTCGTAATCTGTGCTGTTATCTGATGTCACAAACCCGCCTGTAAGGCCGAAATTAAGGCTTGCTTGGTCGGCGACAGGAACGCTGTGACTCACTGAGCCTTGTAATGTAAAGGCTTCTAGCGCGAGGTCATAAAAAGCTGTGATGCTTGGCGATAGGACGCCGCTATGGCTGAGGCTAAAATATGGCTCGAATGAGCTTGCATCGCCATTACCAATGTCAAAAAGACCACCCGATGTTTGC
Organism: uncultured Caulobacterales bacterium; assembly: GCA_964513675.1. Taxonomy (GTDB): domain Bacteria; phylum Pseudomonadota; class Alphaproteobacteria; order Caulobacterales; family Maricaulaceae; genus CALFVT01. The sequence continues at coordinate 44,459 of CAZEOD010000005.1, read as the reverse complement.
GGGAAATGGTAAATTGTTGCGCCGACTGTTGCTGAAAGATTTGGTGAAATATTCCAGCCATAGCTTCCGTAAATATCAATCTCGTCACTGGCTGCGGCAGATGACTCGCCAAGGCCTGTTGAAACCCATGTGCCGAGTGTAAATCCGCCTTTAGAAATAGAGATGCCGGGCTGGATAGCGGTATTGGCAAAGCTAACGCCGCGGAAAACATATTCGGAAACATAATCAGCCGATACAGAGACGCTGATATCACCTGCTTGCGCGGTTTGTGCGGCCATTAATACAGTGCTCAAAGCAGCAGCAGTTGTTAAAATTCTTTTCATTATTTACTCCATGTCGCGGCATCCCGGCCGCTTTTTTCAGTTAAATTCTGAGTAAGAGTTTGGGTTGAAAAGGTCACGAAGAAGGGATGGTTTGATCGGTGCAAAATGGTTAATGCCTTACATCTGTGCACAAATTTTGTAGTTTTGTCTCTTTTATGAGCGCGGCGTGCTGAAATTTTATTTTGAGGCATAAAAAAGCCTGCATTTCTGCAGGCTAAATAAGGCTCATGATTCTGATGAGTCTAAGAATCGGTCGCTATTATGCTGTACGTCCGTGGCAATGTTTGTACTTTTTACCCGATCCACATGGGCAGGGACTATTGCGCGAAATATTCTTGGTCAATTCAGGGTCAAGCGGCTGATCGCCATTATCTGATGTTGTCTTAGATGTATCTGCAATAGCGCCAGAGGCGATCATATCCATAGGGCCGCGCGCGGGGGCAGGTGTCGGCGTCATGGGCGCTGTGTTGCGCGTTTGGCTTTGCTGCGCAGGCGCCGCCTGCTGCTGACGCTGCATTTGGGCATTAATCAGCAAGCGCGTCATTGTTTTCGTTACATCCTGACGTAAATCGGTCAGTAATGTATCAAATAAGGTGAAGCTCTCGCTTTTATATTCATTCAGCGGATCACGTTGACCATGGGCGCGAAGTCCAACCACGCCTTTAAGCGCGTCAAGTTGCTGCAAATGCTCGCGCCAATTTGAATCAATGACTTGTAGTAGAATCTGTTTTTCAACGCGCTGGATTTCGCTAGTGTCAATCCCGTTTGTAAGGTGCCCAAAGGCGTCATCGGTCGCCTTTTTAAGCCGCTCAAGCATTTCTTCATCCGCAATGCCTTCTTCTTTGGCCCACGCGTCAAATGGGATATCCATAGCGAGATTATCTTTGGCAGCTTGGGTTAAACCCTCAATATCCCACTGTTCAGCATAGGCCTTTTTGGGGATATGTGTTTCAATCATATCTTCGCAGACCTGATAGCGGAAGTCTTCGATAACGTCAGAGACATCATCATCGGTCATAAATTCAAGGCGCTGTTCAAAAATCTGCTTGCGCTGGTCATTCATCACATCATCATATTTCAGAAGATTTTTACGAATGTCGAAATTACGTTGTTCGACGCGGACTTGCGCGCGCTCAACGGCTTTTGTCATGAACCGGCTTGTTAGGTTTTCGCCTTCTTCCCAGCCCATTTTTCCCATCATATTTTTCAGGCGATCTCCGCCAAAAATGCGCATGAGATCATCTTCGGTTGAGAGGTAAAACCTTGAACGTCCAGGATCCCCTTGACGGCCCGTTCGGCCGCGAAGCTGATTATCAATTCGACGGCTCTCATGGCGCTCTGTTCCCAGAACATAAAGACCGCCCGCAGAAAGGGCTCTTTGTTTTAAGTCCGAAACTTCAAATTCGATCTTCTCGCGTTTATGGCGCGCTTCTGTTTCGTCCTTAATATCAGCGAGTTCTTGCTCAAGCCGCATATCGAGATTGCCGCCAAGCTGAATATCTGTGCCGCGGCCCGCCATATTGGTCGCAATCGTTACGGTTCCCGGAACACCTGCGCCGGCGACGATTTCGGCCTCTTGCTCATGGAAACGGGCATTTAACACGCGGTGTTCCACGCCTTGCTGTTTGAGATATTGAGAAATCAGTTCAGATTTTTCAATAGAGACCGTACCGACAAGAACCGGCTGGCCTTTCTCCTGACAGGCTTTTATCTCTTTGGTGATCGCGGCGAATTTTTCTTGTTCTGTCCGGTAAATCTCATCGTCATCATCAATCCGCTGGATTGGGCGGTTGGTGGGTATTTCTAAAACTTCGAGGCTGTAAATATCGGCAAATTCAGAGGCTTCAGTGACAGCTGTTCCCGTCATACCCGAAAGCTTGTCGTAAAGACGGAAATAATTTTGCAGCGTAATTGACGCGAGCGTAACGTTTTCAGGTTTTATATCTGTTTTTTCTTTTGCTTCAATCGCCTGATGTAAGCCTTCGGAGAGGCGGCGGCCATCCATCATCCGGCCCGTAAATTCATCAATCAGAACGACTTCGCCGTTTTTGACGATATAATCCTTATCACGAATGAAAAGTTTATGCGCTTTTAGGGCTTGGTTGATGTGATGAACAATGGTGACATTTTCAATGTCATAGAGGCTCTCGCCCTCTAAGAGATTGCGCTCACGGAGTATGGTTTCAATCTGCTCCGTGCCGGCTTCGTTAAAAGCAGCGCTGCGGGCTTTTTCATCAATTTCATAACCGTCATCATTAATCAGCGGAATAATCGTATCAATCGTTTGGTAAAACTCAGACTTGTCATCGGTTGGGCCAGAAATAATCAGCGGCGTTCGGGCTTCATCAATTAAGATCGAGTCGATTTCGTCAATAATCGCATATGAATGTTCACGTTGAAGCATTTCAGCGATTGAATATTTCATATTATCGCGCAGATAATCAAAGCCAAACTCATTATTCGTGCCGTAAGTAATATCGCAATTATAAGCTTCTTTTCGCTCGGGCTGATAGGCTTCGTAATTATTGATACAATCAACGCTTAGGCCCAAGAAGTTATAGACTTGTCCCATCCACTCTGAATCCCGCTTGGCGAGGTAGTCATTGACGGTCACAACATGAACGCCGCGTCCAGATAGGGCATTCAAATAAGCGGCTAAGGTCGAGACAAGGGTTTTACCCTCGCCGGTACGCATTTCAGCAATTTCGCCGCGGTGCAATGTAATGCCGCCGACGAGCTGAACATCATAATGACGTTGCCCAAGTGTTCGTTTCGCCGTTTCGCGTACAGTCGCAAAAGCTTCGGGAAGAATATCGTCGAGGCTTTCGCCGGCGCCAAGGCGCGTTTTAAACTCATCCGTTTTCAGCTTTAACTGATCGTCCGTTAGCTTGATAAATCCATCTTCCAGCCCATTGATTTTATCAACGAGGGGACGGATTTTTTTCAGCTTGCGGTCATTCTCTGTACCAAACAGTTTCTTCGCGAGTCCGAGCATGTTGTGCCTTGATGTGATAAGCGGCCGTTTTGAAAAAGGCTGCGTCTTTATAGTGCTTTGTGGTGATTTAGGCACGCGCCGCCGTCAAGTCAATGAGCGTGAGAGGGTTTGACTGTAACTTTCCGTAAATTCTGATAGTTTAAGGCAAACCATTGGAAGGGTTTATGAATATGCAGCTAAAATGGCTTGTTTTACCAGCTGTTCTCATGACGGGCCTTATGGCCTGCCAAGAGCGGATTATCATTGATCGGCAAGCGCCCTTTGGCTCTAAAGTCGTGCGCCTCGGAGATGTCGAAGTCGCCGCCGTTGATGGAACGTCAATTTATCTCAGTGACGTTGAGCAAATGGCACGGGCCAAGGGCGAGTTAACAGGAGCGCAAAATATCGACCCCGACACGGCTTTGTTTAAATCCACTCTTCGCGAATTAATTGACCAGCGCGTTTTAGCCCTCGCAGCCATTACGGAAGCGCTGGACCAAAGCCAAGCGGCTAAGCGTCGCCGCGCGGCCGTGTTAGAGCAGCTTTATGGCCGCCTTGTGATCGAAAATGAGCTGAAATTAAATGTAACAGATGATGAAATTCGGCGGCTATATGATGCGCAAAAGACATTAAATGATCGGGGGCCAGAACGGCGCGCGCGGTTAATTCTTGTGGCAACTCAAGAAGAAGCGAATGCGGTGCTTGAGCGCCTTGAAGGGGGAGAAGATTTTGGAGTTCTAGCGGGCGTTTTATCCCGTGATGAAGCGACGCGGAATAAAAATGGTGATTTAGGCTATTTCTCTCGGGACATGTTAGCAGATGCCGTGGCTAAGGCTGCGTTTGAGACTCCGGTTAAAAGTCTTGCCCCTGTTTTTGAAACAGATGACGGGTTTCATATTCTTGAAGTTTTGGATCAACGCCGCGCACCCCAAAGATCATTTGAGGCGATGGAGTCTGAATTACGGGAGTTTCTAACCTTTGAAACGATTAATAATAAAATCCAAAGCTTGCGCCAAGCCAGCGATATTCGCTTGAATGTCGCCAGTACGCTTGATAGTCAGCCCTTTCGTGAAGGGGCGGGGTCAATGCCGCCGCCTGTTAAAAATGATGACATCCAAACGCCAAATTCTCATACGCCAGATACCCCGTCATCGGATATTGAGAGTCTTGATGGTGATGATTAATAGCTATTATATATAACGCAGAAAGACGTCGCATGAGCGCCTTAAAAATATCGCCTTTAGCGCCTAAAAAAACACCAAGCCTGCCGCCGATTGCAGGGTTTGATATGGCAGCCTGCGCGAGCGGCGAGCGTTATCAAAACCGCCCTGATTTATGGGTGCTTAGAGGCCAAAGCGGCACACAGGTCGCAGGCGTTTTTACAAAAAATACAATTCCGGGCGTGCCCGTTATCTGGTCAAAACATGCGCTGACAATTCCTGCGCCGGGGCCGCGCCTACTGGTTGTTAATGCCGGACGCGCTAATGTCTATACCGGCGAGGCGGGAGACGCTTTTGCGCAAAAAACAGCACAAAGCGCAGCGGCGCTGCTGGGCGGTACGGCGCGCTCTGTTATGCTCGCGTCAACGGGAATTATTGGGCAATGTCCAAGGCTCGAGCCTATTGAGCGGGGCTTGGACATCATTGCAGAAAATATGACTCCAGATGGCTGGGCTGCGGGCGGGGAGGCCATTCGGACAACGGACACATTTGCCAAACTTGCGACAATCCTCACACATATTGACGGGGCGCCTGTTTTGATTAACGGCATTGCAAAAGGGTCTGGCATGATTATGCCGGATATGGCGACCATGTTGAGTTTTATCGCGACAGATGCCCATATCGAGCAAGCTATTCTTCAAGATATATTGCGTGAGATTACGGAAATATCGTTTAATTCAATTACGGTTGATAGTGACAGCTCGACATCTGATACGGTTATTTTAATGGCAAGCGGAGCTGCGCGGCATAAGGCTATAGACAGCGCTAATGACCCTAATTTAGATGAATTTAAGGCGGCTTTAACGCAGGTGATGCAAGATCTTGCGCAGCAAATTGTGCGCGACGGGGAAGGCGCGAGTAAGTTTATAGAAGTCAATATCCAAGGCGCGCGCAATGATGATGAGGCCCGCGTTTTTGCGCGGTCGATCACCAATTCCCCCCTCGTAAAGACCGCTATGGCCGGCGAAGATGCAAATTGGGGCCGCTTTATGATGGCGATTGGCAAGACGGGCCTGCCGCTTGATGAGAAAAAGCTTAGCCTTTATTTTGGCCCGCATTGCGTTGCGGAAAACGGCGCGATTGCGCCGGATTATAATGAGGACATCGGGGCTGATTATATGAAAAATCAAGAGCTTAAAATAACCATCAAGCTAGGCCAAGGTTCGGGGCGTTCAAAAATGTGGACATGCGACCTAACCCATGGATATATTCAAATTAACGCGGATTATCGTAGCTAAACTAAGTGTTTATTAACCGTGTTTGAGCACTCGCCTTTAATATATATGGATTAATTATGCAGCAAGACGTTATATTTGTGGTTGCATGTGCTCTTGTTGATAGAGATGGGCGTGTAATGGCAGCGCAGCGTCCAGTTGGTAAAGATCATGCGGGATTATGGGAATTTCCGGGTGGTAAAATCGAAGCCGGTGAGACGCCTGAACACGCGATTGTACGCGAATTATATGAAGAATTACAGATTGAACCCTGCGAGACATGTGTTCAGCCTTTGACCTTCACAACGCATACATCGGGGGACCGGTCGATTACCTTGCTTTTATATCTTTGCCGGCAATGGGATGGTTTTGTCCGCCCTACCGAAGGCCAGAGCATTAAATGGCTCTATTCTGATCGGTTGTCGGAACTAGACTGGGTGGCTGCGGATATTCCGCTTGTGAATTATATTCGAGATAACTTACCTAAGGGATCTCGGTTTGTGAGGTAATCGTGGAGCTTAAACAGATCAAGACATATTGTCATTCATTCTGGCATGATGAAACTGGGGCGACGGCAATCGAATACGCTATTTTGGCTGGCCTATTATCCGTAGGTCTGATTGTTTCGCTTGGCGTTTTGGGCAATGAGATTTCAAATGATATGGACCTTTTAGGCAATACAATTGGACGGCAAGATTTAAATACAGGCTATGTTGATTAGGCTCAAGACCTAGTCCTCACCTTTGAAAATTTCACTGAAGTGAACTTTTCCGCTTCCCGGTTTCAAGGGTTTCTGCTGACTGTCATGCGGGGTCCAGCCGCTCGCCCATAAAATGTCAAAATGCGCCGTGAGACGGTCATTTTCACTAAATTTCTCCTTATAGACTTGCGCCGCAATGTCCCAATATTCCCGCGTCGTGCGCCGCGGCGGGACTATATTTAAGGCATAGCTTTCTCCTAAATCACGTAGATCATCTATTAAGGTCGTAAGCTTCTTATAATGCACCGTTAAGCGGTCACGATCGCCCATGGTCAGGTTAAACCCGCAATGAGCTAAAAGCTGCACATTGCGCTGAATATCCATTACGGGGTGAAAGCGCGAAACAACTCCCCCGAAATGAGATTGATCGGCCATGTAAAGGCTTTGGCGCAGATGGCTGAAGCTATCCCCGCCCAAACAAACCGTCATGATATGCCCGTCATCGACCATATGGGCTTTAAGAGCGCTTAACAGGCCTTGCGGATTGTTCTCATTATGATGGGACATCACAGATATAACCAGATCAAAGGGGCTATGCTGTCTTAATGTCGGGCCGAGTTGTTGCAAGGCACAGGATATTAAACGTTGCGGCTGTTTATCGGGATGAAGATTGGGCTTTAAAAGCGCGGCAAACCCATCGGGGCAAATTATCAAAGCGGTTTTGAACCGGCGATTAATCATTAAAAGGCGCTCGGCTATGTCCTCGGCTATTCGCGCAAAAATGAATTGGGGGCTCTCAAGCCGCGCTCTACGGCGTGCGGCGCGTTGATGCTTTAACGCAAGCAAATCCGCGTTAAAGATTTGCGGCGTAGCTACGGGGCTTGCGCCGTGATGATCTGTCGGCTTTTGTGACATGGGGAGGATATGGGCGTTATGAACCCAAAAAGAAAGCTGCAAATCGCAAAATTAAAGCCTTATGGGGTGCCCTATGGGATAATTGGCGCGCCGCTTCGCCGCCTAACAGGGCAGGGGCTGGATTTGGTGTTTCCGCCGCAGCCCCTTTGGCCCCTGTCTGATAATGGAATCGATAGCGGAGTTCATTTTATTGACTCGCCGCAATGTGCTGTCTGCGGCTTTCCATTTCCCTATGATCTTGGGGCGAATGTGCTTTGCGGGAATTGTACGGTTAAACAGCCTCAATTTGACCGCGCACGCGCTGCGTTTATCTATGATAAAATCAGCCGCCAGCCGATCTTATCGCTTAAACATGGCGGTCAAACCCATGGCTTGATTGTGTTTGCGCAGCAATTAAAACGCGCGGGCCGAGAGCTATTTACAGATGCGGATAGGCTTATTCCCGTTCCGTTACACCCACACCGCCTACGTAAGCGGCGCTTTAATCAAGCTGCGCTTTTAGCCCGCGCTTTATCAAAGGCGGTGGATATAGATTTTGATGCAAATTGCCTTGAACGGGTAAAGGCGACGAGCAGCCAAGGCGGTAAAACGGCAAGCGCCCGCCGCCGCAATATGCAGGGCGCGTTCCGTGTAAACGCGGCGCAGCGGGAAAATATAAAAAACAAACATCTTATTTTAATTGATGATGTCCTCACCACAGGGGCCACAGCTGAAGCCTGTGCGGGCGTGTTAAAACGGGCCGGGGCGGCGCGTGTTGACGTCTTAACATTGGCGCGGGTCGTGAAAGACCATGCCCAAGATGGTCTCGGAATAGACACGATCTTGTGAACAGGCTTGCAGCGCGCTAAAATCCTCTTAAATAAGGATCGAAAGTGAGACCTGATTATGTCCCAACCTAAAATCGAAATGTATACAAAGGCTTTTTGTCCCTTCTGTATTCGCGCTAAAGGCTTGTTAAAAGGGAAGGGCGTTAGTTTTATTGATATCCCCGCCGCGATGGACCGTGAAAAACGCGCTGAAATGAATAAGCGCTCGGGCGGGCGCAATACATTTCCGCAAATTTTTATTGACGGCAAACATATTGGCGGCTGTGATGATATTTATGCATTAGAGCGTAAAGGCCAGCTTGATAAGCTTTTGGGCCTATAAAGGCGGATGAAGCTCGCGGCTATTCAGCTTTGCTCCGGCGTTGATATTTTCGAAAATATCGCGCGCGCCAGTGATCTTATTCGAGCGGCCGCCGCGAAGGGGGCCAGTTTTATTGCCACGCCGGAAATGACGAATATTATCCAGCGTTCACCGAAACGGCTTCATAGCGTGATATCCCCTCAAGACTCGGCGGCCGAAGTGGCGGCGTTTTCAGCGCTTGCAGCGGAGCTATCGGTTAATTTGTTGATAGGCTCAATGGCGTTTAAGAGCGGCGAAGGGCGCGCCGTGAACCGCGCTGTTTTATTCGGGTCTAAGGGCCAAATATTAGCGCAATATGATAAAATTCACCTTTTTGATGTCACCATATCCCGTGCGGAAACGTGGAAAGAATCTTCCGTTTATGACAGAGGCGAACAGGCGGTAATAGCCGATATGGACGGGGTGAAGCTGGGCCTATCTATCTGCTATGATCTCCGCTTTGCTGGGCTTTACCGTCATTACGGACAAGCGGGGGCGCATATTATTAGCGCGCCGGCGGCCTTTACGGTACCTACAGGGCAGGCGCATTGGGAGACATTACTGCGGGCGCGGGCGATTGAAACGGGCAGTTTTATTATAGCGCCAGCACAAGGCGGCCACCATGTGGATGGCCGCACGACATGGGGTCATTCCATGATTATTGGGCCGTGGGGCGATATTCGTGCTGAGCTTCCACATAATGAGCCGGGTTATAGCCTCGCTGAGATTAATCTGGATGATGTAACCGCGGCGCGGGCCAAAATTCCCGCTTGGAATTATAATCCTGATTATTCATATTAGGCGCGATGATACGTTATGATTTGATATGCCCCCACGGCCATGCGTTTGAAGGCTGGTTTTCATCTAGCGCAGCCTTTGATGAACAAAGAGATCTAGGCCAAATTCCTTGCCCTATTTGCGGCGCGGTCAATATTGACCGGGCTATTATGGCGCCCAATGTCTCGACGTCTCGCCGGCAGAAAAAAATAGCCGACACTCAAGCGAAAGCCCTAGAAAGAGTTAGTGATGTTGCGGATAAAATACGCCGCCATATCACCGAGACCTGCGAAGATGTTGGGGCGAACTTCGCCGAAGAGGCCCGCGCCATTCACTACGGCGAAAAAGCTGAGCGCGGTATTTACGGGCGAGCTACCCCTGAGCAAGCCGCAGCCCTGCAAGACGAAGGCGTCAGTGCGGTCGCGCTACCCGATAGCCTTGCACCGGAATCTAAAGGTAAAAACAAAGTCCACTAAGCGGCGTTTATGCGGCATCAATCTGTTATATAACATCATGCCCCTCTCCTCATACCAGCCCTTTTCATTGCAATGCGGCAATCTGACAATGAATATTTTAAGGACGCGGCTTAAAAGGGCTTGTAACAGTTATGTTATTACATTAAGCGGCTCTGGAGTGGATGGGACCCTGTTGTGAAGATAATGTCTTTTACATCGAAATATATAAGAAAAGCGATAGGCTTGCTTATCGTTTCCGCGTTCATGTTCGCACAAAGCGCCGCAGCATCACATCATCATAACCATGATGAGCTAGACCACGCACCTGAGCCGAGCCCGTGCGTTATCTGCCTCGCCGTCTCCCCGCAGGATTATAATGTTGATCTTGATGTCCCGCCAAAGCCAACATCTCTTTTTATGGGATTTGAAGCTATAGATTTTAATTTCTTGGTTTTACACGGCAGCAATTTCATGCTTTGCCGCGATGACGTTAATAACGTCGACCCGCCTGATTTGCGCGCATCCAAACCGCGTGCTCCGCCTCACTAGGGCTACTTAAACCAAGCATCTTTTAAGCTCTACCGAGCGTCTCTCTTCGGCTTGTCCGTAGAGACCTAATCACATCTATAATTATATATTTCAGGAGGAACCTATGCGTTCTCGTAAACTATTATGTCTGGCCTCAACGGCTATCTGCCTTGCGGCGCTCTCCAGTCCGGCCTCTGCGCAAGATGAAGATGAGATTGTCGTCACAGGACTGCGTCAGGCTTATAAAGGTAACTTCAAACCTCTCGAAGTTCCGCAAGCTGAAATTACGCTTGATAGCAAAGTTTTATCAATCGCGGGGGCGCTTAATCTTGATGAAGCCTTAGATTTATCCGCGTCTGTGGCCCGTCAAAATAACTTTGGCGGCTTGTGGAATAGCTTTTCTATTCGCGGATTTTCGGGCGATATTAATTTACCAAGTGGTTTTCTTGTCAACGGCTTTAATGCGGGGCGCGGATTTAGTGGGCCGCGTGACTTGGCGGGTATAGAAGCTGTTGAGATCCTGAAAGGGCCGCGCGCGGCCCTCTTTGGACGTGGAGAGCCAGGCGGGACGATTAATCTTATCACGAAACGACCGACATTTGAGACGGGCGGCTATGTTCGCGGCACGGTTGGTAGCTTTAATCAATACCGCCTCGAAGGGGATGCCCAAACTCAAACAGAAATTGGTGACGGCGATGGCCTTGGTATTCGTCTTGTTGGGTTTTATGAAGATTCTGAGAGCTTCCGCGAAGGTGTCGAGTTTGAAAAGTTAGGCTTTTATCCATCTGTCACAGTGGATTTTGGCGATAAATTCAAAGCGACTTATGAGTTGGAGTACACGCGGCAAGAAAACCCGTTTGACCGCGGCGTTGTCTTTTCCGAAGACTTTGGTTTTTCACCGCGCGATGTCTTTGTCGGCGAATCAGTTCCGATTGAAACTGAAGTCCTTGGTCATCAGTTTGAAACAGAATTTACGATTAACGAAGATTGGAGTTTATTAACAGGGTTTGGATATCGTCAATCAACCCTCGAGGGGGATGCTTTCGAGCCGCAATTTGGCTCGCGTCAAACGTTTTTCCGTGACGGAGAAACTATAGCGCGTTTCTTCCGCTCTCGTGATTTTGACTCTGATTATGCCGTCATACGCAGTGAGTTAGCCGGCGAATTTAATACAGGCCAATTTGAACATAGCTTGATTGTCGGCGCTGATTATGATGAATTTGATAATACACTCATCATTGACCGTTTCCGTAGCCGTTTTTCAGGGGATTTGGATAATTTAACTGAGGCCGACCTTGCCGCAGATTTATTGCTAAACGTCAATACCCCTATTTTTGGCCTTAATCTTAATCCAAATGCATCGCCGAATACGAACCGCAACGAAGTGCTGAAAGGCTTTGGGCTTTATTTTCAGGATCAAATTAAAGTTACAGATAATCTTCAAATCCGAATTGGCGGGCGCTTTGATGACTTTGAACAAGATCTTACCAATGTCCTTGGCGGGGGTGCGACGATTACCTCTGAGGATAGCCGTTTTTCACCGCAAGTCGGCGTTGTCTATCAGGTTAATGATGGGCTGAGCCTTTACGGCGCTTACGGTGAGGGCTTCCGCTTGCAAACAGGCCAAGATTTTCAGGGCAATCAATTTGATCCCAATGTCACAGAGTCGCTAGAGGCGGGTGTTAAAGTGGATCTGGGTCAATTTTATGAGTCAATCCAAGGGGCGGTTAGCTTCACAGTCTTTCAAGTCGATCAAAGCAATTTCCTTGTTAATGATGACAGACCGGAAGCAACTGCGGTTGGATTTTTCTCCATTCCCGCAGGTGAAGCGCAAAGTACGGGCGTGGAATTTGACGCCAATGTCGAGTTTGAAAACAATCTAAGCCTTTGGGTTTCATACGCCTATACGGACGCTGAATTTGTTAATAGCTTTGCTGATGCTGACGGGTTTGGATTTACGATTGATGCAGGCGATCCTCTTATCAATACGCCCGATCATCAGTTGAATGTGCAGCTTGCGAAAGGCTTTGATTTCGGATCAATACCGGCGCAGCTTGGCGGCGGGCTTCTTTACGTGGGCGAGCGTAACGGCTTTGTTGGTTCTGATTTTACATTGCCAGATTACACAACTCTGCGTGCCTTTGCAGAAATTGAACCTATCGAAAATGTGTCTTTAAGGTTAGATGTAGATAATATCTTTAACGAAACCTTTTTTACAAACTCTTTCGCGGATGTTTGGGTTCAGCCGGGAGCGCCGCGTCGTTTCCGTATATCCGCAAGATACAGCTTCTAGGCGTTTATATGGCAATGATTGATGTAAAAGACTTGAAAGTGGAGCGCAGCGGCAAAGCTGTGCTTCACGGCATTAGCTTTTCCATAGAGAAAGGCGAAGTTTTTGCGCTTTTAGGCGGTAATGGAGCCGGTAAATCAACGGCTCTTTTAACCTTATTGGGTTTCATAAATATCGCATCAGGCTCGGCCTTGATTAACGGGGTTAGCCCTGCTGAGGATGTGGCCAAAGTCAGGGATATGACAGCCTATCTCCCCGAAGCTGCCACGCTTTATCCGCATTTAAATGCGTATGAAAATCTCAGCTATTTTCTGTCACTTTCAAAACGTAAACCAACACAAGACGAGCTTGATGCGGCGCTTGATAAAGTCAACCTACAAGCCGATTCACGCGGTCATAAAATGGAGACTTATTCCAAAGGTATGCGCCAGAAGGTTGCTATTGCTTTGGCATTGCTGCGCGATACGCCGGTTTTATTTCTCGATGAACCCACCTCAGGACTCGACCCTGTGGCGATTGATGAATTTAATCGTCTTGTCCGCGCTTTGGCCTTTGAAGGCCGCACCATCTTGATGGTCACACATGATGTGTATGGGGCTTGTCAGGTGGCAGACCGTATCGGGCTTTTACGGCGCGGTGAACTTGTCGGTCTATTTGGCGCTGACGGCGAAAGCTCTATTGATACGCAAACCGTGCATAAAGCCTTTGCTGAAAGGGCCGCATCATGAGCGCAATTGTGACAATCGCGCGCGAAGAATGGCGCTATTGGCTCCGGTCAAGATTAGTTCAAATCGGGCTGGTTGTTTTTTCGGTTTTGTTAATTGTGACATCACTCTTAACGGCAAGCCATGTCGCAGAGATGCGGCATGAACGGCTCCATCAACAAGAACAGGCCGAGCAAAGTTTTTTAGATCAACCGGATCGTCACCCGCACCGTATGGTGCATTATGGCCATTATGTGTTTCGCGCGCCGACACCGCTCGCGCAATTTGACCCCGGTGTTGATGCCGTCACAGGGCAATCCATTTTCCTCGAAGGCCACCGCCAAAATTCCGCTATGTTTGCACAGGCGCGCGGCGCAGCCCGCGCCGGCGGGTTTGGCCGATTAACGCCGGCCTTGATCTATCAATTATTTTTACCCCTTTTGCTGATTGCCGTTGGACATGCCGCTATTGTGAGAGAGCGAGAGACCAAAACACTAGCTCCGCTCATGGCGCAGGGCCTTAAGGGGCCAACGCTTTATTTAGGAAAGGCGCTGGCTCTTTTGGGGCTGATCGCTGGCTTAAGTCTACCGGCGCTTTTTGGAAGCGCTTTCGCCGTGGCCCAAGGCGAAACAGCCTTTGCTGCTTTATCGCTTTACGGGGCTTATTGTCTTTACCTCTCGATTTGGGGCGCGCTCATATTAACCGTGTCTTGCCTTGTACGTAGCCGCGGTATTGCTCTGGGTTTATTACTTCTCATCTGGATATTTAGCGCTCTTATCGTGCCGCGTATGGCCGTCACATGGGCGAGTTACAGCCTGCCGAGTGAAGGGAAAATCATCACGGATATGCGCATGAATGAAGATATGCGTAAACTTGGTGATGGGCATAATGCGGCAGACCCAGCATTTGCACAATTAAGGCGCAATATTTTGGCGCAATACGGCGTTGATAGCGTCGATGATTTGCCCGTGAATTTTCGCGGACTTGTGGCGCAGCGATCTGAAGAAGAATTGACGGCGACACTGAATAAATATGCAGAACAACGTATGTCCCGTGAACTTGCGCAATCAAAACGCCTTGATAGTTTTGGCGTTCTTTCACCTTATGTGGCTATTAGCGCAGCCTCGCGCGCTTTGGCGGGGACAGATCTGCGAACGCATCACCGCTTCCTGCGAGAGGCAGAAGTCTTGCGTTACGAGTTTGTCCAAGGGTTGAATACGGCTCATGTTGAGAAATTGAGTTATGTTGATGATATCAACCGTAATAAAGGCGAAGAAGGCTGGAAAAAAGCCCGAATAAGCGCTGAAAATTGGCAAGTTTTGCAAAATTTCAGCTTTAAGCCAGATCGTGCAGCCACACGGTTTCGTCAGGCTAGCGGGTCAATCATCAGCCTTTTAATTTGGCTTTTCGGTATTGTTTTTATCGGTCTTTTTGCCGCTCGGAGGTTGCAACCATGAGGCATGAGCTTTTCTTCTTAATCAAAGACAAAGCCGCTTTGTTATGGATGACGATTGCGTTTATTTCGGCGATGATGGCTGTTCTGCTCGGGCTTAATGAGGTTCATCAGCAGCGCACAGCTCTTGCCGAATTACAATCGCTTGACCGTGTTGAACGTGAGCTAACTTTGAATGAGCAATCAGATTGGGGGAGTGCGGCGTATTATAGCTTCCATTTAACATATGATGAGCCGTCTGATTTTGCATTTGCGGCCTTTGGTGAGCGGGATGTAAGCCCATGGAAGCACCGGGTTAGACTACTCGCGCTTGAAGGCCAGATTTATGAAACTGATGCTGATAACCCTGATTTCGCATTGATTGGACGATTTGATTACTCATTTGTCGCCGCCCTCTTAGCGCCGCTTTTGATTATTTTACTCCTCTATGATCTGCGCTCCGGTGAACGGGCTGCGGGCCGTTTAAACCTCATTGAAACCAGCGCGGGGCAGGCACGCCGCGTTTGGTTAATGCGCTGCGCCTTGCGGTTAAGCGGATTATATATGGCTTTGCTAATCCCGCTCTGGGTTGGCGGGGCCGTTGAAGGAACAGCCGTGACAACACTTTTGGGTGCGTCATTCACCTTACTTATTTATATCCTATTTTGGGGCGCAGTTGTTTACCTCCTCGCAAAGGCGGCGCGCACAGGCTCAGCCAATTTGACCTATTTGACAGGCATTTGGCTTTTCATATGCGCAATATTACCGGCCTTACTGGTTTTGGGGGTGAATAGCTCTGTTTCGCTTCCCGATGGCGGCGAGATTGTCCTGACCCAAAGAGAGGCGGTTAATGATGCATGGGATATCCCCAAAGAGGCGACCTATAAAGACTTCCTCGCGCGTTACCCCGAATGGGCCGATTATACCGAATGGGACATCGCCGACGGCTTTGAATGGAAATGGTATTACGCTTTTCAGCAAGTGGGCGATCAAAAGGCTGAGGGCCTGAGTCAGGATTACCGCGGCAGACGCCTAAAGCGGGATAAATTAATATCGCGTCTAAGCTTAATTTCGCCGACAAGTCTGATGCAAAGGCGGTTTGAAAAATTAGCTAAAACAGACGCAAGCGCATCGCTCGCCTATGAAACCCGCGTGAGAAAATTCCATGCCGAGTTACGTGAATGGTATTATCCAAGACTGTTTGAAAATCCGGTTTTTGATGCGGAGGATGCGAATCGCACGCTCCCAGTTTATACGCCAAATTAAGGGGTGTTATTGACTGCCCTTAATGGGTTAAGTTGAAATAAGGTGATAAGTCTCTATATGTTTGACAGCTCTCAATAGAGTGATTTGCGCTGTTCGTGCCGTAGGGCTTGTGTAAAGTGAGTATGGGCTGTAACAAATGATGATATTTGTTGAGAGATAGCTGTGATGAATTTTCGCTTAAATAAGATGGGTTTTCTAGTCGCCGCCTCTATTGCCTCATTACTGGCGGCTTGTTCTGAGCATAATCATGCGGGAGACGATCACCATTCACATGATGCGCCAGCCGCCCAGCTTGAGAGCAAGGCCAGCCCAGATAATCAAGATAATCACGGGGATGCGCATAAGAATGAGGATAAATCGGGAGATACTGACAAGCCCGCTATACGCTCGGCTGCGTCCCATATACATGGCGGCGCGGAATTAGCGCTCGCCTTGGATGGCAAGATTGTTTCTGTAGAATTTGAAACGCCGCTTTATAATTTGCTCGGGTTTGAACATACACCTGATACTGATGCGCAAAGATCACAAGTTGAAAAAGCCGAAATGCAGCTCCTAAAGGGGGCAGATTTATTTGCGTTTAATGCAGGCGCTAAATGCAAGATTTCGTCTCAAAATCAATCTATTCACCTGTTCCCCGAAACGTCTGAACATGAAGATGAGCATGACGAAGATCATCATGACGAAGAGGGTCATGATGAAGAGGATCATCATGAAGACGATCATGATTCTGGGCATAAAGATGTGTTTTTGCGTTATGGCTTTACCTGTCAAACCCCTGAAAAACTCGCAAATGTGACGGTAAATTTATTTGA
Organism: uncultured Caulobacterales bacterium; assembly: GCA_964513675.1. Lineage (GTDB taxonomy): Bacteria > Pseudomonadota > Alphaproteobacteria > Caulobacterales > Maricaulaceae > CALFVT01. Next base: position 27,682 of record CAZEOD010000005.1, on the reverse strand, counting down.
ATTTTTTGATGATTTATCCGACATAGATGTGACTTATCTTGGCTCGTCCACACAAAAACAGACTGGCTTGACCCGTAATAATATAAAGATGGATTTAAAACCGTGAGAGCTTCCGCCCTATCTATTTTCTTTCTTATCCCTGTTTTATCACTTGGTGGATGCGGCGCAAAAACCGAGTCTGGCCCTGTAAAGACCGCGCAGGCGTCTGAACAAACAGCTCAGGCTACCCCGGATCAAACACCCGAAATTCTAAGCTGGGAAGATTTAATGCCGGCGGGTGAAGACGAAGTTCTCGCCGATCTTTATGCTGCGTTTTTTGACAAACAAGAGGCGAAGTTTCAAAATCAAATCTCGCTGTTAGATGCCTCCGCGGAGCAGGCTGACCTTCTTAGCCGTATTGATGAAGGCAGCGAAGAGGATACAATGGAGCAAATCGGCACATATAATGTTGTCGAGGATTTAAACGGAAAACAGGTGCGTTTGCCGGGTTATGTTGTGCCGCTAGATTTCAGCTTGTCATCTGAATATGACGCTTTTTTGCTGGTTCCCTATTTTGGGGCCTGTTTACATACGCCGCCGCCGCCGCCTAACCAAATTGTTTTTGTAACATCCGAACAAATGGCCAAGGTCGAAAATATTAATGATCCTGTTTGGGTCGAAGGCCGGATGAAAACGGGCCGGTTTGGATCAGAGCTTGGCAATAGCGCCTATGAGCTGACATTATCCAAGCTTGAACCCTATGAATATTGAGTCCGTCCTAAGCTTAAGCGCACTCCAATTTGGTTATAGCGCTGACCATAAACTTATTAATATCGACCAGTTTTCTATTCAGCCCGGGGAAAGCGTATTTTTGCGCGGGCCTAGCGGGTCTGGAAAAAGCACTCTTTTAGGTTTGATTGGCGGTGTGTTAGACGCCAAATCAGGCCACATCTCGATCTGCGGAGATGACTTAACGACGATATCGGCTGCGCGGCGAGATCAAATAAGAGCGGATCATCTTGGAATTATTTTTCAGCAATTTAATCTGCTGCCCTATCTTGGCGTTATCCAAAATTGTATCTTGCCCTGTCGCTTCTCGCTCAAGCGCCAGTGCCATGCGGTTGAAACTTACGGCTCTGTTGTGAAAGCGGCTGAAACGCTCATCCGCGGGCTTGGGCTCACTGAGAGTGAGCTAAAACGTCCCGTTGGTGAGCTTAGCGTCGGGCAGCAGCAACGGGTCGCCGTCGCGCGCGCCTTGATTGGGGGGCCGGATTTAATTATTGCAGATGAACCTACGTCCGCGCTCGATCATGACAATCGTGACAGGTTTATTGATTTGCTCAATGAGCAGCGCAAAAAATTTGGCAGCAGCCTTCTTTTTGTTAGTCACGATCAAACGATCGCGGCACATTTTGACCGCTCTGTGAGCTTGTCAAAACTGAACCGGGCTGCCGCGCCATGAGAGGTTTCGCTGTTTTAACTTTGGCGCTACAGTCCTTATGGGCGCGTAAAGTCACGGCTATTTTAACCGTGATTTCTATTGCTGCCGCCGTTTTGTTATTTGTCGCGGTGGAAAACTTACGCCAAAGTACCCGCACCAGTTTTGAGCGCACGATTAGCGATACAGATGTGATTGTCGGCGCGCGGTCTAGCCCGATTAATCTTGTCCTTTATTCGGTGTTTCAAATTGGTGATCCAACAAATAATGTCACCTGGCAGACCTATGAAGATATCGCCCAACGTAGAGATGTTGATTGGGCCGTTCCTATAAGTCTGGGCGATTCTCATCGGGGTTTCCGCGTCGTCGGCACAACACCTGATTATTTTGCGCGCTATAAATATGCAGATTCGCAAGATCTAACCTTCCAAGACGGGAGGGCCTTTTCTGATTTATTTGATGTGGTTTTAGGCGCGCAGGTCGCAAGAGAGCTGGATTATGATTTATCCACGCGGCTGACCTTGGCGCATGGCCTTGGAAAAACCAGCTTCGTTAATCATGATAATCTACCCTTTCGCGTGGCAGGCATTTTAAAGCCAACTGGAACGCCGGTTGACCGCTCCGTTTTTGTCAGCCTCGCGGCGATTGAAGCCATACATGTCGGCTGGAATAACGGCACGCCAACACCGCTCAGCCGCTTAAGCACGCCGGATAAATTACGGACACAAGCGCTAACACCCGAGAGCATCACGGCAATATTAGTCGGCGCGACATCGCGTATCGGAACATTAAAACTGCAACGTGATTTGAACACATATGAAGCCGAGCCTTTGCAGGCGGTGATTCCCGGCATTGCGCTCAGCCAGTTGTGGGGCGTTGTATCGGTTGTAGAGCGTGCTTTGGCGGTGATTTCATTATTTGTAATCGCGGTGGGCCTGATTGGAATTTTAACCTCCATTCTGACATCTCTAAATGAGCGCCGCCGCGAAATGGCTATATTACGGGCTATGGGGGCGAGAGGACGGCATATTCTGACATTGCTTATTAGTGAAGCTGCGCTTCTCGCCTTTATCGGCAGCACGCTCGGGCTTGTCGTTTTATATGGGCTTTTATGGATATTCCGCCCGTTCTTAGAGGCGCGGTTTAATATCAGCACATTGACGCTTTGGCCGGGTGTGTTTGATCTTTATGTCGTGGTGGGGATAACGCTTATATCGGCAGGGCTTGGGTTAATTCCAGCCTTGATAGCGTTGAAACGATCTCTCGCAGATGGATTAACGATCCGTATTTAAAGCGGCTGCTTTTTTGGATTTCGATTTTAAAGCGGATAAAGATAGCTTTTTGGGTTTGCTCTTCTGAGCAAAGCGCGATTTGGCCTTTGTTGCGGCCAGAGCGGCTGCGTTAGAAAAGCTAGGCTTGGCTTTATTGGCTGGCACGCTATCGTAATTTGTCGCCGAGCTATATTCATTGTCAGAAAAAGCAGGGTCCGTTGTTGAAACTTGCGGGTTATAAGGCTGCCAGTTGGCCCCTCTAATGCCAAAGCTGCCATATCCGGCCCCATGCAGGTCGCAGGCGAAGCTTGTGCCTGTTAAAGAGAAGGCGGCGAGTAGCACGGCTGAGGGTATAATAAGCTTTTTCATAGAATACTCCTACACTCAGCTAAGGTAGGGGTCAATCTTCTGGCGTGTAAAATTTTCGCGAGGGGCTAATGCCTATGCGCTTCTTGACGTAGCCGCATGATATGTAAGCCGGCGAGGATAAGAGCTCCTGTGACAGTTAAATGGGTTTCAATATCATGCAAGGGCTCGAAAAAGGCTGACGCAAATAAAAGGCTCACGCCAAGGGCCGCTAAAATACGGATATAAAACGGCACAGGCGCGACGATAATGCTGACCGCAAGGGGAAAGGCGAGAAAGACCAAGGCTTTATGAACCCATTCAATATCCGACCATGTCCCGATTATCGGCAAGACCGCTCCAATAATGGGGAGGAATAAGCAATGGACAATGCAAAGTAATGAGACGGCAATTCCGCTCTTATCGAAGGCTATATTAGATTTCATGAGGTGATCTTTCTTTCAAAGAAAAAGATAAATTTAAATACAGAGGCTACAAACACCGTGTATTTCAAAACTCCAGCGTGAGGGCTTAAACGCTTGCTGCGCGAGACTGTCTTTTAAGCTTTGCGGCAAGTCGCATAGATGTGTTTCAATAACCTCACCGCAATCATCGCAGATCATGAAATGCGAGCCTTTATGCCGATGCCCAGCTTCGCAGGCCTTATAAGCGTTTAAACTTTCTATGCGATGAATAAAGCCGTGTTTTTGCCAAAAATCAATGGCGCGATAAACGGTGGGCGGTTTGGGATTATCAATCATTTTACCAAGCTGATCTAAAATCTCATAAGCGCCGAGCGACTTAGAGCTTGTTGCAATAATATCCAGAACATATTTTCTAGGCGCGGTGAAGCGGTATTTATTATCCTCACAATAGTGAGCCGCTTTTTCAAGAAGTGATGTCGTCATAGAGGCCGCCTTATAGCGTTAAATCTTGCCGATAATCTGGGTGATCGTCAAGCATATCACGCCAATAATCTACATAATTAAGATGGCCAAAGACGACAAAGGCAGGCCGCGCGGGCAAAATATAGTTAGTGTCGAGGCCGCTCTATATATGGCGGTGATCTGGGCCGACGATCAGCTGCCGCTTTTGCTAAAGAGCCTTTTTCTATTATCCAGCGTCACGATGACTTATATGCGCCATGCTTTGCATAAAATTATCAAATTGGGCCTAGCAATCATATGCAGAGCGATTTAAAAGCGCCGCTGGATGATAGGATAGTTATGACCGCACGTATTGATAAGACATTTGCCGCGCGTAAAGCTAAAAGCGGGGCCGTTTTTGTAGCTTATATGATGGGCGGTGATCCTGACCGCGCGGCGTCGCAAGCTTTGCTTAACGCCATGCCGCAGGCGGGCGTTGATATTATTGAACTGGGCATCCCTTTTACGGACCCTATGGCTGACGGCCCTGTGATTGAAGAGTCAGGTATTCGCGCCCGCGAAGGCGGGGCGACCCTAAGCAGCGTCCTTGAGATGGCGGCGGAGTTTCGAAAGGATAATCAAACAACTCCAATAATTGTGATGGGATATTGCAACCCAATTCACCATATGGGCTATGCGGCTTTTGCAGAAGCTGCGAAAAAAGCGGGTGTTGACGGCGCGATTATTGTTGATCTTCCGCCCGAAGAAGATGCCGAGCTACGGGCCGCCTTTGACATCCAAGATTTGGCGCTTATCCGTCTTGCCACGCCGACAACAGATGCCGAGCGTCTGCCGAAGGTTGTGCAAGGCACAAAAGGCTTTGTTTATTATGTCTCCATGACGGGGATTACCGGCGCAAGTTTTGCGCAGGCCGGATCGGTCAAAGACCAAGTCGCCCATATCCGCGCCGCGGCGAGCCTGCCAGTTGTCGTCGGCTTTGGTGTAAAAACGCCGGAGCGTGCCGCTGAAGTCGCGCAAGATTCCGACGGCGTAGTTGTCGGGACAGTGATTGTTAAAACCTTCCATGAAGAGGGCCATGACGCAGCGGTTGATTTAATTCGCTCACTCGCCAAAGCGGCTCATGGCGAGTAAGTAAAGCCGAGACGATTTTAAACCGTCTCGTTTTTCTTATTTTTCTGAATCAAACTTTTTAAACCAGCCCATAATATTATCGGTTTTCGCAATCAGGCGGCTTGGCCGTTTGGCAATGTAATGCGATGCCTCCGGGACGCGGATCAAGGCCGTTTCGACGCCTTTAAGCTTGAGTGCGCCGTAATATTGCTCAGCTTCCCATGTCGGCGTGCGGTGATCCTCCTCGCCGACCATAACAAGTGTTGGCGTGGTCACATTCCCGACCAATGATAGCGGGGAGCGCTCCCAATAGGCCTCTGGATTTTCCCACGGATTTTCCCGTATCCAATGCCGCTTCACATAGGGGCCAATATCCGCTGTTAGCGCCATAGATAGCCAGTTAATGACAGGTTTGATCGTAGCCGCTGCTGCATAGCGGCTCGTCTTGCCAATAATCCAAGAGGTCAAAACCCCGCCGCCAGAGCCGCCCGTTACAAATAAGCGGTTTGGATCGACATAGTTTTTCTCGATCAGATAATCCGTAATGGTCTCAAGATCGTCGTAATCTTCGCCGGGATAGTTTTTATCAATTAGCAGCGAGAAATCTTCGCCGTAGCCCGTCGAACCGCGAGGGTTGACGTAAACGGTGACATAGCCCTCGGCTGCATAGCGCTGAATTTCAGCACTGAAAAACGGGCCATACATCGTGTAAGGGCCGCCGTGAATTTCAAGGATCATCGGGTCGCTACCATCGGCTTTGAAATCTGGCGGGAATGCAATCCACGCCTGAATCTCTTTTCCGTCGAAACGTGATGGAACGGTGATCTCTTCAATCGTGGCCATTTTAAGAAAAGGTAGCAGATCATCATTCAGCGCCGTCAAGCGTTTGGGGGTGCCGCTAAAGCTTTTGACCGTAATATCGGCGGGGCTATTGGCGTCGCCTGTTGTATAAGCAAAGCTGGGGCGGGAGCTGGCGGAGAGAGAAAAACTCGCGCTGGCATAAGGCCGGCCGAAAGATGTGCCGCCAAGGCCTGCCGCCAATATTTTCGGGGCTCCGCCGTTAAGGCTGAAACTACGCAGCTCTATCGCGCCTTTATTTTCGACTTGCGTTATAAGCGCACGGCTATCTCCGCGCCACGCAAAACGGCTCACTGAACGGTCGTGGCCTTGGCTGATGTGTTGGATATTTCCGCCGTCGGCGTCCATCACATAAAGATGACTCGCCTGATAGGACAGGACTTTGTCATCATAGCCGAGAAAGGCAATTTTACGGCCATCGGGCGACACGCTTGGACTATGATCTGGCCCGTCGCGTGTCGTCAAAGCGCGCAGAGTTAGCGTGCCAAGATCAAGCGCATATATCTCACTTTCAATCGGGTCGAAATCTCGGTCTTTCGCTTGATTGCCAACGACAAGGAGCGTTTTGTCATCGCGCCATGCGGGGGCGGTGTAATCGACCTCGCCAAATGTGACTTGGCGCGGGCTGCCGCCGCCGGCAGGTATCGTATAAATATGATTGGCGCCTTCGCTGAGATAGCCTGCGCCGTCGCTGCGAAAGGTGACATCATCAAATATGCGCATAGGCTCTGGCCATTTGGCACCTTTGGGCGCTTTGGGTGCCGTTGCAAATTTCGGGGCGTCACTTGGCGTGAACATGCGAAAGGCGATATGTTTGCCATCGCGTGACCAGACGGCGTCATTGGGCTTGGCGGCGAAATTGCCAAGGGAGACAGATTTATCCGTATCCATGAAATGAAGCCGCAGCTCTGATTGTCCCTCATTTTTGGTGTTATATAATAGCCGCGTTCCGTCTGGCGACCAGCGCGGGCGATTGGCCGGCGCGCCGCCAGCGATAAGCGGGCGATGCGCGCCGCTACGAACATCTAACGTCCAAAGGTCATCATGGATGGCGTCGTTGATGCGGTCCATAGAGCGTCGCACGTAAACCACCGTCTGCCCATCGGGGCTGATTTGGGGGTCATCGGCAAATTCCAAATCAAAGACATGCTCGGCGGTGAATCGAGACGGCGCAGGCGCGTCCTCGGCACGGCTTAGCGGAGCCGCCGCAGAAAGGCTAAACAGGAGGGCCGAAAAGGCCGCAGATTTAATCAAAAAGTCAAAAGTCATGCGAAGCTCTTATGTTATTTTTAATTACGGCGCATGTTACAACTGGCTTACGCGCGGTGCAAGTTAAGACATGGCGGCTGTCACGATGTTTGATATTCCCCCTTTTCATCTTGCGAGCTCGGCCGGAATAAGGCACATGCAGGCCATGACAAAGCCGACATTACCCTCAGACGATTTAACGCAGCAAGCAAAGCTATCAAAATCGAAACCCTCACAGTGGCTCGAATTTGGTCCGCTGCTTATATTTTTCATCGCCTATTTATATTTAAAACGCACATTGCCGGATCCGAAGACGGCGATTTATATAGCCGCGATTATTTTGGGCGGACTGTCGACGCTAAGCTTGATTTATTCAACGGTTAAGCATGGGGCCATCCCGAAGATGCTTTTATTTACCACGCTTTTGGTCGTGGGTAGCGCGGGGCTGTCTTATGTTTTCAAAGACCCCCGCTTTATTTATATGAAGCCGACCGTGATTAATGCGCTGTTTGGGATCGGCGTTCTTGGCGGTGTTGTTTTCAAGAAAAACGTGATCCAGATGATTATGGGCGAGGCGATTGAAATGCCAATTAAGGCGTGGAATAATCTCGCCATTCGGTGGGGGATCTTCTTTTTTGTACTCGCCGCGATAAATGAATATGTTTGGCGGATTTATGGTGAGGATTTTTGGGTCAAATTCAAAGTTTTCGGCTTTTTGCCGCTCACGATTCTTTTCACGATGACGCAACTGCCGTTCATCATGAAAAACGGCAAGATCAAGGGCGAAGATGCGGTAAAATAACCGCGTTACGGCGGCGCGGCCCTGTTATTCGCGCCCAACTCACTTGAATATGAATTGCACGCGGCTGTCAGGATGATATAAGCAGCTCAAATTTGATGATATTATAAAGAGGTTTCAAATGGCATCCTTAGACAGTTTTAAATGTGAGCGCGAGTTAACTGTTCGCGGCGGAACCTATACTTATTACGATCTGAAAGTCGCTGAAAGTAACGGCCTGACGGGCATCTCAAAACTGCCGCGCTCGTTGAAAGTCCTGCTTGAAAATTTGCTCCGCCATGAAGATGGCAATACGGTCACAAAAGCCGATATCGAAGCGATTGCAGATTGGCTGAAGACAAAAACATCCACACATGAAATTGCCTATCGCCCAGCGCGGGTTTTGATGCAGGATTTCACCGGCGTTCCAGCTGTCGTTGATTTGGCCGCCATGCGTGACGCGATGCAAAATTTAGGCAAAGAGGCCAGCGCGATTAATCCGCTTAATCCGGTTCATCTTGTGATCGACCATTCTGTCATGGTGGATTATTACGGCACGCAAGATGCGTTTAAGAAAAATGTTAAGCGCGAATATGAGCGCAATGGCGAGCGCTATGACTTCTTGAAATGGGGCCAAGAAGCCTTTGATAATTTCTCCGTTGTTCCGCCCGGAACAGGTATTTGTCATCAGGTTAATCTCGAACATCTTGCGCAAACCGTATGGACGAAGACCGAGGATGGTAAGACCTATGCCTTCCCAGATACGCTTGTCGGAACCGATAGCCATACAACGATGATTAATGGCCTGTCCGTTCTCGGCTGGGGCGTTGGCGGTATTGAAGCCGAAGCCGCGATGCTCGGTCAGCCGATTTCTATGCTGATCCCTGAAGTTATTGGGTTTGAACTTAAAGGCGCATTGCCAGAAGGCGCAACGGCCACTGACCTTGTACTTCGCGTGGTTGAAATGCTGCGCGCGAAAGGCGTTGTCGGTAAATTCGTTGAGTTTTACGGCGAAGGCCTTGATAATCTGTCTCTTGAAGATCAAGCAACGCTCGCAAATATGGCGCCTGAATATGGCGCGACCTGCGGGTTCTTCCCCGTCGATAGCGATACCCTGCGTTACCTTGAAGTCACAGGCCGCGATACACAGCGCATTGAATTGGTTGAGGCTTATGCCAAGGCGCAAGGTTTCTGGCGCGATGAAACGAGCTGTGAATATACGGATACATTAGCGCTTGAGATGGCCTCTATTCGCCCTGCGATTTCCGGTCCGAAACGTCCGCAAGACCGTTTTGACCTTAGTGGTGCCAATGTTCATTTTGCTAAAATTCTACGTGATGAGTATAAGAAAACGCCTGAAGACGGCTCTGCGATTGCTGTTAAGGGCGAAGATTATTCTGTGGATCACGGCGATGTCTTCATTGCGGCGATCACGTCATGTACCAATACATCAAACCCATCAGTTATGATGGCGGCGGGACTTGTTGCGCAAAAAGCGCGCGCACGCGGATTAAATGTAAAGCCGTGGGTAAAAACTTCCCTCGCGCCGGGCTCACAAGTTGTGGGTGAATATTTGGAAAAATCAGGCTTGCAAGACGAGCTTGACGGTCTTGGATTTGACGTTGTCGGTTACGGCTGTACGACCTGTATTGGTAATTCAGGCCCGCTCGCCCCTGCACTCGCAGAGGCGATCGAGACGGGTGACCTTGTGTCTTGTTCCGTTTTATCCGGTAACCGAAATTTTGAAGGCCGGATTGGCCCCGATATTAAAGCGAATTTCTTGGCGTCACCGCCTCTTGTTGTCGCTTATGCGCTGGCTGGGTCTATGCATCATGATTTTGATGTTGATCCGCTTGGTGTTGACGCCGAGGGTAAGGCCGTGTTCCTGAAAGACATTTGGCCAACATCTAAAGAAATTGCCGATGTTGTTCGCAAAATCATCAACCGTAAAATGTTCTCGGACCGCTATGCTGACGTGTTTAAAGGCGACGCGCAATGGCAAGATATCAAAGTCGAAGGCGGCAAGACCTATGGCTGGAACCCGAAGTCGACATATGTGCGCAACCCGCCTTATTTTGACGGCATGACCACTACGCCGGATGTGATTGAAGATGTGAAATCTGCGAATATCCTCGCGCTTTTGGGGGACTCGATCACGACAGACCATATCTCGCCAGCGGGCGCGATTAAACATGATGGCCCTGCGGGGGATTATCTTTCTGCCCACGGTGTACCGAAGCCTGAGTTTAATTCCTTTGGCTCTCGCCGAGGTAATCATGAAGTCATGATGCGCGGCACATTTGCGAATATTCGTATTAAGAATCAAATGGTTCCGGGTACAGAAGGCGGCCTCACGAAATATATTCCAACAGGTGATGTCATGTCGATCTTTGACGCAGCTGAAAAATATGCGGCGGATGATCGTGACCTTGTCGTCTTTGCAGGCTCGCTTTACGGCAATGGGTCATCGCGCGATTGGGCGGCTAAGGGCACAGTATTGCTGGGCGTGAAAGCCGTTATTGCCGATAGTTTTGAGCGTATTCACCGCTCTAACTTGATCGGTATGGGCGTCTTGCCGCTAGAGTTCCAAAATGGCGACGGCTGGAAAGCTTTTGGCATGGACGGCTCTGAGACGGTTAGCATTAAAGGGATTGCCGGGCTTAAGCCGCGCGGTGAGCTGGATGTTGAAATTAAATTCCCAGATGGATCTGTTAAAATTGCCACCGTTAAAGTGCGCATCGACACAGATAACGAACATGAATATTACAAACATGGCGGTATTCTACATTACGTGCTGCGGAATCTCGCAACGGCTGCTTAAGCCGCGCCGGTCTTAAGTTCATTAAGTTTAAAAACGCGCTTTTTAAGGCGCGTTTTTTTATGGATAGTTCATATAAATATTTGCAGAAAAAAGCTGTTTAGCTATGTGCGGCTAAGGGGAGTTTGTCTGCCCAAAAATAACCCGCGCACTTTGGGCATCGCGGATGATTTGGCCGCGAAGGGCATCGAAGCTTTCAAATTTCTTTTCTGCGCGGATAAAGCTGCGAAAGCGGACATCAAGGCGTTGGCCGTAAATGTCTTGATTAAAGTCGAAGATGTTGACTTCTAGGCGGGCATCTTCGCCGCCGACTGTGGGGCGGTTACCCGTATTGGCCACGCCGTAACGCCAGCCCGTTTCGCCTTCAATGCGGACCTCTACAGCATAGACGCCGAATTTGGGCCGAACGAGGTCGCCAAACTCGAGGTTTGCCGTTGGGAAGTTAATCGTGCGGCCACGCTGCTGCCCTTTTTGGACAGGGCCATTGACTTGCCACGGACGAGAAAGCTGATGTGCGGCCAAAAACACATCGCCGTCCCGCAGCGCTTTGCGGATCTCGGTGGAGCCATATTTGCCGTAAAGCTTATGCAGGCCAATCGGGGTCATGGCTGTGACGCCAATACCGCGCTCCCCGCAAAGCCGCGTCAGGCTTTGAACATCACCGCAACGGTTTTTGCCAAAGCCGTAATCCTCGCCGACAATAACATGGCGAATACCAAGTCCTTGATGGAGGACGTGCTCAACAAATTGCGTATCATCCATATCGCGTAAATTTGTATCAAAGGGGATTTCATACAGCCGATCGATCCCAAGCTCTGCCATAACTTCGGCGCGAAGCTCGGCCGTCATGAGGCGGAATGGCGCGGCATCGGGTTTGAAAAACCGGTAAGGATGAGGGCGGAAAACGCCAATGCCAAGCAGGGTGTTCAGGCTTTTGGCAATTTTACGCGCCTCATCAATAACCGCTTGGTGACCACGGTGCAGGCCGTCGAAATTACCAAGGGCAATGACAGCGCCTTTATCGCACGCCGCCAGATTATTATATTGGGTGAGCGTTTTCATGGGGGAAGGATAGGGTTATTCGGCGGGGCGCTTTTTAACCATAACACCGGCGTCGCCGCGGCAGATTTGTTTGCCATTGACTTCGCAATAACATTTCATTTTCACGCGGCCATTACGCTCATTAATCTCTGCGACTTCGGCAATGGCAATGACTTCATCACCAATAAAGGCCGGGCGGCGAAAGCGAAGGTTAAGCTCGACAAAGACAGCACCGGGCCCGGGGAGGTCATTGCCAAGAACAGCAGAAATTAAAGAAGCTGAAAGCGCACCATGGGCAATTCGTTTGCCAAACATAGTCGTTTTGGCAAAGTCTTCATCGACATGTATCGGGTTTTTATCCCCCGTCAGCTCGGCGAAAATATCTATTTTCTCACCCGTTATGACCATGCTTGTGCTGGCGCGCATCCCGACCTCTAGGTCTTCGAGATAGAATTTTACATTATCAGTCATTGGGTCCCCTTTATTACCAACGTAGGCGGTCTGCTAGATACCTTGCGGAAATATTATGTTGTTTCAACAAATTTGTGAAAGCATATGTCATTGGGCCGTGAAGACCGTCTTGAATGAAAAAGCAATCATAATCTTCGTTCTGCGCGCCTGCGAGGTCTGTATGGACATTATCGCCAATACATAAAATGCGGTCTTGCGGTATGTCATACCCCATAATATTGAGCAGCCATGCGCGGCAAAGGCGGTAAATCGGCTTATGCGGTTTACCTGCGTAAATGACCTCCCCGCCCATATCTTCGTATTTTTGCGCCAATGCTCCGCCGCAGTAAATTTCTTGATCGCCGCGACGAACTTTGATGTCGGGATTGGCGCAAATCAACGGTAAGCCATGTTCGCGGGCTTGTGTTAAAAGGTCGGTATAATCATCGGGCGTCTCATGGTCGTCTTCGAAAAGTCCCGTACAAGAGATAAAGGCGGCGTCATCCAGATCGCTGAAATGTAACTCAAGGCCGTCATATAGCGCATCATCACGCTCTGGCCCGAGCTTAAAGGCGGGGCCGGGCGCGCGGCGTGCAAGCTCGTCTATGGTCGCATCGCCAGAGGTCACAATCGCGTCCCACAACTCACCGGGAACGCCAATATCTCTAAACTGTGCGGGAATAGCCACAGAGGGGCGCGGGGAATTAGAAATTAGGATAACAGGGCCGCGTTCTTGGCGAAAGCGCTCAAGCGCATCACAGGCTTCGTGGAACGGCACGCGCCCATTATGGATTACGCCCCAAATGTCGCAAAATAAAGCGTCGTAATCATCTGAAATAGGCCCAAGACCACTTACATGTTCAAAGGCCGTAGAAGCATTTTTTTTCATTCAGGCGAAGTAAGCCGAAGTGCGCCTAAATACAAGTAAAGATTAACGCTAAAGCTTTATGGCCTTGCCGCTTTACCGCTTAGCATCGAGGCTGAGTGCTTAAATTCAGCAAAGTCTAGCGCTGCCGAGGCCGAGGCGGCAGGCGCTATCAAGCTCGTTATAAGGGTTAAATCATTCTCAATTTACAAGCTTAACTTATGCCTTTTTTTTGTACGGGAAATAAGGCAAGACAATATAGATGATGCTTATGGGCGGGGTCGCTTTTTGCGGCTTTACCGCTGGGGCTTCATGAAGCGTTTCGTGGGTGATAATTAAGGGTGACGATATGAGATATAAATTCATTACGGGCACGGCTTTGGCCATTGGCCTGATGGCGTCTAATCCAACGCCAATTTCGGCCCAAGATAATAACCCGCCAACACGTCAGGCTTTATCTTTGGCGGCGGGCTATAAGGCGATGTTTACATGTTCGGCTATTTTCAATGGCGGTAAAGCGCAAGACGATATTCTTATTGATGAGCTTAAATATATTTACCCCGGGTTTGAGCCGCTTTTGGATGATGTCGGCGAGGCCAAAATTGACCGAAAATCCAAGCAGGTTTCCGTAAGTTTTGCGCCAGATATGCCGCCGCGCCTCTCGGTTTGGCGGCCACATTTAGGCTGTACGTCTTTACCGCAAGCTGCAGATGAAAGTTTTATCAAAGAAATTCCGCGCCTTTCTTTGAAAACAGACCGCCCGGATATGTCTGATGTTCTGTGGCCTAATGGTGATAAATTACCGGATAATCCAGCGCTCGCAAGCGACAAGGCTGCCGCATTAGACGCCGCGATAGATGCCGCATTTAGCGGCGAGTTCATGGGCCGCACATCGGCTGTTATTGTTGTGAAAAACGGACAACTCCTCCGTGAGCGCTATAAACATGGGCATACAAAATTCACATCGCAGCGCACATGGTCTGTCGCGAAATCCATTGCCGTCAGTATTATTGGCGCAGCTGTGAAAGATGATTTAATTGATGTGAAGGAGCCGGCAAATCTGACCGCATGGTCACGGCGCGGAGATCCCCGTCAGGCGATTACGGTTGAAAACCTGCTTCATATGAATAGCGGCCTGCATACGCCGATTGCGGGTAACCGTACGGATCAAGTTTATTTCGGCGGCGGAATTATTGCTCAAAATGCAGCGCGCAATCCGCTTGAAGCTCCGCCGGGGGAGCGCTGGAACTATGCGAATAATGATACCATGCTGGCCATGCGAAGCCTAAGAGAGCGCATGGGGCATGATAAACGCTATTGGGAATATCCGTTTAAAAACCTGCTGCATAAAATTGGCATGTTTCACACTTTTCCAGAGATGGACTGGAATGGAGACTTTGTTTTGTCCTCGCAGGTTTGGACAACAGCGCGAGATTTAGCGCGCCTCGGGCAGCTTTATTTAAATGACGGGGCATGGGATGGTGAGCAAATTTTGCCTGAAAATTGGGCCGATTATGTCGCAGAGCCGGCTAGCGATCAACCTGATAATTATGAGCGTAATCCCGAGGCCCCAGGGCGCGGTTACGGCGCGCAGTTTTGGCTTTATAAAAATTATCCGGGTGTGCCCAATGACACTTATGCGGCCTTGGGTAATCGTGGGCAATTTATTATCATTATCCCTAGCCGCGATATTGTAATCGTCCGGCGCGGATATGATTACCGCGCAAATTATTTCGACGGCCCGAAATTTACGGCGGCAGTTTTGGCGGCCTTGGATTAGCGGCCTTTGATTAAATTAATGGCGAGAGAGCCTAGGCCATATCATGAACGGCGCGGGACGGCTTTTCCTAGGGTTTGAATGTTAAAATAAAGAGACCATATGTCATCCACAACAATCGTTTTAGTGACCCTGATTGCCTATAAAATCATATTATTAAGCGTGGGGTTTTGGGCCTCGCGGCGTGTTAAAACGGATGAAGATTTTTTCCTTGCCGGACATGGCGAAGGTAGCGGGCTTGGCGCGTGGACGGCGGGGCTGTCTTATGCCGCGTCTACGAGCTCTGCGTGGGTTTTACTTGGCTTTACCGGTATTGTCTTTAGTCAAGGCGTTGTTGGCCTTTGGCTTGTGCCCGGTATTTTTGGCGGCTATCTGATGACGTGGCTTGTGATGGGGCCTAAATTAAATGCCGAAACGGCCGCCAAAGGCCATATAACGATTATTGATTTTATAACGGCAGATGTTGAGGTGAAATGGCGGCGTAAAATTGGTATTATTTGCGCGGCGATGATTTTATTTTGCTTTGTCTTTTACATAAGCTCACAATTCCAAGCGGCGGGAAATGCATTGACCGAAATTTTTGGCCTCGGTTTGGCTGAATCCGTATTAATCGGCGCGGCGATCATTGTGGCTTATTGTTTGCTGGGCGGGTTTTGGGCTGCGAGCATCACCGATGCCTTTCAGGCTTTGGTCATGATGCTCGCCTGTGTGCTGGTTCCGCTAGCTGCGCTTAACGCGGTCGGCGGTATGGGGGCAGTTATGGGGACGCTTCATGTAAATGAACCGCAGAGCTTTTTCAGCTTTACGGGTGAAGCCGTGGGCATGGCCGGTATGGGCGCGGCGATGGGATTATTCGGGACGGGGCTTGGCGCATTGGGGCAGCCGCAGCTTTTGAACAGGATTATGGCGGTTAAATCTCAGGCTGAGCGCCGCAAGGGCGCAGCGATTACAATAGGCTGGGGGCTGGTTATTTATTCGGGCCTTATTGTTCTGGCTTTTGCCGCGCGGGCAATGGAATTAGATACGGGCGGAGAGAGCCTATTTTTTGCCGCCGCAGAGGCCTATTTGCCGGCCGTCGTCGCCGGTGTTGTGATTGCGGCGGTTTTATCGGCTGTGATGTCAACTGTAGATAGTTTGCTGCTCGCGGCCGCCTCAGCGGTGTCACATGATATTGGCTTTCGTTATAGAACGCCGCAGCGGGCTTTACTCTTTGGGCGTATGGCGATGGTTGGGATTGCCGTTTTGGCCGTCTTGATGACGCTTTATCTTCCGAAGGATATTTTTAGCCGTGTGCTCTTTAGCTGGGTTGCTTTGGGAGCGGCTTTCGGACCGAGTATTTTAACCAAATGTCTGGGCTGGCGCGTACGTGGCGGCTTTATGCTGACCGCGATTATAGCTGGGTTTTTTATCTCCGTTAGCTGTGCAAACCTTGCGGGGCCGCTTGCTGATATAATTGAGAAATGGGGATCATGGGGCCTTGCGCTTTTAATTCTGACGCTTGGGCGTAAGCCTGATTAAGTCGCTTTGAGGGCTGTGCCTTAGGATGACGCCATTAAAGCGAGCTGAAAAAGCTCGGTTTTGGAGCCAATATTTAGTTTTGCGTAAAATCGGCGCCGATGCGTAATGATTGTGCTTTTTGTCACGCCGATTATTTCAGCGATATCCTTCTCTTCTTTGCCAAGAAGAATATGCCGGCAAACATCTCGCTCCCGCGCGGATAATTTAGAGAAAATCTGCGTATTATCGTTCATTAATTGATCTATTTTCTGCGCGAAGAGATCACGTCTTTGAGGTTGATCTTGCGTAAGCCGCATGTGGCGCAAGACAAACCGCCCAATAATCGGAGCGAGGCGCTCTAGGTCTTCAAAATCTTTCGTCTCGAAACTGCCCGTTGTTTCAAGGCGGTAAAAATTGACAAGAAATAAAACATTTTTCGAGGCTTGAATGGATGATATTTTATCAATTAATCCCGCCTTTTGAAAATATTGACTATGATAAGACGCGCTATAATGGGAGCCGGGGAGGCGGCGAACGCGAATTTTGGGGGACAATAAAGCCGTTTTTATCATGGGATCATTTTTGAACCCGTTTTTGACATAATCTTCTGCGAGCAGCTTGGCTAATTCGGGCGCAAGGCGGCCAAAGGTGCAAAGATGTTGCGCGCCAGATGTTTTATCGGCGGATACTTTAAATACCGCGCAGCTATCAACCGTGATAAAATCATTTAGGAATAAGAAAGCTTCATCTAAAAAACTAGCCTGTCCCTCACTCTTTGATAGCGATGTTAAGCGTTCGGCAAAGGGCCGCCAGTCAGATTGCTTTTGGGTCAATATATTTTTCACAAAGCCTGTATAAACTGTAACCTCTGGGGGGTACAAGCCGAAATCTAAGATTTGCCATAAAGACTTCAAGATAAATTTGGAGAGTAGTCATGGCGACGACACTTATAAATAATGTTCCTAAAACGCCTGTAAATTGTAATGACCATCTTAGCGGCAATCCGTTTTTGCTTAATTGCTGGTATGTTGGGGCGTGGAAACATGAAGTCGAAGGCGATAAGATTTTGGCGCGCCAGCTTTTATCCAAGCGAGTGATTTTTTTCCGCGATAGCGCGGGCGTTGTTTCGGCGCTTGAAGACCGCTGCTCTCACCGCTTTGCGCCGCTCTCTATTGGCCGCCATACGGGCGATGGTGTACGCTGTATGTATCACGGACTTGTCTTTAACGGTAAAGGACGCTGCGTTGAAGAGCCGGGGGTGAAAGGCGTCTCTCGCGGAACGGATGTTAAGTCTTATCCTGTCGCTGAAAAAGATGGATTTATTTGGATTTGGATGGGCGATGCAGAGTTAGCTAAGCCCGAACTGATTCCTGATTGCGCCTATCAAAGCCAGCCAGGTAAATGGGATTGGGAGCCGCGCTATCGTTATTTCAAAGCGGATTACCGTTTGATCGCAGATAATCTTCTTGATTTTTCTCATCTTACATTCGTTCATGAAAATACATTGGGCGGGTCGACCAAGATTGCAGATATTAAACCGAAAACAGAAATTTACGACAAAGGCGTTCGAATCTCCCGTTGGTATCTTGATGAAGAAGAAATCGCGCCTTATCTTCGCGGATTTGAAACATTTGACGGGCGTGTTGACCGCTGGAATATTTATGATCTTGAAACTAAAGGTAATATTTTCAATATGGATAGCGGCTCGGCTCCAGCAGGTTCGGGGGCACAAGACGGCAATTTTGTCCCTGAAGCCATGCTCTTCCACGCAACGCAAATTATTACCCCAGAGACCGAAACAAGCTCGCATTTTTTCTGGAGCTATGCGCATAACTTCAATCTGGGTGATCCGAAATTTACAACGATGCTGACAGACCGAATTGCAGAGGGCTTTGAAGAAGACAAAGAGATGATCGAGGCGCAGCAGGTGATTGTGAGCGAAAATCCGGATATCCCTTTTGCCTATATTCATTTTGACCGCGGCGTTTCGGCGGGCCGGAAAACGCTTGCCAAAGCTTTGGCGGATGAAGCAGAGTATTTCGCAGGCAAACAACAAGCCGCTGTATAATTATAAGAGCTATAAATGAGCGAAAACTGCGTCATTATTGGAGCCTCTCACGCGGCGGGGCAACTCGTTGCCAGCTTGCGGCAATCGGGCTGGAGCGGCGATATCACCCTATTAGGGGATGAGCCGCACGTCCCCTATCAGCATCCGCCCCTATCTAAAGACTATCTATCAGGTGATAAATCTCTGGATGATTTATTAATTCGGCCTGTAACGGCTTATGATGCGGCGAATGTGACACTTAAACTTGGTACGCGCGCGGTAAAGATTGATCGCAGCGCCAAAACAGTCACCACCGATAAAGGCGAGGTCATTGCTTATACCAAGCTCGTTCTGGCAACGGGGGCGCGGGTGCGCAAACTCCCGATTGAGGGCGCCGAATTGCCACAAGTCTTTTATTTGCGCGATATGGCTGATGTAACGGCGATTAAGGCCTCGATTGTCGCGGGCACGCGCGCGGTCATTATTGGCGGCGGTTATATTGGCCTTGAAACGGCGGCCTCTCTAAAAAAGCTTGGCCTTGATGTCACAGTCCTAGAGGCCATGCCGCGTATTTTGCAACGGGTTACGGCGCCGGAGTTGTCTGAATTTTACAAGCGCGTTCATAGCGAAGAAGGCGTGCAAATTGTCGAAGATAGAATCGCGGATAAGATTACCCAAATTGACGGCGGCCTGAGTGTTACGGATAAATCGGGCGCAGATTACGCGGCAGATTTCGTTATTATTGGAATTGGCGTGATTCCGAATATGGAGCTGGCGGAAGCGGCGGGTCTTGAGTGCGGGAATGGCATTGTCGTCAATGAATTTTGCCAAACCACAGACCTTGATATTTACGCGGCAGGTGATGTGACATGGCATTATAATGTGAAATATGATCGTCATATTCGGCTCGAATCTGTCCCCAATGCAACAGAGCAGGCCAAAGTTGTGGCGGCTCATATTTGCGGCAAAGCGAAAGCCTATGATAGCTTGCCGTGGTTTTGGTCGGATCAGTATGATTTGAAACTTCAAATTGCCGGATTGTCAGGCGGTTATGATGATTTGATTATTCGCGGTGACCGAGAGCATAGCCGTAGTTTTGCTGCGTTTTACTTTAAAGGCGACCGGCTGCTTGCTGTTGACGCTGTCAATGCACCGCGTGAATTTGCCATGACGCGCATGATCCTCACCAAAGGTCAGTCTTTGGATAAACAAAAACTTGCCGATGAAACACTTGCTCTTAAAGATACGATAATATAAGTTATTTAACATGTTAAGTATAGACCAAATTAAAGAATCAGCACGTCGTCACCATGCCGCAGAAATTGCGCGCAAGCCTATGCGGGCGTTCTCTCTGCAATATCCAGATATGAGCATTGAAGACGGCTATGCTGTGCAAGCGGAATGGATTAAAATTAAACAGGCTGAGGGCCGTAAAATCATTGGCCGTAAGGTTGGGCTAACCTCACGTGCGATGCAAGACGCCATGAACATTACGGAGCCAGATTTTGGCACGTTACTGGATGATATGTTGTTTGAAAACGGGGCTACGATTCCGGCCGCTGATTTCATTGACCCGCGCGTCGAGGTGGAAATTACCTTTGTTCTGAAAGATGATTTATTCGGAGATAATTTAAGCGTTGATGACGTTCTGGCGGCGACAGATTATGTTGTTGGCTCTTTGGAGCTGATCGCCGCGCGTAGTCACCGCATAGATCCGGAAACGGGCTATACGCGCAAGGTTTACGATACGATTTCCGATAATGCGGCCAATGCCGGTATTATTGTGGGCGAAACACGGATGAAACCCCAAGACATTGATTTGCGGTGGACGGGCGCGATACTTTACCGCAACGGAATTGTTGAAGAGACGGGCCTTGGCGCGGGTATTCTCGATCACCCCGCGAAAGGTCTAATTTGGCTGGCGAAACGTTTTGCGC
Source organism: uncultured Caulobacterales bacterium (assembly GCA_964513675.1). Lineage (GTDB taxonomy): Bacteria > Pseudomonadota > Alphaproteobacteria > Caulobacterales > Maricaulaceae > CALFVT01. The sequence continues at coordinate 7,336 of CAZEOD010000005.1, read as the reverse complement.
CGCATAATATTAAACTTGATGCAGGACAATATATCATGTCAGGCAGTTTCACGCGCCCCGTTATGGCACGGGCCGGAGATCATTTCAAAGCGGATTTTGGCCCGCTCGGTACTGTTGAACTGAGTTTTTCATGACGGATAATTTAACCAATACATTTAAAGCCGAACTGCTCACGGGTAAGGTGACTTATGGCCTCTGGTTTGGGCTCGCAAATAATATTGCCGCAGAAATTTGCGCACAAAGCGGCTTTGACTGGATGTTGCTTGACGCGGAACATTCACCCTTATCAGATAAAGATGTTCTGAGCTGCCTTCAAGCCATTGCGCCTTATGAGGTTAACCCCGTGGTTCGTCCGGTGAGCGGTGATAAAGCGGTGCTTAAGCGGCTTTGCGATGTTGGCGTTCAAAGCTTTCTCGTGCCCATGGTTGATACGGCGGCTGAGGCGGCCAATATCGTCAGCGCTGTCCGCTATCCGTCGGCGCAGACAGGTAAAGGCGGCACGCGCGGCCTTGGTACATCTATGGCCCGCGCCGCGCGCTGGAATATGACGCCAAATTATTTTGACCGCGCTAATGATGAAATCTGCGTGATCTTGCAAATTGAAACCCGCATCGGCCTCAAGAATTTGAAAAAAATTGCTAAGGTTGACGGCGTAGATGCTGTCTTTATTGGGCCGTCTGATTTGGGGGCCGCTTTGGGGTATCCCGGACAGCCGCATCATCCCGATGTTGTCAAAGTGGTGGGTCAAGCGATTAAAGATATTCGCGCTGCGGGCAAACCGGCGGGCGTTCTGGTTGTTGATCCTGATATTTTAAAATTTTACGTCGACTGCGGCGCGAGCTTTATCGGCGTTGGTAGTGATTGCGGCGTTCTCGCCAAAGGCGTGCAGCGGCTATATGAAAATTTTGCTTCGGGCGGCGATGCGAAAGGGGAATATTAATGAGCCTCTATTACGTACAAAAACTGCTTTATAATTTGAACCGCGATGCAGCGGTGCAGGCTAAATTTCATGATGATATTGATGGGCTGTTGGCGCAATATACCCTGACAGATGATGAAAAGTCGTGGCTGAAAAACGGTGATGTCGGAGAGCTTTATATCCATGGGGTTAATGGCCAAATTTTGATGCATTATGCGGCATTAATTGGGCAAGAATGGGATGAATATATTCAAGCCATGAAAGATGGTTTGAAAAAACACGGCCAAGTTCGCGATGGGATTTACCGCGCCGTCGATGGAGGCCAAGGCGGAGCCGTCTAGTAGAAAATAACGGAGCCGTGTGATGGGAAATCAATAGCACCGTACCATGTTTGATAGATATAAAGGAGCCGCGTTATGGCTTTAGTTTTTGCAGGAATTTGTTCTCATGCCCCCGGTATTACGGGCCGTGCTGACCGCGCTGACCCTGTTGTGCGCGATGCGTTTTACGCCGAACTTGACCGTATGCGTCAAGCGATTGAGGATAGCGGGGCTGAAGCTTTGGTTGTTGTTGCCGCCGAGCATTTTGCTAATTTCTTTATGAATAATATGCCCGCTTACGCCATGGGTATGGGCGCAGAATATGAAGGGCCGATTGAAGACCCTGAATGGCTTGGTATTGCTAAGACGAAAATTCCCGGCAATCCTGATTTGGCCAAACGTATGATAACAGAGGTCATGCAAACCGTTGATGTGTCATATGCGGAGGAATGGAAAATGGATCACGGCATTATGGTGCCGCTGCATTTTTTGACGCCTAAATATGATCTTGATATTATTCCGGTCAATATTAATTGCCAAGGCCCGCCGCTAACGCCGTTAACGCGAACATGGGAGTTTGGTAAGGCGCTACGCCGTGCCTGTGATATGATGCCAGAAAAAATTGCGGTTATCGGAACGGGCGGCATTAGCCATTGGCCCGCCACGCCAAATTCCGGTAAAATTGTTGAAGAATGGGACCGTGAATATCTGGCTGCGTGGGTCGCGAATGATAAAGAAAAGCTGCTATCTTATACGGATGAAGAGACGCTGAAAGATGCGGGTCAAGGCGGGTTTGAAATTCGCACGCTAACCGCAATTAGTGGTCTGTGTGAAGGCTCCACTGGTGATCTTTGGTTCTATGCTCCGATCCCGATTTTCAGCGTTGGATGTACCGTCGCGAGCATGAATATATCTCCTGCCGCGGCGGCTATGGAGGCGGCTGAATAAGGGCCGAACTTTGCCGAGAGGCGAAGATGGTGATATATTTAAGCGTCAGGAAGTTTATCCAAAAGCGCATGAAGCGCTTCGAGATTATCTTGCCCAATATACGCTTCAAGCTTTTTATATTCGGCCTCTGATAATGGGGCCATTTTAGCATAAACATCGCGGCCGCGTTCTGCGAGGCGGATAAGCTTACGTCTGTTATCGCCTTCAACGGCGGTTCGGCGAACAAGTTTTTGCTCTTCCAAAGATTTAATAATACGGGTTAAACTCGGCATTAGCAAAAGCGTCATCTCTGCGAGCGCTGTGGCTTCAAGGCCGTCTTTGTGCCCATGTAGCGCGCGAATAACGCGCCACTGCTGCTCCGTCAGGTCCATGGCGCGTAATAGCGGGCGAAACCGCCCCATGACAGATTCTCGCGCCCGTAAAAGCGCCATAGGTAAGTTTCGCCTAAAATCCCGTAGCTCGGTTTCAGTCATAATTATTTCTTTTAAAATCCTATAACTCTATTTTAGTCATTAATATAAGGTCAAATCTTAACTTATTAAGACCTAATTTAAATTATTAACGTGGTAATTAAATGATCTCGTCTTTGACTTCATTTCTTAATGAGCCGACGGCGGGGCAGATGACTTCAACGACATCACCGGGGACAAGATATTTCGGCGGGTCAAACCGAGCCCCGGCGCCGTTGGGTGTGCCCGTCGCAATGACGTCGCCGGCTTTAAGGCGGGCAAATTTAGATAAATACTCGATTTGGAACTCGATTGGGAACATCATATTAGACGTATGATCGTCTTGACGAAGCTCGCCATTGACGCGGGTTTGTATTGTCAAATCCGTCAAATCTATATCATCTGTTAGCGGAACCATCCACGGCCCGAGCGCGCCAGAGCGCTCAAAATTCTTACCTTGGGTGACATTAAATTTGGCATGACGAACCCAGTCACGAAGCGTGCCTTCATTCATCACGCAAAGGCCGGCAATGTGATCCCGCGCGTTGCTACGCTTGATTCGGCGGCCCTCTTTGCCAATAATAACAACGATTTCGCCTTCGTAATCCAGTTGATGGGATTCGGGGGGGCGTTCAATAAATTGGCCATGTCCGACAAAGCTCTCACGAGAGCGCATGAAAACAGATGGATTTTTAGGGGCTTCAGATCCGTCTTTATATTCCGCGTTACGATTGGCATAATTAACACCGATACAGAAATATTTCTCAGCCGTTGTAATGGGGGGAAGTAGCTCTAGGCTATTTAATGGCAGTGATGCTGTGCCGGCTTCTACCGCCGCGCTGGCCTGGGTGAGCGTCCCTGCTGTCAGGACGCTATGCAGGCTGGTAAAGGCGTCGGTAATATCGACGACGTTATTTTCATCTCCGGATTGAATACCGCCGAAGCGTTCTTGCCCGCGGGATAAAAAAGTTACAAATTTCATTTTGTTGACCTTGACTTTTAGAATTTGAAATGTATTTAACATGTTAAATGTTTACGTCAAGGACTTTTATGCCGCATATTATAGTTGAATATAATTCTGCCATCGAACGTGCCGCTAATATAAGCGATCTTACTGATAAGCTACATAGCTGCGCTGTAGCTCATGACGCTTTGCCGATAGGCGGTATTCGCACGCGCGCTTATGCGGCGGATAATGCCAAGGTCGGTGACGGTGCGCCTGAAAACGGATTTATTTACATAACGCTGCGCCTTGGAGAAGGCCGAAGCGCTGAGGTTAAAAAAGATATTGGGGATCAATTATTTGGCGTGTTGGAAAGTTTCACGCAGCAAATTTTTACTGCCGATATCCCGCTGTCATTAGGACTAGAAATTCAGGACATCGAAAAAGAGTGGACCTGGAAGAAAAATAATATCCACCGGATTATTAAGGATAAGAAAAATGGCCAATAAGAAAACAGAGCTTGAAAAACATATCGCTAAAGCGCGGCGCTATATGTCCCGCTTTAAAGAATTGCCGCTTGGGCATTTCATCAATGGCCGTATGGTCAAGGGTAAGTCGAAAGAGACATTTGAAAATATTACGCCCGTTGACAACTCTTATCTCGGCGATATTTGGTCAGGAACGGCGGCCGATATTGATACGGCCTCTAAGGCGGCACATAAAGCCTTTTTGGGCGGCTGGCGCGATATGACCGGCGTAAAACGCCGCGAAATTATGTATGCGATCGCCGACGGTATTGAAGCCCGCGCGGAAGAAATCGCGATGATCGAATCTATGGATACAGGGCAGCCGATCAGGTTCATGCAAAAAGCGGCGATACGCGGGGCGGCGAATTTCCGTTTCTTTGGCGATAAAGCGGTCGAAGCCGGCAAGGGGCTTAGCCTGCCGGCTGAACATCACCATAATTTCACAACACGCCACCCTTTAGGGGCTGTGGGTGTTATTACGCCGTGGAATACGCCCTTCATGCTCTCAACATGGAAGATTGCGCCTGCGCTCGCATCGGGCTGTACGGTTGTGCAAAAGCCAGCAGAATTTTCACCTTACACAGCGATGTTATTGGCTGAAATCGCTTATGACGCGGGCTTGCCAAAAGGTGTCCTTAATGTTGTTAACGGCCTCGGCGAAACGGCAGGTAAAGCCCTGACCGAGCATGAGCATATTAAAGCCGTCGCCTTTGTTGGGGAGAGTTTCACGGGCTCCTTGATTCAAAAACAAGCGGCGCCAACATTAAAGCGGCTACATTTGGAACTCGGCGGGAAAAACCCCTGTATCGTCTTTGATGATGCCGATATGGACCGCGCGCTGGATGCTGCTGTCTTCATGCAGTTTTCCCTGAACGGTGAGCGCTGCACATCGTCAACGCGCCTTTTAGTGCAAGACAATATCTATGACGCGTTTACAGCCAAAGTGGCCGCGCGGATTAAGACAATTAAAGTTGGCCATCCGCTTGACCCTAAGACCGAAATTGGCCCGCTGATTCATCCCACACATCACGCCAAGGTCATGAGCTATTTTGCTATTGCCACGCAGGACGGCGCAAATATTGCCATCGGCGGCGCCCGTAAAGGCAAAGAGGGTTGTTACGTGAAACCGACCTTATTTACGGGCGCAACAAATGATATGCGTATTGCCCAAGAAGAAATTTTTGGCCCTGTTTTGACGGCTATTCCGTTTAAAGATGAAGCAGATGCTATTCGCATTGCTAATGATATTGAATATGGCCTGACGGGTTATGTGTGGACAGAAAATTCTTCCAAAGCCATGCGCGTTGCCAAACAGCTTGAAGCGGGCATGATTTGGATTAATTCTGAAAACAACCGTCACCTTCCAGCGCCTTTTGGCGGGATGAAATCTTCGGGGATTGGCCGCGACGGGGGCGATTGGTCTTTTGATTTTTACATGGAAACAAAGAACACATGTGTCGCCTATGGCACACATTCCATTCCAAAATTAGGTCAATAATTATGGCGTTTGAAACATGTAACCCGGCAACGGGAGCAGTGGTTGCAACCTTTGACAATATGTCCGATCTGCAAATAGAGGCGGCTTTGGCGGCCTCTATGGCTGCGCATAAAACATTGAAATCATGGACAATGGATCAACGCAAAGCGGCTATGCACCGTGTTGCGGATATTCTTGAAGATGAGGCCCAGCAGCTCGGCGCGATTATTACGCTTGAAATGGGTAAGACGCTGAAATCGGCTATTCTTGAAGTCAAAAAATGCGCCATGGGCTGCCGTTATTATGCTGATAATGCGGCGGCTATGATGGAAGATGAGCCCGTTCAGGCGGCATCAACACAGAGCTACAAGCGCTATCTACCTATGGGCCCAATTATGGTTGTCATGCCGTGGAATTATCCGTTGTGGCAAGTTTACCGCTTCGTTGGCCCAGCGCTTATGGCGGGAAATACGGGCATTTTGAAACATGCCTCAAATGTGCCGCAATGCGGTTTATCTGTCGAAGATGTTGTTCGCCGTGCGGGGTTCCCTGAAGGTGCGCTGCAAAATGTTTTCGTCACCACAGACCAAGTTGGCGAGATGTTGCGCGATGACCGTATTCGCGCGGCTACGCTAACGGGATCAGAACGCGCCGGCGCATCGGTTGCGTCTATTTGCGGGCAAGAGATAAAGCCGACTGTACTAGAGCTTGGCGGATCTGATGCGTTTATTGTTATGCCAAGTGCTGATGTTGATAAAGCTGTCTCCACAGCGATTAAAGCGCGTACGCAAAATTGCGGCCAAAGCTGTATTGCAGGCAAGCGGTTCATCATTCACGCAGATATTTATGATGAGTTCCGCACAAAGTTTAAAGCTGGATTTGAAGCTCTAACCGTCGGGGACCCCCATGATCCGGCCAGTGATATCGGCCCGCTTGTCAGCGACCGTGCCCGCAGTGAAATTATACAGCAAGTTGAAAGCGCGATTAAAGACGGCGCGGTTCGGGTAACAGGCGGCGAGCTTATAGACGGCCCCGGATTTTTCTTCCGTCCCGGTATTTTGGAAAATATCCCCAAAACATCGAAAGCCTATTATGAAGAAATCTTTGGCCCCGTTGCAATTCTTTTTAAAGTGGATTCCATTCAAGCCGCCATTGACCTCGCCAATGATAGCCCCTTTGGATTAGGCTCGTCGATCTTCACCCATGATAAAGCCGAACAAGACCTGGCGATTAATGAGATCGAAGCCGGTGCGACATTTGTTAATTCTATGACGGCCTCACATCCGGCTCTCCCCTTTGGCGGGGTCAAACGCTCTGGCTATGGGCGAGAGCTTGCCGCAGAAGGATTGCGCGCCTTTTGCAATGTTAAAACTGTATCTATCGCATAATCAAACCGCGAAACCCGCTGCTCAGCCGCTTTATCTTAGCGCTGCTGAGGGTTTAAATAGGCTCACATGATCTATTACAGGCTATATGATTTTTGATTATTTTGACGCTTATTATCGCTTGTGTGTTATGATATTCACGAGGGCATAATTTTAAGCAATCCGTCTTGCCATTTTCGTAGCTTTCGTTCAATTTAATTACGGCGTAATTTAAAGGTCGTGCTAAAGGCTAAAGAAACGGAGTAACCTCCAATTAAGTTAAATCAGTAGATGCCTTTCAAACTGTTTGAAATATTACATAATGCATAAAAAACAAGAGTTTACAGTCAGCGTTGCGCCCATGATGGATTGGACGGATCGGCATTGCC
>CAZEOD010000004.1:78523-81273 GCA_964513675.1 uncultured Caulobacterales bacterium | reverse complement strand
GCCTTCTGATTGCCACATTAATTATTCTGAGCGGTTTAATGATTGTGACGTTAAAACCCCAACCAGTCCAATCATAGCCAAAAAAAACCTGCCAAAGCGAAGCGCTTGGCAGGGCTAAAGTTAGGACAAAATCTCTTTAAACTCCCCTGCGCCCGAAAGCGCAGAGTCTATCTGATTCCTCAGCCGCTAGGCCAAAGCTTTCACAAGTTCATCATGTTCTGGCGCAAAAGCCGTTTGTTCTGCCGCTAATTGATCTGCGAAAGAAGACAAGCTCGCACTCGCGCGGCCAAGTTCAGTAATTTGCGCCGTGCCAAGATCAATCTCGCCGTTCATGACAACTGTACGGCCATTATCCATCACCGCTCGAATACGAAGCTGCACATTATCTTCTCCCGGTTGGGATTGGATATTCAGCAGATTACCGGTCCGCTCAATCCAACTGGGCAGGCTTCGGCCATTCGCTAATGTGATGTCCCAAGACGTGACGGCGACATCGCAGAAACTATTGATTGGGGACATCAGCTGAACATTAATGGCATGATCCATAGCCACTGTTTCCATAAGCAAATAACCACAGTCATGATCGACGCCCGGAACTTTAGCGGCCATGACATTACCGAGATAAACTGGAATATCGAGGCCATATTCTCCTCGCTCGCGGCGGCGTTCAAGCTCTTCAAACACCACATTGCTAAGTGAGTGTTCTGCGAAAAAATCCCGCAAGGCAATCGGCGCGCCCGCAAGTCCGGCGACAGGGCTAGCCCGGTCAAAATTAACATCCTGCGTTAACGGCATATCCGGCAGAACAAAGCCGGTCTGAAGAATATCAAAGCTCACAGATGTCTGAACCTGCCCGCCCTCGCCGTCACTGACAGTCACTCGCACCGTAAAGACACCTTCTTGCTGCGGCGTACCGGAAATAACGCCTGTCACAAGGTCAATAGATAAGCCGTCAGGCAAACCAGTCGCTTCAAACGTTAGACTATCATTATCTCCATCAACCACGATATCGGCAATGTTAATGATAACCTCATCTGATGTCGTAAAGTTTTGCGGCTCTAATGGCTCCATCACAATGGGCGGTATATTATCAACCCTCCAAACAAAGCTAGCGGATATGCTCTCACCCGCAGGATCTGTGGCCGTGATCGTCACCTCATAAGGGCCGTCAACACTCGCAGCGCTGTCAAGCGCCCCGCTTATCACGCCCGTATTCGGATCAATAACAAGACCGAGCGGAAGATTATCTGCCGTAAAGCTCAACTCATCGCCGTCAATATCGTCAAAGGGCTGGCTCATATCAATCGGCGTTATCTCTTCACCGTCAATATTTTGCCGCGGCTCTATATCAACATCCGTAACATATGGCGCATCATTAACCGGTATGATTTCAAGCCTCACCTCGGCCGTATCTATGCCGCCATTTCCATCAGAAACGGTGTAGGTAAAGCTATCGGGAGCGTGACTATTTTCCAGCGGCGTATATGTGACGCTACCGTCTGAATTAATCAAAAGCTCTCCGCCGCTTGGCAAGCTTACCATATCACCCGCATTAACCCGCATATCATTGATCTCAATAACCATCAGATCATCGCCGTCAGGATCAGAATCATTGCCTAAAAGGTCAATATCTGTCGGCCTATCTTCCAAAATAGACACAGGACCATCATCACCCGCAATCGGAGCTGGGTTGGTTACGCTCAGCTCAAAGCTATCCGTAACAGTTCCGCCCTCGCCGTCATCGGCTGTGACTGTGACCGTGTAAACACCGTCGCCGCCGACCCCGCCTTGGCTCGCCGAGTTATCAACCGTCCCCGTGATCGCCCCTGTATCAGGATCAATCGAGAGGCCAGCCGGTAAACCTTCCGCGCTATAAGACAGATCATCTCCGTCAAGGTCCGTGATCGACGGCGTAATCTCAACAGCCGCATTATCTTGCGTCTCTTGCGGGCCAATCGGGCTGTCAACAACAGGCGCCAGATTGGTGATTCTATAGGTCACAAAGCTCGTGAAGCTTTCGCCAGACTCATCTGTTGCCGTCACCGGAATGATATAAACACCATCTCCATTATTCCCGCCTTGGCTTGCATCTGGATCAAGCATGCCCGTGATGGACGTGCCGTCAAATATAAGGCCGGACGGTAGGTCAGCTGGATCAAGCGTCAGGGTCAAATCATCCCCAACATCCGGATCGCCAAAGAACGGCGTCAGGTCGAGCGGGCCTTGCAGCATGCCGTCCGCGCCGTCTTGAGCCGGAATGAAATTATTCGGATCAAGCGGAGCTTCGCGTGGATCATCTGGGTCCGTTGGAGTCAGGCTGTCTAAAGGGTTCACCACAGGCTGGCTGGGATCAACCGGAATAGGCGCATCATTAATCGGTGTGACATTGATGGTAACGGTCGCTACATCCGTACCGTCCTCGCCGTCGCTTATCACATAGCCAAAGGTCAGCGGCCCATTAAAGTTCATCGCAGGCTCAAAGCTAACGATACCGTCCGCATTAACCGTTAGAATACCTTCAGGAATGATCGTGGCCTCGCCTAATGGAATCTGTGTTCCATCCGCTAATGCGGCCGTATCAATAACCGCAATATCATCACCGTCAGGATCAGAATCATTGCCTAAAATATTGACGATAAGCGGTGTGTCTTCTGCTGTTTCTAACACGTCATCACCCGCAATCGGAGCCGGGTTCGTTACGCTCAGCTCAAAGCTATCCGTAACAGTTCCGCCCTCGCCGTCATCGGCTG
>CAZEOD010000004.1:74381-78423 GCA_964513675.1 uncultured Caulobacterales bacterium | reverse complement strand
GTTACGCTCAGCTCAAAGCTATCCGTAACAGTTCCGCCCTCGCCGTCATCGGCTGTGACTGTGACCGTGTAAACACCGTCGCCGCCGACCCCGCCTTGGCTCGCCGAGTTATCAACCGTCCCCGTGATCGCCCCTGTATCAGGATCAATCGAGAGGCCAGCCGGTAAACCTTCCGCGCTATAAGACAGATCATCTCCGTCAAGGTCCGTGATCGACGGCGTAATCTCAACAGCCGCATTATCTTGCGTCTCTTGCGGGCCAATCGGGCTGTCAATAACAGGCACCGGATTGGTGATGGTAAAGCTCACCTGCGCCGTGACCTGCGCCCCATCAGGGTCCATGGCCGTAATCGTCACCGCGTAAACACCATCTCCATTATTCCCGCCTTGGCTGGCATCACCCACAGGCTCGCCCGTGATAATCCCCGTATCAGGATCAAGCATCAGACCTGCCGGAAGATTATCCGCGCTATAACGCAGCGGCTCATTATCAATATCATCGAAGAAAGGCGAGACATCAAACGGCGTCAGGGCGGCGCTATCTTCGCCGCTTTGATCTGGAATGAAATCATTCGGATCAGCAGGGCCATTCGGATCCGAGGGATCAACGCGTACAGGAACGTCATTCACGCCCTCAATTGTCAAGCGGACTTCGGCTGTATCGAAACCGCCTTGCCTGTCACTAATTTGATAGGTAAAGCTATCTTGTCCGGTTTCGCCCACGTCTAAATTTTCGAATTGCCCATTGGGGTTATAGTCATAAGTTCCGTCGGCATTGACCGTGAGGATCGCGCCGCTTGGCAGGGTGATCGGCGCGCCGGATATAAGCGCCGCACCATTGATTTGCGTCACCGCAATAACATCGCCGTCGGGATCAATATCTATACCATTTTCATTATCACCAAAGAGCGCCGCTGATAAAATGCTGTCTTCATTGATGACGTCAAGATCATCCTGCGCAATCGGCGCCGGGTTTTCAATCGTGACCGTTACAACGGCTTCGGCAGTCTCTCCATCTGGGTCGGCCGCGATCACGGTGACGCTGTAAACACCGTCACTATTGAGACCATTTTGCGAGGCATCCGCCGGCGGCGTGCCGGTCATCACCCCTGTATCAGGATCAATCGAGAGCCAATCCGGTGCATTTTCTAGTGTGAATGTTAAAGGCTCATCATCGACATCTGTGAAGAAAGGCGTCACATCTAATGGCGTTAGCGCATTGCTATCCATCCCGCCTTGCGCCGGAATTAATGACGCTGGATCAGGGTTTGTATTATTTGGATCATTCGGGTCAATTAATTCAGGGGCATCATTTTCTCCCGTTATCGTCACCCGAACCTCGGCTGTATCAAAACCGCCATTGCCGTCGCTAATTGTGTAGCTGATGACCGTGTCCGCAGTCTCTCCGGCGTCAAGGGCTTCAAAGTCACCATTGGCGTCAAAGCTATAGCTGCCGTCTGCATTAATCGTGAATAAACCGCCATTGCTGCCGGCAACGGCTTGGCCTATATTACTGGCAAGACTATCAACTGCCGAGATCATAATGATGTCACCATCGGGGTCTGTATCAACACCATTGGCATTATTATCAAAGAGCGATCCCGAAATAAGCGGGCCGTCTTCATTCGCGGATAGCGCATCGTTTTGCGCGTCAGGCGCAAGATTGGAAATGACGACATCAATCATCACCCGCGTCTCTGTGCCGTCCACATCGCGGACAACTATCGTGACAGGATAAACACCATTTGCATTTGGCCCACCCTGAGACGCATCGGAGGGCGGCGTGCCGGTTATCACGCCTGTAAATTCGTCAATGCTTAACCAGCTTGGCTGATTTTCGATCGCAAAGAAATTAATCTCGCCGTCCACGTCATTAAAATAATCAGAGCTATCAAATGGTGTCAGTGGCTCATTATCCGTTCCGTTTTGATTGGGAACAACTGGATTCGGGTTATTCGGATCAAGCGGGTCAATAACACTTGGTGCATCATTGCGGCCCTCAACGATAATCGTGACGCGGGCGGTGTCTGTGCCGCCCTGACCATCACTGACCGTATAGCTCACTTCGGTGATGAGAGTCTCGCCAATATCCAAACCTTCGAAGTCACCATTGGCGTCAAAGCTCACGCTGCCGTCATTATTAATCGTGAACAGACCGCCATGGCTCCCTGTGATCTGCATGCCGACATTCGCCGCATCGCCGTTCACGGCGCTGACGGTTAAGCTATCCCCGTCCGGATCTGTATCAATACCGTTTCCATTATTATCGGTGATGACATTTGCGCTTAAAGCCGGCGCGTCTTCATTCGTCGTCAGGCTATCATTTTCAGCGCTCGGCCCTGGGTTTGAAATTGTAATTTGAACATCCGTCGACACGGTGCCGCCATTGCCGTCATCGGCTGTGATTGTGACGCTGTAAATGCCGTCGCCATTCGGGCCGCCTTGGGAGGCATCTGCTGTTGGCGTGCCTGAAATCTCGCCTGTTACGGCATTAAAGCTAAGCCCTGCTGGCAATTCAGTGAGATCAACGGCAAAGGTCAAATCATCGGAGCTATCGGCGTCTGTAAAGAAGTCTGTGACATCAAGCGGCGTGAAAATCTCGCCGTCAACACCCGTTTGATTAGGAATTACCGGATCACCCGCATTTGCAGGCGGCGTTAATTCAGGGGCATCATTCAGCCCTTCAATCGTAATTGAAACGAGCGCTGTGTCGGTTCCGCCGTTCCCGTCAGACACCGTATAGCTAAAGGTCTCAAGCGCCGTTTCACGCGCGCCAAGGCTTTCAAATTGACCGTTCGGATCATAATCATAACTGCCGTCCGTATTCACCGTCAAAATCGCGCCGGATGTCAGCGTAATCGCCTGTCCTACATTCACGGCCGTGCCATTGACTGCGGCGACATTTAAGCTGTCGTTTTCAGGATCGCTATCCACACCATCAATAGGGTCAATATCTGTAATAACATTACCAGATAAAACCATATCGGCCTGCGTAACCGCCATATTATCAATAGCATCCGGATCATCATTGGCCGGAATAATGCTAATATTGGAGCGGCGTTCCACGGACATATCTTCGCGGTCAGAAATGATAAAGCCAAATTCACGTGTCTCCGTATTGGGCACGGCGCTTGTATTATTAAAGCTTAAACTTTCTAGCGCCGCATCATAATCTGCAATCAAGGCAAGGCCCGTCAGCGTTATAATCGGCTCGCCGGATGTCCCGAGCTGCACGGTGAAATCAAGGCCATTAACGATGCCCGATGTATTGGTGATAACGCCATTATCATAGATTAAAGCGCCGCCAAAAAAGAGCTGATCTTCACTTTGTGGGTTATCAAATGTGATAACCGCGCCTGTCATGTCTGTATCATCCAAATCGCCAATGATGACATCCCCTGCGACGCTAATCGCGCCGCCGTCTTCGGTGAAATCGGCTTGGTAATTTCCGCCATTAACACCGCTTACATTGCCGTCGTCCAAATCAAGGTCTGGGATATCATTAACTTCAATAACGTTAATCCTGGTTTGAACAGATGGGCTGGACGCGCCGTTTTCATCCGTCAAAACAATATCAATCGTTCGGTCGGCCTCAATCGGGCGCTCTGGTGTGTCCGTATCCGCAATAAATTGTATGGCTCGTAGCGCATCCTCCCAATCCGCATTATCCAGCGGAACAGGCGAGGTTAGCGTAATCGTTAAGGACCCATCTGCCGCGAGGGTTGTGGAAAATCCGTCCATCACCGCTGCGCTAATACCGAGAGGGCCTAAAATAGTCGAATCAATCCCGAGCTGATCGCCGGCCAGGCCATTGAGCGTGATGGTGGCTTGGACGATATTGTCTTCATTATCGCTGACCGTGACATCACTATCAACAATGAAGGTCGCGCCAAATTGGTTCTCGCGGTATTCTGTTATGAAGCCGCCGTCATCCGCTGGGTTATTATTATTATCTCCATCGCTATCAAGCGCCGGAATATCATTCACGCCGTTGACCGTAATGTTCACAACCGCTGTATCAACACCGCCGTTCCCGTCGCTAA
>CAZEOD010000004.1:45985-74281 GCA_964513675.1 uncultured Caulobacterales bacterium | reverse complement strand
TTTCGCCATCGGCCAGAGTTTCAAATTGACCGTTCGGGTCATAATCATAGCTGCCGTTCGCGTTCAGCGTCAGCAATGCACCCGACCCGAGGGTAATTTGCTGTCCGATATCAGCCGCTTGGCCATTCACAGCTGTGACGCTTAATGTGTCATTTTCGGCGTCGCTATCTGCGCCGTTACCATTGTCGAGCAGAACAGAGTCGGACAGAACTGTGTCTTCGTCGGTAGCCTCACTATCGTTTTGAGCAACTGGCGCATCATTCACACCGTTGACCGTAATGTTCACAACCGCTGTATCAACACCGCCGTTCCCGTCGCTAATCTGATAGGTGAAGCTATCGCTACCCGTTTCGCCATCGGCCAGAGTTTCAAATTGACCGTTCGGGTCATAATCATAGCTGCCATTTGCGTTCAGCGTCAGCAATGCACCCGACGCGAGGGTGATTTGCTGACCAATATCGGCCGCTTGTCCATTCACCGCTGTGACGCTTAATGTGTCATTTTCGGCGTCATTATCTACGCCGTTACCGTTATCTAGCAGAACAGAGTCGGACAGAACTGTGTCTTCGTCGGTGGCTTCACTATCGGTTTGAGCAACTGGCGCATCATTCACACCGTTGACCGTAATCGTCAATACGGCCTGATCTGTGCCGCCATTGCCATCATCAATTTGATACACAACTTGGGTTGTACGGGACTCGCCTGCTTGTAAATCCTCGAAGTCGCCGTTCGGATCAAAAGCGACAGATCCGTCAGCCGCAATCGTAACAAGACCGCCGTTAGATCCTGTGACAGCCGCGCCAACACCATCGCCATCATCAAGCGCTGCAAGGCTAGCCTCGCTGCCCCCTGCCGCAATGCGCGTAACCGTTAAA
Source organism: uncultured Caulobacterales bacterium (assembly GCA_964513675.1). Classification (GTDB taxonomy): domain Bacteria; phylum Pseudomonadota; class Alphaproteobacteria; order Caulobacterales; family Maricaulaceae; genus CALFVT01. The sequence continues at coordinate 73,406 of CAZEOD010000004.1, read as the reverse complement.
CTATCAAGATCTGGGTCGCTATCATTGCCTAAAACACCATTAAGTGCCGTTAAATTTAGGGCTGTATCTTCATCTGTTTCCACGAGGGCCCCAGCGGTATCCCCATCATTCACGGCAAGCGGTGCGTCATTGATATCGCGAAAATCAATATCATTGACGAGCGGTGTTGGCGTTCCTACGGACGCATCCCCGCCGCCGTCTCTGAGCGTGCCGTCGAGCGGCGTAACGCCGTCATTAACAATAAAGCCGTCATTGACCGTCATGTCTTCAAAAATATCAAGAAGGCCATCACCATCTGTATCAGTCGTTGATGTCAAAGAGGTCGGCTGTCCATCACCACGCTCTGTAATATCATCACGGTCATCATTATCTGAATCCGCGTCCAAGAAATCGGGGGTCATATCAGGCGTATCTGCGCCGGAATCTGAATTAACAGGCGTCAAGCCTTGGCCATTGGCCGCCCCGCCCGCAATAAGGCCTGCATCGAAATTATCATCAAGTCCATCGCGGTTAACGTCAATAAAGCTACCGCCAGTATCTGGGTTTCCAGTGCCGCTTGGGGCGATATAATCAGCTGTTGTCTGGGCTTCGATATTATCGGTTATACCGTCATTATCGCTGTCGATATCGAGACTATTTATTAGGCCGTCCCTGTCAGAATCCAGTCCTGTGACTTGTACGAACTCAAAAGTTTGATCGTTAAATGTTATCTGTCCTGCGGGGTTATTTTGCGCATCATACACATAGGCGCGTATAGAATATCGTGTGTCGCCATCTAGGGCGAAATCTTCAAAAGGCGGGAATTGTCCATTAAAACTTCCGCTGGTTCCAGATTGGAATTGGAAGTCATCAACCAAAGTGCTTGATGTCGCAAAATTATCATTAGAAATTAAATAGGTAACCCGGTAATCGCCGCGGTTAGAGCCCCCTACATCCTCCGCGCTGAAGGAATGGAAAAGATTACTTAAAATCAATCCGTCGACATCTTCTGTCGTGAAATTCATCTCAATAAAATCATCTTGCGCAAGGGCTTCGTTAAAATTGGCCGCATCTGCACCCGATAAATCAAATTCAAATTCAGAGGCGTTATCCGTACCCGGCCCGTCCATAAGAACGGTTAAGCCCGACCCAATAACGGTGTCTTCGCCATTGGCAATCACATCTGCTACAGCGGGCGATCCGCCAAATTCGACAAAGCTTGGGCCTGTGCCTCTGCCGTTATCTTCATTATGATTAAATTGTAATTGACCATCAATAGATGTTCTTTCATTCCCTTCAACCACATCTAAAATACCGTCATTATCATCATCGATATCATCGGCATTTATGATTCCGTCACCATCCGTGTCGGCCGCTAGGTTAATCGTAAAGGTCTCCGAAGACAGCGAAGATGTATTTGTTGGGGCCGCGCCGCCGGAATCATCCGCAACAGTTGACGGCGGATTAGAGGCGGTGCCGTCTGTGCCGTCCCAGACACGGAATGTAAGCTGCGCGCCGCCCGGAAATCCAGTATTTGGAATGAAGCGCAAAATTGCATCTGCATCCATTAACAGCGCTTCGCCGTCGGGAACAGGTGTTGTATCTGTATTATCTGGGTCGCCTAATTGGAAATCTGTCCATTCATGACCTGCAATATCTGTGCGTAGATATTGCCATGTACCATGGGTTTCATCCGCAGAGGTAATACCAATACCAAACTCAGCTTGCTCGGCATCATTAATGTCTAATTGCGCCAGTAAATCAGCAACAGAAATCAGCCCCAAATCAGCCGCCGTTTCGCCATTGGCAAGACGATCAAGCACATCGGCCTCAGTTAAGGCATCAGTGATGGCCGCGCTCTCAGGTGTGACGATTAAGATTGAATTCAGCTCAGCACCGCTTCCAACTTGCGCAACAGTTCCGTTGGAATCCGCAGCGACTACCGGCACAGGCGCATCATTTGAACGCTCCACCGTTAGTGTCGATATCGCAAGAGCAGCGCCGTCTCTATCAATAACGCGGAACTCGAATATGCGTTCGCCCGCCGTATTATTTTGGTCCGTATTCTCATAGGCGAAGAGGCGAATAAACCCTTCAAGGTCTACGGTCTCAAATGTTCCGCCGTCTGCATTGGTGATAATAATTTCACCATTTTCATAGGCCAGATCAAAGCTCGTATCCCCAAAGACTAAGGGCGTATTCGTAATAATTTCGCCATCAGAAAGACGGATAGAGAGGTCAATCTCATCTGTGAGAACCCGCAAGAACTCTGCGTCGCCGTCATTTTGTTCAGGCAAATTCGGCGTAATCGTAACCTGTGAAATATTATCTTCATCATCTTGGATAATGGCTTCACCCGATACGACGCTAACAAGGGGCCGCAATGAACTATCTTCAACAAAGACGCCCGCAAAATCAGACCCCTCAGCGTTAGGGCCGATCAGATCAATAATCGGCGCGTCATTATCACCATTAATTGTAAGTGTGACGACGGCTGTATCCGTATCCGCGGCTGTGCCGTCTGATAGGGTATAGGTGAAAGTTTCCGTCGCTGTCTCGCCTGTATCAAGGCTGTCAAACGCGCCGTTAGGGTCATAATCAAATGTCCCGTCTGTACGAATTGTCAAAAGCGCGCCAGAGGCGAGCGTGATTTGCTGACCATTGGTGATATCAACGTCGTTAATTTGCGTAACCGTAAGCGTGTCACCATTGGCGTCGCTGTCAACGCCGCTACCATTCTCGGCCAGCAAGTTACCGTCTGTGATGACTCCAATTTCTGCGCCTGACGGATTTTCGTCAATGGTAAACGCATCGTCTTGGGCGACGGGCGGCTCTATATTCAGCGCATCACGGAAATCAACGTCCGCCGTTAGCGGCGTGCTTGTGGCTGCGTCGCCGTCAGCATCAGGATAAGCCAACGCGCCTGTATCTAGGCCTTCATTGACGTTAAAGCCGTCATCAGCCGCCGTGCCGTTTTGCGCATCAAACACATCAAATAAGCCGTCGCCATCGGCGTCATTGCCATCCGTGGACAGACCTATTGCTGTGCCAGTTAAGCCAGCTTCGGCCGTATCATTTCCGCCCTCATTGTCAGAGTCGGTATCGAGATAATCAGGATTATCTTCGCCGTCCGTATTGACGGGCGTTAAACCATTCGTCGGAACATAGGCAGAGTTCAGCCCATCATTAGCCGTATATGTCGCCGCGTCATCCGCATTTGGCGCAATGTAATCCGCAGTGCTCTGCGCTTCGATATTGTCGGTAATGCCGTCATTATCAGAGTCGATATCAAGCGAGTCAGCAATGCCGTCGCCGTCGCTATCGCGCTCAACCAGTTGAACAAATTCGAACGTTTGGTCATTAAATGTTATTTGGCCCGCAGGGTCATTTTGCGCGTCATAAACATAGACGCGAACCGAGTAGCGTGTCTCTGGGTCTAATGCGAAGTCAGAGAAGGCTGGGAATTGACCGTTAAAGCTTCCGCTGATTCCAGATTGGAATTGAAAATCATCAACGAGGACATCAGAGGTCTCGAAATTATCATCAGAGATGAGATAAGTGACGCGGTAATCCCCGCGATTAGAGCCGCCCGCATCTTCGGCTGAGAAGGAGTGGAACAGATTGCTCATAACGATATTGACATCTGCTGTCGTGAAGGACATTTCAATGAAATCATCATTGGCAACAGCTTCGTCAAAGTCTGCCGAGTCAGCACCGTCTAGGTCAAATTCAAACTGTGATGAGTTATCATTTCCCTCCATCAGAACCGTTAGTCCTGCGCCGATAACGGTGTCTTCACCGTCAGCAATAACATCAGCGACTGTAACGGCATTCGCAGGCGGGGTGTTATTAAAGAAGAACGACTCGGCTGTACCAAATCCGTTATTTTCATTATGGTTAAATTGAAGCTGACCTTCGACGGCAACACGGTCAAAACCTTCGGCTGTGTCTAAAATACCGTCATTATCATCGTCGATATCTTGAAAATCCTCAACACCGTCACCGTCTGTGTCTAACATCTCAACGCCAATAACAGTCAAGGTAGAGACAGCATCATTACTCACAAGGCCGCCGCTATCTGTGACGCGGAATGTTAAACTACGGTTGGTACCCTCGCCCTCTGTGGGGGTGTTTGAAGTGTTTTCATAAGTGATCGCGCGGATTAACCCATCCAGATCATCTTGCGGAATAATCCCGCCATCTTGAGCTGTGATCTCAAAGCTTGCTGACACTGCATCAAACTGAATGAAAAGATCCGTACCGCCGATTGTTAGGCTTTGCTGCGACGTGTTGCTACCATCCAAGGCAAGAGAAACCGAGGCTCCGCCGTCACCATTAAAGCTCAGCACTTCTGCGCTTCCGTCAGCAATATTACCCGGTTCAATTTGCAGTAATTCAATGTCACCCTCGGCAATATCATTCACATCAGCAGATTGCGCGGCCACATTAATCGGGTCATTGCCTTCAATAAAGACGTTGGAATAATTTGCATTTGTATCTTCAATAACGGGCAGTCCGAAAATGCCTGAAATAGACGCATTCAAACCAATGTTGCGGCCTGCATTGTCGCGCTCAAGCTGCGCCGTAAATGTCGATGTATTGGAGAAGACAAATTGTACGGCATTGCCTGTATCGGTGATCGCAGCACTTGGGTCCCCGTCATCGGCTGCAAAGGTTAAAAATGTTCCTTCTGCCGTAACCGTTTGAACCGGCGTAATATCCGTACCGTTATCGCCATCTTCATTGAGGCTTGAGTCGCCGCCCTCAAGAATATAGGCGTCAAATTGATTGACATTAATAATAATCCGCTCTGCACCGCCGCTATTATTTGCATCAAGGTCGCCGATCAAAGTCGTGAAATTCAAAGGAATCGGATTGCCTGTCGCTTGATCCACAAGATCATAGCGCACAAGCACAGTATTGCTATCACCCGGGATATTTACATTGGCATTGCCGTCAATAACGCCAAATGTTGGGTTCGATGAGTTACTTGTTTCAAGAACGGTCGCAATAAGGTCAATTGTAATGCCGTTCACAACAGCGACAGAGCTATAAGTCGCTTGTTCAGCTCCGGCCTCGCCATCATCAGCAACCGTACCGCCGTCATTAACCGTGTCAGGAGATGAGAACACGAGCGGCGTGATGCTCGGCGTAGCTGGGCCCACCATTGGATCATCCAGTACATCCAAATCAAGTGTTGGGACCTCGTTCGGGAGATCAATGACTTGAATTTCTGCCGTGGCCGTATTGGATGTAAGGCTCTCCGAATCTGTTACTGTAATATCTATTTCGCGAATAACAGTCTCATTGGGCGTGTTAGATGTATTTTCAAAGGTAATAGCCAGAATAGCCTGCTCATAATCCGCAGACGCGGCGTTACCCGTTAGGGTAATGCTTGTTGGGGAATTAACGATTGCCGTGATTCCAGCGGGTAAAGTTCCCGTCACAGCTATGAGGTCATCAAGCTGCGCATTTGTAATCTCAATGGTTGCGCCGCTTATTGCGTCAGCCGTATCCGAGATATTTATAGTCTCACTTACGATTGCGACGGGGGCATCGCCTTCCGTGAAGATATTCGCAAAATCAGTATTTGTATCTACGATTGTCGCATTATCAAAAGCTTCGCTTGCGAAATTACCATCAAGCAAAAAACCGCCGGAGCCGCCATCGCGGTGGAAAATCAGTGTAAAGTCAGATGTATTCGTAAAGTTCAGCTGGACAGCATTAGCTTGTGACTGATTTTGGGCGCTAGGGTTGTTACTATTTCCGTCAAGCGCGCGGAATCTGATAATGCCATTTTCAGAAAATGTTGACGGGTCATCAGTCGCCTCAAAAATCTGAACATTTTGCGCATTATCAACAACAATATCACTGCCATTGCCGACATCTGCGGCGTCAACTTCTGCATTACCTTCGCCAATTATAAAGCTATCAAGACTTTCGGTAGACACGGCAATTTCTTCACCGCTAAATGCGCTGCCCCCTCTATCAAGATCGGCAATTCGGATAGCAAAATTACCTGTAATGGGGGTATCAGTTCCGCTCAGAACAATATTGTAACGGATTTCATAGGTGCCATCATTATCACTTCCTGTGGCCGCATTACCCAATAGGACTTGAGCATTATCGCCATTACGTCTAAGGTCAGCATTATCTCCATTATCCCCGCCAGGGCTGCTAAATTCATTTGTGTCGCTGACAAAGCGAACAACGGTCGCGACTAAATCTATGGACTGCCCATTAATTGTGCCGACATTGGAATAACGAGCCGTTTCGCCGTTACCAACACCATCGGCAGCTTCTGTTTGGCCATCATTTTCGATAAGCGGATCAGACGTAATTGTTAGCGTTGTAAAACCATTTTGCCCCGGAATTGGCTGAATGTCATTTACATCCAAATCAATCGTCGGCGCGCCATCGGTTTCTGCACCCGATTCAAGGACATTTAAACCGGCCTTTATAGGCAAAGCCGCGTCAAGCTGAGCCGCGCCGTTCGGCTCGCCCATTTTAATCGTATGAAAATCAGCCTCAATCGCTTCACCTGACTGTCCTTTAATCGTCTCGAAATCAGTTTGGGCATCTTGTAAGCTGCCGCCTTTAATCGTCGAGAAATCACTATCGACATTATCAGAATTTCCGCCTTTAATCGTCGAGAAATCACCCGTAGATGAAACAGCCGACTTAGGGCCAACAGGAACAATATCATTAGGGTCTATTTCCGATAAACTTACCGGTGAAAGCGCCTGTATATCTTCGGCTGTTAAATCAAGATCATAGGCAGTTATGTCAAAATTTACGGCCTCTTGCTGGGCTTCGCCGCGCAAAAGATTATCCAAGGCAATGTCTGTTTGCTCTTGCAATAAGTTATCCGCAATCACCTCTGCGCCGGTAACAACCGCCGCCGCATCAAGGAGAATACGCGGCTCTAACGCCGCAAGGCCCATTGATTTCTGGGCCTGATTTAGCGCCGTACGGCTAATATTTTGCTCAAGCGTTTTTTTTAAATCTTGTGCGTTTCTTTTTGACTCTGACATAAGAATTTTCTTCCAATCTTGCCCGTTTATGCTGCTGCTATATTTGCTGGAGCGCGGTCATATTGACGGGCCGGCCTATGATTACCCGCCCCATATGGGCAGGACGTTTTATCGGTTTTGAAAAGAGGGTTTAAAGCGCAGGCGATTTGCCGCGCTGTGTCCAAAGCGTTTCAAGGCTTTGCGCGATTTGCTCGATATCTTCGCTGCCCTTTATATCCGCGCTATAAGGGTCATAGCCCATAGCAGAGAAAATATTGGCGGCGGCTTCTTGCATTTCGGCATGGACAATATCACGGCGAGCTTCTGAAATAATCGTATTCATACGCTCCCGAATAAGGCTCTGCCGAGACGCCGAAGCGGCTTGTGTTAAGGCAACGACTTGGTTCAATATGTCGGATTGCACATTCGCCCCAACATTTGCTGTTTTATACTCGCGCATCAGGCTTTGATAGCGCGCCTGCGACACACCCACTTGGGTCATAACGGCCATTGCCGCCGCGAGCCCGCGCTGTTCTTCAAGCGTGGCGTTAGCTTTCGCGCGTTTTTTACGCATAGGCGTTTTAAACACATCCAATAAATTCCAGCTCACCCGCGCCCCGTAAGACACCCAATCCTGATTAAAGAGGAAGTCATTCGTATTGCCGTTAAGGCCCGCAAAGCCTTCAAGGCTCGGAAGGGCTTCCAGCGCCGCGCGTTTAATATCTCCCGCAGCTATACGCTTGGCATAGGCGCTCTCGCGCACTTCTGGACGCTGTTTGAGGGCGTGATCTATCATCTCATCCAGCGGCATCGCCAATTCTGCGGGCCGTTTATGATGCGAGGGCAATATGAGCGTAAATGACTCTGATGGCGTGAGGCCCATTAAAGCCGCGAGTTCCATTTTTGCCAAAGTTAATTCACGCGACATTTTTTGCGCTTGCCCCTGAATATCATTCAGCTCACGCTGATATGATAAGGCCGGCATTGGCGCGGTCTGGCGCGCAGCATATAATTGACGCGATTGAGAAAAGGCTGTTTCGACATCTGATTCAAGTGCCGCCAATTTTGTGGATAAGCGTTCAGAACTCACGGCCCGCCAATAGGCCCGGTGGACATCTTCCATAATCTGAATAATCGCTTTGCGGCGGCGCTCTTCATAGATCAGCGCTTCATTGCCAAGCTGTTCAGCTCGAATTTTTGACAAGCCAAAATCAAGAATGTTCCAACTCGCGGTTAGATCACCCGATAAAAACTCACGCTCGCTTGAGGTTGATGGCTCCAGGGATTCACGGCCAGATAATAAAGAAATTGAGTTCGCCCCAGGATCATTATCACGTCCAAAATATCCACCTGATGCGACGACTTTGGGTAAGAGATCATAACGCGATAAATCATAATCCGCGCGCGCAAGGTCCGTTTCCATCATAGCAACGCGGTGATCGAGATTATATTTCAAAGCCCGCGCCATAGCCTCATACAGACCAATAGATTTGGTAATCGGGGCTTTCTCTGAATTTATTTTCGTCTTGATCGCTTGACCCGCAACAGCGAACTCACTTTCGCTTATGGTATCGACTGATGTTTGACACCCTGTCATTAAAAGCGCCGCAGCCCCACACATCACTATATACTTCATTTTACGTCTCCCGTAAATCAGATTAATTCTATTTATAATTGTATATAAAAATACTGCGTAAAATTTAGGTTAAAAATACAATTTAAAAGGGAGTTTTATTTTCAATGATGAATTAAAATTTTTAAAAAGACGATATTTTGGAATTATTTTTCCATATATATAATGTAGTCAGGATATTTTAACACAACACTCCCTCTAAAGTTGTTTTTTGTAAGGGTTTGTTAAACTTTAATTGCTACCTAAGGTTCATCAAAGGCAAGGATATACGAATGTTCGCAGGACCCTATATAATGAGACCACATAGCACCGGAGACATCTCCAGTGCTGCGTCTGTCTCAGCGCGACATCATCCCACTTTCCCGCGCTTAAACACCTTTAAACATTTGGTATCCTTGTCTTTGTGTCTTGCATTTTCTTCACCTTTGGCTCTGGCTAATGACCGTTTTGACAATCTCATAGCGGACATAGCCGGAGCCTCTTTTGAAGCCGAAATTCCGCAAGCGCGGGGCGTTTTAAAAGCCGGAGATGAAGCCATTATTGCAAGCGGTATGAGCGGGCGCTTAACCAAAGCCCCTTATAAAACCGGACAAATATTTAAACGCGGCTCTTTACTTGCACAGTTTGACTGCACGCAGGAAACCGCGGAACTCACCGCTTTAACACAGGCGCATGAGACCTTGTCGTTACGCTATCAAAACCAAGAACAGCTTTTTCAAGCAGGCGCTGCGGGCGCACTTGATGTCTCTGTTGCGCGCTCTGAAATGCAGCAAGCCGCCGCTGAGCGTGATGCCTTAAAAGCCCGATTGGGCAAATGCCGCGTCTATGCCCCATATGCCGGTATTGTTGCGGAAAAACACATCGCCGCCTATGAAACACCTGCGCTTAACGCACCGCTTTACACAATTCACCGCGCCGGAACGCCGGATATATCCATTATTATCCCGTCAAAATGGCTGCGTCATGTCGATACCGGGACACGTTTTGACTTTACTGTCGATGAAACAGGCCATGTCCTGAGCGGCAAAGTCTCGCGTATTGGAGCGGCGGTCGATCCTGTCAGTCAAACGATTGAAATTACAGGAAAAATAACAAAACCTGCCAAACGTGCCTTATCTGGCATGAGCGGTGTCGCGCGGTTTGAAACTAAAAATAAATCATGACCCATACCGCCCCCAAAATAACAGCGCAGGTCACGCATTTCCCGAAAGCGGCGTCAACAGACGCCCCGCCACCTAAACACCCGCCCAAAGAAACGCCTAAAAAGTCAAAATTAACGCCGCTACAGATTTTATTAGCGCTTGAAAATGAAGCCCTCGCCGCGCCTGATCGTCTGGCGCTTAAACATCAAGCTGTGAACCACCCGCGCCGCCTTTTAGACGTTGGCCATATCTTCTGGGTGGAGCGCCGCGGCAAGACGATCAAAATAGCCGCCATGTCTTCACAGTCAGAAATCAATAAAGGCTCGCCTTTTATCCAAGATATCTGTCATATTTTAAAACGCCGCGCGAAATCTGGTGCCTTAAATAGCGCGCAAGCCTTATCTTTTACCGAAACATCTGGCGGTAAGGCCGAAAATGATAGCGCCGCATTTGACTATGTCTTTCCGAATGGTTTTTTCGCGCCCTTTGCCCCGCATAGCCATACGGGCGGACTTTTATTTACCCGCGCCGCGCCGTTTGAACCCGCGCAAACGACCATTATGACGCGGCTCGCCCAGAGCTACGGCGCTATATGGAGCGCATTATCCGCCAAACCGCGCGATACATTATCAAGACGGCGAAAATTATGGATAACAGGCGGCAGTTTAATAATTCTGCTATGTGGGCTGATACCCGTCCCCGTTGTTACGCTCGCGCCGGCTGAAATCGTCGCCGATAACCCCTTTATTATTGCTGCGCCCATGGACGGCGTCGTTGAAAATATTCTTGTCGCGCCCAATAGCCGCGTCGAAGCCGGCATACGCCTTGTTAAAATGGCGGATACTGAATTTAAAAGCGATTTAGACGTGGCCGCCCGCGAGGAAACTGTCGCCCAAGCGCGGCTGAGAAAAGCCTCTTTAACATCTTTCATTGATACGGCGGCCAAGCGGGAGCTTGCCATTGCCCGCGCGGAAACTGATCTTGCGCAGGCCCGCACGCATTATGCCAAAACCCGTTTTGAGCAAACCGAATTAACCGCGCCCAAAGCTGGCCTTGCGATTTACTCCCATGCCCAAGACTGGACCGGACGCCCAGTTTCAACTGGCGAGACGATTATTGAAATCGCCGACCCGGAGCAGATTATTTTAAAAATTGATTCTCCACTCCTTGCTGGGGAGGCGCTCCAAGATGGAGCACGGGTTCGTGTCTTTATGGATGCGGACCCTCTTAAACCTCTGGAGGCCAAGATTGAACGTGCGAGCTATTACGCCGCGCCCACCCCAAACGGCCAAATGGCCTATGAAACTTATGCGCGGCTCTCATCCCCCTATGCCTTACCGCGCATTGGTGCGCGTGGTGTTGCCAAGATTTATGGTGACACCGCGCCTTTAATTTTTTGGCTGTTTCGCCGCCCCATCGCGGCTGTGCGCCAATTTATCGGGTTTTAGCCCCGCCTCATCATGAGCGCTCCCACGCTTCCGCATATACGGCAAGAGCTGCAAATTCTGGAGGCCCCGCGCAGTCATGACGGTGCGCCGCGCTGGTTTATTTTCGACCCCATACGCAATGCCTTTCATATGATCGGCGCCTCAGGCCTCACGCTTTTGCAAAACTGGCAGGCTGGGCCATTGGCGCAGATGCTCCCTGCCGCTGAACGGCACGGCCTCTCTGACGTTGAAATTTTGGCGATGTCAGACTTCCTTTATACGCAACAGCTAACGATTGAACCGCCGAGCGGACAGACCAACCATTTTGCTGACCGCGAAGCCGCGAAACGCCGTCCGTTTTACGAAATCATGGTGCATAAATATTTATTCTTTCGAATTCCATTATTTGCGCCAGATCGGTTTTTGCGCGCCAGCTATCCGCTGCTATCCCCTTTATTTACAAAATATACGCTGATTATCACCGCCCTCTTAGGGGTGATCGGACTTTATTTTGCCGCCGCGCAATGGGAGCAATTCACGCGGACATTTTGGCACTTCTTTACCCTTGAGGGCTTGTTATTTTACGGTCTTGCTCTTGCGGTTATTAAATCTTTCCACGAACTCGGCCATGCCTTTATCGCCCATCATTTCGGCGCGCGCGTTCCCACGTTAGGTGTCGCCTTTCTGGTAATGTTTCCGATTCTTTATACGGACACCACAGATGCTTGGCGCTTGCTTGATAAGCGCCAAAGATTATTAATTGACGGCGGGGGGATGATTGTTGAAATTATCATTGCCTGTTTGTCGATCTTCCTCTGGGCTTTTTTGCCAGATGGCCCACTCCGCAGCCTTGCCTTTTTTGCCGCAACAACTTCATGGGCGTTTTCGCTTTTGGTGAATCTGAACCCCTGTATGCGATTTGATGGTTATTATCTCATCTCTGATTTTTTTGGCGTGCAAAACCTGCAAAAAACGGGGTTTGATCTGGGGCGCTGGAAAATGCGCGAGACATTATTTAACTTAGGCGCCCCCAAACCCAGTCAAGCCGAGGGCGCCCGGCTTTTCGGCTTTCTAAGCTATGCCTATTCAACATGGATCTACCGTTTCTTTTTGTTTATCGGGATTGCGCTTTTGGTGCATCATATTTTCCCCAAAGCGATCGGGATTATCCTGTTTTCAGTCGAAATTATCTTTTTCATTATTCGCCCGATCTGGGCGGAGTTTAAAAACTGGTGGAGTTTCAAAATGGATATTATGTCTGAACTACGCGGACGCCTAACATTAGCGCTCGTCTTACTGACCATTATCTTTATGTGCTGGCCGTGGCAAAGCTATATCAATGCGCCGGCCCGCATAGAGCCCCTGCATCATAGTGATATTTACGCGCCCCATCCCGCGCGGCTTGCTAAGATTCATGTCCAAAATGATATGAGCGTTAAAGCTGGCGATATTTTATTTCAGCTTGAATCGCCCGCCCTAGACTTTGAAGCTGCGCAGAGCCGCGCCCGCTTGTCTTTGCTGGACGCGCAGCTTGCGCGCCGAAATAGTAATTTATCCGAACGCCGTAGCGGGAGTCTTTTGGGCGATGAGCGCCGCCGCGAGTTGGCGCGGCTTGACGGCTTAACCGCCCAGCAAGACCGCCTAACGATCTATGCGGCGCAAGATGGCCGTATCAGCGGCATGTCGCCCCGCTTTCATACAGGCCGTATGGTTATGGCAGCAGATCGTTTAGCCCGAATTTCATCAGCCGAGACAGAAGCAGGGACGGCGGCCCTCTTCGCGCTGGCACCGGAGCAAGATGCAATCGCGATTAAAGCCGGAGCCCCGCTGAAATTCATTGCCGATGACCCCGCCCTACCGGCTTTTAAAACACAGCTAAGCCGGCTCGCCCCCACAGCGCAAAGCTCTATTGATAAAGCTGAGCTGACATCTTTATACGGCGGGAAAATTGCTGTGCATACCGAGCGTGACAACGGATTGATACCGGTGAACCCCGTTTACGAAGTTCAATCCACAGTGGAGATGCATGAGGCTTATAATGGACGCACAATCACGGGCCTTGCTAAAATAAAAGGCAAGCGGCAGAGCTATGCCGCGCGTATCACCCGTCAAATCTTGCGCGTCTTAATTCGCGAAGGTGACTTTTAAGGCCATTATGACAGGAGGCTGTCCGTAAGATTACGGGAGTCCCAACGTTAGGTTAAAATCCTGTCATACTCTGTTAATCTGGGTTGAACTCCGCGCATAAGCGCATAAATTATCTTAATCTTATATGGATATAAAACGGAGCCCCCCTATGCGCACATCAATTCTTGCTGGCATTAGTATCGCCGCCCTGTCTTTTACCGGCTTGTCCTATAGCGCCTTATCTTTTGCCCCCGATGCCGCCGCGCAGAGCCTTTTTTCATCCCCGACAACTGTGGGGCAATCCAGCGCCTTAACAGTGGATAGCACACGCGGCGTCTTAACCATGGCGCCTTTATTGGAGCAAGTCACGCCAGCGATTGTAAGCCTTCGTGTTGTGGTCGCCCCAAAACAAACTGCGCGTCCAGAAATAGATGAGCAAAGCCGTGAATTATTTGAACGTTTCTTTGGCGGCGTTCCAGAAGGACGCCGGCCGGGGCGGGCCCGTGAATCCGGTGGATCTGGCGTGATTATAAATTCACGCGATGGCCATATCATTACCAATCACCATGTCATTGATAACGCGACAGATATTATTGTGACCCTTGAAGATGGCCGTGAATATGACGCCGAAGTCATCGGCTCTGATGAGAAAACCGATATTGCTGTTATCAAAATTGAGGCCAAAAACTTAAAAGAAATTCGCTCCGCTAAGGAAGATAGCTACCGCGTGGGTGATTATGTGATCGCGATTGGCAATCCCTTTGGCTTTAGTCATACCGTCACCAGCGGCATCATCAGCGGCACAGGCCGAACTTTTGGGCGCGGCGACGGCTTTGAGGATTACATTCAAACAGATGCCTCGATTAATCCGGGAAATTCTGGCGGCGCTTTAATTAATTCCAAAGGCGAGTTGATTGGGATTAACACCGCAATTATATCGCGCTCTGGCGGCAATAATGGCATTGGCCTCTCGGTCCCGATTGACATTGTTAACGGCGTGAAAACGCAGTTAATTGAGACGGGCGAAGTCCGGCGTGGACGCATTGGCATATCCATACGTGATATTGACCAAGGGCTTGAAGAAGCGCTTGATCTGCCCAACCGCAACGGCGCGCTTGTTAACGAAGTCACAAAGGATAGCGCGGCGGATAAAGCCGGATTAGAAGACGGCGATGTTATAATCCGCTTTAACGGCGATGCCATTAATAATGCCAATGACATTCGCAATGCTGTCGGCCTCGTCCCGCCCGGAACGCGAACCGATGTCACATATTTGCGTGATGGCCGCCGCATTAACACTAAAATCACCGTCAAGGCCGTCGAAGAGGATGAGGAAACTGCGGGCGCTGATAATGTTGACGACACCATAGCCGAGCTTGAACGCTTTAGCGGCGCGTCTCTGACCGATATTCCCGAAGATATTGAATCGCGCGGCGGTGATGAAGGTGTCTATATTGCTGATGTTCGCCGCCTCACCAAAGCGGCGCGCGCGGGCCTCGTTCCCGGCGATATTATCCGCAAGGTGAACCGCAAAGCTGTGAAAGACCTGAAAGCTTTTGAAAAAATTGTAAAAGCGTCGGACGGCCCCTTGGCCTTATCTGTCGAGCGCAATGGGTCTAATATCTTCTTAGCTGTTCGCTAGGCCCCCTTATCTCTCCCCACCTTGAGCCGCAGCATCGCGCTGCGGCTATTTTTATGTAAAATTGACGCATAAAAGATGCGCAGCCGTATAAACCATTGACCTCATCGATCCAATTTAACATAGGGTAGCGATAATTATTATGGCTGGACCGTTTTCATATCTGGGTAATCCCACCCGCTTTATGCGCATAAGCCAAGCCGTAACGCCTGGGTTATTTTGGGCCGGCCTTATCATCACAGCTATAGGATTATATTGGGGCGTTTTCAAAGCGCCCGAAGATTATCAGCAAGGCCAAACCGTTTGGATCATGTATATCCATGTGCCCAGCGCGTGGCTCGCGATGATGACCTATAGTTTAATGGCAATCTCAGCCATTGGTACGCTCGTCTGGCGGCATCCGATTGCCGATGCCGCCGCCCGCGCCGCTGCGCCGCTTGGCGCGTGTTTTACCTTTCTCGCGCTTATCACAGGCTCCCTTTGGGGTAAGCCGATGTGGGGAACATGGTGGGTTTGGGATGCGCGGCTCACCTCCGTTTTGGTTTTATTTATCATGTATCTGGGCCTGATCGCCTTAGCGCGCACGCTTGATAAAACAGCGAGTTCTGCGCGGCTGCTGGCGATATTAACACTGATTGGCTTTATCAATATTCCGATTATTAAATTTTCTGTTGATTGGTGGAATACGCTTCATCAACCCGCCAGTGTTTTTCGCGCCGATGGCCCAACCATTCACCCCAGTCTTTTATGGCCGCTACTGATTAGCGCGATTGGATTAACCCTGTTGTTTTTTGCGTTTCATCTTTACGGCACACAAACAGAAATCATGCGCCGCCGCGTTGAGAGCCTTGAAGTCAAACTTGCGCGCCGCGCCCATAGCGCCAAAGCTGCCAAAACTAACAGAGCTGCCAAATGAGCGGCTTTATCCTCGCAGCCTTTGGTATATTCTTTGCCGTTTTGATAGGCTTGGGCCTTAGCCTCATCACAGCGCGCCGCCGCGTGGGCAGAAAACTTGAGGCCTTAGAAACGGCCCTAGATCAAGACGCGACTGACGCGCTATGAAAAAACTGGCCGCCTTGCTTCCGCTGATCCTCGCAGCCGCCCTGATTGCTATTTTCACCGCAGCATTAATGTCTGGCCGTGATGCACAAAATATTCCGTCAGCTTTGCTCAATAGACCCGCGCCTAACTTCACTGCGCCGCCGCTAATAGACGGCTCGCCAATAGGGCTAAGATCATCAGATTTCAAAGGCGCGCCCAATCAAGTAACGCTTATGAATGTCTGGGCGTCGTGGTGCACGCCCTGCCGCGCAGAACATCCCTACATGTTACAGCTTGCCGAAAACCCTGCCGTTCAACTCGTTGGATTAAACTATAAAGATAAACCCGATGCGGCGATGAAATTTCTCAAAGATCTCGGCAATCCATACGCTAAAATCGGCACAGATAATGACGGGACGATTGCTATTAATTATGGCGTTTACGGCGTGCCTGAAACCTATGTGATCGACCACACAGGAACCATTCGATATAAAATCACGGGCCCTGTCACATCACAAATTATCGAAACCGAGCTGACCCCGCTTATCCGCGCTCTCACCCAAGAGGCCCGTTAAGCGCATTAAGCGCGCCTTCAAGACGCAATAGGGTTTCTTTGCGCTCAACTCCCCCCGCATAACCTGTCATTTTACCATTTTTACCAATCACGCGATGACATGGCACAATAATCGCCAAAGCGTTTCTGGCATTGGAACTGGCCACAGCCCGCACCGCTTTTTCAGAGCCAATCACCTGCGCGAGCTTGGCATAAGAGCAGGTCTGCCCATAAGGAATATCCCGCAGCGCCTGCCAAACGCGCGACTGAAACTCTGTGCCGGTCAAAGACAGCGGCGTTTGAAATGCCGTTAATTCGCCGGCAAAATAGAGCGATAGCTCTTGCCGAATGAGATCAGATATCGCGGTAGCTCCCGCCATAATCGGGCGGCTATAATAACGCATAAGCCGCGATATTTGCCCCGCCATATTTTTTCGGTTCGTAAATTCTAATAAATATAATGACTGCCCATCCGCAATAGATATCATTCGCCCTAAAGGCGTTTCAATCCAGTCGATATAAAGCGGCGGCGCGGACTTAGATTCGGGCGCGCCGCCAAATTGCGCGTCATAAGCCGCTGTAAATTCGCTAGCTGTCTCATAGCCTGTCTCTAATAGCGCTTTGCTCACGCGCGGTCTCCTTTTTTGCAGCGCTTTGCTGCGGCTGTTTATCTTTCACGGCGCGCAAAAGCTAGGCTCAGCTTGCGCCGTTCACCAGAGGTGTTTTCGCGGATCATTTAACGCCATAGCCCTGCTTATCACACAGATGAATAACGCGCCGCCTAAAATCAGCCATTGTTATTTAAAAATCTAGGCGTTAGGGACAGTTATGACCGTATATTTACATAAAAATGACCTGCCCGATGATGTAAAATTCACAGGCTCCGTCGCCATTGACACTGAAACGCAAGGGCTTTCGCTCGTTCGGGATAAATTATGCCTCGTGCAGCTCTCATCAGGTGACGGCAATGCCCATATTGTGCAAGTCAATAGAGGCACATTTGATTGCCCCAATTTAAAGGCTTTAATGGCGGATCAAACGATTGAAAAAATCTTTCATTTTGCCCGTTTTGATGTTGCGATTATCAAACGTGATCTTGGCATTGCGCCGACGCCGGTTTTTTGCACCAAGGTCGCCAGCGGACTTGTGCGCACCTATACAGACCGCCACGGGCTAAAAGATGTATGTAAAGAGCTGCTCGGCGTTGATATTTCAAAACAACAACAAAGCTCTGATTGGGCCAGTGAAGAACTCACCGAAGCGCAGCTTAATTACGCCGCCTCTGATGTGCTTTATCTGCACCGCATTCAAATGATTTTAAATGCCCGCCTTATCCGCGAAAACCGCATGGATTTAGCCAAGGCCTGTTTCGACTTTCTACCCGCCCGCGCAGAGCTAGACCTCGGCGGTTGGCATGATATTGATATATTTTCGCATAATTTACGGCGTCAAAGCTAAGCGCCTTTATATTAAAAGCCGTTTATATAGGCGCTCAATATGAAATTCTCTATCGCAAACCACGCGCAACTGGCTTATAGACCTGTCTCATGACGTCGACACCCACATCTCATTCCACGAGTGAGGCTTTAGGCCTTTGGGAGCCTAAGCGGACTTTAACGCTTGATGCGGCGCGTCGTCATTCGGCGCGGATCAAGCTTATTCGGCGAATATTAATCGTCATTTCCATCATAGCCGCGCTGATTGTTGTCTGGAATTTCACCCAGCGCAGCGCGGTTGAGCTGCAAGACATCAACCCGACCGAAAGCGCGCGTATGGGCAATCCTCGGTTTACAGGCCGCACGGGTGATGGCCTGCCCTATAAGTTGACAGCGGATCAAGCCGTTCGCCTGAATAGCGCGGCCAATGAGATTGAGCTGGAAGGCCCGCGATTAGAATTTTTCCGCGAAGCCGGAGCGGATACATCCTTAGTCCTCGCGAAAAAAGGCATATATAATGATGTCACGCAAGTTTTGGACCTGCGCACAGATGTCGATCTGACAACGGATGACGGCAATCACTGCGTCACATCACATGCCCGCATTTTCACCGTCGAAAACCGGCTGGAAGGCGACGAATCGATCAAATGCGACGGCAGTTTCGGCGTTATCACGGGCGAGACTTATGACATATTTGAAAATTATAAGACGTTTAAATTCAAAGACGGCATGACAGCGCAGCTGATTAATGAAAATTCTGAAGAGGCCACCGAAGATATCGAATTTGGCGCGGCGGGTATTATTGACGTCAAAGCCCAAGAGGCGACATACCGCGGCGGCACAACCATCCTAACAGGCAATGTCATTGTCAGCCAAAATGAGACGGTCATCACCGCCGATAAAATGACGATTTACCGTGATGTGACCTCTAACAGCCGAACGGCCTTAAAGGTTGGCGAGATTAACCGCATTGTTGCAGAGGGGAATTTTTCTTATACCGCCCCGCAAAACACCGTGACAGGTGATCGCGGCGTCTATAAACGCACTGAAAAGCAAATTGACGTTTTCGGGAATGTAAGACTAAAACAACCCGGCGGGAATTTCGTCGAAAGCGATAGCTTGTTTTATGATTTAGAAAGCAAGCGAGCCCGGTTTAAAAATGATTGCAAAGGGGATAAATGTGGAAAAATCAACTTCACGCTCGCGCGTCAATAAAGGTGGGATCATGATAAAATCTTTTAAGGCTGGGATCGCTGTTTTGGCGATGCTTACATTGTCGCCTCTGGCCTCGGCGCAATTCTCTGCGGATTCAAACGCGCCCGTCAGCGGATCATCCGATAGTGTTGATTACCGACCAGATGTAACGATTTTTTCAGGGCAAGTCGATGTTCGCCAAGGCGAGGTACGTATCCTCTCCGATCAAATGCGCGTGCACACCCCCAATAGCGCGGCAAGCGGAGCCAATGCCATTGGCGGTGCCAATAAAATCGAAGCGATTGGTAATTTCTTCTACCTCACGCCAGAACAAGAAGTTCGCGGCGATAAAGGGGTTTATTTGAAATCGACCGAAACATTCACTGTGACAGGCAATGTTGTCCTGCTTCAAGGCGACGGAAATGTCGTCACAGGCGATAAGCTCGTTTATGATCTGACGAACGGGACTGCAAAAGTGCTTGGCAGTTGCCAAGGTCGCCGCTGCGGATCTAAAGGGCGGGTCAACATCTTGCTTAAAAATAACGGCAATACGAATACCCTCTAATCCAAAGTCAACATCTGACGCCAAGGACATATCATGGCTAATACCGCATCGGCTGATTTCGACATTCCTAAAACGGGCCTTGCTGCCAATAAAATTGGCAAGGCTTATCGGGGCCGTGTGGTTGTCAAAGACATTACTCTAACGGTTCAGCGCGGTGAAGTTGTCGCGCTTATGGGGCCGAACGGCGCTGGTAAAACGACCAGTTTTTACATGATTATGGGCCTAATTGAGGCTGACCGCGGCCTGATTACACTTGACGGCGAAGACATTACCAAGCTTCCTATGTATCAGCGCGCTCGTCTCGGCGTTGGCTATTTGCCGCAGGAACAAAGTATTTTTCGCGGCCTGACGGTTGAAGAAAACATCCGCGCCGTTGTGCAGCTGACGGAGAAAGACCGCTCCAAGTGGAATGATAATGTTGACGCCCTTCTTGATGAGCTGAACATTGGCCATATCAAGAAAAGCCCAGCGCTGGCACTATCGGGCGGGGAGCGACGCCGCGTTGAGATTGCCCGCGCGCTGGCCTCGCGTCCAAATTTTATCCTGCTTGATGAGCCCTTTACTGGGATTGACCCCATCGCGATTGCCGATATTTCAGAGCTTATTTTATATCTGAAAAAACGCGGTATTGGCATTTTAATTACCGATCACCGTGTGCGCGAAACGCTGGATATCGTTGACCGCGCCTCTATCCTCTTCCAAGGTGAAGCTTTATTTGAGGGCACGCCAGAGGAAATCCGCGCGAATAAAGATGTGCGCCGCGTTTATCTTGGGGAAAAATACGCGTAATTAATTTCTCTATTTTTACAAAAATAAAAGGCGGATCATGTGATCCGCCTTTTTTAATATTAAGCGCCAGTTTGACCTAGCTCTTAATTGGCCCGGTTTTTGCACCGTCCGACCTGTGTAAATCCGTGCTAAAATCCAGCCCCTAGAATTTACCAATGACATTGAAATACCAGCCAATATCTTCCTCACGGCCAACCACCGCTAGATATTGCTCTTCAATGCCGCCGTAAGTCAGGCCAAGGCCAATCTTAGCATTGTCATTAAGATGGCGGAAGACACCGACTTGTCCCCCCATGCGCGAGGTGACACCATTACCAATATCCAGATAACGGCCTTCAACAAGCGCATCCCAGCGGTTGGTGAGGTGGTAATCCAAACGGATCACGCCGAGCTGCGCTTCAGAGTTTGTAAAGTCGAGGCTCTCACGGTTCGACGTCACAGAGCCAGAGCGATAAGCATATTTACCGCCTAGCGTCCATTTCGGCGAGAGATCATAGGCCGCATCAATCGACGCAATTTGGCTTTTCTGGCGATAATTAAGCGTCTCGCCATTAAAGCGCTGCGAGGTTGGCGAGAGATCTTCTAGCCACACAAGCTTACCAATGAGGTTAAACCGGTCATCCCAGATCGGGCGGTAGGCAGCCGATAGAGAGGCTTCGCGGAACTCGGCTTCGTTAAAGCTTTGCGGGCCAAGAGCAACATCTGGGCGCGATTGATCTGACACCGCCAGATTAAACTTACCTTGTAAACGTAGCTCTTCCGAAGCTTGGTATAGCGCGCTAGAGCGCAAGAGCCATGTCCGGCGTGTATCTGCCGTATCGACATTTTCGTCGCTGCGCCACTCACCTGTGAGGCCCGCTTTCAGGCGCTCACTGGCAAAGCCGACAGTGGCCGAGAACGCATCGCGGTCAAGATCATCCACACGTCCCGTTTCAGCCGTCAGGCCAAAGTTCCAATTCCCCGGCTTATAATCCACACCATATGCATGGGTGATACCATTGAGGCCCCGGTCATTAAACTGTAGGCGTTCTTCGCCAAAGACAGACAAAGCATCTCCGTATCGGCGGCGCGCGCCGAGATTAAAGGTGCCAAGGTTCGCCGTTGGACGCGCCCGTAACGGCAGATCATAAGCGACATAGAACTCATCGCCGTCCTCATATTGATAGCGCAGGCTTGCTCGGGCTCCAAGGCCATCTTCGCCGGTGGAAATTTCCCCGCCGCCGTAGATATGCTTGCTGAGCCGAACCTCTGCCCCCGCGCCAATACGGTCAGTTGTACGGGTATTTTGACCCTCAAGACCGACTTGGCCAAAGGCATAGATCTTATTGTCATCATTAAGTTTATAATCAACACGCCCACCAATAGATGTTCCGGCATTGCCCCGCGCATCATCGGTAAAGGACAGACCAATAGAGGCCGCAAGTCTTTCGCCGAGCTGATAATCTGCACGGCCTTCGGCAAAGCTATTCGTGCCTGTTGTCCGCTCATCTGTAATATCAGCCCGCGCTGAAATACTGAGGCGCGGTGATAAGGCTAGGGTTAATCCGCCGCCAAATTGCTCAATCGCCTGATTAGTGCTTTCTGCGAAACCGGCAAAGCCTGCATCGCGTTTGCGCCAATATCCATAGGAATTACCGGTCAGGTTAAACCCTTTGATTTCAGAGAAATCAACCGCCGCTTCAACGGCATAGGCGTCGGCTGCACGCTCAGGGTTAATCCCGCCGCGATCTTGCGGATTAAAGGTAAAGCCGCCGTCAATAGAGCGGAAGGTTTCAACGCCTTGTCCCTCAGATCGGGCCACTTCGCCTTTGATATACGTCCCAGCCGCATATTGCAGCGTCAGGTCGAGCGCAAAGAGATCAGACTCCTCGCCGCCGTCCGTATCATGGTTATAGGTCGCGCCAATCTTGACGTGATCGCCAAACCAGCGAGCGCCGCGCGCACCGTAAACGGCTGCACCGTCATCACTGCCGATCACAGGCGAGAACTCATAATCAACGACAAGAATTTGCTGATTACCGCCTTGCGAGCCATCGCGGAATAAACGTCCGTCATCGCCTGTACTACCAAGCGGTTGGTTCAGGATTATCCGGCCTTGGATAAAGTCGAGATCATAATCCGTTCCGTAAACAAGACGCCGGTTTTCAATCACAAGACCCGAGACACTATCGCGTGTTTGAAGACGCAGGATTTCAGAACCGATGGAGATATCACCTTGGCGGAGATAATAAACCGAGCCGCCTGTGCCGCGAAATTCATCGCGGCCCTGACGTGTTCCGCCCTCGGCAATAAAGGCCGTGACGCGGGTGCGGTCATCCCCAAATTTAGTTGTATTGCCATTTTCATCCCAATGGAATTTAGCCCCATAAAGCGTGCGCTGAACACGGGCAAATTCAGTATCATTGAAATTGGTCTGATAATTACCCCAAAGGGCATAATCATCATCACGCTCAATACGGGCATAGAAACGGCCAGAGGTCGGTGCATCTTGCTCGATCGTGCTGTCATCACCATAAGTCGGGTAGAACCGATCCGGATCAAGACGGCGGAGAAGTTGCCCGAGGTCTTTATCATCAAGACCACTCAGAAGATTGCCTATATCCGCCTCGCCCGTATCGGCTGTCGCCGTCACAGACCAGCGGTCATTTAGACGCGAGCGGACATAAAATGCCACACGGCCTTGCTCAAAGTTATCGCCGTCAGCCGTCGCCTGCTCACCAATGGTCGCTTCGATTTGCGCGGCATAGAATGTATCACGCGCTTTAACATCGACGCTGCGCAGAATACGCTGCTCGCCGCCATTTAAGCCGGCAATGCGAACCTCTACAGACTGCTTACCCGCCGGTAAAAGCTGCTCTGCGATAAAGAGCCCTTGCGGATCAACCGCTATATTTTGCCCCATAACAGAGACGCTCTCGCCGGGAACATTGCGGCCATAGACACGCACAGCGCCGCCGCGAACACGGATATTATCTTTTAGGAGCGTATTTTGGCCAAAGGCTGTGCTGGCTTGATATGCCCACTCATCGCCCGTCAGATCATACTCCGCATCGCCAATGACGAGAGGTTTTTTCGCCGTTTCGTCAAAGTCACCCGACGCCCCATAAGCCCGCAGCACATAGCTATATTCACCGGACATATAAGCGCTGACAGGCAATTGACCATAGCGGCCCGAGACCGGAATAATCGCCGCAGGCTCACTGCGCACAGAACGACCTTCAGGGAAGAGGCGAAGCTCAAGGCGGGTAATGAAAGCCTTATAATTGCTATAGGTTTCAACCCGAACATCACGGCCATTAATATCGCTAACGACATTGGCCTGCGCATTCAGACGCTTCACAGGGTTAAGCGCATCAACCGTTGTTTCGATCTCAAGACCTTCGGCGTAGCTTGTGGTTTTTTCACCCCAGCCGACCCAGCGCATGAGACGTCCCGGACGCGGCGTTTCGGCCTCGCCTTGGTCACGGCGTCCAATTAATGGCGAGCTATTTTGCCCGCGATTATCGGAAGCTAAAGGCGCAGATCCGCGCTGACCACGAAGGCCGCCGTCGCCCGTATTACTAAAGCGCTCATCATTATCACTGCCGTTAAAGGCGCCGCGATTGTCATAAATTTCGTCATTATCTTCAAGACGCGATAGCGCACCACCACGGCTTTGCGTAAAGGCGACACGGTCACGCAATAAGCTTTGAGGGCCGTCCACAGCCGGACGATCATAAAGACTGCCGATCAATAGGTTCTCAGTAGCCTCTAGGTTCGGCGGTGTAAATTCTGCCGCATCCCCCCAACTTGCTTCGAGCGCGATGTCTTTGAACTGTTTCGGCGCCAGAGATTTAACAACCTCAAGACCAATCTTCAGCTTGGCTTGCGCGTTATCAACATGTTCCAGATCATCGGCATGATAAATAATCAAGGCCCGATCGGCGCCCTTTGCTGCAGCTAATAGCGTTTTCACGCGCGCGGCTGCTTGGGGCTCCATTAACCCAATCTCATCACCGAAATCAGCGGCAAAAAGGTCAAGACGAAGCTTAGGACGATGCGCGGCGCCGAAATTCATTTTCACGAATTTACCGCGTGTCACACGAACAACGCGCGGGTTTTCCGACGTCAGATGATAGCCGAGCGGCAATGTACGCGCATCAGCTTTTAGCAAGAAGTTCGATCCGCGTTCACGATCTGCAATCGCTGCACATGGGATATGGTAACGGCCATATTGATCCGTTGTGATAATATCACCATTCACCGTCACAAGACGTACAGCCGGCAAGCCTGGCTCACCGTCATCGGGATAGCCATTATGGTTCACATCATCATAGACGCGGCCCAAGATAGGCGTACAGTCAAAGCTAGGTTCAGGAATGTAATCAACAATAGCGCTCGCCACTTCAGAGCGTTCACCTGTGCGAAGACTTTCAGCAAAGGCTTGGTTCTCATGAGCGCCAAATTCAACATTTGGCCCTGCCAAGAGGCGTAAGCTCACGGATAAGGTTTCGCCTGCCGCAAGCGTGTCAAGCGGGGCTTCAGCTGTTTGCGAGATATCCCAATTTAGGAATCCACGTCCCGTGACAAGCGGCTCTATCGGCGCGCTAACAGAGGCATCAGAAATCACGGCGGTGCCGGGAATATAGGCAAAGCCGAGCGGAATACGGTCTGTAATCCGCAGATCAGTCATGGTCGATCCGCTATCATTGGTCACATCAATTGTGTAAAGCACCGGATCGCCGATCTGCACAGTCCGCGGCTGCGCGCGTTTTGCAACGCGAACAAAGCTTGGGTCAGACAGAGCTTGCAGCTCAACGGCCGCAGAGCCGTTATCCGTCAATGGGCCGCCGTTAAGCGGTTCAGACGCGGAGAGAACCGCGATATTCACCGCTTCGCCGTCCGTTTCAGGCGCGGCAATAATGACAAGGTTAAGCGTTACGCGCTCACCCGATTGCAAGCGTCCACCATCGGTCAGCATATCCAGCGTGGTAACGCCGTTATAAGCCATATTTACATTGGCCGTGAAACCGCTTGGCTGTTCAGCCAGTGCCAAACTGACAACGTCAACATTGCCTGCGCCGAAAACATCACCAAGATTATCTGTGACTTGGACATTTTCAATCAGCGTTTCACCTGTGTTCTCAATCGTGAAATTATAGCTTACTTGCTGACGGCCATCCGCTGTTAGCTCAACATCACCAACAGTCTCTTTCGTCAGCTCAACAGCCGGTTCACCGCAATGCTGTAATGGGAAGTTATTAGCAAAAACCGCAGGATCACCCTCTTCAAAGATAAAGCTCGTATAGAACGGTGAATTGCTATCAGCTGTGAAATCAGCAAGCTGCCCTGTGTCACCCAGTTCTGTGCTACCGATTGTCGCCGGATTATCTGGCAGAAGATCCGTCACATCTAGGGCGTCACTATTTGGAAGGCGCGATGTGCTGGCGACGCCGCTAACAGGATAAGTTGGCGTGAGCCTATATTCACCCGGTGCCGTGACATAGAACTGATAGAACCCATCAGAGCCATCTTCCAAGATCACAATATTATTCGCTGTCCCGATAGAGCTGTTTGAGCCATTCGGGCCTGTGACCGTAATACCGCCGCCCGTTAGGATCGTGCCATTTTCTTCACAATAGAAATAGCCTGTCGGGTCATAATCTTCGCTATCTGGGATGCCATCGCCGTCGCGGTCTTCGCTATCGCTTTCAAAATTATCGGGCGCACCATCACCATCTGTATCAATAATGCTGAGCGGTGTTGGGTTCACGTCGCCCGTTTCATTTGGCGTGACGCTTGGGTCATTTGACGGGGCTGGAGAGGCTAACTCTGGATTTGCGCCCACAGCTGTATTCCCCTGCGCCGGGCCGCCCTCTGTCGTATCAATCCGAACAAGAAGCGTCACACTGCCGGTCTCGCCAACCGCGAGGCTAGTGCCCTCCGCTAAGAGCTCAATATTATCCGCGCCGTTGTAATTATCATTGGCAGCGCCTGTCGTGAAATCAGCCAAGCTCACTTGCGGCGTTCCAATTAAGGTCGACGGCGCGAGGGCCTGCGTTAGATTATCTTCAAGGCTCATGTCGGTCAGGGTGACATTCCCTGTATTTTCCATTTCAAGCTCATAGATCACGTCATAGATCGGGCCAAAGACTTGCTGCGGCGCGCGGGCTGTTTTCAAAACATTCATCGCTGGCAGGCGCTGAGCCTCAACTGTTTCGCTGACCTCTTCAGAGATGATATCGCCAGACTGACCGCTGGCAATATTCGTGACAAAACCGGCGTCAATATCCGCTTGCACGGCGTCATAATCCGCACGGCATGTCAGGCTCGCTTGCGGGGCAAGACCGCCGGCTGGAAGTGCTGGACAGCTAACGGCTTCAATCTTGTCATCATTAACCGTAATCGCCGCGTTAAGCGTCACATTCCCCGTATTGGTGACGATATATTCATAAGAGATAATATCACCCGGCATAGCGAAGCTTTCGGTTGTCGCAGTTTTCACAATCGCAAGCGCTGGCAAGGCCGTAGCTTCGATGGTTAAGCTGACAGGCTCTGACGCTGTTGTACCGTCGCTGGCAGAGGCGATATTCGTCACCTCACCCGCGTCCAGATCAAGCTGCGTCACGGCATAGCTAGCTGTACATGATAGAGCCGCCGCCGGGACAAGGCCGCCGCTTGGCAGGGCTGGACAGGTGACATCGGCAATGCGGTCATCAGACACCGTAATCGGCGCTGTGAAGGTAACATTACCTGTATTGGTCACGCTGTAATTATACGTCAAGATTTGGCCAAGCTCAGCATAAGTCGCATCTGGAGATGTTTTCACAATCTCAAGCGCAGGGAGGGCGCGCGCGTCAACCGTTGCATCATCCGCAGGTGATGTAATATTGCCGTCACTCGC
>CAZEOD010000004.1:10591-45885 GCA_964513675.1 uncultured Caulobacterales bacterium | reverse complement strand
CGCGCGCGTCAACCGTTGCATCATCCGCAGGTGATGTAATATTGCCGTCACTCGCGGAGGCGATATTCGTGACAGAGCCGGCATCAAGGTCGGCCTGCGTCACGACATAATCCGCGCTACAGGTCAAGCTAGCATTGGGCGCTAAGCCGCCCGCTGGAAGCGCGGGACAAGTGACCGCATCAATACGGTCATCGCTGACTGTTATCGGCGCGGTGATCGTCACATTGCCCGCATTTGTCACGTTATAGCGATAGCTTAGAACATCACCTACAGCCGCATAATCAGCGCTCAGTGCCGTTTTCACAATTTCAAGTGCAGGTGTTTGCGTGCCGCTCACAGAGGCCGTATCCGTATCGGATGTTGTCGTGCCGTCACTCGCAGAGGCGATATTCGTGACAGAGCCGGCATCAAGGTCGGCCTGCGTCACAACATCTTGCGCCGTACAGGTAAGAGAGGCATTGGGCGCCAAACCGCCCGCTGGAAGCGCGGGACAGCTGACCGCATCAATACGGTCATCAGATACGGTAATCGGATTTGTAATCGTGATGTTGCCCGTATTGGTCACAAGATATTCATAAGACAAGATATCACCCAGCCCAGAGAACTCTGTCGTTAGCGCTGTTTTGACAAGGCTGAGGCTTGGTGCTGTGACGGCGTCAATCGTCAGATCAACCGGCGCAGATGTGATAACGCCATTAGAGGCGCTGGCAATATTCGTAACGAATCCTGCATCAATATCCGCCTGTGTGACGCTATAATCCGCGCTACACATGATTGACGCATCAGGGACAAGACCGCCCTCTGGCAGCGCAGGACATGTAACGCTCGCAATGCGGTCATCAGAGACCGTCAAGGCCGTTGTCAGCGTAACATTACCTATATTTGTCACCTCGTAATTATAGGTGATGACTTGACCCACGGCGTTAAACGCATCCGAGGGCGACGTTTTTACAAGTCCAAGCGCCGGTTGCTGCGTCCCATTGACCGTCACGCTATCAGTTGGTGAGGTCACGGTTCCGTCTGTTGCGCTCGCAATATTCGTCACAGAGCCAAAATCAATATCGTTTTGCGTCACGCTATATACGGCATCGCAGGTGATCGTTGCATCTGGCAATAAACCGCCGCTTGGCAAAGCCGGACATGTGACATCGGCAATACGGTCATCACTGACTGTAATCGGCTCGGTCAAGGTGACATTACCCGTATTTCGAACGATATAGCTATAAAGCAATTCATCGCCAAGAGCTGTGTAATCACTTGTCATCGCAAGTTTTTCAATCTCAAGGCCTGATGATTGCGCGCCTGTTACAGTCGCGCTCATCGCGTCAGATGATATCGTCCCATCAGAGGCCTGCGCGATATTCGTGACAAAGCCGGCATCCAGATCAGCTTGGGTCACATTATCGCTCGCCGTACAGGTGATAGACGCATCAGGAACAAGTCCGCCCGCTGGAAGCGCAGGACAGGCTATAACCGCAATCCGGTCATCCGTAATCATGATCGCGCTGGTTAATGTGATATTGCCTGTATTGGTGACGATATATTCATAGGACAACGTCTCGCCAACAGTTGCAAACTCTGAGGTCAGCGCGTTTTTCACAAGAGACATCTCAGGCGTTTGCGCGCCGTTAATCCGAAGACTAACAGGCGAAGTCGTGAGGGTTCCATCAGATGCAAAGGCTGTGTTCATCACAAAACCTGCATCGACATCTGCTTGCGTCACAACATCGCTCGCCGCGCAAATGATCGAATCGCCCGGTATAAGTCCGCCCGCAGGAAGCGCTGGACAGATAACATTGGCAATACGGTCATCACTGACTGTAATCGCATCCGTTAGCGTGACATTGCCAAGGTTAAAGACTTCATATGTATAGCTCAGCACATCGCCGGCGACTGCAAATGTTGTGTCCTCTGATGATTTTTCAATCGTCAAATTCGGGCTCTGCGTTCCGCTCACTGTTTGGCTCGATGTATTAGACGAAATATTTCCGTCACTCGCAGACGCCGTATTCGTAACAAAGCCCGCATCCAAATCTGCCTGCGTAACATTATCCGTCGCCGTACAGGTGAGAGAGCCGCCGGGTAATAATCCGCCTGTTGGCAATACCGGGCATGTGACGCTGTCAATCCGGTCATCAGACACGGTAATCGGATCTGTAATCGTGATGTTGCCCGTATTGGTCACAAGATAGCTATAATTTAGCGTATCGCCTACGGCCGTGAAATCACTATCAAGCGCCGTTTTAGCTAAGCTTAGCGCCGGCGTTTGATCGCCTGATACGCTTTCCTCGACAGACGGAGATGTGATGACGCCGTCGCTTGCAACCGCCATATTGGTGACAATACCCGCATCAATATCGGCTTGGTCAACTCTATCGCTCGCCGTACAGGTCAAGCTCGCATTAACCGCGAGGCCGCCGGCCGGCAGGGCGGGGCAATTCACAGATGAAATCCGGTCATCAGAAATATCAATCCCGCGCGTTAGCGTCACATTACCCGTATTGGTCACGACATATTCATAATCAATCCGGTCACCAATCGCCGCAAAACTATTATCCAAGGCCGTTTTGACGAGTGTTAAAGCCGGTGTTTGCTCACCATTAATCGTCAAGCTGTCATCATCAGAGACCACAGCGCCTGACCTTGCCGAGGCAATATTCGTGACAGAGCCCGCATCAATATCGTCTTGCGTGACGCTATAATCTGCAGAACATGTGATCGAGCCGCGCGGAGCAAGTCCGCCCGCAGGAAGCGCTGGACAGGTAACATTGGCAATGCGGTCATCATTGACCGTAATCGCATCCGTCAGCGTGACATTACCAATATTCGTAACATCATAATCATAGCTCAGCACATCCCCGACATCTGCAAAACGGGTTTGCTGTGAGGTTTTCACGATCTCAAGCGCGGGTGTTTGTGTGCCGCTTACAGAGGCCGTATCCGTATCTGATGTTGTCGTGCCGTCGCTCGCAGAGGCGATATTCGTTACAACGCCGGCATCAAGGTCAGCCTGCGTAACAAGATCGCTCCCCGTACAGGTAACAGAGGCATTGGGCGCCAAACCGCCCGCAGGCAGCGCAGGGCAGCTAACCGATGCAATGCGGTCATCAGATACCGTAATCGGATCTGTAATCGTGATGTTGCCCGTATTGGTGACAAGATAGCTATAATCCAGACTATCACCTACGGCCGTGAAATCACTATCAAGCGCCGTTTTAACAAATCCAAGGCTTGGCGTTTGCGCCGCATTGACTCGCTCTTGGACAGAATCTGATGTTGTCGTCCCGTCAGAGGCCGCCGCATTATTAATAATAAAGCCAGCATCCAAATCAGCCTGCGTAACAATATCGCTCCCCGTACAGGTCACGCTCGCATTAACCGCAAGGCCGCCAGCAGGCATTGCCTCACAGCTAACATTCGCAATTTGATCGTCGGTGACGCTGACATCCTGCACAAGCGTAACATTGCCGATATTCGTGACAATATAGTCGTAATTAATAACATCTCCGACTTGCGCAAACTGTGGTGTCTGCGCCGTCTTCGTCAGGCCGATCTGCGGGTTTTGAACCGCAGGAATCGTCACGAAGTCAGGCGGGGAGCTGGTGCGCGGATGCATAGCAAAAGCATCATTGGTGACAAAGCCTGCATCAATATCTGCCTGAGTGACGGTATAATCAGCCGTGCAGCGTTCAATCTGGTTCGGAATAAACGTCGGGCCGGCAAAACACGGGATCGTTCCAATCCGGTTATCAACAACTTCGATCGTATTTACGAGCGTCACATTGCCAGTATTTTCAATTTCAAACTCATAGGTCAACACATCGCCTACGGCTGCAAAGCTTGTGTCTTGCGATGATTTGCGAAGTTCAATGGCTGGATTTGCGCCGTCTGGAATCGTCTCAGATGTTGGGGCAGAACTCACGTCGCCTGCCGTAGCGGTGGCGATATTCACAACAACACCCACGTCAAGATTATCAAGCGTTACCACATAATCTGCTGTACAGACCAAAGACGCCCCTGGCGCAAGCCCGCCCGCAGGTAAGGCCGGACATATTACAGCCGCAATTAAATTATCATCGACCGTAATAGGATCTGTTACCGTCACATTACCCGCATTGGTCACGGTATAATTATAGGTGACTATGTCGCCCGGCAATGTGAAATTAACATTCACAGCCTCTTTATCAATCTCCAGCAAAGCGTTGCGCGTGGCAAAGACACGGCGGTTTACAACTGGGGATGTCGCAACACCATCAGTCGCGCTCGCTATATTCTCGACAACGCCATCATCAAGGTCTTGCTGTGTGACGCTATAAACGCCGCTACATGTGATTGACCCGCCCGGGATGAGGCCGCCCGCCGGTAAGGCTGGACAATTCACGCTGGCAATCCGGTCATCAGAAACTGTGATAGGGTTTGTTATTGTCGTGTTCCCGATATTGGAAACATCAAATTCATAGCCGATTTGATCTCCGACATTGCTATAAGTTGTTTCAAGTGCGCGTTTGATAATATCAAGCGCGGGCTGCTGATTGGCTGTGACAACAGCCGTATCGGCCGGGGAGACAGTCTCGCCGTTCCGTGCAGAGGCAATATTCGTGACATCGCCCGCATCAATATCAGCCTGCGTAACAATATAGCTCGCTGTGCAGGTCACAACGCCGCTCGGCGCAAGCCCGCCTGCCGGTAGCGCAGGACATAACACGCTATCAATCCGGTCATCATCAACCATGATATTACCGCTCAGCGTGATGTTCCCTGTATTAGTTACCGCATAATCATAGCTTAAAACATCGCCGACCGCTGTGAAGCTCGCCTGATTGGCTGTCTTCACAATCGACAATGAAGGCGTCTGCGTGCCGTTCACGGTGACGCTGTCATCGCCAGAGTCCGTTGCGCCTGATGCGGCGCTAGCAATATTGGTCACGCTGCCCGCGTCAATATCGGCCTGTGTCACGCTATAACTCGCTGTACAGGTTAAAGACATAGTCGGCGCAAGCCCGCCTGCGGGTAGAGCTGGACAATTAACCGATGCAATCCGGTCATCGCTAACCGTCACCGCATCCGTCAGGGTGACATTGCCCGTATTGGTGACAAGATATTCGTAGCTAATAACATCGCCAATCACTGCAAAATTATTATCCAGCGCCGTTTTATCAATTGATAACGCCGGTGTTTGGGTCGCCTCAACGCGCTCCGTTACAGGGGCTGATCCAGTTGTGCCGTCTGATGAGGCCGCAATATTTTCAACAAACCCAAGGTCAATATCATCTTGCGTAATTACATAATCAGCCGCGCAAGTAATCGCGGCGCTTGGGGCCAGACCGCCCGCCGGCAAGGCTGGACAGACAACATTTGAAATACGGTTATCACTCACGGTAATCGGCGCGGTGATCGTTGTATTCCCCGTGTTAATCACATCATATTCATAGGAAACAACATCGCCAACCGCGTCATAGCTGACTTGCAGCGCACGTTTAACAGTCTGTAATCCCGGCTGCTGATCCGCTGTGACAACAGCGGTATCGGTTGGGGAGACAGTCTCGCCGTTCCGTGCAGAGGCAATATTCGTGACATCGCCTGCATCAATATCAGCCTGCGTAACACTATAGCTCGCTGTGCAGCTGATGGTTTCATTTGGCGCAAATCCTTGCGGGGAAATTGACGGACAGCTAACGGCAGAAATACGGTCATCTGTAACAGACACATTACCCATCAAAGTAACATTACCCGTATTGCGCACAAGATATTCATAGCTCAGCACATCGCCGATATTTACAAAACTTGCCTCAAGAGCCGTTTTAACAATTGATAAGGCTGGGGCCTGGTCAGCGTTTGTCGTCGCTGTATCTTCAGGAGAGCGCGTCCCCGGAATAGAGGCTACCGCAATATTCGTGACAAAGCCTGCATCCAAATCAGCTTGGGTAATGGTATAATTCGCCGTACAGGTCACGCTATTGCCGGGCGCTAAACTCCCGCCCGGAAGCGCTGGACAGGAGACAGAAGAAATCCGGTCATCACTCACGCTAATGGAGTCTGTAATCGTAACATTCCCTGTATTGGTCACCGCATAAGTATAATTAATAATATCACCAACGGCATTAAAGCTTGCATCCAATACTGTTTTATCAAGCTCCAGCGCCGGAGTCTGATCCGCGTTCACTGTTTCCGTCACATCATCGGTTGTGATTGTTCCGTCGCTTGCTTGGGCCGTATTCTCAATGAAGCCAGCATCCAGATCGGCCTGCGTCACATTATCAGAGGCGGAACAGGTCAAGCTCTCGCCCGGTAGCAAGCCAACAAGAGGCAGAGCCGGACAGCTTACCATAGAAATCCGGTCATCACTCACGGTAATCGGCTCTGTAATGGTGACATTACCCGTATTCGTAATCACATAATCATAGCTCACCGTTTCGCCCAGCGCCGTAAAGAGCTGCGGCGTACCGGTTTTTGTCATCGCTAGAGACGGCGCTTGAACCGCATTAACCACCGCATCATCTGGCAATGATCTATTGGTTCCGTCACTGGCGCTCGCAATATTTGTCACGTTGCCGGTGTCAATATCGGCCTGTGTTACGATATAACTCGCTGTGCAGGTCAAGCTGTCATTTGGCGCAAGTCCGCCCGATGGAAGGGCTGGACATAACACGCTGGCAATGCGGTCATCGCTTACGCTGATCGGATCAGTGATCGTGATATTACCGCTATTGGTAACATCATATTCATAATTCAGTACATCACCAACGGCAGAGAAATCCGCCGTCAGCGCTGTTTTAACAATCGCCAACTCCGGAGATTGAACCGCGTCAATTGTCGCGCTATCCACTGGCGGTGTTAAATTGCCGCCGCTTGGCGTGCCGTCCACAGAGGCAATATTGGTCACGCTACCCGCGTCAATATCCGCCTGCGTCACGCTATAATCAGCCGTGCAGATTGTGCTCTCACCCGGCGCAAGCGCCGTTACAGGGCAAGACACAGCCGCAATCCTATCATCACTCACAGACAGATTTGTGATGTTCACATTGCCAATATTTACAATGTCATATTCATAGGACAGAACATCACCCACAGCGGCAAAATCTGCCGTAATCGCGCGCTTCTCAAGGCTAAGCTCTGGCGCTTGGTCCGCCGAAACGGTGGCCTGTGATGTCAGATCATCCACTATAGACCCATCCGCAGG
Source organism: uncultured Caulobacterales bacterium (assembly GCA_964513675.1). Classification (GTDB taxonomy): domain Bacteria; phylum Pseudomonadota; class Alphaproteobacteria; order Caulobacterales; family Maricaulaceae; genus CALFVT01. The sequence goes on along the minus strand of CAZEOD010000004.1, from coordinate 38,705 downwards.
ACTGGCACTTGCGCCCGCATTATTAATCACGCTACCGGCGTCAATATCGGCCTGAATGACCGTATAATTCGCGGAACAGATTGTGCTAGCGCTCGGCGCGAGCGTTGTAACTGGACAGTTTACAGCCGCAATCAAATCATCCGTAATGAGAATATCATTCAGCGTGACAGAGCCCGTATTCACAACATCAAATTCATAGGTCAAGATGTCGCCAACGGCTGCGAACTCTGTCCGCGTTGCGCGCTTTTCAAAGGTAAAGGACGGGTTTGACGCGGCGTCAACTGTAGCTGAGCTTGTCGGCGTGATCGGAGCTGCGCCCCCCGGAGGCGCCGCAGACGCAGAGGCATTATTAATGACCTCGCCGGCATCAACGTCATCTTGCGTGACGCTATAAGCGCCCGTACATGTTATCACCTCAGCCGGAAGAAGTGTTGTGCTTGGGCATGAAATAACGGGAATCAACGCATCTGAAACGCTAACATCCGTCAGGGTAACATTCCCTGTATTCTCAAGGCGGAACTCATAATTAATGACATCACCCGCATTGGTAAAGCTTGCGCTCACGGCGGACTTAGCAAAGCTTAGTGACGGCGCTTGCGCGGCATTAAGCGTTAAATCAACAGGCGCAGAAACGGCGCGGTCATTTTCAGCAAAAGCTTGGTTCGTCACAAATCCGGCATCCAGATCAGCCTGAGTGACAACATAATCCGCGCTACAATTAGCTGTCGCACCGGGGATCAGATTTCCAGCGATACAATTAATACGGCCAATTTTATCATCCACAACATCAACACCGCCTGTCAGCGTTAAGTTACCATCATTACGAACGGTAAAGTCATAAGTTACAATCTGGCCGGCTGTTGTAATTTCAGTCGAGACAGAGGATTTTACTATAGAGAGCGCAGGATCTTGAGTGGCCGGTATGGTCGCCGATGTTTGCGCAGATGTCGTTGTGCCGTCACTCGCGGACGCTAAATTCGTGACCGAGCCTGCATCCAAATCAGCCTGTGTGACAACATAATCTGCGCTACATGTCAGCGTTGCATTTGGTGCAAGGCCGCCCGCAGGAAGCGCCGGACATGTAACAACCGGAATTAAATTATCTGTTACCGTAATCGGATCGGTTAAAGTAACATTACCCGTATTGGTGATGACATATTCATAAGAAGAAATATCACCCGGCGAGACGAAATTAACCGTCACAGCATTTTTCTCGATGTCAAAGGCTGGCGATTGTATCGCGTCAACTGTTTCTTGGGCTGTCGGGTCTGTCAAAACGCCCCCAGACGGGTCGCCCGTTGCGGCCGCATTATTCACGACTGAACCGGCATCAATGTCGATTTGAGAGACTATATCTGTGCCCGTACAAATAACGCTTTCGCCCGGCATGAGGCGCGTAACGGGGCAAGATATTGACGCAATGCGGTCATCGCTCACGCTAATGTTTGTAATCTCGACATTGCCGCTATTCTCAACCGTGAAATTATATGTCAGCGCATCGCCAACCGCTGCAAAGCTCGTTTCATTGGCGGCCTTCGTGAGGCGTAATTCCGGTAATTGATCGGCGCTCACCGTGGCATCATCTAGCGCCGGCGCAAGGCTGCCGCCCGCAGGGGTTCCGGTCGCGGAGGCATTATTCGTGACCGAACCTGTATTTAAATCGGCCTGAGTGACGCTATAATTTGCCGTACAGACAACAATTTCACTCGGGTCAAGAAACGCATCGCCATTGCCGATAGCGGGAACATTACAGCTCACAGCAGCAATTAAATCATCACTCACAGTAATATCGCCAATGCGAACATTCCCTGTATTTGTAACGCTGTAATTATATGTCAAAATATCGCCAACAGCCGCAAAGTCAGGTTCATTGGCTGTTTTCACAAGCATCAATGACGGTGTTTGAATGCCGTTAACGCTCGCGCTATCGGTAGGCGATGTGGTGGTGCCGTCAGAGGCACTCGCGATATTCGTCACAATAGCCGCATCCAGATCAGCCTGCGTAACCGCATAGCTCGCGCTACATGTTAGGCTCTGTGTCGGCGCAAGGCCGCCCGCAGGTAAGGCCGGACAAGAGACAGAGGCAATACGGTCATCGCTAACCGTAATCGGATCTATAATCGTGACATTGCCCGTATTGGTGACAAGATATTCATAATCTAAAACATCACCAACAGCCGCAAAAGATGTATCCAGCGCTGTTTTCTCAATCTCTAAATTCGGAGTCTGGTCGCCCGTTATCGTGACGCTATCTTCAGGATCCGTCAGATCACCGCCGGCTGGCGTGCCTGTTGCGCTGGCAATATTTGTGACCTCGCCCGCATCAAGATCATCTTGGGTGACGCTATAGCTCGCCGTACAAATCGTCATCTCGCCGGGGGCAAGTGTTGTTTCAGGACAAGCCACAACGGCGATCCGGTCATCACTTATCGCGATGTCAGTAATCTCGACATTACCTGTGTTGGTGACAGTGTAGCTATAGCTAAGCTCATCGCCAATCGCCGCGAATGTCGTATCGTCTGTGTCCTTATCAAGGCTAAGCTCTGGTGACTGAACGGCATTAACCGTTTCCGTATCTGTTTGCGGCGCTAATGTACCGCTCGCTGGGTCACCATTGACCGTGGCAATATTGACTACAGATCCAGCGTTTAAGTCAGCCTGCGTCACCTCATAGCTTGCCAAGCAAAGGGTTGTCTCGCCCGGGGCAAGCGCCGTAACGGGGCAAGTGACGAGCGCAATGCGGTCATCTTCCACGACAAGATTTTCAAGCGTAACATTACCTGTGTTCTCTAGCTCATATTCATAGCTAAGCTCATCGCCAACCGCGGTAAATTCTGCTGTTAAGGCGCGTTTATCAAGCGTGATTTCCGGCGCCGCCGCATCAAGCGTAACACGCGCATCGGCTGTGGTGGGCGGCAGCGTACCGCGCGCAGGGTCAGCCGTAAGGCTCGCTTCATTCGTAATAGGAACGCCCGCATCAATATCAGCTTGGGTGATTTCATAATTCGCCGTGAAATTAACAATTTGTCCAACCGCCACTGTTGCAAAACTTGCTGGCGTAATCGCAGATAAAGGCCCTGTCCCTTCATGAACATCGCTAATGGCAACATTGCTTAAGGTCACATTACCCGTATTTTCGGCCCGATATGTATAGGTGACAATATCGCCAACAGAGAGCTCGCTTGTTATATCCGCCGTCTTTGTGAAAAGAACCTGCGGAGCTGCATCCGTTGGCGTCACACGCGCATCATCACTGACAGGTGTATAACTCCCTGCCATAGGAGTTGCATTGGCCGTTGCAATATTCGTGATATCAACGCCGCTATCAATATCAGCCTGCGTCACTTCATAGCTCGCGGTAAAGCTCGTCGTCTCATTCGGCGCTAAGCTTGTTACATTCGCCGGGGTTATCGCCGATAAAGACCCCTCGCCGCTATGCACATCTGTGATCGAGACATTCTGCATGGTTACATTGCCGATATTCTCTACGGCGTAACTATAGGTGATGATGTCCCCTACAGCGACATTCGCAGTTGGGTTCGCCGTTTTAACAAGCGCCAAATTTGCATCCGGTGCAATCAAGGTGACAGTTTCTGTATCAGAAAGCGCGGCGTAATCTCCCAAGCGCGGCGTGCCATTTAACGTCGCCTCATTGGTGATCGGGCCGCCCGCATCTAAATCGCCCTGTTCAATTTCATAACTGGCCGTAAATGTAACGATATCACCCGGAGCAAAGTCATTAATAGACCCCGGCATAATAGCCGATAAAACACCAACGCCGTCATGGACATCAGATATTGAGACCAAATCAAAGGTAACATTACCTGTATTTTCAACGACGTAGCTATAAATTACCGTCTCGCCAACTGTGAGGTCTGCGGCTTTATCTGCTGTCTTGGCAATCGTCATTGTCGGAGTCGGGGCTTCCACTGTGACAACGGCATCATCAAGCGCTGCTATATATGTACCGCGCTCGGGCGTGCCGTTCAGCGTTGCATCATTTGTAATATCGAGCCCCGCATCAATATCATCTTGCGTGACTTCATAACTCGCCGTGAAACGCTGTGTTTCGCCGGGAGCCAATGTCACATTTGCGGGGGTGATTGCGGATAGAGTCCCCGCCCCGCTATGTATATCGCTCACCGAAACAGCCGTCATGGTGACATTTCCTGTATTCTCGGCGTCATATGTATAGGTGACGATATCGCCAGCCTTGACATTAGCGGCAGGCGTGGCCGTCTTTAAAAGCGTCATAAGCGGATTAGCCGCCTCTATGGTAATGACGGCATCATCCGTAATCACAGGCAAGGTTCCGCGCGCGCTTGTTGCGCTCAGCGTCGCGATATTTGTAATATCTACCCCGCTATCAATATCTTCTTGGGTGACAATATAGGTCGCCGTGAAATCAACATTATCATCAATGGCCAGCACCGGAACCGTGGCCGGCGTAATCGCGCTCAGCGTCCCTGTGCCTTGATGCACGTCCGATATAGACAGGTCAGTCAGCGTGACATCGCCCGTATTCTCTACATTATAAGTATAGGTCACTTCCGCGCCGGCTGTGAGTTCTGTTGCCGGAGAGGCCGTTTTGCTCAGAACAGCATTAGGTGTTGGACCGGCGATTGAAATAGTTTCATTCGCCGTTAAAGGCGCGAGCGTGCCGCGCTCCGGCGTAAAGCTAAGCGTGGCTTGGTTATCAATATTGCTGCCGTCTTCGAAATCTTGCAATGTGATTTCATAGCTCGCCGTGAACGTCGCATTATCTCCCGCCGCCAGCAAAGGAAGCGAGGCAGGCGATATCGCAGACAGGCTCCCCATACCGCCGTGAACATCTGAAACGGATAAATTAACTAAATCAATATTCCCCGTATTCGTGACAACATAGCTATAAGTGACAATATCACCGGTTTGGAGGTCTGTTTTCGGGTCAGCCGTTTTCGTAAATGTTGCGCTCGGCTCTGCGGCGACGCCAACAGAGGCGTCATCAGTCAGGTCAGCCAAGCTCCCGCGCGCAGGGTTTAGGGCCGCTGTCGCCGTGTTTGTGATCGGCGCATTGGCATCGACATCCGATTGAAGGACTGTGTAATTTGCCGTAAACTCGGCAAAGCCGCCGGGCGCAATCGTCGCGCTGGCCGGCGTAATCGCTGATAAGGCGCCGTTGCCATTATGCACATCGGCTATGGTGACATTTTCAAGGGTTACATCACCTGTATTATCAACGCGGTAAGTATAGGTAATCAGGTCACCCGCTGCGACATCGCTAGTGGGAGAGGCGAGTTTAGAAAAACTAGCTTCGGGAGTAGGCGTAGCCATTGTGACTTGCTCAGTGGCCTCGGGCGAGGTGAAATTCCCACGCGCTGGCGTCGCCGTTATCGTCGCCGTATTATCAATAGAGCCGGCCTCGAAATCGTCTTGCGTGACGATATAAGTCGCCGTGAAGCTTTGGCTCTCCGTTGGCGCCAAAGATACAGCCATTGGCGTAATCGCTGATAAGTTACCAGATCCGCCGTGAACATCCGCGATAGAGACATCGCTTAGCGTAATATTACCCGTATTGACGACGACATATGTATAGGTGACTTCATCACCGACGTTTAAATCCACGCGAGGAGAGGCCGATTTAGTCAGGCTCGCCATATTCGTCGCATCTGGCCCCGGGATTGTTAACGTCCCAGAGACATTGCCCAAAGTCCCTTCTGATGGGTTGGCCGTAACACTGGCCGTATTCACAAAGACAACATCGTCATCGACATTCTGTTGGCTAACAATATGTTGCCCCGTACAGGTCATTGTCTGTCCTGTGACTAAAGATGTCAGCGGGCATGAAACTGTGCCGATAATGAAACTATCATCAACAACGATATCATTAAGCTGAACAGAACCGATATTCGTGACCAAGAAACTATAATTAATCACATCGCCCACGCCGTCATAACTTGAACGGTCAGCAGTTTTTTCGATCGTAATTCCCGGTGCAACTTCGGGGGTGCCTGTCGCATCCACGCCGTCTTGGAAGAACCATGCATTATCACCGCGTGTCGTGCTGCGGCCTGTGTCATCATCGCGAATAAACGGCGTTGTCGATCCGCTGGTTAAAATATCATTTAAAACATTGCCCGGCAGATCAAACCAAGCTGTGCTGGTTTCGCCTGTCCCTTGGTCACGAAAACAATTTTCTGTATTAGAAACTTGACTCGTCCCTGTCAGATTTGTGCGCTGAACATCATTCGGCCCCAAATTAGATAGGCTGCTAACGTCAATACCATTGACCAAAAATGTCACATCTTCAAAATCAAAATTACCTGGACATGCATCCGCATCACGAACCGTTAGGCGGGAATAGCCTTCCGCAATCGCGCCGCCAAAATAATCTGAACATGAGACGATACCGCAATTTAAAACTTGCTCAGGGCCGAGCTGAAATGTTGGAATACCGCGAAAGGCAGCCGGCGCGCCTGTTCCGGCAAAGCCTTCAAACTGCGTCGACGGATTGACGAATTGATAATAAATATTTCCGTTCACACCAACCAAGACAAACATCGTTCCGCCAACCGGCGGGAATGTATCTGGGATGGGGCCGTTTCCATTTGGAACAGTTTCGGTGAATGTTGTTGCCATCGCAGGCACGCTAAGGGCTATCCAAAGCCAAACACCAATAAGCATTTTAACAATAGACATTAACTTTTTAAATCGGGGCATTGTTTCCACCACTCTGACTCTCAGCATCCGCCCCACTGAGAATTATATTACTATTTAACCTTTGAGAGAGAGGTAACGAAATATCGTAAACACTACCTTAAATTCTGATGATAAATTTTTCTCTTTTAAGAAGAAAAAACATATTCACGCCTGTTTTATCCGCATATGAAAAGAGTCTGTTAATTAAGGTAAATCGGCCGTTAATAATAATGACCTCAGACGTTAATCATCTGTTAGTCTTAATTAATATTAAATTAGGCTATATTCGTCCGCTACAACCCTTAATTCATAAGGGGCGCCGTATGAAACCCGCCCGTAAACTTAGAGGCTTTCTAAACTTCTATATTGAAATTCGAAGACATCATCCCATATATATTAGATAAGAACATGAAACAAAAGGGAGGGAACGAATGGCAAATTTTGAGACTCAAATAGAAAAGTCAAAATCCGAGGTCGCCGATGCGCAAGCCAAGATCGCAGCACTAAGCGCGCAAATTGAAAGCGCCCGCGACAAGATGGCGTCCGGCCAAGATATTTCAATCGACATAGAAAATGCATCGCTTGATGATGTCCACGCCCATTCCAAATTAATGAATGATAATATTGCCGACCTTATATTGGGGCTGGATGATGTCACGAGTGGGTTTTCAAAAGAGTTTGATTCCATGCGCAGTAAAACGGGCTGGGAAAAATTCGTCGGGTTCTTTTCTAAACAGCGCGCAGAAAGCTTACGGTCTGAGCGGATCCGCGCGGCCACGGTTGAAGATAAACTCCAAGACCTGATTGCCAAATCCAATGTGATTACAAACATGCTCCAAGACCAGCTCAACCAACTTGGTGTTCATAAAGAGCGTGTAGATGCGAATTTAACAACAACGCTTGCAGACCGCGAAGCCGCCGTCGAAGCACTCGAAACCATTAAAGCTGATATTCTTGCGCTCGATCCCAAGATCATCGAATTAGAAGGCAAGCTATCAGTAGAGCAAGATGCCAAAGCCCGCGCGAAACTGGAAACAGAGCTTGCGGCGGTGAACGGTAAATTTAATGAACTCACCCAAATGGAGCAAGTCAAGCTGGCGGAAAGTCAGACCCTTGAACGCTATATTGAAAAAGGCAAAACATGGTCGGATAGTTTGCAAAATCAAGCCGCCACACAAATGGTTCTGATTAATAAGCTTCAAACCGATACGAAACAGCGCGTTGTTCTTTATGATGCTCTGACGAAATCGCTGAAAACCGCGCAGCAACAAGATGTTGCCCACCGCATTAACGAGATTGGCGTCCAAACTGACAAAGAAGCGCAAACCGCTATGGCCGCGATTGGCGCGGCAACCAATACGCGCATGGCTGAAATGATGGAAGCCCATGAGGACCACATCGTCTTTGCCCGCAGAGTGCTGGAAGAAAAAGCCAAGGCCGATGATCGCTTTGCTCGCCGCTTTGCCAAGATTGTCGAAATGCATGACAAAAATGCTTACGGAGAAAATAGCTAAGAGATCCCTCATGACACAAACTGTGGATCTCACAACGACCCATAAACCGATTGAAACAGCGCTCGCCACGCGGCGATATTTTGCGAAGTTTGAACGGATTATGGGCCATCTCTCCGATGTGGCGCGGCGGTCTGAAACCGACACTGACATCTCGGCCTTAGAGGCTAATATTTTAGGATATTATATTCACGGCCTGACCGCGAGCTTTACCGCACTATCCTATAAGTTTTTAATGGCGCAGCGTATCAACCGTAGCCTCACCCCCTCTTTGCTCAATATAGATAAATCCGATAGCGGTTTTCCCGTCTATCAGGAAATCCTGCAAATGGCCTCTGATGCCCTTCAGGCCAAGCCGCAATTAAACTCCCTCCCAGACGCGGCGCAAATCAAACAAGAGATGGTGACCCATATTTTGGATGAGAAAACCGCCCCGACACAGCTGCAATATGCCATGTCGCAGCGGCTCTATTATGAAAGCCTCGATCAGGATAATTTATTCTTGGCGCAGAACCATCCACGCGCTGTTTGGAAAAAAGGGCATACCGCCAAAACGCGGCGTGATTATGTTGTGCATTGGGCCGTTTATGATAGCCAAGGTAATGTGCCGGTTATCTATATAATGGACCTTGTCGATGTCGGGCGAAAACCTTTGCCCTATGACGAGCGGCGCTGGCCACTTGTGCAAGGCAATATGCTCGCGCAGTCTTTATCCTCCCTGACGCTTTTGACGATTGCAAAAGGCTTCGATCAGGATTTTGATGGTCTTTACCCCATGCGGCTAAGGCGGTTTAATTTAGGCCCTATGTATAGCCACGCCTTTACAACGCAAACCGGCCCCTTGCGCGATATACTCGCCGAGGCTAGCGGCGTTCCGGGGCTGGATTGGGCGCTGTCATGGCGCGTTGAAACCTTGGTTTCCGAAAGCGCGACCTCGGAGAAAACGGGATTTTTCTCAAAAGCACAAAGGCAAGTTTACACCTTAAATAAATCGGACCCGCACGCCATGAAAGCCGGCGCGAGCGCTGTCACGCGCTCCCTTGTTCTGCCCCACCGCGCCTATCAAGTGCTCAATGAGAAAGACCCCGCAGGTTTTCGCAATGTCCGAAAATATGTCGTCGGCGATAACGGCCAAATTTTAAATTATAGTTAGGAACATATATGTCCGCTGTCTCTGACCAGATGGAATTAAAAGAAACCCTTATCCGCAGCAAATATAAAGCCGCAGAAGCCCTGCTCGCCGGCTTTGACCATACGCCTCGCCTTGCGAATAAGGCGGATATCACCAGCGCCGCACCCAAAGAGCGCTCCTCTGGCATTGGCACGCGCCGCCGGTTTCGTTCAACCACACCCGGCCTTGTCACCCAGTCCACCCAGCGCCCTGACGGCGTGCATTTAATAACCCGCGTTAACGGGCTAGCGGGCGATGACCCCCTGCCCAGCCCCCTACAAGCCAATGCGCTGCAATCCCTACGCCGCGCCCTCGCCATAGCCCTCGCTGTCTCCGATCAATATAGCGATCACACGGGGTTATCGCGGCTGATGAAAGACAATCTTGAAGGCAAATTATCGGGCAGCAAAGCCGCCGAATTTACCGAAGGATTAGCCGCCAGCGCCCTGATTAGCCTGCATGTCTTTGCCAATGCCGCCAGTTACTTACTTGAGGATTCACATGCTGATGCGTCCGCCGCGCCGATTGATATTGGCGAAGTCGAAGAAATCCTGACGGATAACCCGCAGCTCGCTTTAACCGGCATCTTATGGGAGTTGGATCAAAACCTCGCGCTTTTTGCCGATAGCGAAGATAAGCTCCTGCCCGTTGTGACAGCCTTCTTGGAGAAATTATTAGATATCGCCGCATTGCGCGCCGCCAGCCTCCCCCGCCTCGCCCCCTTCACATCTGTCACTTACCGCGTCGAAGCGGATGATTTTGAAATCAACGGATTTACACCGTTTTCGCGCAGCGGGGCCAGCACACTGGCCATGACGTTTAAAAAGCCGCATGAAGTGGTCGGGAATCACATCGCGAAATACCAAGCCATGAAGCTGTCTAAAATGTTGATGGCCTATGATTTCGAGCGTAAATTAAATCCTTTCGCGGAACTCGGCGGGTTTATCTTCACCTTTATGGGCGACGGCAAACCCGGCACGGGTAAAACAACGCTTATTCAAATGATGGCAGGGTTGATCCATGATTATTGCCAAATTGCAGATTACCCCTTTCGCTATCAAAACCTATCCACGGACAGCATTGACAGCTATCAGGGAAAATCGGCGCAAAATGCCAAGGCCTTTGTTAAAAACATGCTCGACCCCACTGTCATTGGCTTTGGTACGATTGACGACATAGATCAGCTCGCGGGGAAACGCGGTGACCGCCAATCCTCCGCAGGGCAGCTCGAAATTACGGCCGTACTCATGGAGAGCTTTGCCGGTGCGAATACGGTGGTGCGCGGGAATTGCACCTTTGGTATGTTCTCGAATTATCCCGAAAATGTTGATGACGCCTTGCGCCAGCGCGCCGGGGCACGCTTCTTAGTGGACGGGCCGCAATCGCGCGAAGATTATATTGATATTCTTCATTTATTAATGGGAAAAAATCATAGCATCCCAACGGGTCAACATGAGCTTTTTGCGGCGCAGGAAATTAAAAAAGCCGTGGCCGCCAGTTACGGCTCTCACGCCAAACCGCATGAAGATAAACTCCTCGCCGTATTTGAGCGCACCCAAAAAGAGATCGGAAACTTAGATAATATCGCCAAAATGGGTCATTATCTTAAAGCCATTCAAGAGGCAGATGAGCGTTTTACGGGGCGCGCGATTAAAAACATCACCGACGCCGTCAAAGTCCGCGCCATGGATTTTGAACTGCCAGATGAGTGGATGGAAAACCCTGACCTCTTCCTGTTCCAAAATTATGATCGCAAACGCGATATGATCGCAGATCTCGCCCAGCCTATCACAGTGGATATGGTGATCCAAGAGATCAACCGCTACGCCGATAGCGAATTTCGCTACGCCGATAAATCCGATGAGGTCGCGATTGAGACTATGGTGCGAGACTTTGGCCGCCAAGAGGAAGCAAAGAAACGCTATTTGGAGACCCGCTCATAATGATGCGCCTTGTTGAACGCGGCCTTATGTATGGCAATCTCATTGAGGTGTCGGCGCCCGGTATGGTGGCGCGTTATAACCGCGCGATGAAACATTTGACGGGCAAAGAGACAGCCCTCACCGAGTTTCATATTGATATTTCGGGCTTTAGCCCTGAGATTGGCCATGAGATTGGTGATGAGCTTTATCTCAATCCCAAGGGCTGTAATCAGCAGTTTATTTTGCTGACGCCAAATCAAAAAACGGCGCCGCTTTTAAGCACTGAATTTTCGACCTCGCGCAAAATCTTGCGTGATTACATAGAGAGCCATGAAGCCGAGCTTTTTGCCCTGACGGCGCGCGAAGCTGTGACGGGGGAATTAATGGATTCGGTTTATAAAATCGACAGCCCCTCTGATCTTTTGGCCATTCAAAATATTCATATCGAAGCCGACACTATCGGCCAGCGCGTCAAGGGCGCAAAAGTTCTACAAGGCCATATCGAGACCTTTCTTTCCGAGCCCGATGCGTGGTGGGATGATGTTCTGATTGCCAAAATGGTAGAACTGGCGCGGCAAACCGGAAATATCTATCGCAACCCCGTTAATCTATCAGCTAAAAGCTACACCCAAGGCTGCTATTACACGACCCATTATGGCGGCGTTTATATTTTTCGCGGCCTTGAGAGCGCGCCTGAAGAGTTAGTCATAACGCAGCCATCGCTAAACGGGTTCGCGCAGCTCGGCGGCGCTATGGTTTATGATTTGAATGACCGCCAGAAGATCGCAAATTTTTTAAATAATAATAATTTAATTGAACCGATCGTCACCTCACGCGGGGCGCGAAACGGCGTGACGATTATAAAGCAGAAAATTGACTTCATTCTCATCGCAACGCTTGGGAAGCTCGGTGAGGATCTATCGAACTTATCGCGGCAAGATATTCGCTATCTGACCCGTAAATATATTGATGACCTGCCAGAGGAATATCACGGGCTTGTTGATGTTGTGCGCTGGTTTGACGGCGATGGAGACCATCCGAAATTCGGCCCCGATCACCCAGCTTATTTTTATAAATTTCGCGCCAGTCAACATGAACATCGCGGCCTTGTAAATCGGCTGCTGGCCGAGTTATCGCCGCTTGATTTCCGCCAGCTCTTTATTTGCCATAAGCCGGCCTTTTATGCCGCCTATCAGACCTTCTCTGATGTGAAGAAAGACTATGTCGCGCGGTTTATGCAAGAAGAATATGCCGCCGATAAGGCCGGCACGCGGGAGCTATTATATGGCCCATGGCCTGCGCGCTACACCCCGCCCACAGATAAAAAACGCCCCGCCAAGACAGCTAAGCCGCCCTCTAAGCCCCCGCGAAAGCTATCCTCTGCCCGCAGCGAGCTTCCGCAAAACCGCGGGGATAAGCCCTATAAAAGGCGGGGCAAAGATTTTCACAATCCATGGGGCGAGCCGATCGTTAAAAACGGGACTTATTATGTCCGGCCTCATAAAAAGAAACGCCGCAAGAAAAAAGATTAAGAAAAAAGATGACGATTAACCCATAATAAGGAGACATATATGCTGCCATGGCTACGAAATATAATCGTCATCATTCTGGTGCTGACACTTATTTATGCCGTCTTATCAGCCAAGGCGCGGCGGCAATATAAAGACAAACTTGCGGGAGCCTATGAAGCTTCTGATAAATCAGAAGATAAAGCGCGGTTCATAACAAAAGGCCTGAGCCGCTATCAGCGCTCTTACCGCCCCAAACTTATTTTAACCGTTTACTTCATCCCTATCGCTGTGATGAGCCTTTTAATATATCTTGCCAATCACACCTAAGCCGGAAAGACATCTCATGAAATTAATTAAAGGCCTCTTTCTTTTTACCGCTCTGTTTATTGGCGCAGTCTTGATTCACTATTATTTACCGCAGCGCGATATCGTTAAAGTGGTCGATACCGAGGTGAAGCGGATGGACATTAATAAAGGCTCTCCCTTTTGGGACCGTGCCGATGCCGGAACAGAAGAACGGGTCAGCCGCGATGTTCGCTTTATTTCCACCGTGCGGCCCAATGGTAAAACAGTTGTCTACCGTAATGAAGACACAGGCTGGTCTTTCCCATTTTATCTTAAATTTGACAGTAGCGATCTGAGTGCCAAGGCTGCCGACCTGAGGAGCGAAGGCCCGCAAGGACGCGAGCAATGGGTCGCCGTCACGCATTATGGTTGGCGGATAAGGCTATTTACGATTTTTCCCAATGCGACAAAAATCCGCGCCGTAAAGGGCCCTGATGTCGTTTTAATTCCGTGGTTTAATATTGTCTTTCTTTTGGCTATCTTCGCCTTGATCTTTTGGGTCTGGCGGCGCGTCCGCCGCTTTAAGGAAAACCGCATTGATCCCATCGCCGATAAAGCCGCCGCGCAAATCAGCGCCGCCGCCGATAGCGTCGAAGATGAAATGGCCGAGACCGGCGGCGCGATCAAAAGGCTATTTCGCAAGTTTTTTGGCACTACCAAAAAATAGTCTGGCCATATTTAGACAAAACTGTTTGCTATTCACCCGCGGCGCAATGAACTATTCGTGAATAATCTGTGCGCCTGACTAGCATATTCGTGATAGTTTTAAATCTTTTGTGTAAAGACGCTGCATTAAACATCCGTCACAACATTCTCCATAAGCTTATAGGAGAGAGTTTAATGATTAAAGGATTATATAAGAGTGCGGCCATTTTCGCGCTATTAGCTGCTGTGCCAAGCGCTGCATCGGCCGGGGCCTGGACGGCCAAGCAAGGCGATACTTACCTGAAAGGCGCCGTCAATTATTTCGAAACAAGTAACCGTTTTGGTGATGAAGGCACATTTGAGAATTTCCGAAACCAAAACTTTAACGTCTATCTTGAATATGGCGTTCAAGACGATCTAACATTTTTCGCAACAGGCTCATTGGTCGATCTTGAGAACCGCGCGGACGGCGTTGAAACATCTGGAAGCGGCGTCAGTGATATTGAGCTTGGCCTGCGTTACCGCCTTATAGACGGGCCTATTATCGTCTCTTTTCAAGGCTTATTTAAAGCCCCTTATCTTTATGATGAAGACGCCGAACTACCGCTTGGTAATGGGCAAGAAGACTTTGAAGGTAAGCTTTTATTTGGATCGTCTTTTGGCGCGCTTGGTTACGGCGGTCTTGAAGTCGGTTATCGTCACCGGACAGACGCCCCTGTTGATGAGTTCCGCTTCCTTGTTGAATATGGCTTTGACGTCACAGAGCAAGTCTATCTTCGGACAAAGCTCGACGGCATCCACGCGGCTGGTAGCACGGATATTAGTGATACAGCGCCCATATTTGTGCAGCCCGGCGGCGGCCCTTTTGGCGGCGGAGCGCAAATCCTACCCGATGCACAAACATTTAACCCGCAGCTCCCCCTTGAGTTTGATCTTGGACGGCTTGAATATACAGCCGGCTATAAAATCAATGATAGATTTGCAGCAGAAGTCACCGGCACGACGGCGATTTATGGCGATAACACGCTGAGCGGCACGAATATCCAAGTCGCGCTCGTCGCAAGCTTTTAAAAAAGGGAGATTAGCTAATGTCTCTCTTTGCGGTCATAATTTTATCTGTGCATTATTTGCTTATTGGCATACTCTGTCTTTACGGTGCACATCGTATTTATCACAGCTTCGCAGCGCGCGGCGTGATGAAAAGCTTAAATGCGCAGATACACCCAAGCCCGCTTGAGAGGGACGCGCTACCTTATGTTACCGTACAAGCCCCGATGTATAATGAGAAATTCGTCGCCGCCCGTATCATTGATACCATCGCGGCCTTTGATTACCCAAAGGATCGGCTTCAAATACAAGTGATTGACGATTCGACGGATGACAGCGTTGATATTGCGGCAGAGCGGACGGCATATTATAAAGCTTTAGGGTTTGATATTGAGCATATCCGCCGCCCTAATCGCCGCGGCTATAAGGCTGGGGCTTTATCCGATGCTATGGATGATGTGAAAGGCGAGTTTATTGCGATCTTTGATGCAGATTTTATTCCGCATCCCGATTTCTTGCTGAAAACAATACCACATTTTAATGACCCTAAAACGGGCCTCGTACAGGCGCGCTGGACTTATTTAAACACCCCAAAGAATATTTTAACGCGGCTGCAATCTATTATGCTTGATGCCCATTTTGGGATTGAGCAAGTAACCCGCTTTGGCAAAAATAACTTTTTTAATTTTAACGGCACGGCAGGTATTTGGCGCAAAGACACGATTATTGACGCCGGCGGCTGGCGTGCAGATACGCTGACCGAAGATACCGATTTAAGCTACCGCGCGCAAATCAAGGGATGGAAGTTCATCTACCGCCCCGATATTGGCTGCCCGAGTGAAATCCCCGAAGAGATGAGCGCTTTTAAACTACAGCAACACCGCTGGGCTAAAGGCGCGATTGAAGTCATGCGCAAGCTCTTACCCTCGATTTGGGCCGCTGATATTCCGCGTAAAGCCAAAATCGAAGCCAGTTTTCACCTGACAGGCAATCTGTCTTATCTTTTGATGTTTATTGATAGCGTTTTCTTCCTGCTTCCGGCCGTTCATATCCGCGAAAATATGGGCGTCAATGCTCTGGCGTGGCTCGATTTGCCTATTTTCGCCTTTGCCAGCCTTAGCCATGCATGGTTCTTCCTCTCGAGCCAAACGCGGCTTTATGGCAAGATGAGCGATAAGCTGATGATTATGCCGGCCTTGCTCGCGACCTCTATCGGGCTGGGCGTGAATAATGGCCGCGCCGTGATCGAAGCCTTAGTCGGGTATAAAACCGGCTTTGCCCGCACCCCCAAAACGGGTGATAGCGGCGGCGTTGATCTGCAAAATAGCTACCGCGTGAATAGCCAAAAATGGTCTAATTATTTAGAGCTCAGCCTGTCCATGCTCTATATAGGTTTTATGGTCTGGGCGATATCGCGCGCTTACTGGATTGTTGTGCCTTTTCTCGCGCTATTTGCTATTGGGTTCCTTTTCACGGGATTATCCAGCCAATTAGAAAGCCGACGCCGTAAAGTAAAAATAACGCCCGCGCCGCTTAGCCTTAATGCGGCCTCCAAGGGTAATGTTATCGGCATAGAGCCTGATCGTAACGTATATGATGATTTAATTCCGGCCGAATAATAACCCGCTGAATAATTAAACATCATGGCTAGGCCGCGAAACATATCTTTTAAGACCCGCTATATTATTGGCGGGTTTATGCTCTGCATGGCCGGTCTTTATGCGCTTCCCTTTATAACGCCCGCTTATATCGGCAGCGCCTATAGCGCGCTAAGTTTGCTGTTGTCCGCGCTGATGATTTATGTCTGGCGCGCCGCCCCGCTGACACCGCGCGCTATATTATATCTGGGCATAAGCCTTTATATTATTCTTATACCTGCGGCCGCCCTGACGTCGAATGACAGCCAGCGATATCTATGGGACGGGGCGGTTTTCATCGCCGGTTTTGATCCCTATATCACAGCGCCCAATGCCACTGAAGTTGCATATTTGCGAGGCATATGGCCAACGCCGGAAGAACACGCAAATTACGCGACGCTATATCCGCCCGGCGCGCTAGTTTTATTTGGAGCATCTGCGGTTTTTGGCCCTATCTATGGCCCGTGGGTTTGGAAACTCCTCGCTTGCGGCGCGGGTATTCTAACTTTGGTATTAGGCTATAAACTGCTTCAAAAACGAAAGGCTTTACAGCCCTTTGCGCTGCTTGCGCTTAATCCGCTTTTATTATTAGAAACAGGGATTGGCGCGCATGTCGATATTTTCTGCGCGCTTGGTATCACAGCCGCTCTGCTGTGCGTGCAAATAAAAAAACCGCTTTGGGCCGGTATTATCATCGGCCTCGCCGCGACGGTGAAATTTATTCCGGCCTTAATTGCGGGGCCTTTACTCTTCTTCCTCTGGCCAAAACAGGCGCTTAAATTATTTATTGGCGCGGCCTTAACATGGTATCTTATTTATCTTGGAGCCTTTCACCTTGGTTATCAGCCTTTAGGTTTGCTGCCGACATTTTTTGATAAATGGCGCGGCGGCGCGCCGCTATACCCATGGCTTGAAGCTCTCAGCCGCGGCGCAGGTTTAAACAAAATCGGCTTTGCCGCCATGCTCGGCGGCCTTGCGCTTATCGGGTTTTCTATCAGTGCAGGGCTTGCCGCGGCAGGCCGCCTCATCACGGCTATAAGCTTAACCCTCTGCGTCCCGCTTTTGCTTAGCCCCGTTTTATTCCCTTGGTATCTATGCAGCCTTATACCGCTATTGGCGCTGCGTCCGGCCGCCGCGCTTTTGCTGCCCCTTACCATCGCCCCGCTCTTTTATATTGTCCTGAATGATTGGCTCGCAGCCGGTATTTGGGCGTTGCCAATCTGGTTCGCCCCCCTGCTCGCTGCCGCGATTATGATAGGGCTAATATATGATTTATATAAAACCCGTCAAAGGCGGATAAGCCCCGCCGCCTAAGACGCGCACGCCCTTAACACTCGACAACATTAACCGCGAGGCCGCCTTGGCTCGTCTCTTTATATTTCGATGACATATCCAGCCCCGTTTGGCGCATGGTTTCAATGACTTGATCCAGACTTACTTTCATTTGGCCGGAGGCATGAAGCGCAAGCCGCGCCGCATTTACCGCTTTCACAGCGCCAATTGCATTTCGCTCAATACAGGGAATTTGAACCAGCCCGCCCACAGGGTCACAGGTTAGGCCCAAATTATGCTCCATCCCGATCTCAGCGGCAGAGGCCACTTGCTCCGGCGTCGCGCCCCAAACAGCGGCCAACCCGCCCGCCGCCATAGAGCAAGCCACACCCACTTCGCCTTGGCAGCCCATCTCCGCACCAGATATCGACGCGCGCTGCTTATAGAGCAAGCCAATACCGCCCGCTGTTAACAGGAATTTACGTATATTTTGCGCCGATGGATTTTCTTGGAGCCTTATGTCGCCCGCACAGTAATGCCGCAGCACGGCCGGAATAATTCCGGCCGCGCCATTTGTCGGGGCGGTTACAACTTGCCCGCCCGCCGCATTTTCTTCGTTCACGGCCATGGCATATACATTGAGCCAATCAAAAAGCTGCTCGCGTTCATTTGACGCCGGTGCGCCGTGTAATTTCTGCCAAATGCCCGGGGCGCGGCGTTTGACCTCAAGCCCGCCGGGCAAAATGCCTTCGCGGTTCAGCCCCCGATTAATACAGGCCATCATAACATCAAAAATACGGTCAAGCCTCATATCCGTTTCCGCGCGCGCGCGTTTAGCGTCTTCATTTGCGTAAATCACATCATGCACATGTAAATTCTGATCGGCGCATATTGCCAAAAGCTCTGCCGCAGAGGCAAAAGGATAAGGCACATTGCTATCTGGCGTCACAAGGTCATTCTCAAGCGGTGTTTCTAATTGACGTTTCGATGCAATAAATCCGCCGCCCGTGGAGTAATAGCTTTGCGCGCGCAGTAATGCTCCCCCCGCGTTAAAAGCTTTAGCCACCATTCCATTCGGATGCAGCTCTGGGCGGGTCTCATAATCAAAAACAATATGAAGAGCAGGATCAAAGTCAATATCGACCACGCCCCCCAAAGAAAGCTTATGCTGCTCATGAATACGCGCTACGGCCGCCTCGGCTTTCACGGGATCAAGCGTTTCAGGCTCAAAGCCGAGAAGGCCGAGCATCACCGCTTTGGGCGTCGCGTGTCCATGTCCGGTAAAGGCCAAGGAGCCCTGTAATTCGACCACAATTTTTGCGGTTTGATCTATGAGCTTTTCCCGGATCAGACTTTTGACAAAGCGCGCACCAATCCGCACAGGCCCGACCGTATGGGAACTTGATGGGCCGATACCAACACGAAAAATATCTAAAACGGATAACATAAAGCCCCTCGCCTTGCTGTTATTGCTATTGACTTGGCCTAAGTTTGCACAGCTGCGAAGTAAATACAAAAGAAAGGGCTATTGGCGCAAAATTATGCCTCTGAGTTATATAACTCATATGTATTTAAGCGCTATTATTGCAGGGTCATACGGTTTTAATTGCCTTGCAATCTTTAATGATACATGTTAAATCTACTTAACATGTTAATAAATATTGTTAATTCATGGGCTTTAATTGCCTTGCAATCCTTAATAACATGTGGCCCGTATGTATAACACATTAACAAGAAAGGCTGGTGAGACACATGTCAGCAATAAATAAAGTAGGATTAGCCCTTTTCGCGGTGATTTTGACAGCCATGGCCACCGCTCTTACGCCGGAAAGCCGCGCGGAGCAAACAGGATATCCCTCTCAAACCTCTATAAATGACGGTATAATAGATCATCTTGATGCCGTCTCATCACGGGCATTTTTAGAAACACATCCCGAAACGATTGTCCTTGATGTGCGCACACAAGATGAAATTAAAAGCGGATTCATTGTTGCCGCCCATTTCATCAATTTTAATAGCCCCCATTTTACGCGCCGTATCAAAAATCTTGACCCCAATAAGACTTACCTCATTCACTGTAATGATAGTGATCGGAGCCTATTAGCCTTTGCCATGCTTAAAGATCTCAATTTTAAACATATCATCCATATGGACGGCGGACTTAATGCGTGGAAAGCGGCGGGATTGCCTGTCTCTGTGCCATATTAATTGGCTTTCTCGCATCCTGTGATTGACAGCTTCGGAGCGGGACTATATAGCCCGCTTTCATCTGCGGGGGACGCACAAAAGTAATCCCGTGGCAGCAGGAGTAAGACCCATGAAAAAAGATATACATCCAGAATATCATACGATTACCGTCCAAATGGTTGACGGTTCAGAATATCAAACGCGCAGCACTTATGGTAAAGAGGGCGATCGTTTGGTTCTTGATATTGATTCCCAAACACATCCCGCTTGGACCGGCGGTGATGCGAAGCTTATGGACCGCGGCGGACGCGTGTCTCGCTTCAAAGATAAATTTAAAGGCTTTGTGTAAGCTTTATACCTATTCAAAACCAGAAAAGCGGTCCGGGTGGGCCGCTTTTTTTTTACCCATATAAGCACTCAAAGACATATTTATGGACAAAAAACCGCGTGATATGATTAAGCGCCCCCCGCCTTGGGGCGGCCCGCTTAGCTCGCGCGAACTTGTTGCAATGATCGCCTTCTGCCTTGCGCTCAATGCCCTCGCGATTGACACGATGCTACCGGCCCTTGATGAAATTGCCGCCCATTATGACGTTCCGGCCGGCAATCAACAGCAATGGATTATTTTCTCCTATATTCTCGGCTTTGGCGTTCCGCAGCTTTTTGCGGGGCCATTATCAGATCGTTTTGGACGGAAAATCATCCTGCGTGTCTCATTTATTTTTTATATTATCTGCGGTTTTGCCTGTATGTTCGCGCCGAGCTTTGTGGGTCTGCTTGTGCTGCGAAGCTTACAAGGCATTAGCGCGGCCGGTATTCGCGTTACCGCCGCGTCTATTGTCCGCGACCTTTATGCAGGTCGGGGCATGGCGCGTATCATGTCGCTTGTTCTGACTATTTTTATGATCGTCCCTATTGCCGCCCCGGGGCTCGGCCAAATTATTCTTCTTATTACCGACTGGCGCTGGACATTTGGCGTTTTAGGTGTGGCTGGACTCATTGTTTGGGGATGGATAGAATTACGCTTACCGGAAACCTTAAAACCCGAAGACCAACGCGCCTTAAAGCCCCATGTCATCGCCAGCGGTTACAAACAGGTTATCACAACCCCCGTCACCCTCGGCTATATGCTCGCCAGCGGGGTTTTATTTGGCGCGCTTTTCGCCTTTATTGGCGCATCCGAGCAAATCTTCTCAGAGGTCTTTGACCAAGAGGCTTATTTCGCCTTGTGGTTTGCCGGAATCGCAGCAACCCTAACGATTGTGAATTTCGTCAACTCCCGCATTGTCGAGACATATGGTATGCGCCGCATTAGCCATATCGCTTTGATCGCCTTTATAATTTTATCGCTGCTTAATGTTATTTGCGCCCATATTTTCGGGCCAAAATTAATCTTATTCTTCCCAATTTTTGCGTTAACATTTGGCTGTTTTGGCATGGTTGGCGCAAATTTCTCGGCGCTGGCAATGGAGCCGCTGGGCAAATTAGCCGGCACGGGAAGCGCCGCTTATGGCTTTGCAACATCGACGGTGTCGAGCTTCATTGGGCTATTGGTTGCAGGGCAATATAACGGAACAGTCATTCCCGTTTTGGCAGGATATGTTATTCTGGGCGCGGCCTCGCTAAGCGTGGTTCTCATCACAGAAAAAGGGCGCTTATTCCGAGATGGGACAAAAGCCGATTAAACCGCCTTTTTGTCAAAACATATTCGGATATATGGCGGCTAGTGTTTAGCGCTAAATGCTGTTTCAAGTCGGCTCATCTGATCGGCGACCGTATTGCCTTTTTGCGCCGCAATAGATCCGTAAAGACTGCGGTCAAGCCGGGAAATGCGTTCATAAAGCGCTTGGGAGCGCGCCAATAAATCAAGCAAGATAGAGGGCAGCGCATAAGAATTTTTCGCGAGGTCAGAAAAGCTCAATTCACCCTCTTTTTTATTCTCTGAGACCAGACGATATTTCGCGGCGCGGGCTTCAGATATGGCCATTTCTTCTGTTTTCACAGCCCGCTGCACAAGCAGCCAACTTGCTACCTGCATCAAGCGCGTTGTCAGTTTCATGCTTTGCGAGGCATATATCAAAGCGTCTTGCTTCCCAAGGGCATGGCTATCTTGCCGCCCGGGGCCATCAAGATAGGCGGCCGTTTCTTCGACCATATCCATACCTTCACGGAAGGTTTTTTCAAAAAGCTCAGACTTGGTAAATTCAAGCAAACGCTCTTCCGCCTGCGGTGTCAATGTATCAATAACTTGCGTCAATGTGGGAGATGTTAGACTCATCTTTTCTTATATCCTTTGCCTGAACCGCTTGCGCCGCCGCCCCTAATGCAGATTTGGCACATCTTATTATATTTGCTTTGAGTGTTGCAAAGCTTACGCCATTTAATCTGGTTTTTTAAAAATTGAATCCGCCGCAGCCCGTTCTCGTTGTTTTTTCTCAATTTCGGCGTCTAATCGAATGATCTCGCGGCGTAAAGCCTCCGCCCAAGCGCGCATATCCTCAACGGAGGCTGCATAAAGGTCTTGCCCCACCCTATAATCCTCACCGTGGGATTTGTTATCATCTAAATGCGAATCAGTCATGCCGTCTCTCACGTCTATTTACCGTTATTTCCACGCCCCCGACAAGGGGCTTAAGCCTGCGGCTTGCATTATAGTTAAAGCTGGTTTATAGTTAGATTATCACGCGGAAATACCGCAAAACAGCCCGGCCGAGCCGGGTTTTTTTAATGGCTGAACATCATAAAGCACGCGGCGTTAGAAACCGCGTCTTATGATGCCACGCTCGCTGAATTGGAGGCTAACCATGACACAGATTTTAATGCCAAAGGCAACCGCCGTTTGGCTGATTGATAATACCGGCCTGACTTTCAAGCAAATTTCAGAATTTTGTAACCTGCATATTCTCGAAGTCGAAGGCATTGCAGACGGGGATGTTGCGGCGGGGATTCGCGGCGCAGACCCAATTGCCAATGGGCAGCTTGATCGCAGTGAAATTGAAAAAGGTGAGGCGAGCTCAAATTATGCGCTCAAAGCAAATGCCTTTGAAAGCACACCCGCGCCAGATAAAAAGAAGCGCAAAGGGCCGCGCTACACACCCCTATCACGCCGCCAAGACAGACCGGATGCGATTGCATGGCTTGTCCGCAACCATCCTGAGATCACAGATGCGCAAATTTCAAAACTTATCGGCACAACCAAACCGACCATTAAAGCCATTCGTGACCGGACACATTGGAAGATATCTTTGATTAATCCAACAGACCCTGTGTCATTGGGCCTATGCTCGCAAATTGACCTCGATAGTTTTGTGCGTATCGCGGCCGAGAAAAAAGCCAAACAAGACGAAGCTGCGGGTATTACGAGTGACGGCGATAGCCTTAAATCCGTAGATGATACGGTTCCGGCGCAGCAAGCTGATGTGCAAAAGACGCATACGCTTGAAAGCTTGTTTAAACCGCAAACAGAGAATTAGCCCTCTCACCGATATTTAAACAGATGGCCGCCCTTCATCATTAGGGGCGGCTTTTTTATGCGCTATTATCCTTTGAGGGCCGCCGCCTATGGGGCGGATATTTTAACATCACAATCCTCTCCCCCATTCCTGTCCCTGTTCCTGTCCCTGTCCCTGTCCCTATCCCGCAGTTGATAATATATCCACCAAAGGCCTATTTTATCATTGTCTTTTTTAATATATCAATTATTCATGATATATGGATATAAATATTGCAACAACATCATTTTCTGCGCTCTCGCAGCCTATTCGGCTTCAGACATTACGGCTGCTGATTAAGGCCGGCGCAGACGGCATCGTCTCGGGCGATATTGGCGCCGCGCTGGATATTAAACAAAATACCATGTCGACCAATTTGATGATTTTGCACCAAGCGGGTCTTGTCCGAAAACAGCGCGAGGGCCGCAGCATCAGATATTTTGCTGATATCTCGGGGCTGCGCGGTCTTTTATCTTTTTTGATGGAAGATTGCTGCGGCGGACAGCCAGAGGCCTGCCAAAGCCTGCTCGACACTGTTATTTGCGACATGGCTTAGACGACGCCTAAGGGGCCTTTATGTATTCCAATAAACAGAAACTTTGGGCTGAATTTATCGGCACAGCTTTTTTGCTGATGACCGTTATTGGGTCTGGCATTATGGCCGAAACCCTCGCGGGGGGGAATGTCGCCATTGCGCTACTCGGAAATACAATTCCGACCGGCGCAATATTAATTGTCCTGATTACCATGCTCGGCCCCATCTCCGGCGCGCATTTTAACCCCGCCGTCACCTTAGGCTTTCGCCTCAGCGGAGATATAACAACGCGGCTCGCTTGTCTTTACACAGTGGTGCAAATCATGGGCGGCATCTTGGGCGTTTGGATCGCCCATGCGATGTTTGATACGGATATAATCCAGCTGTCACAAAAAATGCGCTCAGGCCCCGCTCAGCTGATCTCGGAAATCATAGCAACATTTGGATTAATGTGGGTGATTTTTGCAACGCTGAAAACAAATCCTACGGCGGTCCCAATGGTCGTTGGGCTTTATATTACCGCCGCTTATTGGTTTACGGCCTCCACGAGCTTTGCCAATCCCGCCGTCACGCTTGCGCGCAGTTTATCCGATACATTCGCCGGCATACGCCCGATAGATGCGCCGGCTTTCATCGCAGTGCAATTAATCGGCGCCGCTTTGGCTTTTTATGTCTATAAGCTAACTATGAGCACAAAAGGCGTTGAGGCCGTTACTGTAAACGCTGACGCAGAGGCTCCATAAGGTCAGAATTGGTTACAAGCGGATCACAGGCCGTGAGAACATCGCCGCCAGATAGGCTTTCAACATCAAGCCCGGCTTCGCGGCAAATTAAAACGCCCGCCGCAATATCCCATACCGATAAATCACGTTCCCAATAGCCATCATAACGGCCAGCCGCTGTCCACGCCAAATCCAGCGCCGCCGAGCCCATACGGCGCACACCGGAACAGGCGCCCATGACTTGATGTAGCTCTTTTAAGAATTTTGCATGTCCTGTTTTGCCTAAAAACGGAATACCCGTAGCAAATAGGCTATCGGTAAAAATATCGCGTTTGGACGGACGAAGGCGGCGATCTGCGCCGCCGCGTGTACCGTCATTAATAAACGCGCCGCGCCCTTTTTCAGCAAAGAACATTTCATCCGTAATCGGGTTATAAACAAGGCCCGCAACGATCTCTGAAATGCCGTCCTCTGTTCGCTCAAGCGCAATAGAGACCGAAAAATGCGGAATACCATGCAGGTAATTCGTCGTACCATCGAGCGGGTCGACAATAAATCTATGGGTTTTATCTGTCCCGGCAATCTCTCCGGATTCTTCCATTAAAAAGCCATAACCCGGACGGTCACGGCGCAGATTTTCAAAAATAACATCCTCGGCTTTTTTATCCGCGCGCGAGACAAAATCAGCTGGCCCCTTGCGCGATACCTGTAGAGTTTCAACCTCACCAAAATCACGCAACAGCCCCCGAGACGCTTTGCGGGCCGCATTTTGCATGATCGACATGATCGCAGACGACGTTTTCATATTCATAATATTGAGGCCTAATTAATCCGCACGCTTAACATAAGCGCCGTCTTCGGTGTTAATCACAAGACGCTCGCCAATCGAGATGAAAGGCGGCACATTTGTACGCACGCCATTTTCTAATGTCGCGGGCTTAAAAGAATTTGCGGCCGTTTGCCCTTTAACCACAGGCTCTGTATCTTCTACGGCCAAAATGACTTGGTCGGGCAAGCTCACAGAAATGGGCTTATCTTCATAAAATTCAAGCTCAACATTCATCCCATCGGTCAGATATACCGCACGGTCGCCGACAAAATCTTTACCCAAATTAATCTGCTCATAATTTTCCCCGTTCATGAAAACAAGGAAGTTTCCATCGTCATAAAGAAAGCTATGGGTCTTTTGATCTAGGCGGACACGTTCAACCGTTTCAGCAGCGCGAAACCGTTCATTCAGCTTCCGTCCGTCGAGTAAGTTCTTCAGCTCGACTTGATTAAAAGCGCCGCCCTTGCCCGGTTTAACCGCATTGCATTTCACCGCCACCCAGAGCGTATCTTGGTGCTTGATAATATTGCCCGGTTTAATTTCATTGCCGTTCATTTTCATGAGCTTAACCTCATTATTTGTTATCTCATGCACTTCGCGGATGAAGCGCTATCTGTATATCTCGTCCCTATACACGCCTTAGCCGCAATGTCACCCCGATTTTACGGCCTGCCGCCGCTGCAAAGCTAGATTTATCAGCCATGATTTGACAGCCAGCCCATATGCCCCTAGAGGCTGCCCACGTTGCGCCCGAATATGGGCGATATAACTTTAAAATTTTTCGTGCCCCTTAAGGGCCGTTAAATAAACCATATGACAGCCTTTATGACACATATAGCTACGCGGTTTTCAGATTTAAATCTGTCGCGCCATATCGCATCTGCCCTTGATAAAATCGGTTATGAAACACCGACGCCCATTCAGCAGCAAGCCATCCCTGAAATCTTGCGGGGCCGCGATATTCAAGGGATTGCACAAACAGGGACGGGGAAAACAGCGGCCTTCTCTTTACCGATTTTAAGCCATATCGCCGACGACCCTTTGCCTGCGCCGAAACGCAGCACCCGCGTTTTAGCCCTCTCGCCGACCCGCGAACTCGCCAGCCAAATTGGCGAGAGCATGAAAAACTATGCGCGCCATATTGACGGGTTTCGCTCGACTGTGATTTTTGGCGGCGTGCCAATTTCGAAACAAGTCCGAAAGCTTGTCCCTGGCAATGATGTGATTGTCGCCACACCGGGGCGCTTGCTTGATCTCTTGGGCCAAAAAATTATCCATTTAAATGCTGTTGAATATCTTATCCTAGATGAAGCCGACCAAATGATGGATATGGGCTTTATTCATACGCTCCGCAAAATCATTCCGCTCCTCCCCGAAAAACGGCAAACGCTTTTCTTTTCCGCGACTATGCCGAAATCAATCTCTAATCTTGCCGCGCAATTTTTAACCAATCCCGTTAAAATCTCCATCACGCCGGAATCAACGACCGCAGAGCGCGTCGAGCAAAGCATCATTTACGCGACCAAGACCGAGAAACAAAACTTACTCTCGATCAAATTGCTAGACTCCGCGATTGACCGCGCTCTGGTTTTTACGCGCACGAAACATGGGGCTGACCGCGTTGTTAAGCGCCTCGCAACGATTGGGCTGGATGCGCGCGCCATACATGGCAATAAATCCCAGTCCCAGCGCACACGCGCCCTAACGGCCTTTAAAGACGGCGAGGTTAAATTCCTGATCGCGACAGATGTAGCCGCGCGCGGCATTGATATTCGCGGCGTCAGCCATGTCTTTAACTTTGAAATTCCAAATGTTCCCGAACAATATGTTCACCGCATTGGCCGCACAGGCCGCGCCGGCGAAGCCGGTATTGCGATTTCTTTCGTAGCGCCTGATGAAAAGGCTTATTTAAAAGATATTCAGAAAATTCTGAAACAAACAATCGCCGTTGATCCCCTGCCGGATGATTTTGCCGAACAGTCCAAGGCGCTTAAAAAACGCCCTGCTCTCGAAAAGCCGCCCGCAGCAGAGCGCCCGCCGGCCCGCCGTCAAAAAGACCGCAAATCACGGCCAAGCCGTCACCGCAAAGGGAGCTCAAACACAGCGGAGCATAATAACGGCGCAGAGGTCATTGATGAGCCGCGGAGCCGGCCTAGAAAAAACACGGACCCGAAAAACCCAAGCCGGGCCGAACGGAAACGCCAAAAAGCAGGCCAGCCGCGCAAACCGCGCGAGATACGGCCCGAGCGCTCCGATACGGGCGCTGATAAATCTGTTCGGCGAAAGTCTGGGACAGAAAATGCGCAAGGCAGCGGGGCCTCCGCAAGCGGTGATCGCCGTGAGCGCCGCCAATCATCTGATGATTTCAGACCCAAATCAAAAGACTTTAAACCTAAGGGCAAAGGCGGCAAGCGGTCTTATAAATCAAATGATGATCGGCCTTCATCCAGCGGACGACCGCAGAATAAATCATCATCTTTCAAGCGCAAACCACGCGCCAATAATGATGAGCGCTCCAGCCCGCCGCGATCTGACAGGCCCGATACGCCGCGCGCGAAACCTGCGCGCTCCAAGCCAGCCCACGCCAAGCCAACTCAGGCCAGAACCCAGC
>CAZEOD010000004.1:3501-10581 GCA_964513675.1 uncultured Caulobacterales bacterium | reverse complement strand
ATGGACGATCTTCATCTGGACAATCCTCAGCCAGACATTCCTCAGATAGACATTCCTCTGGCGCAAAAGGGCGGGCCCGTCAAAATGAAGGCGGCGGCAATAGCGGCGGCGGATGGGCGTCCCCGAAACGTAAAAACACAGGCCGCAAAACAGGCCCGAAACGCGGCGGCAAAACAGGCGGTAACTTTGGCAGAAATAGCGGGTCCAGACCGCGAAACGCCCCTTAACGCAGCCGTTAAATCTGCTGTAAAAACTGCGTAAGTTTCAGTCCCGCCGGCATGACAGCTTGGCGAAGGCGCGATAAAATCTCGCGCTTCTCCGTCTCTTCGGGTTTCACATTGGCGACCATCGCACTAAATCCATCGAGACGGTTCGTCACCAACCATTTGCGCAGCTCTTTATCTTGGCCCCATTTATATTGGTTCATCATGGTCGCATGGGTGAAGCGAATATAATCCGTGTCATGATTAGGCAAAGGCACGACGCCGCAAACATCGTTTTTCTCGGCCTCTGTAGCGCGCGTTAATTCGGCATGGGCAATGAAAGCCGCGCTAAAGACGGGTTGATAAGAACGGATCATTTGCGGCGTAATCAGATCGCCTTGAAATATGGGCTTAATCTCTTCATTCATCACGGCCCGCGCCGAACAATCAACATGAACAATAGCCGAAGATGTCGGGACGACGCCGCCGTCCAGAATAATCTCATTTTCTTTTATATGGGTGACGCGCCCCATACGAATGATATTCGGCAGCAAGCTTTGCAGCGCCTCAAGCTCTAATTCACTAATCGTCGCCCCGTGGAACATTGTTGGACGCACATTCTTATCCAAGCGCAGAAAATAGCCGCAGGCTTCAAGCCGGCTGAACATATCCTCTATCGACGTAGCCGCCGCAATAGCTTCAAATTGCCCCGCTTGCGCCCCAAGCGTAAATTCAAAAAACGCGGGATCAGGCTGGGTGTTTTTTCGGTTCAGTAGCCAGCCATCGCGCGGCATGATCCAGCGGATATTTCGCGGATCAACCCCCAATTCCAAAAGATATAAACAGGCGTCAATGCCGGTTTTCCCGGCCCCAATCACAACAAATCCTTCCGGCGGCGTTGTAATGTTCACAAGCTCATTCAGCGGCATAAATGTCACGCCGTCATCAATTTTAAACTGAGGTTTATGCGTGGACGGCACGCTGGTTTTTAAATGTGTCGCATCCACTATTTTCGCGGCTTTCACACGGTAGCTCTGGCCGCTGATTTTATGCGAAAAACACCCCTCGCCCGCGTAATGGCATAAAGGAAAATATGACGCGCGGCCCGTTGGCAAAAATTGATGCCGCATCACATGGTCAAAATAAGCCAAAATTTCTGGCCCTGTTGCTAAATCGCCAAGACCTTTATTCAGCCCAATTTTATCTTGCAAGCCTTGGCTAAGCTCACGCGAGCTGACCCCGTAAAACCGCGAGGGTTGATGCAGGGTTACAAAGGGATAAGCGGCATTCCAATGCCCGCCCGGTTTGGCATATTGATCGACAATAATGATTTTTTTATCCGAGTCTTCAATGATGATATCGGCAAAGGCCATGCCAACAGCGCCGCTGCCTATAATCAAATAATCTGTTTCAAGCTCGATAATATCTTGCGTCATAAACACCTCTCCTGCCCCTCAGTCTTACATGCAAATCAAGCTAAAGCGTAGGAAAGTTTCAGGATAACGCCGTTTCATATTTGACGCTTTATCATCCGCCCCTTAAAGCGCGGCTTATGTCACTTGATCTTTGGATATCACTTGTCGTGCTGTTTGGCCTCGGAGGGCTAACACCCGGCCCGGCGGTTGGCCTCGTCTTGGCGTCCGCCTTTCGTTACGGCTTTCGCCCCGCTCTTTTGCCGGCGCTCGGCGTGGCCAGCGCAAATGTGATATGGCTATGCCTTGCCGCGACAGGCGCCGCCGCGCTCTTAGACGGATTTCCTAATGCGCTCTTAAGCCTGAAAACCATCGGGCTTTTAGTAATTTTATATCTCGCAATCTCGATCATATTCGGTCCTTTGCCAGATGCAAATAAATCAGCGGCAGATGCGCCGCCGCAATCCAAACTTTATATTCGCGGCATTATTCTACAGCTCTCAAGCCCGATGCCCCTTGTCTATTTTGGCTTGCTTTTGCCTGCCTTTTTTGTCGCAGATAAACCGCTTCTTCCGCAGCTGAGCCTCATGCTTATCACTGTGACGATAACAGAGCTTTTAGGTCTTAGCGCTTATGCTTACGGTGCCGGAAAAATCCGTAACTGGCTCTCAGAGCCTCGCCTCGCAAAGGCGTTTAATATTATAATCGGCATTTTAATGATCTTATCCGGCATTTGGGCAATTTGGAGTACGATATAACGGCCTGTGTATATTCGGCATTAATATGCGAAATGTCGCTTCACAATGCGGGCGTGTCCTGCTAATTGGCCGCACATCAAATAAATGGCTTTTGACAGGATATACCCATGGACGTGACAAAGATTAAAGCCGGCGAAAATCCACCGCATGATATTAATGTGATTATCGAAGTCCCTTTGGGCGGCGAACCGATCAAATATGAAATGGATAAAGACTCCGGCGCAATGTTCGTTGACCGGTTTCTCTATACGGCCATGCGCTACCCATGTAATTACGGCTTTATTCCGCATACGCTTTCAAATGACGGTGACCCGACGGATGTTCTCGTCGTTGGGCGACGCCCGCTGATGCCCGGCTGTATTGTGCGCGCACGCCCTGTTGGTGTTTTAATGATGGAAGATGAGGCCGGCATTGACGAGAAAATCGTCGCAGTTCCCCACTCAAAGCTGACGCAATATTATGAGCAAATTAAAACCTACAAAGATCTTCCGCAGGTTCTGCAAGACCGTATTCCGCATTTCTTCAACCATTACAAAGATCTTGAAGCTGATAAATGGGTCAAAGTTTTGGGTTGGGAAGGCGTCGATAAAGCCGCCGAATTAATCATGGAAGGGTTGAAAGCTGCCGAAAAATAACGCGCCGCAAATTATAATACAGTCACGGGCCTTAAGCCAGTCTTGAGCCAATCTTGAGTGGTTATGGGGCCCGTTCATCTTCCCTTAATGATTGCGCAGCTAGGCGTCACCCTCTATGTAGGCTGCGGGATTACAGGGAGAGATAAAATGAACGACAAAAAAACCGTTCCAGATACACCATCCGAAAAAATAGATATTACGAATGCATGGGCGGCCTCTCAGGGGCAAAAAGCCTCGGCTAAAAAACTGCGCCTCTTTGCCGGCGTCTCATGGACTATTGCGATTGGCACAGAAATTTTAGGCATCATATTACTGCTTAAAAATAAGTTTGACCAAGGCAATCTCGCCCTGCTCATCGGGCTATTAGTCGTGATTGCGGTTTTCGCCATTGCCGGTAGCGTGATGTGGAAAAAGGCCAATCGGCATGACCCCGCCAGTAAAGAAGACGGGATCAAATTCTTCATCCAAAACCAGCTCGGCGCGATCATCACCGTTCTGGCCTTCCTGCCGCTGCTGATCCTGATTTTCCTTGATAAAGACATGGATCCGAAGAACAAGAAAATTGCCGGCGGCGTCGGGGTCGCTCTGGCTTTACTCGCAACGACGGTTGGGATTGATTTCAAACCACCATCAACCGAGCAATATACGCAGGATATGACAGCCTGCGCCGCGCAAATAAAAGCCAATGAGCCGACAACCGCCTGCTCGCCCGCCGTGGCCGAGCAAGCGCAAAATATTGCTGACGATTCAGCCGCCGTTGCAGAGGCAACCAAGAGCGAAGCCAACCCCAATGGTCTGGACGTGGTTTACTGGATTGCGCCCAAGGACGGCAAAAAGAGGTCCGCCTCGCCCCGGGTCTTTCATTTATGCGAAGATGTTAGCACGCTACGCGGCAAAACCGTAAATAGCGGATCGGTCACCGAAGCCTATTCACAAAATGCCATTCGCTTGACCAAGCAAATTAAATCCGAGCGGAGACAATGCGGACTTGTAAGCGCTGAGTAAAGCTGGCCCTGACTCATTATCTGTGGGCGGTAGCATTGCGCCGCCCTTTTTCATGCCTTAAACATATTATGAAATGGGAGTCCAAGGATGAGCACAATTTTTATCGGTAAAGATACGGACGGTGTTTCGCAGGCGCTGCTGCTTAATCGCGCCAATCGCCACGGGCTTATTGCGGGGGCGACAGGCACAGGTAAAACGGTGACCTTGCAAATCCTCTCTGAAGGCTTTTCCAAAGCCGGCGTTCCCGTTTTCTGCGCCGATGTGAAAGGTGATTTATCGGGCTTATCACAATCGGGTAGCACAGATCATAAACTTCATGACAAACTTATGGCCCGCGCTGAAACGATCGGCCTCGCGCCTTATGATTATAGCGCCATGCCCGTTACCTTTTGGGATTTATTTGGCAAAAAAGGCCATGCTATTCGCGCAACCATCGAAGAAATGGGGCCCATGCTTCTCTCGCGGCTTATGGAGCTAACCGACGTGCAAGAAGGCATTATGAATATCGCCTTTGATGTAGCTGAAGATAATGAATGGCCGCTTGTTGACCTGAAAGACCTGCGCGCGACCTTAATTTTTGTGTCAGAGAACAGCAAAGATTTATCGCTGGAATATGGCAATATCACGAGTCAATCCGTTGGCGCGATCATCCGTAATCTTCTCGTATTAGAGCGTGAAGGGGCAGATCAATTTTTCGGCGAACCTGCCCTTGCCCTACAAGACCTTATCCGAACCCAAGACGGCGCTGGTATGGTCAATATTTTGGCCGCTGATAGATTGATTAACGCGCCGCGCCTCTACGCCACATTTTTGCTCTGGCTGATGAGTGAGCTTTTCGAAACCCTCCCCGAAGTGGGTGATCCCGATAAACCCGTCATGGCCTTTTTCTTTGACGAAGCCCATTTGCTTTTCGAAGATGCCCCCAAGGCGCTTGTGCAAAAGATCACACAAGTCTCGCGCCTGATCCGCTCCAAAGGCGTCTCGGTTTGGTTTGTGACGCAAAACCCCGCCGATATCCCCGATGATGTTTTGGGCCAAATCGGTAATCGCATACAACATGCTCTGCGCGGCTATACACCGAAAGAGCAAAAAGCCATCAAGGCCGCTGCCGATTCTTTTCGGCCGAATCCAAAATTTGACACAGAAGAGGTGATCTCTGAGCTTGGTGTCGGTGAGGCTCTTGTCTCTATGCTGGACGGCAAAGGCCGCCCGCAAGTCGTTGGGCAAACCCTTGTTCGCCCGCCAGCCTCTCGCCTCGGCCCGATCACGATAGCCGAGCGCGCCGCAGTCATGGAACAGAGCGATATGGGCCGCAAATATAATGAAAGCGTTGACCGTAAATCCGCCGAAGAAATCCTCAGCCAAAAACGCGCGGATGTTAACGCTGCACAGGAAAAAGCGGCCGCGGAGCCCGAAACCGCCGCCGTAAAGACGAAGAAAAAGCCTCCCTCTAGCCGTTCACGCTCGGGCCGGCGCAAAAAAACGGCGGGCGATCATGTTATGCATGAAGTCAAATTGGTCGGGCGGCAAATCATGCGCCGTCAGGGGCGGAAAATTATTCGCGGTCTGCTTGGTAGTTTTATGCGCCGATAAAGCGCGCCCTATCCGCGCTATGGACAGTGCGCCGTAAATATTGTTACTTTGACCTTATAAAATAAAGAGGGATGATAAGATGACAAAATTCAAATGGGCCTTTGCCGCAAGTTTTTTAGCGCTTTCAACCGGCCTTTCAGCCGCCGCTACGGCAAAAGACATCGCGCTGAATAAAGCTGTCGAGGCCGATTATGACTATGTGCTCGATCTTTATACGCATTTTCATGAAAACCCTGAACTGTCTTATCTGGAGAAAGAAAGCGCCGCGCGCATGGCCAAAGAATGGCGCGCGCTTGGCTTTACCGTCACCGAAGGTTTGGGCGATAAATGGGTGCGCGAAAAAGTCAAAACCGATGTCGGCAGCGTTGCCGACGGGGTTGGCGGTTACGGCGTCATTGGCGTTTTGAAAAATGGCGACGGCCCCACGCTGATGCTGCGCGCCGATATGGATGCCCTGCCGCTCGAAGAAAAGACAGGCCTGCCCTATGCTTCCAAAGTCACGGCGACCGATCACCGCGGCGTTGAGGCCCCCGTCATGCATGCCTGCGCCCATGATAGCCATATGGCCATTTTAATCGGCGCGGCGCGGCAGTTGATTCAGAATAAAGATAAATGGGCCGGCACGCTCGTCCTGCTCGGGCAGCCCGCAGAGGAAGTCGGCGGCGGCGCGCTCGCTCTGCTGGAAGGGGGGCTTTATAAGAAATTTCCAAAACCAGATTACGTCCTCGCCACCCATACCTCGGGCTGGGATAAAGCCGGCGATGTCACCTATACGTCAGGCTATGCACTGGCCAATGTTGACAGCGTTGATATTTATATCAAGGGCATCGGCGCCCATGGCTCGGCCCCGCATTTCGGCAAAGACCCGATTGTGATTGGCGCTCAAATCATAAATGCCCTGCAAACCCTTGTTAGCCGCGAGCTTAACCCGCTTGAATCCGGCGTCGTCACTGTCGGCGCCTTTAACGCGGGTTATAAGCATAATATTATCCCCGATGAAGCGCATCTGCAAATCACGGTACGCTCTTATAAAGATGATGTGCGCAAAACATTACTCGACGGTATTCGCCGGATTGCCAAAGCACAAGCAATCTCAGCCGGGCTTCCCGAAGCGCTTTACCCGGTTGTCGAGATGGATGCAGATTATACGCCCTCCACCTTTAACGAGCCGGCCTTAACACAGCGCGTTATGGGCGCTATTTCAGAGCAGCTTGGTGAAGACCGCGTCTATACTCGCCCGCCCAGCATGGGCGGCGAGGACTTCTCCCGCTTTCACCGCGCCGATACGGATATCCCGACGCTCATTTTTTGGACAGGCGGGAGTAACCGCAAAGCCATGGAAAAAGCCGCCGCAGGGGACGGCCCGAACCCGCCCGGTAATCACTCCCCCTTCTTTGCCCCAGAGCCAGAGGCAGCGCTGAAAACAGGCGTGGAAGCTATGACCATTGGCGCAATGGAATTATTAAAAAAATAA
>CAZEOD010000004.1:0-3401 GCA_964513675.1 uncultured Caulobacterales bacterium | reverse complement strand
ATTTGTCCAATATCCAGAACGGGCGCGGCGTCAAGTTCATCTGCATCCAGCATGAGCGCGACGCGCTCTAAAGCGCCGACAAGATAAGATTGCTCCCAGCTTTCCATTTTGCCAAAGGCGTATAAAAATCTTTCTTGCAACATATCAGGAGCAGAATTAATCGCCGCCAGCCCTTGATCTGTCAGAGTCAGAATAAACTTCCGTTTATCTTCTTCGCTTTTCCTGCGCGCCAGAAACCCTTTTACAGCTAATTTTTCAGCTAATACAGTTACCGTTCCCTGACTAATCGACATGGTTTTAGCGGCCTCTCCTGGGCTGATTTGTTTCTTTCTTTCAATCAAATTTAATAAAATAAGCTGCGACGGATTAAGGCCTGATTGCTTCGCCAAGACGCGCGAATTTAGCTCCGTTGCCCGAATGATTTGCCGCAAGGCAATAAGGGCATTATCTTGCTTTGTTGATGGTGTGGTTTGTGACATCTTACCTCACAATTAAAGCTCTGACTTCAGGCCTCTATAGAGGCTGACGCAGCAAGCAAGCAATATAAATGTAAAGGGCAAAGCCGCCGCAATCGTGCCGGCTTGAAGTGTTTGTAGGGCTTGTTGCCCCCCCACATATAATAAGGTTGAGGAGACAACCCCTAACATCGCCGCCCAAAACACGCGCTGAATAATCGGGGCTTTTGTTTTGCCGCCCGATGTAATCGTATCGACAACCAAAGCGCCTGAATCAGCTGAGGTTGTAATAAAGACAATGAGCAGGAATATCGCTGTGATGGAGGTTATGC
This sequence comes from uncultured Caulobacterales bacterium, assembly GCA_964513675.1. GTDB lineage: Bacteria > Pseudomonadota > Alphaproteobacteria > Caulobacterales > Maricaulaceae > CALFVT01. Next base: position 2,614 of record CAZEOD010000004.1, on the reverse strand, counting down.
CTGATAATGGCATCACCTCTAACATCTGAAATAACACCATAGAGGCATCAGACACGCCTTGGGCGACCTCTCCCTGACCCTCTTTGTTAAGTTTAATGACGGTTTCCCCAAAGGCCGTGAACCATAAAATACATATGGCGAAAGGGGCGAGCAAGACCATGCTCACATATTCGCGTACCGTGCGGCCTTTTGAAATCCGCGCAATAAACATACCCACAAAAGGCGACCAAGATATCCACCACGCCCAATAGAAAATCGTATAGTCATGAAACCATTGCTTATCCTCGCGCCCAATCCAATTTGTCAGAGCGGGCATATCTTTAATATAATTTAGCGTATGTTCAAAAAACCCAGTGAAAATTGCCAAAGTCGGCCCCGCAATTACAACAAAGGCCATGAGTAAAAAGGCCAAGGTCATATTAATATTGGACAAAAGCTTTACGCCGCCGTTCATCCCGCGCAGCACAGAGAGGATGGCAAAGCCCGTCATAATAGCGATCAGGCAAATATGCGTGGCTGTCGACGGCGTAAAGCCCATAATAGATCCCAGCCCATTAGAGGCTTGCGTTGCGCCGATACCGATTGTTGTCGCCAATCCAAAAAGAGTTGAGACCACCGCCAATAAGTCAATGACATGACCCGGCCAGCCCCAAATACGCTCCCCGAGCAGGGGGTAAAAGGCCGAGCGAATGGTTAAAGGCAAGTCTTTACTATGGGCAAAAAATCCAAGCGCTAATCCAACCATCGCATAAATGGCCCATGGGGCTAGGCCCCAATGAAAGAGCGTGGCGCTAAAGGCTAAACGCGCCGCCTCGGGCGATCCTGCGGCTGCGTTTAAGGGCGTGCCAAAGTAATTCGTCCAATAAGATAAAGGCTCGGCGGCTCCGTAAAACATAAAGCCGACACCGACACCTGCTGCAAATAGCATCGCGACCCAAGACCGCCGCGTAAATTCAGGTTTTGCGTCAGCCCCCCCAATCCGAATACGGCCCAAACGGCTAAAGGCCAAAAACAAACAGAAAAGCAAAAGCAGGACGGGCGTAATGGCAAACATCCAATCAAATTTTTGCAAGGTGAAAGCCTTGGCCGCTTGCAGCATATCCCCTGAAACCGACGGGAAGATAAGGGTCACGAGAGAGAATAAAGTGACCAAACCTGCGCTGAGGAAAAAGACGGGGTTGTGAATATCAAGACCAAAAGGCTCTACATTATCCTGACCCACTTCGTAATCTGTTTCGTAGAACCCTTCATCATAGGCTGTATAATCTTTATTATCAGACATGATATGTCTCCAATGTCGGGCCTAGTGCTGTTTTTAGGGGATTAAGCCAAGGGTCGAAATGACGCCATTGCTCCAGACCCGATGTGTAAATCGGCTGCCTGACTTGTTCTGAACTAGCGGTGCGAACCGAGCGTTTTGTTTTGTGAAACTCGACACAAGAGGCTTCAAAGGGAAGGCCGAGATAGGTCAAAATGCGCCGGACCTGCGTGTCAATATCGGCTACAACATCTTCATATTGCACCCGCAATATACGTTCGGGTAAAACCTGATCCCAATGGCGCATTAACGCGGTATAATCACGGTAATAATGTCCAATATCAGATTGGCTATAGGTAAATTCCTGCCCCTCAGCAAAGAGCTGTTTAAAGCCGGAAAAGCAGCAGGCCATGGGATGGCGGCGGGCATCTATGATTTTCGCATGGGGTAAGATCAAAGAGATTAATCCAATATGGCGGAAATTATTGGGCATTTTATCAATAAAAAATGCGGCGCTTTTACGGTGGATACGGGTCTCTTCAATATAAAGCTCGCCCATTTCCCTAAGCTGCTGCGCTGTCAGATCATGTAAAATTTTAGGATATTTCCCATCAACAGAAATTGGATCGCGGCCGCGCAATTTATAGGCCAGAGATAATATATTTGGCAATTCCAGCGTCCCGTCAATCTGGCTATGTGACGCCAAAATTTGCTCAATCAGAGTCGAGCCCGCACGGGGGAGTCCAACAATAAAAATCGGGTCAGGAGCCGAGCACCCCAAGCCTTCTTTTTTCTGAAAAAGCTCCGATGTGCAGCTGGCGATTTGCGCCTCTAATTCCCGGCTCATATCAGACGGCTTATAGCGCGTTTGCAAACGCTTGAGATCATTGCCTTTTTGGTAAAAATCAAAGGCGCGTTTAAACTCTTTACGATCCTCAAAAGCTTTGCCGAGTGAAAAGCAAAGATGCACACGGTCCATAAAGCCAATATCGCCGCGCGCGCTTTGCGCGTCCATTTGCGTGATTTCATCATCTGTAAACCTATATGTTTTCAGATTTGCAAGACCATAATAAGCATCCCCATGCGCGGGCTGCGCGCGGTAAGCGGCTTGGTAACTTTCCACGGCCTTCTCATGATGACCAAATGTTTTCAGCGCATGGCCTTTGGATGTGAGGGTCATAGGGTCACGCGGCACGGTTTTTAACACCTTATCAAAAAGCTCTAGCGCGGTTTCATGATTGCCCGTTTGCATATGTTCCACGGCAAGATGTGACTGAAAAATTGGGTTTTTTTCATCTAAATTATAAAGATGCTCGGCCTGTTCTAACGCGCGGGCAAACTTCTGGCGCTTACGCA
>CAZEOD010000003.1:67980-81527 GCA_964513675.1 uncultured Caulobacterales bacterium | reverse complement strand
ATGCAAGCCAATTGGATTGGAAAATCTGAGGGGCTGCAAATGCGGTTTGAGTGGCATTTATCTCCAGAGTTCAATTTTACAGATGATGAACCCAATATGGTAGGCGCTGACAAAAGCACTCAAATAAAAATTGATATATATCGCTTATTAACTCAAGACTTTGCATCTGGCCCCGAAGTGTTCACCACACGCCCCGACACACTTTTCGGGGCATCCTTTATTGCTCTTTCGCCAGATCACCCAATTACCAAAAATATGGAAAAGCGCCTGCCTAACATCGCTACCTTCCGCGCCGACTGCGCAAAAATAGGTACAACCGAAGAAGCCATCGCGACCGCGCCAAAGCTTGGCTTTGATACAGGCTTGCGCGTCAAACACCCATTCGACGAAAACAAAACTCTTCCGGTCTGGATAGCGAACTTTGTTCTTATGGGTTACGGTACGGGCGCTGTGTTTGGCTGTCCCGCCCATGACCAGCGCGACCTAGATTTTGCGCGAAAATACGATCTAGATGTCACCCCCGTTGTCCTGCCAAACGGCGAAGACGCGGCAAGTTATGATGTCGGCACTGAAGCCTATACAGGCGAAGGCACATTATTTAATTCTGATTTTTTAAATGGACTTAATAAAGCAGATGGTATTCAAGCCGCCATTACTAAAATCACAGAGCTCGACCTCGGCGAAGGGGTCACCAATTACCGCCTGCGCGATTGGGGCGTGTCACGGCAGCGTTATTGGGGCTGCCCTATCCCTGTTATTCACTGCGCAGCTTGCGGCGTGTTGCCTGTGCCAGACAGCGCCCTGCCCGTCGCCCTGCCTTATGACAATATAGACTTGACCATTCCGGGAAATCCGCTGGATCGTCATCCCACATTTAAGCATGTAGATTGCCATAAATGCGGCAAGCCCGCGCGGCGCGAAACCGACACGCTTGATACCTTTGCCGATAGTTCTTGGTATTTCGCGCGGTTTGCCGGTGGCAATACAGATGATGCGCCCTTTGATAAAAACATAGCCAGCCAATGGATGCCCGTTGACCAATATGTCGGCGGCGTTGAACATGCTGTACTGCATTTGCTTTATGCACGGTTTTTCACGCGCGGGCTACGTGATTGCGGCCTGCTTGATTTGCCGAGCGGAGAACCTTTCGCCGGACTATTCACCCAAGGCATGGTCACACATGCGGTGTTTACCGATGAAGACGGCGCCTTTGTTATGCCCGCTGATGTGATCGAGGACGGCGATAAATTACGCCACATTAAAAGCAAAAAAACCATCACCAAAGGCGACGTCATTAAGATGTCCAAATCGAAGAAAAATGTCGTTGACCCTAATGATATTATCGAAGGTTACGGCGCAGATGTCGCGCGCTGGTTTGTCCTCTCTGATAGCCCGCCCGAGCGCGATTTTGAATGGACAGAAAGCGGCGTGATTGGCGCGTGGCGTTTTGCCAATAAAATTTGGGCGCTGGTGAATGATGTTCAATCAGAGCTCGGCCCGATGACCGTTGCAAATGAGGCCCAAGGCGCAGCGCTTGATCTGCGGCGCTTTGCCCATAAAACCGCCGATAAGATTACGGCCGGTATTGACGCCTTTCGCTTTAACACATCTGTCGCCCAGATTTATGAGCTAACCAATGCACTGGGTAAATATAAAGCTGTCGACGCAGCAAAAATGGAAGCCCTCGGCATTTTAATCCGCGCGATTGCGCCGTTTATGCCACATCTTGCCGAAGAATCTTGGGCGCATCTTGGCGGCGATGGGTTATGTTATCATGCGCCATGGCCAAAAGCTGACCCCGCTTTACTTGTTGAAGATGAGATAACCCTCCCCATTCAGGTCAATGGCAAACGGCGTTCGGAGCTTAAAATCGCGAAAAATACCGCAAAAGACGATATTGAAGCCAAAGCCATGGCCGATGATGCCGTCAAACGCAGCCTTGATGGTTTAACCGTTAGAAAAGTCATCATTGTCCCCGGACGAATTATCAATATAGTAGCATCATGATGAAAAAATTTACGCACTCCCTCTTGGCTTTAACGCTGCTCTCATTAACAGCTTGCGGCTTTACACCCATTCATCAAAGCCAAACTGGATTGGCCGGACAATCCTACGCCAATGTTCGTATAGACGCACTAGGCGGAGACAACCCTGATGATAAAGAAGCCGGATTCCACATCAAGCAAGCCATGATCGACCGCATTGGGCAAAGTGCAAATGGACAGCATACCCTTGAAATAAATCCGCGCCTGCGCCAACGCCGCTTGGGTATTCGCGGCGATGATGTGGCCTCACGTTTTCAGATAGAGCTAAGCGCAAATTATAAACTGATTGATGATAAAACCGGAGATATTCTGGATGAAGGGCAAGTTAGATCAGCCTCTAGCTTCGGCTCACCGATTGATCCCTTTGGGCGCATTTCAGCCGAAGAAAATGCATCCCTAAGAATTGCCACTGATATTGCCGATGACCTTGTCATTATCCTGTCGAAATACTACGCGAATCAGGAGTCATGAAACTTACTGGAAATCGCGTAAATTCTTTCCTTAGCAATCCACCTGCCGATATTATTGGTGTGCTGTTTTTCGGGCCCGACGGCGGGCTTGTAAAAGAGCGCAGCGATATCATGGTTCGCCATTTCTGCGACACACCCGATGACCCCTTCTCTACGACCGTCATTACCGCCGATGATTTAACCGGTGATCCTGCAAAACTTGCGGATGAATTATCGGCCCTCTCTTTTTTAGGCGGCCGCCGGCTTGTAAGGCTGCGCCTCGATCATGAGCGGGCGGGCGCTGCCATTTCTAAGATTATTAAAAATTTCGACACCCATCCCGAAAAAGCCGAAGCGCGATTAATTGTTGAAGGCGGGGATATGTCGACCCGCTCCGCTATTCGCAAAGCTTTTGAAGCAGCGGGCTGTTTTGCCTCTATTGGGTGTTATGCAGATAATGCGCGTGATGTCGGAAATCTTATCCGCACGAGCCTTTCAGATAAAGGCTTATCCATCACGCCCGACGCGCTTAATGCGTGGACGCCTTTATTAATGGGCAACCGCGGTATTGCTCGCAGTGAAATCGAGAAAATGATTTTATTTAAAGGTGACGGTCAAGGCCCTGATACGCAGGTTAATCTTATTGATGTTCGCGATATCGCCGCAGATGGTCAAGGCGGTTCGATTGACGATATTATCTCTAATATCTGCCTTGGAAAGCTCGTTGACGGGGATGCCGCCTATCAGCGCGCCGTTGCCGGAAAAATGAATCCCGCCGTTATTCTTCGCGCGCTCCAGCGCCATATAACCCGCCTGCTCGAAGCGCAAAGCTTTATGGCGAGCGGAGATAGCGTCGAGGCCGCCGTTAAATCGCTTCGGCCGCCGGTTTTTTTCGCGCAGCAAAATGCCTTTAAACGGCAATTAAATATTTGGCCGACACGGGCGTTACAATCCGCCTTAACACAGTCACTTGAAACGGAAACGCAGGTTAAAACGGCGGGCGCTCCCCAAGATATTTTAGTCGGCCGCCTGCTCTTGGCGCTAGGTCAATTTGCGCAAAAGCGAAACCGTTAAATAAAGGCAAGGCTTAATTATGACGCTCATTGATATCGCAGAAGCTTTTAAACCTAATACCAAGGTTATTATCGATATTATCATTGCGGTCGCTATATTGTGTATTGGCCGAATAATTGCGGGGTTTTTCCGCCAAAAAATTCAGCGCTCATCCCTATTACAAAAAACGGTTAATAATACACTTCGCCCCGTATTGGCCAGTTCGGTTTATTATTTCATTTTAATTACCGCAGTTTATGCCGCGCTTATTCGGATTGGCGTAACCCCGACAACATTGCTCGCAGCTTTTGGCGCGGCGGGCTTAGCCATTGCCTTGGCCCTAAAGGACACACTCGCGAATATTGCCGCCGGTGTTATGCTGCTTTTCATCCGCTCCTTACAAGTTGGTGATTATGTCGAGCTTCCGGGTAGCAGCGGAACCATTGAAGAGATTGGCCTTTTCGCAACAACACTTCGAAATAATCAGGGCATAGCTGTTTATGTGCCAAATAATATTATTTGGTCGAACCGTGTTCAAAATTATAATCGCCACGCCGCGCGTAAGGCGATAATTAATATCACAGTGAAATATGATACAAACTTAAGAGACGCCCAGCGCTATCTTGGGGATGTTTTAAATGCTGCGCCAGATGTGATGAGCCTCCCAACGCCGCCCGAGGTTTATGTCACAGAGTTTTCTGATATTGGCGCGGTTATATCTTGCCGGCTTTGGCTGCCCGGTGACCGCTGGACTGCGCGGGTCTCTGACCTGCATATTCATATTAAAGATGCGCTTGATGGCGCGAATATTAAGATTGCAACCAACCAATACCCTATGAAGCTTAACCCGTCTTCAAGCGGCGGATAATATCTTCAAGCTGATCTTCATCTGAATAATAAACGCGGATTTCCCCTTTTGGGCCTTTATGACGAAGATCAATCTTAAGCCCCAAAGCGCTCATAAGGTCATCTTCGACAGCGCGAATATCGGCTGATTTGACATTATGCGGCGCGGCTGTTTTTGGGGCCCGCATATCGCGAACCATTTTTTCAGCCTCTCGGACAGATAGCGCTTTATCGGCAATTAATTGCGCGAGATGTGACGGGTTTTCAGCGGCAATAATTGCCCGCGCGTGACCCATAGATATCTTGCCCTCTTGGACCATATCTTGCGCCAATTTTGGGAGCGTCAACAGCCGAAGCATATTTGTAATATGCGGGCGGCTTTTGCCAATGGCTTTCGCAATTTCATCTTGCGTGCGGCCAAACTGCTCGGTTAAGGATTTATAGGCCATCGCCTCTTCGATCGGATTTAAGTCCGCGCGCTGCACATTTTCAACAACGCCAATTTCGAGAACCTCTTGATCGGATAGCTCGCGAATTAAAACCGGAACGGTCTCTAAACCCGCCTTAAGTGACGCCTGCCAGCGGCGCTCACCTGCAACGATTTGGTAAATCTGTGTGCCGCTATTTTTCGGATCGGGAATAGGGCGAACTAATAGCGGCTGTAACACGCCCTTAAGCCGAATAGAGGCGGTTAAGTCGTCAAGTTTCTTTGGGTCGAAAATACGGCGCGGCTGGTCTGGATTTCTAACAAGTTTATCAATCCGGAGATTATTTATCCCGCGCGGATTATCCGTCATCTGAGCTGATGTTTTCGGCGGCGTAGCGTCAGGCGAAACAGCGGTTGACGCGCTATTATCACCCGCCCCGCCCGCAGGGGCCTCGCTATCTTTGGCCGCTTCAGGCGTCTCTGTCATAACCGACATATCTGCCATTAAAGCGGAAAGCCCGCGGCCCAGCCCCCGATCTTTATGGGTTTTTTTCTTTGTTTTCTTTTCATCAGACATAGTTAAGTCTTTGTTTTTAATGTTATTTTTTAATTCCGTGGCGGATAAGCATTTCATCAGCTAGCTGTAAATAAGCGGTTGAGCCAACACATTTAGGATCATAGGTCAAAACAGGCCGGCCAAAAGACGGCGCTTCGGCAATACGTACATTACGCGGGATCATCGTCTTAAATACAGCCCGCCCGAGATGTTTTCGAACATCTTCTGCGACCTGTGCAGAGAGGCGATTTCGCCGATCATACATTGTCAACATAACCCCATCTATCACAAGGTTAGGGTTTAAATTTGCTTTCGCCATTTCTACTGTTTTTAAAAGCTGGGAAAGACCTTCAAGCGCGAAAAATTCACATTGCAAAGGCACAAGAACTGACCGCGCTGCCGTTAAGGCATTTATCGTCAACATGTTCAAACTTGGCGGACAATCAATTAAAATATAATCATAAGCTTTAGACAAAGAGCCGATTGCATTTTTAAGCCGAATGGCGCGGTCGGGCTTATCGCTAATTTCAATCTCAACCCCCGCCATATCCATATGAGACGGCGCAATATCTACGCCCTCAACGGTTGTCGCTTGAATAACAGATTGCAAAGATGCGCCGTCTACAAAAACATCGAAAATATTTTGATCTGGTGCATTTTTTGACACGCCAAGACCTGTCGACGCATTGCCTTGCGGGTCCAAGTCAATCATCAAAACAGACTGACCTTTCAGCGCTAAGGCTGCGGCCAGATTAATTGTTGTTGTTGTTTTCCCAACGCCGCCTTTTTGATTAACTATGGCGAGTATGCGAGTTGTCATATATCACCTTTTTCACAGCGTTTAAGCTGTGTTACCTCAAGCAAAACCCCTGTTTCATCACTGACACTTGGCGAGGTTTTATAAGAAAAGTCCCATTGATCTTGCGCGGCTGAAACTTCATCCGCAAGGCTTTGGCCTTTTAAAAATAAGCCATATGATTGTGGCCCCCAAAAAGAATGTGCATAAGTCAGCAAACGCGGCAGCGGCGCAAAGGCGCGGGCGGTTATACAGTCAAATGGCTCAAGCGATAAATGTTCCGCGCGCTCTGATAAAACCGTGGCGGGTAAGGATAAATCGCGAATAACTGTGCGCATGAAATTAACTTTTTTACCCGCCGATTCAACAAGCCAAACATGGCCTTTTCCGCGTGATTTCATCTCAATCGCCGCCGCTAAACCTGGAAAACCCGCGCCGGACCCCAGATCAATCAGCCGCTCTGTCTCATTAGTGATATGGGGGATAACTTGCCAGCTGTCATAAGCATGACGCCGCCAATAATCTGCCAAAGTAGACGGCGCAACAAGATTAATACGGGCGTTCCATTTTATAAGCAGCTCACCCCAGCGGCTATAATCCGCGAGTATGTCAGGCGATGCTTTCGACGCTTTGGCAAAATCTGCTTTGGAAAAAGCCATTAGCTTGCTTTTTTATCCGATTGTTTTTTCACATAAGCCAATAGCGCCGTCAGCGCGCCCGGCGTAACGCCTTCGATACGCGCAGCTTGCCCCAATGTCGCCGGACGGGCTTTGATGAGCTTTTCCTTTACTTCATTAGAAATACCGCCAACAGAGCTGTAATCAAAGCCATCAGCTAAACGTAACCCCTCATCACGCCGGAACGCAGCAATGTCGCGCGCTTGGCGATCAATATATCCGGCATATATCGCTTCAATTTCCAAATGCTCTCTTTGGTTACGATCAAGCTCACTTAGCTCAGGCCATATATGCACCAAGGATTTTACGGTAATATTAGGATAAGCTAAAAGGTCGAGCACATTGCGCCTTATACCATCTGAATTTATCTTAAGTCCTTGTTTATTCAATATATTTGGCGTTGCAGATAATGTTTTTGCTAAGGCCGCCGCCGCCGCCAGACGGTCAAGTTTCACGTGAAACATCTCGCTCCGCTCCGCCGATATAACGCCGATCTCTTCGCCTAATGGGGTGAGCCGCTGATCTGCATTATCAGCCCGTAGCAAGAGCCTATATTCAGCCCGTGATGTAAACATGCGGTAAGGCTCCGTAACGCCTTTGACCAGTAAATCATCAATCATCACGCCAATATAGGCTTGGCTGCGATCTAAAATAAAAGGCTCTGACCCTGCGGCCGCCAGCGCCGCGTTAAATCCGGCCATCATGCCTTGTGCGCCGGCCTCTTCATAACCCGTGGTTCCGTTAATTTGTCCCGCCAGATAAAGCCCGCTTAATTTTTTTGTCTCTAAAGTCGCCCGCAGCTCTCGCGGGTCAACATAGTCATATTCAATCGCATAGCCATAGCGCTCGACGACGCAATTTTCGAGACCTCTTATTGTTCTCAAAAAAGCATCTTGGACATCGACAGGCAAAGAACTTGAAACACCATTTGGATATATCAAATCCCCATATTCTGTTCCCGGTAAACCTTCGGGTTCCAGAAATATTTGGTGTCTGTCGCGATCAGCAAAGCGGACGACTTTATCCTCTATTGACGGACAATATCTAGGGCCACGGCCAGAAATTTGACCGCCGTAAACGGCTGATTTATTTATGTTTTCTGAAATAACCTGATGTGTTTTCTCATTAGTATGCGTAATGCCGCAGCTCACTTGCGGCACCGTAATGGCCCCGCTTAAAAAGGAAAACGGGACAGGATCCTCATCAGCCGGTTGCTGATCTAAAGCGTCCCAATCAATAGAAGATTTACGTATGCGCGCGGGCGTCCCTGTTTTCAGGCGCCCCATATCCAAACCTAATGAATATAGCCGGTCAGATAAGCCAATCGCGGGCGCTTCGCCAATCCGCCCCGCCGGGGTGCGCTCATCCCCTATATGAATAACGCCTTTAAGGAATGTCCCTGTCGTCAGGACAACCCGCTCCGCCGCAAAGATCTTGCCGTCCTGCGTCACCACGCCAGAAACGCGCCCCGCCTCAAGCTGTAAATCTTCAACGCTATGCGCCAATATTGTCAGATTTTCATAGTCAAACAGAATATCCTGCATCGCTTTTTTATAAAGCGCGCGATCACTTTGCGTGCGCGGCCCCCTAACAGCCGGGCCTTTCGAGCGGTTTAAAAGGCGAAACTGTATGCCCGACGCATCAGCAACCCGCCCCATAAGGCCGTCAAGCGCATCAATTTCTCGTACCAAATGACCTTTACCAAGCCCGCCAATAGCTGGATTGCAAGACATTTCACCTATCGTTTCAAGCTTATGGGTCAAAAGTAGCGTTTTGGCCCCCGCCCGCGCCGCCGCCGCCGCCGCTTCACAGCCCGCATGACCGCCGCCGATAACAATGACATCCCAATTTTTTTGATTTAAACTCCCGTCGGTGGGCATAATCAACTCCATTAATCAGGCAGGACGTAACAGAGTTAGTCTTTAATGTCACCGCAACATTCTTATTTATGACAGGGTGATTTGAATTTTATGCTGTAAAATCCATTAAAATCATAGGGCTTGGGAGTTATGTTGATCCATAACAGTGGCAGTCTTAGGCCAGATTAGGCAACTCGGCCTTAAAATGAAGGTTTCACGTGAAACGTAAATTTGGCCGATAAGCGCTTATGTTTCACGTGAAACATTATTTTCCAACACAAAACCGCGAGAAAATACGGTCAAAAACCGACTCAATATCCGAATCCCCCGCGAGTTCACGCAGGGCCTGTAGGGCCCGTCTTATGTCTTCACCCGCTAATTCAGGCGCAATCGCCAAGGCCGATAAAGCTCTTTCAATGGACGCATAAGCTCTTAAGGCGCAGTCCTTATGTCTTTGCCGCGTTAAGCCTGCGCCCGATAAAGGAGCAAAGCGCTTTATTAACTCTCCCTCTAAATGGTCATAAAAATCATCAAACCCATCGCCCGTTTTGGCACTGATATTAAACTGAGCCAAATCAGCCGTTTTAGTGGACGCTTTGATATGTAAATCATCTGACTTATTGATTAAAATAATATCATCCACCTTTATGGATTCGGGCCGCTCCGGCCATAAATCTTCAGAGCCGTCAACAACCCATAAGCGCAAGTCACTCTCTTGGGCTTTCGCGCGCGCACGCCGCACCCCCTCGCCTTCAATGACATCTTTAGTATCGCGCAAACCCGCCGTATCAGACAAAGTAACGGCCAGCCCTTTGATAACAATATGAGCAGTCAATACATCCCGTGTTGTTCCGGCTTTATCCGTTACAATCGCAATGTCAGATTTAGCTAACCTATTGATAATGCTAGATTTACCAGAGTTTGGCGCGCCAATAAGGGTGATCGAAATACCCTCTCTTATTTTTTGGCCCCGCTGCGAATCTTGTAAGAGGTTTTGAATGTTGTCTTTGACGTCTTGCAAAACCGGATAAGCCTTATGAGACAGCGCATCTGGAATATCCTCTTCATCTGGAAAATCAATTTCCCCTTCAATCTGCGCCAAGGCGTCGAGTAAAGCTTCTTTCCAGCCTGCATAAATATCGCGCAAACCTCCCTGCATTTGGCGAATAGCTTGTGTGTGCTGGGCCTCAGTTTCAGAATCTATAAGATCAGCTAAGCCCTCCGCCTCGGTTAAATCCATTTGTCCGTTCAAAACGGCTCTACGTGTAAATTCGCCCGCTTCAGCTTGGCGCACGCCAAATTCAGATAGAGATTTCGCCATAGCCTGCCCAACGGCTAAACTGCCGTGGCAATGAAATTCAACAACATCTTCGCCTGTAAAACTATGGGGCGCAGGAAAATATAACGTAAGGGCTTCATCAACTATGTTACCTCGCTTGTCTCGAAGCTTGCATAAATAAGCAAAGCGCGGCTTAAGGTTTTTGCGGCCAGATAATTTTAAGGCGAGCTTTAAGCTCCCCTCACCGCTCAGCCGAAAAACCGATATACCCGCCTTACCCGCGCCGGATGATAAGCTAAATATCATTTCTTTTTGTGTGATTGTCATATATTGAGCCTAAATCATCTTTATCAATAAATAACAAGCCCAAGGGTTTAGCTCTATGCGTTTTACATTTCCGTTTCTTACCATTTTAGCAAGCTCCTTATTTATCGGCTGTAGCCAATCTGGCACGTCAACAGCGCCAAGTACCGACGTGACGGCGGAAGCGATAAATGAACAAGCCGCCCGCTCACTTGCAAGCTACCCTATAAAACGCCATTTTCAATGTTTGCCGAAAAGCGCCGCTCTTCTTGCGGCCCACCGCGGAACGTCTAAACAGAAAGGCCTGTCTGAGAACTCGAAAGATGGTCTTTTAGCCCTTATCAATCACGGTGTATTAATTGCTGAAATTGACGTGGCCCAATCAAAGGATGGGGTTCATTTTCTTTATCATGACGGAGTATGGGAAGATGACAGTACAGGGCGAGGCGCAGTCGCAGCGACAAATTGGCGTGATGCGCAAAAATTCTTACTTAATGATACAGAAGGAAAATTAACCGCGCAAACCCTGACATCATTAGATGATTATTTAAAAATAGCTCAAGATAAAATTTACCTCGAAATTGATTTCAAATCATCCGCAGATTACCGGGATGTTATTGCTATGATACGACAATATAAAATGTCGGATAAGGTCATTTTAATCGCATATAGTCAGGGGCAAGCCGAGCAACTTGCCCGCCTGGCGCCGAATATGATGATATCAATGTCCGTAAGAGATCAAGGCGATCTAAATAGCTATAAAAAGGGCGGTATAAAACAAGAAAATATCGCCGCTTGGACAGGGCGGGGCGGGCCAAATATTCAGCTCGTAAAACTTTTGCAGAGCAAAAATATACCGGTTTTGACCTACCCATCGCGGCAAGACGCTAGATCACTTATTAACGCAAGTGATTTAATCGTAACAGATTACGCCCTTGACCAAAAACCGATCATAGGGCGCTATAACGCGGCGGAATATTTAAACTGTTTGAATAAATAAACTCATATTATCAAATGCTTAGGTATTCATACTATCAAAGAAATCAGAATTTGTTTTTGTATCTTTAAGCTTACCGAGTAAAAATTCAATCGCGTCCATTGTCCCCATCGGATTTAAAATCCGGCGCAGAACATAGGTTTTTTGAAGATCAACAGGCGTGACCAAAAGCTCTTCTTTACGGGTCCCTGATTTTGTCACATCAATGGCGGGGAAAATTCGCTTATCCGCGACTTTACGGTCAAGGACGATTTCACTATTACCCGTGCCTTTAAATTCTTCAAAAATAACTTCATCCATGCGCGAGCCTGTATCAATCAGAGCCGTTGCAATAATAGTTAGCGATCCGCCTTCTTCAATATTCCGCGCCGCGCCAAAGAAGCGTTTCGGACGTTGCAGCGCATTTGCATCAACACCGCCGGTTAAAACCTTACCGGAGCTTGGAACAACTGTGTTATAAGCACGTCCAAGGCGGGTAATCGAGTCGAGCAAAATAACAACGTCTTTACCGTGCTCGGTTAAACGTTTCGCTTTTTGGATAACCATTTCAGCAACTTGAACATGGCGTGTTGCCGGTTCATCAAATGTTGAGCTGACAACCTCGCCTTTGACTGATCTTTGCATATCCGTGACTTCTTCTGGGCGTTCATCAATCAAAAGAACAATGACATAACATTCAGGATGATTAGCTTCGATTGAATGGGCAATATTTTGCAAAAGAACAGTTTTACCCGTTCGCGGCGGCGCCACAATAAGGGCTCGCTGCCCCTTACCTAGCGGGACAACAATATCAATAACGCGGCCCGAAATATCTTTGCGTGTTGGGTTTTCTATTTCCATGGCTAAACGCTGATCGGGATAAAGCGGTGTTAGATTATCAAAATGCGCTTTATTGCGCGCATTTTCAGGCGTTTCGAAATTTATCTTATCAAGGCGCGTTAAGGCAAAATAACCCTCGCCGTCACGCGGACTTCTGATTTCGCCTGAAATAGAATCCCCCGTCCGCAGGCCGTGACGGCGGATATAATTAGGGCTTACATAGATATCATCCGGGCCTGGAAGGTAATTCGCTTCGGGCGCGCGCAGAAATCCAAATCCATCTTGAAGGACTTCAATCACGCCGCTGCCAATAATTTCAACATCGCGTTCTGCTAGGTCTTTTAGGACAGAAAAGAATATTTCCTGCTTGCGCATACTACTTGCGTTTTCAATTCCAACAGCTTCAGCAAATTGTATAAGCTCAGCTGGTTTTTTAACCTTAAGCTCATCAAGGCTTATAGTGCGTCCCACGCCTTCGGGTAAGTCTTTGGGTGTTTCTAGGTCTGTTTCAGACATAAGGATAACCAGTATAATAAAATAAGAAAAAAGAGCGGCTCATATCAATGAGCAGGCTATAAGCGCAGAACGCGCCAAAAGCCTGTTACTCACGAATGATTGCTGCGTCAAGTCCGTTTAAAACGGTTTCACAATCGCTAATATGACAATGACAATCGCAATCACAGCTGGGATTTCATTAATCATACGAAAGAATTTTTCGGATTTTGGCCGCTCGCCACTTTCGAAAAGCTTTCGCATCTTTGACAGAAAGCCATGATAACCAATCAAAGATAACGCTAATATGACTTTAACATAAAGCCATAGAGATGTTTGAAAGGTTCCAATATTATAGCCAATTAAAATAAGCCCCAACAAAAAAGAAACAATCATAGCTGGATTCATTATAATTTTTAAAAGCCGCCGTTCAGCCTCCATCATCTGCGTTTCTAGCTCTCCGCCTTTTACGGCCGAGCTATGATAAACGAAAAAACGCGGCAGCATTAAAAGGCCCGCCATCCAAAATATGACAGCGATTAAATGTAGGGCTTTAACCCATAAATAAAGATCAAACATAATCGCCCTCACCTGTTCGGATATGAGATATCACAGCCTCAACATTTTTAATCTTCACATCCGGCGTCACCCCGTGGCCTAAATTGAAAATATGCGGGCCGTTTATATTATTTAGCACATCATCAACCGCGCGGCGAAGGCTCTCCCCGCCGATACGAAGCGCGAGAGGATCTAAATTACCCTGTAAGCAGCGCTGCGGCCCTGCGATCTCCCGCGCGGCGTTCAAAGGCGTATCTGTCCCAACCGCAAGGCCTTCCATGTCGATCTGCTCGCAAAATCTTTTCAAATTAAGCCCGCACCCCCTCGGGAATGTTATAATCGGCACATCCACGCCCGCAGCCCGTATTAATTTTATCATAAGCTGCGTCGG
>CAZEOD010000003.1:59452-67880 GCA_964513675.1 uncultured Caulobacterales bacterium | reverse complement strand
GTTTCATAAACATTGGATAAATGATCGGCCGCTTTATCGACTGTTAAATCCGCAATGTCTTTAGGCTTAATCGGATCAAGCTGCGGCCCGAGCCCTTTAATGAACCGAACATCCCGTCCAAGGCCCATGGGTATCAATAAAATATCAGCAAATAAAATCGCCGCGTCCATGTCATAACGCTCAACCGGCTGGAGCGTTACTTTCGCCGCTTTACTCGGCGTTAAGCAAAACTCAATGAAATTCTTGGCTGTCGCTCTCACCTCCATATATTCTGGCAAATGACGACCTGCTTGACGCATCATCCATATCGGAGGCGTTACTAAAGCTTGGCCTTGCAAAGCCTGTAATATAGGCGAGGTCTGTGAATGATTATCGGTCATAAAAATCGTCTTATTTATATTAAAAAGTGAATGTTGTTTTAGGTCCTGTGTGAAACGGGAGAAATTAAGGAAATCTTAACTTATCTTAAAAAATTATGAATATATACATATAACCGGTTGTGAGCATATATGATTGTGAAAAATAGATTTATGTGAGTAAAAAATTAAAATCAATATATATCAGAGCTTTAAGAAACCCCGATTATGTGGATAAATAAAGGATATGTTTTAATCCCCATTTTTACTCTTATACATATTGATAAAAAATCATCTCTGTATAACTGTTAGATAACTCTCACTTTACGCATGATCTTGGTCGGGAACTGTAAATTTATGTTCGCCTTGTGGACAAATGTGGATAATATCTTGATAAGAATGAAAAAATTGAAAGCTCCATGAAACGCGCTATTTCTATATATTTTCATGTCCATTTAGTCTCGGATTCAACAGGCGACACATTAGTGGCTATGATGAAGGCGTCATGTGCGCAATTTAGAAACGCAACAGCGCTAGAGCATCTCCACTCTTTGGTTCGCTCTGATAAAGACATGGAGCGAACACTCCAAAATATTGAAGATAAGCCCGGAATTGTTTTATATACCCTGTTAAATTCTGATCGCCGTAAAGCGTTAGAACTGAGATGTTCACAATTAGGCATACAAGCGGTTTCAATTCTTGACCCGACTTTATCTATGCTTGGCCGTTATCTCGGCGCGGCGATGAGTAGTGAAATTGGCGCGCAGCGAAATCTTGACCGTGATTATTACAAACGTATCTCAGCGCTAGATTATGCGATGTCCCATGATGATGGGCAAAATATAGACGGCCTGTCAGAGGCTGATATCATTTTACTGGGCATTAGCCGCACGTCAAAAACACCGACTTGTATATATTTAGCCAATAGAGGCTATAAATCTGGAAACATCCCGCTTGTTCCCGGCGCGGCCATACCTGAGCAGCTTAGCGCGTTTAAAACACCCTTTATTGTTGGGCTTATTGCCTCGCCGTCGCGTATTGTTGAAATTCGTGAAAAACGGTTAGAAAATTTGCACCAAGACAAGACATCTTATACAAATCAAGACGATGTCAGATCAGAAATGAGAGACGCCAAACGTATGTTTGCAAAAAGGGGTTATCCCATTGTTGATGTAACGCGGCGCTCTATAGAAGAAACGGCGGCTAGAATTATTAAACTTTACGCGCAAAGGCAGGACTGATGACATTACCCGTCACCCTCGCATCTGGAAGTCAAATCCGCCGTCAAATTTTAGACGGAGCGGGCGTAATTTATGACGTAGAGGTCTCGCGTCTTGACGAGGCCGCGATTAAATCCGCTATGCTGGCAGAAAATGCACGGCCGCGTGATATCGCCGATGCACTGGCCGAAGCAAAAGCCATGAAAGTCAGCCGCGATAGGCCGGGTCTTATTATCGGCGCAGATCAGGTTATGGTCATGGACGGAACGCTTTATGATAAACCGAAAGATTTAGCGCAAGCCCGCGCCCGGCTTTTGTCAATGCGCGGGAAACCACATTATCTTATGGGCGCAGTTGTGATTTGTGAAAACGGCCAAGCTGTTTGGCGGCATATATCTAAAACAACTCTCTATGTCAGAGATTTCTCCGAAAATTTTCTTGATGAATATTTAGCCGCAGAGGGCGAGAGTATTTTAAGCGCGGTTGGCGGATATAAATTTGAAGGCCGCGGCGCGCAGCTTTTCACAAAAGTCGAGGGTGATTTCTTTTCTATTTTGGGCTTATCTCTCCTGCCGCTGCTTGATTACCTTCGCTTGCGCGGCGTTATGACATTATGACAGCGCCGATCCCAAAAATTGCAGGGGTTTGCGGCTGGCCTATTCACCATTCTTTATCACCTGTGCTGCATCAATTTTGGCTCTCAAAAATGAAAATTGCGGGAGGGTATATTGCTTTTGCGGTTCACCCCGATGAAGCCATTGGCGCGTTTAAGTCTCTTAAGCATGTCAGTATAACTGGGCTTAATGTCACGCTGCCGCTGAAAGAAAAAGCGTTTCAAGCGGCCGATCAACATACGGCGGCGGCTAAAAAACTAGGCGTTGCAAATTGCCTTTATAAAAGAGACGGCCGCTTAATTGCTCATAATACAGATATGGAGGGCTTTACCACGCCCTTAATAGACAGAGCCGGCACTGAGTTTTTAAAAACAAATCCGGCTATTATTTTCGGCGCTGGCGGCGCGGCGCGGGCTGTGATTGGCGCTTTGTTAGATATAGGCGTTCCAGAAATTAGGATCTGCGCGCGGCGTAATGTGCAAGCGGAAAATCTCGCAGCTCATATTAATTTGCCCAATATACATATGATTCCATGGGCGCGCCGTATGGCGAGTTTATCAACCGCGGGCCTCGTTGTTAATGCAACGGCGGGCGGTATGAAGGGGAAGCCGGCGCTTGAAATTTCATTATCGCCGACGCGCCCAGATGTATTTATTTATGATCTGATTTACACCCCGCTTAAAACACCGCTTATCCAACAGGCTATAGATTTAAACCGGCAATATCTTGGCGGCCTTGAGATGTTAATTGCGCAAGCTCGCCCCTCTTTTGAAAAATTCTACGGCGTTTGGCCAGATCAGAAATTTGACCCAAGACCCTTATTGCTCAAACATTTAGGCGAGCGTTAAGCCTTATGATTAAGCTCGGTTTGACAGGCTCGATTGGGATGGGAAAGTCAACCACGGCTTTGATGTTTAAAGAGCTTGGTTATCCAGTTTTCGATGCGGACGCTGCCGTTCACGATCTTTACGCGCGCGGCGGTCTTGCGGTGCCGCTTATCCGCAGTGTCTTTCCGGATGCGATTAAAGCGGGGGCTGTTAACCGCGCCGTTTTAGGGCAGCATATGCGGGCTGACCCTTTAAATTTGCAAGTTTTGGAAAGTTTCATTCACCCTATGGTCGCTCAGAGGCGGGCTGATTTTATAGAAAAAGCCAAAGCTAACCGCGCGGATATTATCATATTTGATGTTCCGCTTTTATTTGAAACGAACGGTCAAGAAAAGATGGATGCCGTTATTGTTGTCACGGCCCCTCTTGATGTTCAAAAACAAAGAGTTATGGCGCGCGCCGGAATGAGCGATGATTTATTTCAAAAACTTTTATCACGGCAAATACCGGATAGCGAAAAAAGAGCCCGCGCTGATTATCTTGTTTTTACCGATAAAGGCATAGATTTTGCCCGCAAACAGGTTGAAGACATCCTTAAAAGCGTTAAAGAAAAATACGCTAAAGCGTGATGTATAAACCTGACTATAAGCTGGAGTTATATTTGTGAGCGGAGTTCGCGAAATTGTTTTTGATACAGAAACAACAGGCTTTGACGCCAAAGGTGATGACCGAATTACGGAAATTGGCTGTATTGAAATCATTGACCTTTTACCCACCGGCGAAAGCTTCCATGCCTATGTTGATCCGCAGCGTGATATTTCCGAAAAAGTCACGGAGATTACAGGCTTAACCCGTGAGTTTCTCGATGGGAAACCTTTGTTTAAAGATGTCGCGCAAGATTTTCTCGATTTCGTCGGTGACAGTTCGCTGATTGCGCATAACGCAGATTTTGACCGCGGCTTTATAAATGAATCGCTTATTCGTGCCGGCTTTGACCCTGTTCCGCGCGGCCGTTTTATTGATACGCTGCGCATGGCGCGCGCTCAATTTCCCGGTTCCCCCGCGACGCTTGATGCTTTATGTAAGCGCTTTGATATTTCGCTGGCAAGCCGGAATAAACATGGGGCGATCATTGACTCAGAGCTTTTAGCCAAAGTTTATCTTGAGCTTAAAGGCGGCCGCGAGCGTAAATTAAGTCTGGAAACAGAGCGCGAGACAACATCCGAGACAATCTTAAAACCTGTTGCATCACAGCGACCAACACCGCTTACGCCGCGCTTAAGCAATTCTGAAAAATCCCAACATGTAGATTTTATCAAAAGCCTCGGTGAGGATATGATGTGGGCGAAACATTGGAAACGCCATAATCAATAAAGCGGCTTTAGTCTCAAGGCCCAATCTCAATTTGACCTTACGCAGTCATGATCTGCAATTTGTGGGATGTTGAGAGTTTAAAACGCCCACCTATCGCACATAGCTGGCGCCGTTAATGTCAAATGTGGCCCCAACAGCAGACGGGCAAGCGCCGGATAATAAAAAAGCGGCCATATTTGCAATTTCATCAGGCTGAGCGACGCGGCCCAATGGTATATCGGCGACAGCTTTTTTTCGGTTCTCAATGTCTTGCGGGGCCATACGGGTTTCAACCCAGCCGGGCGCAATAGCATATAAATGTATATTTTCGCCGGATAAGGCCCGCGCCCATGTTTTCGTCATGGCCAATATCGCCCCTTTCGAAGCTGCATATGCAGCGTGATCGACCCCATCTCCGCGATGTCCGGCGCGGCTAGCAATATTGATGATATCGCCCCCGCCGGTCTCTTTGAAATGGGTTATCGCCGCGCGGCATATATCGGCAGGCGCTTGTATATTCACAGCGATTGTTGTCTCCCAACCCGACTCCCAGCCCGAGTCCCAGCCTGAGTTCGAGCCCGTGTCCAAGCTAGAGTTGTTGCCCGCTATGGGAGAAGGCAGGTAAACCCCGGCATTATTAACAACCGCGTCTATTTTTCCATATTTTTCAAGCGCTGCCGCGAATAATTTACCGCCGGCTTTGGCCTGACTTAAATCTTGATATAAAAACCGGTCATCGGTTAAATCACTGGGGCGGCTTGCATGGGGGATGACCTCTGCGCCGGCCGCGCTGAGACAATTATAAAGCGCCGCGCCAATACCGCGTGAGGCCCCTGTAACAAGAATTGTTTTGCGGTGAAGGTCGATCATATCAGGGCTTTTCATGGATAAGTTTATTAATAGCGGCGTATAAAAAAACCCCTTTTCGGGGGCTTTAGATCATGGCTTTTGGCCTAATTAGGCTCACCAGCAGCTTCACTGCGGCGGCGGATTTCTTCGCGGAACATACCAACAAAATCCGGCGGCTCCAACATGATTGGCGGGAAGCCGCCATTTTGTGTCATTGACGCCATAATTTGACGCGCAAATGGGAAGAGCAAGCGCGGACATTCAATCAGGATGAGCGGCTGAATTTCTTCAACATTTGTCCCTTTAAAGGCAAAAAGCCCAGCATATTCCAGCTCGGCAATAAAGACGACTTGGTCATTCCGGCGCGCTTCGGCTTTCAGCATTAAAACAACTTCGACTGTATCATCAGTGAGCATTTGCCGCCCAATCTCGATAGCGATATTTATACCGGGCGCTTCAAGCCCTGTTCGCAGACTTTCAGGCGCATGTGGATTTTCAAAACTTGCGTCTTTTGTATATTGCGCAAGAATTTGAAGCATAGGTTCCTGCGCGCCATCTTCACTTGCCGCGCTATGTTCATTTTCTGGGGTTTCGTCGGCCATAGGCCCTCACTATTTGTCACAAAGGTTTAAAATTTATATCCTGCGGCTATCACGCTGCCGCTATGGGTGCAAGATGGGAAGTGAAAGCAATCAATCAAGGGCTGAGTTGTTATTTTTGCTTTCCCCCAGCGCTTTGCTCCGTATATAGATAACGGATTCACGCAACCCTCTAGGACGCCTCATGTTTGAAGTCATTTTATATGCCGCTATTGCCACAATTATCTGTGTCTTACTTTATTCTGTCTTAGGCAAAGATGTTGGTCAGGGGCCGGATAATCCGATTAACCCCGAAGACTTTATGGTTAAAAATAACACCAATGATAAACCGGCCTTTGTTGACCCTGTTGCGGAGGCTGTTCCGCCGTCCATGATCTCGCCTTTACTCAAGGCCGACCCGAGTTTTTCTAAGCGCGATTTTATCGAAGGCGCACGAACGGCCTATCCGATGATCCTTGAAGCTTTTGCCGAAGGGGATCGTGAGACATTGCAAAATCTCCTCATGCCCGATGTTTACACAGTATATGATGAAACCATCACAGCGCGCGAGGCGGCAGAGCAAAAACAAATCACTGATCTAGGCCGTTTACTCGATGCCGCTTTGGTGGCCTGTGAGGTTGAAAAATCAACAGCGCGAATTTCTATTGAATATGAAGCGGATATTGCTTCTGCGGTTCTGGATTCAGCCGGTGAAACTGTTTACGGCGACCCCGATATGCTGGCGCGAGTTAAAGAAGTTTGGACGTTTGAAAAATCTTTGAAATCCTCTGACCCGACATGGCGGCTCGCTGATGTTGCGCCGTCAGCAGGCGATGAGCTTGAAGCCGACCCAACGCCAGATACAAGCGCTTAGGTCAAGGGCGCTGCGCTGACATGGGGGTTTTTATAAAATATGCGGCGCGGCTAAGCTTAGCGTTTGGCCTTATCGGGTGCAGCACAACGGCGCCGCAGTCGCCTTTGCCGCCGCCTTTGCAATCAGATCCTGTTTCGCAGGACACACTTGGCACTGCTGAAAGCGGAGTTATAAATCGGGCGCCTGTGTCATCCTCTCCGCCCCTTATTTCTCCACCGCCAATTCTTCCACCGCCAGTTTCTCCACCGTCAGTTTCTGGGCCGCTTCGGCAGCCGCCCAATTCAGTGGGCGCGCAAAATTTTCAGATTGCTTTTTCAGATTACCTCCCAGGTTGGGAGAGCGCTGATCTTCGCCCCGCTATAACGGCTTTTGCCCGTAATTGCCCGATATGGGACGCGCGGGATCCGCAGGCGGTGTTAATGACAGAAAAAGCTGAATTTGGAGATTATGCGGCGTGGCAAGCGCTGTGCAATGTCCTCCCCCCTGCGCCTTATAATGACGCGGCGGCGCGGTGGTTTTTCGAAAGCTATTTCCTGCCATCAAATCTGCTGACATCTGATAGATTGGACGGGCTATTAACAGGATATTATGAGCCAGAAATTGACGTTCGTGCGCGGCTCGATGGTGAATTTTCTGAGCCGATCTTGGCCAAGCCAAGCGGGGATAAGCTGAGGCAACAAACGCGGGCCAATATTTACCGTAATCAAGTTGATTATAAAGTCTTGGCCTATGGCCGCCCTATTGATGTGTTTTTCATGCAAGTTCAAGGCTCAGGCCGTATTCGCTTTGCCAATGGCGCTGTTCAGCGCGCCGCTTATGGGGGGAATAATGGTTATAAATATAAATCAATCGGCGGGGTTTTAATTCGGCGCGGCGAGCTTACGCGTGAGCAAGCCTCTAAACAATCCATCGAAGATTGGATGACGCGGGCGGGCACGACTGCGGCGCGTAATTTGATGAATGAAAACCCGCGCTATATATATTTTGGCCTCGAAGATATTGCGCCGGGCGAAGGGCCAAATGGGTCTATGCGCGCGCCGCTCACGGCGATGGGATCAATGGCGATTGATCCGAAATCGCGGCCTTACGGCGTGCCTGTTTGGCTTGAAACCACCTTGCCGCAATTTTCTGGTGATTATCGCGGCCAAAGGCAAAGCCTTCTCGTGATTGCCCAAGATTCGGGTAATGCCATTAAAGGCGCGGCGCGGGGGGATTTATTTTTTGGCTCAGGCGATGCGGCAGGAGAGCTTGCGGGGGTGATGAAACATGACGTCACCATGACCCATCTTTTACCGCGCAGCCTTGTGACGCCCCAGCTAGGCCTTAGGTAATGGCGTCTTTTGGGAGATCTCATAAGAGGCCCCTTTCGGCGGATGATAAAGCGATTTGGCAGCGCGTTGCGCGGACTGTTACGCCGAGCCCGCACCGCGCGCAAAAAAAAGATATCGCAACGCCGACGATACAACTGGCCGATAAAGGCCCGTTCATGCGGGTTACGCCGGCGCGCGAGATTCAAAAATTAGAAACCCCCAAAGCCCTAGAGCCGAGCGCGGATAAACGTGTGCGCCGCGGCCGGATACAGATTGACCGCCGGATTGATTTACATGATATGACCCGCGATCAAGCGAGGCCTGCGCTACATAAATTAATTCGAAGCGCCTATGCTGCGGATGCGCGGTGTTTGCTTGTTATTACGGGAAAAGGGCTGCGCCTTAATGGTGTGCTGCGCCAAAATTTTCCAAGCTGGATTAACGCGC
>CAZEOD010000003.1:1585-59352 GCA_964513675.1 uncultured Caulobacterales bacterium | reverse complement strand
CGCTAAAGAATAAACTTACTCAGGTCTTGGTTTTTGGATAATTCGCCGACATGTTCACGGACATATTCGGCGTCAATCATAAGGCTCTCGCCGTCTTGGTCGCTGGCCTCGAAACTAATCTCATCCAGTAAGCGTTCCATCACCGTTTGCAGACGCCTTGCGCCGATATTCTCAACTGTAGAGTTCACATGGGCGGCAATATGGGCAATTTCTTTGATAGCTTCATCAGTGAAATCAAGGCTAACGCCCTCCGTCTCCAGTAAGGCTTTATATTGCCGAATAAGGCTCGCTTGCGGTTCGGTTAAAATGCGAACGAAGTCCTCTTCGGTTAAGGCGCTGAGCTCAACTCTGATCGGAAGACGGCCTTGTAGTTCTGGCAAGAGGTCAGACGGTTTCGCGACATGAAAGGCTCCGCTGGCGATGAATAAAATATGATCGGTTTTTACAGGGCCATATTTTGTCGCAACGGTTGTGCCTTCAATCAGCGGCAGTAAATCGCGCTGTACGCCTTCGCGCGATACACCCGCGCCGCGCGCATCAGACCGCGCGGATATTTTGTCAATTTCATCGAGAAAAACAATGCCGCCATTTTGAGTCCGTTCTAGCGCTTCATGGGTAATCGCCTCGTCATCAATCAGGCGATCCGCTTCTTCGGCCATCAGCGGACTATGGGCGTCGCTGACTTTCATTTTAACGGTTTTAGTTTTCCCGGCCCCTTTGCCAAACATAGAGGATAAATCGAGCATGCCCATATTTGCCCCGGGCTGGCCCGGAATTTCAAATCCCTGAAAGGGAGAGCTTTTATCGCTAAACTCCAGATCAATTTCAGTCTCATCCAGCTCACCAGCGCGGAGCTTATCGCGAAATTTATTGCGGGTCGCGGGGCCGGCATTTTCACCAACAAGCGCATCGAGTATGCGGTCTTCAGCGGCCAGCTCGGCTTGGGCTTTAACGGCTTCGCGGCGATGCTCACGCAAGAGAGAAATCGCGGCTTCAACAAGATCACGAATGATTTGTTCAACATCGCGGCCGACATAACCAACTTCGGTGAATTTTGTGGCCTCGACTTTAATGAAAGGCGCTTTGGCAAGCGTGGCTAAACGGCGTGATATTTCAGTTTTCCCAACGCCGGTGGGGCCGATCATTAATATATTTTTGGGCGTGATTTCATGGCGCAAATCACCCTCAACGCGTTGTCGCCGCCAGCGATTACGCAAAGCAATCGCGACGGCGCGTTTGGCGTCTTTTTGGCCAATAATATGGCGGTCAAGTTCGGATACAATTTCGCGGGGAGAAAAATCTGTCATGGAGAACAGATAGGAAGCCCCGCTCTTGGGTCAAGGGGTCGGCTGCCTTTGTTCACCGGTCTATTTTTTAAAACTGGGATCATATGGAATCGGAATAAAGCGGCTTTTAGGTAGCGCTTTAATAATCCTGTTTCGAAGCGGATGCCAGCCAACCCCTAAAAGCACAATCGCGGCGCCGACTAGCAACAATGTCAAGGTTAGCGCCATGCTCAGCCCCATGCCCGATTTAGCAAATAAATAACCAACCGCGATCACTGCGTAAATCAAGGCGGATATAATCAAAGCGCGCCGGTTTAAGATCAGCCCAATAAGACTGACGATTGCAACTAAGATAAGCATGGTCACGGCATCGCCTTGGCCTATGTCAATCATAGGCACGAGGCCTAAAATTTGAGTAGTTTGCGTTTTGACCAGCTCCAAAACTGCGCCGTGTATCAAGAGCGGCGCTGCTGTTAAGTGGAGCCAAAAGGCATTATCGGAAAACCGTGTTGTGCGGTGTAAATCTTGGCTGTCATAATAAATCCCGCCGATCAGCGTTATCAGCCCGCCAAGCGCCATCACCCATCCAAATTGCTCCGAGGCTAACATCGGCGCGGCCGCCTTTAACAAGGTAAAGCCTAAATAAAGCGCGGCTAAGGTCATCAGGGCGACACAAAACGGTAAGCGAACTCGCCAATAAAACACGCCCATTGCGGCTAGGGTGACGATCGCGGTTAAAATATCCCCGCCGACACCGCCGCCGCCAATAAGGCCCGATAGGCCGCGCAGCGTGAAAATAAGAAAAGCAAGGGCGGTTAAAAGCGTCGGTAAATGGCTGCGTTTCTTACGGCCAAAATAATCGGCCATAAAGGCGGTGGCAATGGCCGCGCCAATATAAGCAGCCCCGCCGCCAAAGATCGCAGCAAGGGCGCTCATGCCCCCTAATAAAAGCCCAATACCAATCGCGATGAAAATATCGGAAAACCCGCGGATGAAGCGCATATTATCTTCATCCCCAATCGCGGCGCTGTCATGGCTTTGATTGTGATGTAACGGCGCGCGCATCGCTTCGGCTTGCGATTTTGAAATAATCCCAGCCTCTAGGGCGGCGGCGATTTGCTGAGGTGTCATCTGAGTCATAACCGCAGCTTAACACGAAAACAAAGCGCGGGCATAGGGGGGCTGTCACAAGGCGAAGCTGCGCTGGAAAATGGATGCTACCCGTCCAATGGCGGAGCGGAGCCGCTACTCCGCACCCAGCGTTTCAATCGTTAAATTGCCATTGGTGAAGACGCAGATTTTATCAGCGATGGCCATAGCTTTGCGGGCGAGCGTTTCGGCGTCTTTTTCATATTCATCCATCGCGAGGGCGGCAGAGAGCGCGTAATTCCCGCCGCTGCCTATCGCTGTTATGCCGCTGCCATTTTCGGCTTTATCAGGCTCCACAACATCGCCGTTTCCGGTGAGCACGAAGGTGTTATCTTTATCGGCGACGATCATCATGGCTTGTAATTGGCGCAGATATTTATCTGTGCGCCAGTCTTTCGCTAGCTCGACACAGGCGCGGGCGAGCTGGGTTGGATATTGCTCTAGCTTACTCTCGAGGCGTTCCATAAGCGCAAAAGCATCAGCAGTTGCACCGGCAAAGCCTGTAATGACCTTTCCGCCCGCGAGGGTTCTGACTTTACGCGCTTGTGATTTCATCACGGTGTTGCCGGCGCTAACTTGTCCGTCGCCAATAACAACGACTTTGCCATTTTTCCGGACCGATAAAATTGTCGTGCCGCGCCATTGGCTTGCATCGGCGTAATCATAATGAGGGGCCATATGGGATCTCCTTATGGCTTGAAATGGGAAGCCGCCCCGCGCCCGTCAAGGGCTAGAGGGGCAGGAAGGTAGAAAGGCGCGCTATAGGGACTCACGCGCGCGCTTTGGCCGAGAGGTTTAAAGGCTATATAAATCTGAATATGCGGCCTCTGCGTATTAATAGCTCCTAAGCCTAGATAACAGAAATGTTAATTGCAGTCTTTTCGTAGTTGTATATCTGCAACGTCTGATATATTCACTACCGCATATATTCAAATATATGAATATGTGGGAATATTAATATTTGATACCTTGACCTTTGAGGGGTTCACATGCCGAGCCGCGTTATTGTTGCAAAAGAATTGGCAGAGCTTTTTAAAGTTCTCGCGCATCCTGATCGGATTCGCATTATCGAAGAACTACATAAGACCGAGTGTAATGTGACGACGCTCTCAGAGAGGCTGGATTTAACCGGCTCGCGTGTCTCGCAACATTTATCGCTCATGCGGGCGCATCGTTTTGTCGAAGAGCGGCGAGACGGGCGGCAACATGTCTATCATCTAACCCAGCCGGATATGGCCGATTGGATTGTCCAAGGACTCGATTTTATTGAAGGCCGGCTCAAAGGGCCCTCGCCTAAAGATTTACAAAAAGCCCGATCTCTTTGGGCGCATGAAAAACCCAACCTTTAACCTTTTTACTTATAATATGGAGACTAACTATGCCTAAATTTGCCGCTGGTGTTTTAAACTTTCAAAGCAATGTGTACCCCGATAAAAAATCACTTTTTGAAACATTAAGTACAGGGCAATCCCCTGAAGCGCTTTTCATTACCTGTGCTGATAGCCGGATTGAGACCGCAATGATTACGCAAACTGAACCCGGTGAGCTTTTCGTTTGCCGTAATGCCGGTAATATTGTCCCGCCTCATTCCAATCACACAGACGGTATGGATGCTTCGATTGAATATGCTGCCTCTGTCTTGAAAGTTCCGCATATTGTTGTCTGTGGTCATTCAGGCTGCGGGGCCATGGCCGGCGCGATGCACCCAGAAGGGCTGGACGGCTTGCCTTATGTTAAAGAATGGCTGTCATTCTCAAAAGCGGCTGTCGATGTTGTTAATGCGACCTGCGCGGATAAAACGGATGCCGAGAAAATGGATTCCCTGATTGAGCAAAATGTTCTGCTACAGCTTCAGCATTTAAGAACCCATCCTGCTGTTGCTATTGCTTTGGCTGAAGGCCGCACAGAGCTTCATGGCTGGGTCTATAATATCGGCACAGGCGGCGTTACCGCTTATGATGAAACGGAAAAGAAATTTGTTCTGGTCGATAAGCGCTATGCTGAGGCTGTCGCCAAACATGCTGCCCCTACGCATAGTCACTAAAATAAAAGCTTATTAAAGGAGCCGTGAAATGGCTGTAGATAGACAAGATATCTTCAAAGAAGATAAAAAGCCGTGGTTGGATTTTTCTAACCTGAACGGTGATGCTTATGGCGGTATTGTTGCCGCTATTGTTGCCTTGCCGCTTGGCTTGGCATTTGGCGCGGGCGTTTTTCCGCATGATGAACAATTAGGCGCGACAGCGGGCCTATGGGGCGCGATTCTCGTCGGCTTTTTTGCGGCGGCCTTTGGCGGAACTAACACGCAGATTTCAGGCCCAACAGGCCCGATGGTTGTTGTTTTTGCGACATTGCTAGCGTCATTAACGGCGGCTTTGCAGCTAACAAACCCCGGGGCCACAAATGTTGAATTGATTATCATGGCCCTTCCGTTGTTATTTGCAGCGGTGGTTTTGGGCGGCGTTTTTCAAATTCTCATGGGCGTGTTTAAATTAGGTAAGTTTATTAAACTTGTGCCCTATACCGTTATTTCCGGCTTTATGTCCGGTATCGGCGTCATTATCATCTTGCTACAGACATCGCGCCTTTTTGGCGGCCGTCCTGAAAGCGGGCAGATTATAGATGCGGTGAAGGCGATTCCGGTGTCTATTGCTAATCTTAACCCATATGCTTTGGGTATTAGCGCTTTGACGCTCTTCATCGTTTTCTTTTGGCCCAAAAAAATCGGTAAGTTCTTACCGGGAACATTGGCGGCTTTGATTATTGGTACGGTGGTTAGCCTTCTGATTCCAGGCGCGCCTTTATTGGGAGAGATCAAAGCGGGTATTCCAGAATTTGTTATGCCGCAATTCTCTTTTAATACGATTACGCTGGTGATTGGCGCGGCCTTTACCCTCGCTATATTAGGCGCGATTGACAGCTTGCTGACCTCGATGATTGCCGATACGGCGACGCGAACACGCCATGATTCAGATCAAGAGCTTATCGGCCAAGGTATTGGTAATACGATTGCAGGTTTCTTTGGCGCGCTTCCGGGCGCCGGCGCGACAATGCGTACTATGGTCAATATTCGCACAGGCGGGACAACCAAGCTCTCGGGCATGGTTCACGGGCTCATGCTAGCGATTATTGTCCTCATCGCAGCGCCATTAGCCGCAAAGATTCCAACGGCTGTTCTCGCGGGTATTTTGGTCAAAGTTGGCTTTGATATTATCGACTTTGATTATCTGAAAAAAGGTATGAAAGGCCCAAGGTGGGATTTAGCCGTTATGGTTATGACGCTTTTCTTAACGGTCTTTACGGATCTTATCACAGCGGTTGGCGCCGGCGTCTTTGTTGCGGCTGCGCTTTATATCTGGCAGTTGGCAAAGCAACAAACGCAAGCCGTCGCGAGCGCTGCGCCGTCTGATACTAATGATGCGGAACAAGCTGTTATTGACGCGGCTAAGGGTAAAATCATGCTTTATGACATGGATACAGCCCTATCTTTCGTTACCGCAGCAGATCTAGGCCATTATATGCGCAAGCGTGTTAAGCAAGGCGTAGAGGCGATAGTTCTGGATTTCTCCCGGACAAGCTTTGTCGATGTCTCGGCAATCCGCGCGGTTGAAACCATTGCGTCTGATATGGCGACAGATGGCAAACCTGTTTATACCGTCGGTATGAGCGATGTTGTGATCTCTAAAATCGCCGGTCTTGGTGCGGACAAAGACCTTTCAAATGACCGTGCATTTAACACACGTATCGAGGCCTTAAACGCCGCGTCGGCGGCTTTATAATAGCCGCCTCTCCATCGCTTTATAAAAAAGCGTCATAAAATTATGAACCAATTTTTTTCTGAAGAGTTGGTTTTTTTGAATAGACGAATACATAGGTGAGATAAATGGGGTCTAGATAATGGGCGTAAAATTCGGGGTTATAGCTGCGGCGGTGATAGGGTGTTTATGGGCCGTGCCGCTTGCTAGCGCGCAAAATACTGGCGGCGTTTTTCCGCCAAATGTTAATGCGGGTCATGAATCACTACAATATCGCGCGGCGGTTAACCCTGATAACGCAGCAGGCGATTTTGGCTTTGCGCAAAGATTACATTACCAACGCGCGATAAATGATGATTTTATGTGGCGTATTTTGGGGCAAACCCGCAAAGCCAATGATAGTGATATTGATTTAGACTTCATCGGAGCGGAACTCTTTTGGGAGTTTTCAGAAAATGAAGATAGTTATAAACACGGCGTGCGCTTTGATGCGCGGCTGCGCGCGGATGACCGCGCCGAACAGCTCGGTTTTAATTGGATCCATCAGTGGAATTTACAGCATGGCTGGAGCGCGCGGGCGGTTTTACTAACGGGGTTGCAGCTCGGCGAAACCGCCGCTGACGGGATAAATATTCAAACCCGAACGCAGCTCGCTAAACGGCTTAAAAATAACGTTACGATTGGGCTCGAAAATTATAGTAATTACGGCAATACAGGCAATTTCGGCCGCCTCTCAGAGCAAAGCCACACGGTAGGGCCGTTTATATCGGCTCCGATCGGTAAGACGCTATCCGTTTTTGGCGGGCCCTTATTTGGCCTCACCGATAGCGCCGCAGATTTTGAAGCGCGTATATGGGTTACGCAGAGCTTTTAAGCCGTCTCGTTGAAAAGCTCACGGCCAATTAACCAGCGGCGGATTTCGGATGTCCCCGCACCAATCTCCATCAGCTTGGCATCGCGTAAGAGCCGCCCTGTTGGGTAGTCATTAATATAGCCATTTCCGCCGAGCATTTGTATCGCGTCAAGCGCCATTTTTGTTGCGTTTTCCGCAGCATATAAAATACATCCGGCGGCATCTTTGCGGGTGGTTTCGCCGCGATCACAGGCGGCCGCAACGGCGTAAACATAAGCCCGCGCTGTCGAGGTCACGACATACATATCCGCAAGCTTGCCTTGCATCAGCTGGAATTGTCCAATGGCTTTGCCAAATTGTTTTCGCTCATGGATATAAGGCAGAACGACGTCCAGACAGGCCTGCATAATACCAACAGAAATACCAGACAGAACAACCCGCTCATAATCAAGGCCGCTCATCAGGATTTCTGCGCCTTGGCCGCGCTCACCCATCATATTTTCATCGCTAACAAAGCAGTCCTCAAACACCAGCTCGCAGGTATCAGAACCGCGCATGCCGAGCTTATCGAGTTTTTGCGCCGTTGAAAATCCGTCCATATCGGGGGTAATAATAAAGGCGCTAATACCCCGAGAGCCAGCGCTTGGGTCCGTCTTGGCATAAACGATCAAAACATTCGCAGTTGGGGCATTGGTGATCCACATTTTATTCCCATTCAGGACATAACCGCCTTGCACGCTCTCGGCTTTAAGCGTCATCGACACAACATCAGAGCCTGCATTTGGCTCTGACATAGCAAGAGAGCCTAAATGCTCACCAGAGATTAATTTCGGCAGATAGCGCGCTTTTTGCGCAGCATGGCCCCAGCGCTGAAGCTGATTAATACATAAATTAGAATGTGCCCCATAAGAGAGCCCAATAGAGGCTGAGGCGCGGCTGATTTCTTCAATCGCGATGCTGTGCTGTAAATATCCCAGACCTATGCCGCCGTCATCTTCGCTAACGGTAATGCCGTGGAGGCCAAGATCACCCATCATGGGCCATAAGCGGCGGGGAAACACATTGCTTTGGTCAATATCCGCCGCTATTGGCGCGATATGTTCCTGCGCAAAGCCGTGAACCGTGCTGCGGATCATTTTCGTCACATCGTCATGACCAAACTCTAGCGCAGGGTAAGATGTCGTCATGTTCAAACTCTTATATCATATTGGAAGTGATTATTCACAGTATAGTATAAAAATTGAACCTTGAGTCAAATTTATTTCCTTGATAGGCTTTGACTATGAAAGCCCCGTCCCCTCATATCAAGTCCCCTCAAATTACACCCCCTCATATCACGTCCCCACACATTACACCCCCTCACATCACAGGGGCGGCGGAGCCAAAATTTACCGCCAAACGGCGAGCGGTGATTTTAAGTGCCGCCAGCGCGTTTCGCCGGCGGGGTTATCATAACACGTCTATGCGCGATATTGGTGAAACCTTGGGCCTGACGAAGGCCGCACTTTATTATTATGTCAAAAATAAAGAAGAAATTTTATT
This sequence comes from uncultured Caulobacterales bacterium, assembly GCA_964513675.1. GTDB lineage: Bacteria > Pseudomonadota > Alphaproteobacteria > Caulobacterales > Maricaulaceae > CALFVT01. Next base: position 50,767 of record CAZEOD010000003.1, on the reverse strand, counting down.
TGAATCCCACCTTATGGCTTACGACGCGATGGATGATATTTTAACGCGGCCGCAAGGCAGAGATGAAAACGGCATGGATTATCTCAGCGCTATTTTTCGTGATTTTGTAACGCTGTTGACGCAGTCTGGCGTCTCGATCTTATCAGATGTTGATAGCCTGAGTGGTGAGCGCCAAGAGGAGATTCTCGCGCGGCGTCACAAAATCGAAGACGGCGTTATGACGATCATCACCGCTGGACAAGCGGACGGCTCTATTCGGGCGGGTGATGCACGGCTTCATCTGTTCTTTTTCATGGGCGCGCTTAACTGGCTCAATGTTTGGTATGTGTCCAGCGGGCGGATCAAAGGCGAAGATATTGCCGATCATTTTACACAGCAACTTAAGCACGGCATAGCGCGTTAAAAGGTAATTTATGGCTCGAAAAGTTTTTGAAACGGCCGCAAAGGCGCTGGAGGGGCTTAGCTTTGACGGCATGACCGTGATGAGCGGCGGATTTGGTCTCTGCGGAATAGCGGAAAATTTGATTGCTGCGCTGCGCGATAGCGGGGCGAAGAATTTGACCGCGATTTCTAATAATGCGGGTATCGACGGTTTTGGCTTGGGTTTATTGCTAGAGACGCGGCAGATTAAAAAAATGCTGTCATCCTATGTTGGCGAGAATAAGGAATTTGAACGCCAATATCTCAGCGGTGAATTAGAGCTTGAATTTAATCCGCAAGGCACGCTGGCGGAACGTATTCGGGCGGGCGGGGCTGGTATTCCCGGCTTTTATACAAAAACCGGCGTCGGCACTTTAGTAGCAGAGGGCAAAGAGCATAAAGATTTTGGCGGTGAAACTTATTTGCTGGAAACAGGGCTAAGGGCTGATCTGTCGATTATCAAAGCTTGGAAAGGGGACCGCGAAGGCAATTTGATCTTCAAAGCGACAGCGCGTAATTTCTCGCCCTTAATGGCTATGGCCGGAAAAATAACCGTGGCCGAGGTCGACCACCTTGTTGAGCCGGGCGAGCTTGACCCAAACTTCATACATACACCGGGCGTGTTTGTGCAGCGCATTGTGCAGGCGAGCTGTGAAAAGCGGATTGAAAATCTCACGCTGCGGGAGCCTACATCATGAGCCAGACCAAATCAGGATGGAGCCGCGACGAAATGGCGGCGCGGGCGGCGCAAGAACTTCAAGACGGGTTTTACGTTAATCTGGGTATTGGGATTCCAACGCTCGTTGCCAATCATATTCCCAAAGGCCTTGATGTGACCTTGCAATCTGAGAACGGTATGCTCGGCATGGGGCCATTTCCTTTTGCGGGCGAGGAAGATGCGGATTTGATTAATGCGGGGAAGCAGACAATCACAACCCTGCCTAAATCGAGCTTTTTTGATAGCGCAACAAGCTTTGCCATGATTCGCGGGGGTCATATTGATTTGTCAATATTGGGCGCTATGGAAGTCGCGGAAAATGGCGATATTGCGAATTGGATGATCCCCGGCAAAATGGTCAAAGGCATGGGCGGCGCGATGGATTTGGTTGCCGGCGTCAAGCGCTGTATTGCGCTATGCGATCACACAAATAAACGCGGGGAGAGTAAGTTTCTTAAAGCCTGCAGCTTACCGCTAACGGGGCAAAATTCTATTGATATGGTGATTACAGACCTTGCCGTATTTGAGCGGCGCGGCGAAGGCGCGGAGCGCCGCTTTCATCTATTAGAGCTGGCGAGCGGCGTGAGCCTCGCGGAGGTCAAAGCTAAGACGGAGGCCAAGGTTATTTGGTAGCAATATTTTAAAGCACAATATTGGGTTGCAATATGTGTAAATATTAGCCTAATTACTTGTATTTAAATGGTTTATTGCGTGATTAATTAAGGTTTTATTAGAAGTGGACGCTTAGATAAAATTTTAGGGGCATGGTCAGTATCGTTTAAGACATTGGATTTAAATGTGCCTCGGGTGTTTCTAGCTTTTGCCGTAACGGGACTTTTATGTAAGGGGCGAGGACTCCAAAAACAGCCTTTAAAGGGGCGGATTCAAAATTTTCAAAAATCTATGACGGATGAAAAAACTGTCTATGCGGCGCTGGCCGCAATACAGGCGCGGCCCATGCCTATCCAGAGCGGCGTTATTATTCGCTCAGGCGCGCAGGGCTAAGGAAATTTTGTGTTAAAAATTGCCATTAGCCATCTAATTTCTATATAAAAATAAACCTCACTTTGACGCCGCAGAATAAAGCGCAAATTGATATTATTGATACGGGCATCGGTATTGCGCCGCAGGATATAAGCCGGATTATGTCGCCCTTTGTCCAAGCGGATGATTCATACTCGCGCCAATATGGCGGCTCGGGCCTTGGTCTGTCGATTGCAGAGCGCTGGATCAAATATTTTGGCGGTGATATTAAAATAGCCTCAAAACTCAATAGCGGGACATGTGTGCGCCTGACCTTTTCTGTTCAATCAACTAAAGATTTAATTAAGCCTTTTAAGGTAGAAACAGATATTGAAACGGCGGCATGATATAAAGCCTTAAGGGGGTCATGTTTAACAACTGTAAAATCACGGCTTTGACGCTATATGCCGCGCTATTTACGGGCGAGGCTACGCCATAATTGAATAACTCCCTTGTAACTGCGGGTGAAGTAAGGATTTATTATGACGTCTCCGGCTGTTGAAAATATATTAAACATTATTGCGCTGTCGATTTTGGCTGATAAGAAAGTTCACCGCGTTGAGCTTGATAGCTTTAAATCTGTCGCGCAGAATATACCGGGGCTTCAAAATATGACGCCCCGCCTGTCTGGGGTTTGGCTGGAGGGCTGGTATAATAATAATAAGATTAGGCTGATTCAGGAAATGCAATCGCGCTCCTTTTCGTCTTGGCTATGTAACGGACTTGATGCTGTGACGGATACAGAGGATCAATCTGCGATTTTAAAAGCCATGGAAGCCATCTCGATCTCTGATTTTGACTATCATCCGAATGAAGAAAACCTGATAAAATATACAGCGCAACATTGGAATATGGAATTGCGCTAGCGGCGAGGCCCGCTATATAGCGGGCATGTCTTATTCCGAAAAATCTGCACTTGACGTGCTTTCCAAACTTAAAGACCCGTTGACGGACCGCGATATTATCGCCGCTGGGCGATTGGCCGATATGGCCCATAAAGACGGGGTTGTCCGCGCTGTTCTTCAAATTAACCCGCGTCATGCTGATCTGTTTGAACCTATTCGGGCCGCCGCCGAGCTTGCGCTGGAAGGTTTGGACGGCGTGCATCTGGCGCAAGTGATCTTGACGGCCCACCAAGCCGCGCCGGATGTGAAATCCGCTGGGCGCGGGCGCACAAACCCACATGCAAAGGGCCGGCAAGCGGGCTATCAGGGCGACGCGATGATTGACCATGTGCTCGCCGTAAGCTCGGCCAAGGGCGGCGTAGGCAAATCGACTTTGGCGGTGAATTTGGCGGCGGCCTTGTCGCGGCAAGGCAAAGCCGTTGGTATATTGGATGCAGATATTCACGGCCCGAGCCTGCCGCTATTGCTTGGCCTTCGCGGACAGCGCGCGAGCACAGCACAGGTCAAAGACCGTGCCTTGATTACGCCCCTTATGGCCCATGGTTTGAAAGCGATGTCGATTGGGTTTTTAACCGACCCTAACGGCGCGATTGTATGGCGCGGGCCGATGGTACACGGCGCCATGACGCGGATGCTTTGGGATGTTGATTGGGGCGCGCTTGATATTCTTATTATTGATATGCCGCCCGGAACAGGCGATGCGCAGCTCGGCTTGGCGCAAGACATTAAACCGCGCGGCGCGGTCATTGTATCAACACCCCAAGACCTTGCCCTTGAAGATGCGCGTAAGGGCGTTGATATGTTCGAAAAAGTCGATATTCCCGTCTTGGGATTAATTGAAAATATGAGCCAGTTCATCTGTCCGGATTGCGGCTGTGCCCATGACATTTTTGGCCATGGCGGCGCGCAGCGTGAAGCGGAGCAGTCCGGAATTGATTTTCTGGGGGCTGCGCCATTAACCCTACCAATACGGCGCAGCGGTGATAACGGCGTTCCTATTGCTCTTGGCGAGGGTGCGGAGTCGGATATTTTTGCGGCGATGGCAAAAAAACTATGGGATAAGCTAAACACCGCTCCAGTATAAAGGCGCGGTGAGCGCTGTGGATTTAACGGCTATAGACGTTTTCCCAGACTCCAGCTTATCCAAATTAAAAATATCTTTGGGCCGTCGAGTAAATATCGTTTCCACAGACGTTTCGGTTCTGACAATAAACGGTGCAACCATTCAAGCCGTGCTTTTTGCATCCAGAGCGGCGCGCGTTTAATGCGGCCCGTTAAAAACTCCAAAGACGCCCCGACACAAAGTCCAGTGCCGCGGCAATCTCCGCGCGCTTCACAGGCTTGGGCGACCATTTCTTGCTGCGGACTACCGACGCAAATAAAGGTAAAGCGCGCCGGATGATTGGCCACAAATTCCGCGCAGGCTTTAATCGCCTCAGGCTTCGTCTTAAGTCCCCAAGGCGGCTGGTGATGATGAAGCTGTGTGAGCTTAAAATTCTTGCGAAGATGGGCGATAATATCATCATCGCCGCCAATAATATTAACGGGCTCATCGGGTTTAATCTCACGGCGGAATAGCTGCGCGGTTAAATCCGATCCCGGAACTGGCGAGAGCGGAATACCGGAAAATTTGGCTAATACTTCTAAAATGCGGGAATCACAGACAGATAATGCCGCCCCGTCATAAAGCGGTTTATAGGTCTCGGTTTCGCGCCAAAGCCGGACGATATGATCGACATTGGGCGTGACAACATAGTTAAACGGCCCAGCTTCGCGCGGCGCAGATATATGCTGCCGCGTTTGCTCGAGCGTTAGCGGCATAAAGCGCGTGCCAAGAAAATCATAGCTTTTCATATTTATCCGCCAATTATCTTTTAAAGACCTATTGATCCAAGTGGCCCCATCATTGTGAGCAATCATATCGCTGCGTGTAGAATTCATAGCTTGTCGTATCAAACTTAAGTTATTATTCGGTTACTGCTACGGACGGGGTGTCATGCCGCGCTAAAATCCGCGTTTTTTACAGGCCGCGCAGCTGCAAGACTCGGGGCCTGAAATATGAGGGTCTTTGGGCCTAGATATCCTAAGCGGGCTTTGTATTTCTTGTCTTTGCATTTTTGTGAAAGCTCTATAAGTCTTGATTATGTCTGACCTCCGTCCGGTATATTTTGTTGTTGGCCTTATGATTGCGGCCCTTGGCGCAGCTATGTTTGCGCCTATGGCTGTTGATTTGGCTTATGATGACCGCTCATGGCAAACCTTTGCCATATCAGGGGCTTTGACCTTATTATTCGGCGCTGTGCTGGCGCTGATTAATTATACCCCCTCACCTGATTTACGCTCACGGGGGGCCTTTTTGCTAACCGTTTTATCATGGTTGGCGCTCTCTGCCTTTTCGGCACTTCCGTTCATTATGTCGCCGATGAAAATGGGGCTGACGGATGCTTTGTTTGAGGCGACCAGCGGAATTACGACAACAGGCGCGACCGTTCTGACGGGGCTGGATGATCTGCCCAAGGGCATTTTGCTTTGGCGCGCGATTTTGCAGTGGATTGGCGGCATTGGTATTATTGTCACGGCGATGGCGGTGTTGCCGATGTTGAAAGTTGGCGGGATGCAGCTCTTTCGGCTGGAAAGCTCTGATATGGGCGAGAAGCTTTTGCCGCAAGCGGCGAGTATTGCGGCGTGGATTTCCGGTATTTATCTGGCGCTGACTTTGCTCTGTCTGGGCGGCTATATGATGACCGGGATGAACGGGTTTGACGCGGCGGCTCATGCGATGACAACCTTGGCGACGGGCGGCTATTCGACGTCTGATGCGTCGATGGGGGGCTTTATGGATGACGGCGCGGATATAGTCTGTATGGTGTTTATGATGGCCGGTGCCATGCCCTTTGGTATCTATATGATTATGGCGCAGAACCAGACGTTCACCGCCCCGTTTAAAGACCCTCAAGTGCGGGCCTTTATCGGCGTTATGGCGGCTTTGATTGCGCTGGTGACGATTTATCTGTGGGGCCACTCCGAGCTGACTCAAAGCCGCGCTTTGCGCCTCGCGGCGTTTAATGTGATTTCTATTGTCACGGGGACGGGATATGCAACGGCGGATTATGGGCAATGGGGACCTTTCGCTGTGGCCTGTTTCTTTGTCTTTATGTTCATTGGCGGCTGCGCGGGATCAACGGCCTGTTCGATTAAAATTTTCCGCTACCAAGTTGCTCTTGCGGGGCTGAAAGCTTATTTATTTAAAATGCCGCAGCCCAATTCTATTGCGCCGCTTAAATATGCAGGAAGACCGCTGCATCCGAGTGTTTTATATTCGGTCATGGGCTATTTCTTTGTTTTCTTCCTGACCTTTGCTGTGACCGCGATTTTATTATCCTTACTTGGCCTTGATACGCTTACGGCGTGGTCAGGCGCGGGGAGCGCGGTGGCGAATGTCGGGCCGGGCCTCGGCGAGACGATTGGCCCCGCGGGGACATATCAAGACCTCTCCAGCCCTGCAAAATGGGTGCTAATGGCCGCGATGATTGTGGGCCGGCTTGAGATTGTGACGGCGCTAGTTGTGCTTATGCCGTCTTTTTGGCGGGCTTAAAGCGCCGCAATATCAAAGCGGTAAGTCACGGCGCAAAATTCGCAATTTGCCTCAATGAAGCCATCCTTGGCCATGTCCTCAATCTGTTCACGTCCAAATGATTTCAGCGTATTTTCAAGCCGCGTTTTAGAGCAGGAACACTTCGCCTGAATATCTTTAGTTTCAACCACCCGCACCCCATCTTCATGGAAAAGCCGGTAGAGCAATGTATTTTGCGATACATCCGGATCCAAAAGCTCGGCATCATTAATAGTTTCAAATAAAGCCTGAGCGGTTGTCCAATCTGCGCCCGTATCTTCGCGGGCTGCGTCATCGGCTATTTTTTGAATCATCATCCCGCCGCCGCGCCATGTCGGGGCTTCGCCTTGATGTTGTAACTGCCCACAGGCGAGCTTTAGGCGGGTTGGAATTTGCTCGCTTTGCGCAAAATAATGCTCGGCGCAATCGGATAGATCATGCCCTTCAATCGCAGAGAGGCCTTGATATTGATCCATATCCGGCCCTTGATCGATCGTCATTGAAAATGTACCGACGCCAAAAAGGGCTTTCGCGCCGGGATTGCGCGTGTCTAGCTCTATTTGGCGCAGCATATCCTCATCATAGCGCGCATAGCCGCGCAAATGACCATCGGTGGTGCAATCGGCGACCAGCAGGGACACTGCGCCCTCATTACTGCCCATACATTGCACCAAGAGCCGGCCTTTAAACTTCAGAGCGCTGGCGACCAAGGCCGAAATCATCATGGCTTCACCCAAAAGCTGGGCGACGCGCGGCGGATAGCGGTCTTGGCCGAGGGCTTGATTTAGCGCGCTGCCCAGATTTACGGCCCGTCCGCGCACGGCTTGTTGGTCGATTTGGAAAATCGAAACATGGTTGCCGTTTAGGGCATCACGCGGAGTCTGCGGTGTTTGATCGGTTATATCTGTCATGCCCGCGCATGTGGGGCATGATCGGCCGAATTGCAAGCCCATTGCCGCCTGATTATCATGACGCCCCCTAGTTAAAGCCGCCTCATTATCATGACGCCGCTGGCCTTAAGCCGCCCGCGCGGGTTTATTTCGGGGCCCAATCGGCCCAGCTTAGCAGCTTAGCGCGACGCTGGGCGGCGCTGCGCTCATTAATCTGGGTATAGGTTTTCAGCAGCCGCGCGATAAAAAGCTCTTTATCTTCGGGGCTAGGCGGGGGTAAATCTTCATAGCGTGTATAAGCGCCGTTTTGATGTCTTGCGGGTCGAGCCATAATAAAATCCTTTAGGGGCGGGGCGGGGCGGCAGCCGCGCGCAGGCGAATAGGCCGCGCCGCATAAGCAGCGCGCTGAAAGGACAATCCGTGCGGCGCATATCCATACTGGATACCAATATGTTTTTAGTTTCGTATGGCCAGCGCCGCACGGCGACATGATTTTTCGCAGTTCAGGACAGGAATGGATCTATCCCATCTGACTAAAGTACGGCGCGACGCGGCCAAGTCGTGACCCTGGCCCGTATCACACACATGCCGGCCCGCTCAGCCAGCCAACGTACGCTTGCCTGTCCATGAGCGGAACAAGATTAAGATTAGGGCGAAAGCCGCGGGCGTGGATTTATCTGATAGTTTTATAGGTTGCGCGGTTATAAATAAAGGGCCGCGATTTTTTCAAAGCCTTTATGGAGATAGGTTTTAAAAGATTTTTTCGGCGGCGTGATGGCTTCCAGACTATAAAAAAAATTGAAACCTGCCTGATGATTGGCCGCATGGCCCTCTTGATTATGCGGTTGTTTTTCGGCCCAGAGCCTTAGGTGATGAGAGGGGCTTACAGCGAGGCGGGCCGCTGTTCGGGATTTGGGTGCATGACGCGAAGGGGCGTTAACAGGCGTTAAAGTTAAAACAGCTTGCGGCGGGGCTTCAAATATTTCTGTTTTAACAATACGGGCTTTTTTCACGCCCATATTTTTTATGAAATCATGGATGACATCCATCTCATTTTGCTCGGCTTTGGCGCATAAGGATATGCAGCCGGCCTTTTGTAAGCCTGAATTTACATGTGACATTATGGCCCCTGCCCCTGTTCATAGCCGCTTTATCGGTTTTGAAACGGCCTGTCTATAATGATGAAAATGTCTATGGTCATAAATAGCTTCGCCAGCTTCATCACAAGATAGCCGCAAAACAGCAAGATGGCCCCCGCCCAGCCCCTCAAAGCGTTAAACGTCAAAGCACCAGCGGATGACAGCTTTTTGGGCGTGGAGGCGGTTTTCGGCTTCGTCAAATACAGCAGATTGCGGGCCGTCTATGACGCTATCGGCAACTTCTTCGCCGCGGTGGGCGGGTAAGCAATGAAGGAAAATAGCGTCTTTTGCGGCGGCGGCCATGACCGCGTCTGTGACTTGATAGGGCATCAGCTCTTTCAGCCGGGCCTCAGCGTCTTCATCCCCCATAGATACAAATGTATCCGCGATGACAACATCCGTATTCTCAGCCGCTTCTAGCGGATTCGCGAGCGTTACAATCTGCGCGCCTTGTGCGCGGGCGGTGGCCAGAATATTATCCGCCACCTCATAGCCATCAGGGCATGACAGCCGCAGTTTAAATCCGAATTTCGCGGCGGCATTGATAAAGCTAACGGCGACATTATTCCCATCGCCTACCCATGTGAGGGACATATCAGAGAGCTGTCCGCCTTTTTCTTCAAGGGTTTGAAGATCGGCCATGATTTGGCAAGGGTGATTGTAATCGGTCAGCCCGTTAATCACGGGAATATCGGCATGTTTCGCAAGGGCGAGCAATGTGTCATGGCGATTGGCGCGCAGCATAATGCCGTCGACAAAACGCGAAAGAACTTTGGCGGTATCTTCGGTTGTTTCGCCTCGCCCGATTTGCATATCATTGGCTGTGGCCGTAATCGAGCGCCCGCCGAGTTGATGCATGCCCATGTCAAAGCTAAAGCGCGTGCGGGTGCTGGATTTCTCAAAAATAAGCGCCAATGTTTCGCCTTGAAACGGCGCATCGGCATCAACACGCCCTTTCAATAGGCCGAGCCGCGCCGTTTTCATGCGGTGGGCTTCATCTAAAATAGCGCGAAGCTCGCTGGCGGGAATGTCTAAAAGGTTTAGGAAATGACGGGGCATATTATGTCTTTTTATAAGGCCAGTTAAGCGCCGATATCCGGCGCGGTTTGCGCGGCTTTGAAACAATCTTCGAGGATGTTCACGGCTTCATGGATATGGCTTTCATCAATGATAAGCGGCGGAGCCATACGCAGGACATTATCGCCCGCGCTCCCCGCTAGAAGGCCTTTTTCTAGCATAGCGGCGCGGATGGGCAGAACATCTTTTTTCAGCTTCATACCGATTAATAAGCCTTTGCCGCGAATTTCATCCACGACATCGGGATAACGGTCTTTCAGGCCTTCAAATTGTTGTTTCAGCATATTGGACATTTTCAAGACATTGTCCAAAAACGCATCGGTCGATATAATGTCAAATACGGCATTACCGGCGGCCATGGCCATGGGATTACCGCCATATGTCGAGCCATGTGTGCCCGGCACCATATATTGCGCGGTCTCTTGGCTGGCGATACAGGCCCCAAAGGGGAAGCCGCCGCCAACGCCTTTGGCGACCGCCATGATATCTGGCTCTGCGCCGTCGGCCCATTGATGGGCAAAAAGCTTACCCGTCCGGCCTGCGCCGCATTGCACTTCGTCATATATCAGCACGAGGCCTTTTTCATCACAAAGCTCTCTGAGGCCGCGCAGGCAAACATCGGGAAGCGGACGTAAGCCGCCCTCGCCTTGAACTGGTTCAACGAGTATGGCGGCTGTTTGCGGCGTAATCGCCGCCTCTAGCGCCGTATGATCGCCAAAGGGCAGATTAATAAAGCCCGGCATTTTCGGGCCAAAGCCTTTGACATATTTCGGGTTGCCGCCGGCGGTAATGGTGGCAAAGGTTCGGCCATGAAAAGCGCCTTGGAAGGTGATGATATCATAGCGTTCGGGATGGCCGCGGTCATGCTGATAACGCCGCGCGGTTTTCATCGCACATTCTAGGGCTTCTGCGCCGGAATTGGTAAAAAAGACTTTATCGGCAAAGGGCAGAGCGCCGCAATATTTATCAGCCAATTCATATTGGCCTTTAATGCGAAACATATTTGATAAATGCCACAGCTCATCGGCTTGATCTTTCACCGCTTTGACAAGGGCCGGATGGTTATGCCCAAGACATGTCACAGCAATGCCGGCAATAAAATCGAGATATTTATCGCCGTCTTTCGTATAAAGATAGGCCCCCTCGCCGCGCACAAATTCTTGTGCGGGCGGCTTGTAACAATCGTAGAGATGATCTCCTGTGGCCATGTCAGCCTCCTCTAAGCTTTAAGACGCCAGCCGGATTTCAACACCCGCAAGCAAATGATAAATAGAACCATATTCAGCAATAGCGTGTAAATCACGCCGATCATAATATCCCCGTCGGCCGTTCCGATAAAGCCGTAGCGAAAGCCGTCAATCAGGTAAAATAGCGGATTGGCCAGTGAGATATTGCGAAACAGCTCGGGCAGAATATCAATATGATAAAATGTTCCCGACAGGAAAGACAGCGGCAAGATAATAAATTGATTTACAACAGCTAATTGGTCAAATTTCTCGGCCCAGATGCCGGATAAAATTCCAATCATACCCAGCATCATCGCCGCAGAAACGCTAAAATATAAAATCGGCCAGATCACTTTAGGGGTCATAGGCGCGAATAAAGAAAGGGCCATCGCGGTGAAAAAAGCGACCATCAGCCCCCGCGTCACCGAGCCGCCAATATAGCCAAGCGCGAGTTCTAAATAAGAAAGCGGCGGCATGAGCACATCATTAATCGCGCCCATAAGCTTTCCCGTCATAATCGAAGAGGAGCTATTGGCGGAGGCATTATTCAAGATGCCGAGCATAACCAGACCGGGGGCCAGAAAGGCGACAAACTCGGGGCTACCATCCCCGCGCTGCTCGGCAAAGGCCAGCACAAATACGGTCATGTAAAGCAAATTAGAGACAATAGGCGCTAAAATGGTTTGCGGCGCAACGCGCATAAAGCGGCGCACTTCTTTGGTATAAAGCGTCCATAAGCCGAGGCCATTAAACCGTCCAAATTCACGAATAGACGGCGGCGTTGGTGATGTCTTGGCCATAAGGCGCATCCTTGATATGCGCGAGCGCCGCGCAAAAATAGTCCCTATCATAAGCCCGCGCGGCGGGGCAATCCTAAAGGCGGAAAATCGCGCATGATTTTTTGCCGCGATAAGACTGCATATGCCTCAGGGCGGTGCGTGATATGAGTCTTAAAAGCCACAATATCTAGTAAACTGTGGATATATCGAAACATCATCTTGTGGTTCTTAACATTATCTTTACAAAAGGATCACGAAGCGTGAGTTCGGGGACTCACCGGAAAGCAATTATGCTGCTGGCTAGGTTTTGACGCTGGCGGCTCTTATTAAAGAGTAGATTATGGCTTGGACCGAAGACCGCGTAGAAATTTTAACAAAGTTATGGGCCGACGGCCTCAGCGCCAGTCAAATTGCCAAGCAGCTTGGCGGCGTGACCCGTAATGCCGTCATTGGCAAGGTTCACCGCTTGGGATTATCAGGCCGCGCGAAGCCGTCTCGTCCTGCAACGCGCCGCGCGGCGAAACCCGCCGCCCCGAGAGCAACGGCTGCGGCCGCCGCTACTGCCAAACCCAGGGTCAGGGCGAAGCCAAAAACACCGTCTATCCCGAAAATTCGCTCTGCCACGCTTGATACGCCGCTTCCCGCACCGGTCGAAGCTAAGCCTTTACCGAACGGTGAATTTGCCACGATTTTAACGATCCGCGATCATATGTGCAAATGGCCGATTGGCGATCCGGGCGATGATGATTTTCGCTTTTGCGGCCGCAAGGTCAAAGAGAGCGAGCCTTATTGCGCCGCCCATTGCCAAGTCGCTTATCAGCCAAGCCGCCGCCGTGGTGAAGGGCCGAAAGCCTTGCCGATGCGCCCGCGTAATAAATATCTCCCGCGCGCTTAGGCGCAGACGGATAACACGATATGATAAAGCGCCCTTTGCGGCGCTTTTTTTTATGCGCCTTAAATCCGCTCAAGATTGCACCCCAAGACTGCACCCTAGCTTTGTGGGGGCGCAAAGTCTTGAATGATGGTGATGATTTCACTTTCGTCATCGGTTAAATGCATAAGCGGGCGGTAATGCGCGCCGGCTGTTTCCGTAACGAGTTGCCAAACGGGGAAAGAATAGCGGTGATCGCTTTTGCCCGTCCAATAATCTTTGCCAAAAAATACCATGGGCGAGGGGAAGCCGGCGCTGCGGTAATGATTTTGCGCCGCGTCTTGAAAAATTTCTTGGCGCGTTCCGGCGCTGCCGGGGGCAAATATCACGCCGTAATGAGCGATAAGTAACAGCCCATCTTCACGAATGGAATTAGCAAAATATTTCGCAATATGGGTGGCGAAGGGCGCAGGCGGCTCATGGCCGTAAAACCATGTCGGAATACCGATGCTCATACAGGCGTCTTTATCCTTTGGTCCAATCGGGAAGCGCTCGCGAACACTCATGGCGCGGTGCAGCCAGTCGGGATCTTTATATTCTTTCTCTGGCATCCCGCCATCAGGGCGCGGGCTTAACATGTCCAAAGCCGTATCAAGATCGCTCTCGGGCCGCGCCGCGAAATAAGCGCCTAAATGGGTGGCCTCCATTGCGCCGGGGCCGCCGCCGCTCGCCATTAAAAACCCTTTGCGGGTCAGCTCGCGGGATAATCGCGCGATGCTGCGATAGACACCGCTTGCCCGTTCAAGGCCGTGGCCGCCCATCATAGCAACAACTTTACGTCCGCGTAATATATCATGTAGCGCATTGGTAATGCTATGATCGTGCAAGTGGCGATAGAGGTCAGTATCCAGCGGCACATTCATAACCGCGCCGTCGCGCATATATTCCATATAAACGGCGTAATCATAGCTTGATTTATAGCCGTCTAAATGGCTGTGGTCATAGCCGTTAAAAAGCTCCTCAACGCTGTAAAGCTCGCTGCGGTGGGCGGGGAAGCGGAATTTCGGGCTGTCGGGTATAATTAAGCCGCCGCTACGAAATACTGCCTTCGCCCCGCGCGGGGAGAGAATACAAGACAGGAAGATCGACCCCGTAAAATCGGTTCGTTTTAAATCTTCCGAACAGTCCCGCAGATCAATCCCTTGCAGGGCCGCCGCCGGACGCGCGCCGTTTTCCATCCACGCCTTAAAGGCATCAAGCGAATTAATTTCTAGCATGGCTGATTTATACATAGCGGTCTTTCATTAAAGGCTTCCCCGGCCCTATAGGGCAAGCGGTGATAACACGGCAATAATATTTGTAAAAAGCTGTTGACTACATAACGTAGTCTATTTATATGACTACATAACGTAGTCAAAGGCGAAACCATGAAACCGATCTCTAAATCCGAAATGAAGATCATGGATATATTGTGGGAAGAGGCCCCTTTGGGGGCCAGCGAAATTGCTGATAAAGTCATGACCGAGACAGCGTGGAATATCCGCACGGTGAAGACGCTTTTGGCGCGCCTTGTCGAAAAAGATATTTTAACCACCCAGCCCGAGGGGCGGCGCTATTTATATCTTCCGCGATTGCCGCGCGAAGATTACGGCGGGAAGGTTTTAGGGGCGCTCTCCCAGCAATTATTCAAAGGCCGCGCCGCGCCGCTATTGCTGCATTTAGCCAAATCCGAAGACCTATCCGATAGCGATATTGACGAGATTACGGCTCTGCTGGAAACATTAAAATCGGGTGGCGGGACATGATTTTAGACCTGTTAAATTGGGGTCTAAAATTGGGCGTCGTCACAACAGGGCTGATCGGACTGGCCTTATTGTTACGGCGTCCTCTTGCGAGGTTTTGGGGCGCAGAGGCGGTTTACCTGTTGTGGGCCTTGCCGTTTTTGCGCCTGTTCATGCCCGATATATCTTTGCCGATTAAACAGGATATAAATGTTTTATCTTGGCCTGCGCGCTGGGGCGCCGAGTTCAGCGGAGCTGCTCCCTTAGAGCCCCCCGCCCCGGCCGCTGGGATTGCGCCGCCGACAGGGCCGTTCACCGCGCAGAGTGGGTTCGATGTCTCAACCCTTGCCTTTATTATGGTGGGCCTTTGGATATTCATTGGCGGGATTTGGTTTATTTGGCAGCTCACCCGCCATTTTCGCTATTGGCGGCTGTTAAATCATGTCGGCGAGCCTGCGCGGGATGATCTATTACGGATTGCGCAGCGTGCGGCCCATATTATCGGCCTGCGGCGCTTGCCTGTGATTAAGATAGCCCCCGCCGTGATTGGCCCCATGGTCAGTGGAAGTTTTCGCCCGCTCATTATTTTGCCGCAAAATTTCGCCGATCACTACACCGTAGACGAGCAGCTTTATGCGCTTTGTCATGAGATGGCGCATATCAAGCGCTTTGATCTATGGGCGGCGCTGGCCTTGCTATTTTTCCGCGCTGTTCATTGGTATAATCCGCTCGTTCACTTTGCGGCCAAGCGGTTTCGGGTCGATCAAGAAGCCGCATGTGATGCCTTTTTGCTCGCCAAGCTTAATCACCACGGGGCGGGGGCCGATACGCCGTTTCATTATGCCAAGACCTTAATCAAGGCCGAACATGCGGCGAATCTAACGGGTAAAGGCCAAGCGCTGAGCCTCGGCCTGATAGATAAAGAATAGAGAAATAGAACAATGACAGCTGATTTAAATATGTCCGACCCGCTGACTTTGGGCCTCACTTTGGGGATAGGTCATCCAGTGAAAACACGCATACGGAGGTTGACCATGCGAAAAACAAATAGACTCACACGGCTCGGAAGCTTTGCCCTTATCTTGGGCGGCTTGGGGTTAACAACGCCGATAATTTCGAGCGTAACGGCGGCGGCAGATGAAGCCCGCTCCAGGAAAACGGCGGCGGGCGATATTGCGGCGCTGCGGCTAATGCCGGCGATTATGGATCCAGATATTGAAACTGAGATTAATCGGCTGCGGGCGGCTGTGGTTGATGGCAGTTTACCTACTAGCGCCATTCGGGACTGGAAGGGTTTGAACTCTAATGTGGTGCGGCTTAAACTCACCGAAAATGGGCCGCGTGACGTTGTGATTTATAACGTAGACGGCGATGAGCTTTTAGGCGCAGATAAAGAGATTGCGCTTGCGAGGATTGCTCCGCTATTGGAGCTTTGCGCGGCTCATGCTAGCACGAGCACTGCGCCTGATTATTATAAAATGCCGGCAGGCTCAACCGGCCTTGTTTATAATGCGCAATGTTCACCCTATGTAAAAAAGGGCGAGGCGGAATTGACGGCGGATGAGCGGATTGCGGGCATCATGGCCGATGAAGATTTGGACTATGAAACACGCCAAGCCAAAGCTTTGGGCGTAAAAATACGGGCCATGATCGCCGAGTTTCGCGCGTCGACACCCAACCCGACGCGGACGCAATATTATGACCGCTGCGTCTATGAAAACGATATCCTAAATGAAAGCTATCGCCTTGATAGCGTGGCCAAACGCTCTCAAGTGGAGCTTAAAGCGACATGTGAAAGCCGCACGCAAGGTAAATATGGGGCGCGCCCAGAATAATAAATAAGCAGAATAATATATAAATAAATAACAACACCCCGCGCCGATTTTAAGCGGAGCGGGGTGTTTAGCTATCGCGTAAATAACGCGGGTCATTATGGCAGCAAAGCGTTTTCGCTGCGCCTTAATGCTGGATAGATTATCCCGTCATATCCTCAAGTTCTTTGCCCTTGGTTTCTTTGACATATAAAATAACAAAGAAGATCGAAATAAAGGCGAAGACGGCATAGATACTATAGGCGGCGGCCAAACCGATCGTCGCAAGGAAAATCGGGAAGGTCATGGTGATTGCAAAATTCGCAAGCCATTGCGCGGCGCCTGAAACACCCAAGCCAGAGCCGCGGATTTGATTGGGGAACATTTCGCCTAACATCACCCACATAACCGGCCCCCAACTGAGGTTGAAAAACACAACATAAGTATTGGCAGCAATTAACGCCATCAAGCCAATTTCATCACTCAGCGAGAGTTTGCCGTCGACTAATCCGCCGGTGCTAAAGGCATAGGCAATCAGGGCGAGCGAAATAAACATGCCGATGGAGCCAACAATAAGCAGCGGCTTTCGTCCAAAGCTTTCAATGCTCGCCAGCGCAACTAAAACAGCGGCAATAGACAGCGCGCCAGATAACACATTAATTAACAGGGCATCAGATTCGCTAAAGCCAACAGACTGCCAGAGGACAGAGCCATAATAGAAAATAATATTAATACCAATAAGCTGCTGTAATACCGCAAGCCCGATCCCGACCCATACAATATTGCGGAAGATTTTTCCTTTTTGCAAAACATCGGAAAGAGCGGGCTTATGGTCAGAGCTTAAAGAGCGTTTGATCTCTGACATTTTGCGGCCAGCTTCGGTTTGACCATAGATACGGCTGAGAGTCTTATTCGCGCCAATTTCTTCTTCGCGCATCATTTGATAACGCGGGCTTTTTGGAATGAAAAACAGCATGACTAAAAAGATAAAAGCCGGAATAAGCTCCATCCAAAACATCCAGCGCCATGTTTCAAACCCTAACCAAAACGGCGTTAAAGAGGATCCAGCCGATTTGGCGAGAAAATAATTACTCAGGAAGGCAAAGAATAAACCAGCAATAATCGCCACTTGCTGAATCGAGGCAAGCCGTCCGCGAATCCGTGCGGGCGCAATTTCAGAGATATAAGCAGGCGCCATAACTGACGCCGCGCCAACAGCCAAGCCGCCCAAAATACGATAGGCAATAAACGCGCCAGAGCCGCCGGCGATGCCCGAGCCCCAAGCGCTGATGATAAAGAAAACGGCGGCAAGGATCAGCATATTGCGGCGGCCATATTTATCAGACGCCCAGCCTGCAAAAAAGGCCCCGATCGCGCTGCCGAGTAACATGGAGGCTACGCTAAAGCCCGTCCCCACGCTTTTCGATTCAAAAGCGGTTTGCAGCCCATCAACTGTGCCGTTGATAACCCCGCTGTCATAGCCGAATAAAAATCCGCCCAGAGTTGCAATAAGGCTGATGAAAATAATAAATCCCGTTGCGGATTTTTCAGATGGCATGGCTTCAGACGTCACGTTATGTCCCCTTTGAGCATTTTGCTTCTTATAATATAGCTCTTATTTATAAGGCTATTATTTCTTATTAATGTTAACGCTATCATTCCTTCTTAATATTGTCTATGTCAATGGTGTTTACAGACCTAATTACGTCGTTTCATCCGCGATATGCCCCGATCACGCTTGGCCCGCCTAAAGCTTGGCGTCTAGGTCATAGTGATTTAGCGGGGATTGATGCGGCCATTGCGGCGGGAGTGTTACTTATTTTGTAAACGCCGAGTTGAGGGGAGTCTAGGTCATGAATATCAGGTCTAATCGTAACCATGTCACCATTAAAGACGTTGCGGAAAAGGCCGGCGTATCGCAGATGACCGTATCGCGCGTGGTTAATGGGCAAAGCCTTGTTAAGGCAAAAACCCGCCAAAAAGTCGAAGCGGCAATCGGCGCATTGGGCTATCGGCCTAATTTAATGGCGCGGCGTCTTGCGGGGGGCAATTCTTTTTTTATTGGTATTGTTTATCACAACCCCAGCCCTAGCTATTTGGCCAAAGTGCTTGAAGGCGCGCTAAAGGCCTGCCGCGCCTTTGGGCATCATTTGGTCATTGATGATTTGGGCACGAATAACCCGCATCACGGCAGCCCTGAAAAGGTCGCGGAATCGCTTTACCGCGCGGGATTAGATGGCGTTATTATTACGCCTCCGCTGAGTGATAACCGAGAGCTTGTTGACGCCTTGAGTAAATTGGGCGTGGCCAGTGTGCGGGTGGCGCCGGGTAATGTCTTGACCCAAAGCCTGCGGGTCGCCATGGACGACACAGAAGCGGTACGGCAAATGAGCTTATATTTAATCAGCCAAGGTCACTCCCGTATTGGGTTCATCAAAGCCCCCAAGGGCCATCCCTCCAGCGCCCTGCGCTATGAAGGCTATGTGACGGCCCTGCGCGAGGCGGGTATAAAGCTATACCCCGAACATGTGGTTGACGGTGCCTTTACCTACCGATCGGGCATGGAAGGGGGGTTTGAATTATTAGATTTAAAAGACAGGCCAACGGCGATATTCGCCAGTAATGATGATATGGCGGCGGGCGTTATTGCCAGTGCGGCCATGCGCGGCCTGTCGGTGCCGGCTGACCTCTCCGTGGCGGGGTTTGATGATACAGAGATTGCGACATCCATCTGGCCAAGCTTGACCACGATCCGACAGCCGATTGCTGAAATGGCCGAACAAGCGGTCAATATTCTTTGCGCCGAATTGACAGGCGATGAGTCCTTTAAAGATAAAAATACAGAGCTTTTAAAATTCCAGCTGATTAAACGCAGCTCGGTGCAGCCTCCAAAACCCTAAGCCGGCCCCGAACCCGACATGTTTCTAGGGCCTAGGCTTATTCAGCCATTGACGGCGTAAAATGTTAGCGCTATCAAAAATAAAAAAACAAGACTGGGACATTACTGTTTTAACTGTTAAATTGGCGAATAGGCTATCATGGCGACCCTTGCTTTGACTTTTGGGTTTAGCCTTTAGGTTTTTTGCGGCGTGAGGGGTTTCCCTCAACCACGCCGGGGCTTCTTTAACAGACTCTATCACAGACGTTCCGGCATTTTAGGACAACAGGCTATGAACCATCCCTATTTTAAAGATATTCCGACGATTAAATATGAGGGGCAGGGGAGTGAAAACCCATTAGCCTTTCGTTATTATGATAAATCCAAAATTGTCATGGGTAAGACCATGGAAGAACATCTGCGCATTGCTGTGTGTTATTGGCATACATTTTGTTGGGATGGGTTTGACGTTTTTGGCGGCGGCACATTCAACCGGCCTTGGCATAAGGGCGCGAATGACCGAAAGGCGGCAGAAGATAAATTAGACGCCGCTTTTACTTTTTTCCAAAAACTCGGAAACCCGTTTTTCTGTTTCCATGATGTGGATATGATGGCCGAGGCCTCCACAGCGAAAGAGCATGTTGATAACCTGCGCCACATCACAGATAAAGCGGCGGAGAAGATGGATGAAACCGGCATTAAATTGCTGTGGGGTACGGCGAATATGTTCTCTCATCCGCGTTATATGGCCGGGGCCTCGACGAACCCAAATCCTGATGTGGTTGCCTTTGCGGCCCTGCAAGTCAAAGAGGCGATGGAAGCGACTCACCGTCTTGGCGGCGCGAATTATGTTCTTTGGGGCGGGCGCGAAGGTTATGATACGATTTTAAACACCCGCGTTAAACAAGAGATGGAGCAGCTTGGGCGGTTCTTGACCATGGCGGTTGAGCATAAGCATAAGATTGGTTTCAAAGGCGATATCTTAATTGAGCCTAAACCTCATGAGCCAACAAAGCATCAATATGACCGCGATGTTGCAACCGTATATGGCTTCTTAAAGGCGCATGGTCTTGAAAAAGAAGTGCGCGTTAATATCGAACCTAATCACGCCACTTTAGCTGGTAATAGCTTTGAGCATGAAGTTGAAATGGCCAATGCTTTTGGTATATTTGGCTCTATTGATTTCAATCGGGGCGATCCGCAAAATGGATGGGACACGGATCAATTCCCAAATGATCTTCGCGAAACAACCATGGCGCTTTATTATATATTACAGGGCGGCGGCTTTAAAAATGGCGGCGCTAATTTTGACGCCAAAGTCAGACGGCAAAGCAAGGATGCGTCGGATTTATTTTACGGCCATATTGGCGGAATGGATCTGCTGGCGCGTTGCCTTGAAAATGCGGCGGCGTTGATTGAAAGCGAGAAATTATCATCATTTGTTGATAAAAGATATGCAGGATGGAACGCTGGCATTGGCCATAAAATGCTCGAAGGCGGAACAGATCTTGACGCTATGGCGGCTCATGCCTTGTCCCAAAGCAGCTCGCCAGAGCCTGTCTCGGGCCATCAAGAATTGCTTGAAAATATCGTTACATCACATATCAAATAAACACATCAAGTCACCGAGGATATTATGACTTCACCTCTTAAGTTACTTACAGCCACAGCTTTAGCCCTTGTTCTAACCGCCTGTTCAGCCCCGCAGGCAACAGCGCCAAATGCGTCAAATGCACCGGTGATAACAAGCTCCGCATCTGACCGCGTCAACAGATTGCTCAGCAGCATGACGCTGGATGAGAAGCTCGCGCAGATAAGCTGTATTTGGTTTGACAAGGCGAAAGTCATTGAACCCGATGGATCATTTAATCCTGAGAAAATGGAGGAACATTTCCCCCATGGCATCGGCTGTTTTGCCCGTCCGCAAGATACGTTTGGCATGGAGGATCAAGGTGAAAATCGTGACCCGAATGATTCATCCGTTGTCCGAAAAATGTCGGCGCGAACACCGAGCCAAACGGCTGATTTAATTAACTCCATTCAAAAATGGCATATTGAAAATACACGGCTGGGTATTCCGGTGCTTTTCCACGAAGAAGGCCTGCACGGGTTTCAGGGGCGTTATGCCACCTCTTTCCCGCAGTCAATCGCTCTGGCGGCCAGTTTCGATACGGATCTTGTCCATGATGTCTATGCGGTTACAGGCCGAGAAATTCGCGTTCGCGGCGCGCATCATGTCCTCTCCCCCGTTGTTGATATTGCGCTAGACCCGCGCTGGGGCCGGATTGAAGAAACTTACGGTGAAGACCCCTATTTAGTCTCGCGTATGGGGGTTGCGGCTGTAACCGGTTTTCAAGGGCAGGGCTTTCCGATTGAAGATGATAAAGTGCTGACGACTTTGAAACATATGACCGGTCACGGCGCGCCCGAAGGCGGCATGAATGTCGGTCCGTCGCAAATTTCCGAGCGTGAACTGCGCGAGCGTTTTTTCCCGCCCTTCGAAGCCGCCGTCAAAGAAGCTGGCGCGGCGTCCGTTATGGCCTCATATAATGAAATCGACGGCATACCGTCTCATGCCAATAGCTGGCTACTCAATGATGTTCTGCGGCAGGAATGGGGATTTGACGGCGTTGTTGTCGCGGATTATTTCGCCATTAATGAGCTAGAACGCCGCCACCATATCGTCAATAACATTGCGGAAGCTGGCGCTTTATCCCTCAGTTCAGGCGTTGATATGGAGCTACCAGACGGCATTGCCTTTTATGCGATTAAGGACAAAATTGAGGCAGGAGAGTTTGATATTGCGCTTGTCGATCAAGCCGTCCGCCGAGTCTTGGAGATGAAAGAGCGCGGTAATGTCTTTGACACGCCTTATGCTGACGGCGCAAAAGCAGATGCTCTCACGGGTAATCAAGAGGGGCGCGATTTGGCCCTTAAAGCCGCGCAAAAGGCGGCGGTTTTACTGAAAAATGAAGACGACTTATTGCCGCTCGACATGTCTGAATATGATAAAATTGCCGTCATCGGCCCAAATGCGGCGATTACGGTTTTGGGCGGATATTCAGATGAACCGCGCCAGACAATTTCAATTTTAGACGGAATTAAAGCCAAGGTTGGTGACGCGGCAGAGGTGACAAGCGCGCAAGGCGTGCGGCTGACGGATAACCGCTCTTGGTGGGATGATGAGGTCAATTTAATTGACCGCGAGCAGAACTTATCGGACATCAAAAAAGCTGTGGCTGTCGCCCAAGACGCGGATTTAATTATTCTGGCTATTGGGGGCGATGAATCCACCTCGCGTGAGGCGTGGAATGAAATGCATATGGGCGACCGTAATGACATTAATCTGATCGGGGAGCAAAAAGAGCTTGTTGAGGCCTTAGCGGAAACGGGCAAGCCCATGGTCAGCGTTATTATTTCTGGGCGTCCTTTATCTCTTGAAAATGTCCAAGATAAAATGCCGGCTATTTTATACGGCTGGATTTTGGGGCAAGAAACCGGCACGGCTGTCGCTGATATTTTATTCGGTGATGTCAACCCGGGCGGAAAAATGCCGGTTTCTGTGCCGCGTAATGTCGGGCAAATTCCGGCTTTCTATAATTATAAGCCAACGGCGCGGCGCGGCTATGCCTTTGCTGATGCCGGCCCGCTCTACCCCTTTGGTTATGGCCTGTCTTACACAAGCTTTGACATTTCGGAGCCGACATTATCAAGCGCCGCAATCGCGCCTGACGGCACGGTGAGCGTCTCGGTCAATGTCACCAATACAGGCGATATTGCCGGTGATGAAGTTGTGCAGCTTTATATCAGAGATAAAGTCAGCTCGATCACGCGGCCCGTGAAAGAGCTTAAGGGCTTTAAGCGCGTCAGCTTGGAGCCAGGCGAGACGCAAAATATTAGCTTTTCAATCGGCACAGATGCGCTGCAATTTTATAACCGCGATATGGAGCGTGTTGTCGAAGCGGGCGAGTTTGATATTATGGTCGGCAATAGCTCGGATAATGTCAAAACCACTGTTTTAACAGTCGAGTAAAACGGATTTGGCATAACGGAGAGCTCGTCTTTCGTTATGCTATTATCAGCATAAAATAAGCCTGTGCTGTATAAAATAAGCCTGTGCTGTTTTGCGGCTACCGCGTTTTATATGAGCTAAAATTTACGGCGTCATAAGCTCTGTTGGGCTTTGGCGTAAGTTTTGTAAATCAACCGGCTCGCCAATAATCGCGACATCATCTGTGCTTTGTAATTCAATATCTGGGGTTGCGACCAGAATATCCCCCTCCCTTTCAATCAGAGCGATAAGGCAAGAGGCGGGCAGCTTTATGTCCGAGATTTTACGGCCGGCTTGGGCTAAAAGATTCGGATATTCGCTGACAGGGCCATGTAAGAAATGATCGTCCCGCATGAGGACTTCATTCATGTCCCGCTCGCTATCGGAGGCGAGCCACCGCGTTTCAAAATGCTCACTTTGCACGACTTCCGCTAAATGCCCCGCAAGGCGAAGGTCAAGACCGACCGGCTTTGGCGGCACGATCAGGAACATAAGCGTATGGGCGGTCTTTGCCGATGTAATATCAAGCTTGGCTTGCGGCCCAAAGCGCATAACAAAAAGCTCAGGTTCTGCCACGCCTTGATGGGTTGAGTAATGGATATGAACATGCTCACTCATGGCATGAAGCTTTAAGGCCTGCGCATTTAGGCTGTCGTCAATAATGCTGGCGTCCAGACCATATCTCTCCGCGCCTTGTTGTTTGATGATGGATTGAATATGGGCAAGGTCATAAATACCGTAACGGAAATCCATCATCACAGAGCGGGCAATAACGGCTTCATAGGACAGGTTTTCCGCTTGGGTGCGATCATGAATAATTGTCATTAATTCTCGCTCTAGGCCCTCATAGCGCTGCTGGCCGAGGCGTTGATGGATATGAAAAATCGCGCCGCGCCGAGCAAGCTTACCAGCGGCATAGAAGTGATACCAGAGCACACAGCCAATCGTGACCATGCCGGTAAAAGCGATCGCCAGAATACCCATCTCAATGATGAGCCAGAAAGAAATCAAAATCCCCATGATTTGAAGCCATGGATAAAGCGGGGCTTTATATCCGGGTTTATAGGTCGGAATTTTCGACTCGCGCATGACAATAACGGCGACACAAACAAGACCAAAGAGAAGAAGCTGAAAGGCGCTGGCGAGTTTAGCAACTGATGCCACATCAAAAAGCATTAGCACAATTATCATGGCAATAACGGTCACAATAATGGCCATGGTCGGCGTGCCATATTTCCCAATTTGGCTGAGGCGATCCGGCACAAGCTTGTCTTTCGCCATGGCATAGGGGTAGCGCGAGGCGGACATTATTCCTGCATTGCCCGTTGAGGCAAAGGCAGCAATGGCGGCAATAACAATCATAATAACGCCGAGGTCAAAGGGCGCCCAGCCCAAAAATTCACGGCCTGCATCCGCTATTGGCGTCAAGCTGTCATAAAGCGCTTGCGGTTCTAGCACTTTAATTAAAACCATAGTGCCAAGCGTATAGATAATTGTGGCCGTTATGAGAGATAATGTCATGCCGAGGGGAATGTTACGGTCAGGGTTTTGAACTTCTTCGGCCACGCTCGCCACTTTTGTAAGGCCTGCATAAGAGACAAAAACAAGGCCTATCGTGGAGACAAATCCGACGAAACCCGATTTAAAAAACCCGCCCTGCCCTGGATCGGTTTTAAAGGCATCCATTAGGTTTGTTTCTCGAAACCCTAAGACAACAAAGGCAATTAATATAACGACAAGGGTAGTCACAAGACCGCGCTGGAGGAGGGTCGTTTCCTTCGCCCCAAAGATATTAATAAGGCCAAAGGCAATCGTCAGGGCGATGGCTGTGACGGTAAACGGTAAATCAAGATAAAGGCCTAAATAAGCTCCCATGCCGACAAGGGCAAAGGCGCTTTTAAAGACAACCGCAATCCAAGAGCCAAGCCCGCCTATTGTCCCCATGAGCGGCCCCATGGCGCGGTCGAGGAAATAATAGGTTCCGCCGGCTTTGGGCATGGCCGTCGACAGCTCCGCCATGCAATACATGGCCGGCAGAATTAAAAATCCAGCGAGCAAATAGGCTAGCCAAACCGAATTGCCGGTATAAGAGGCGGCAATTCCTGGCAGCAAAAATAGGCCTGAGCTGAACATGGCCCCCGTTGACATCGCATAGACATCAAACAAGGTCAGGTTTTTTTTAAGTGATTTTGTTTCGGCCATTTGAGCCTCCCTTGGCCGCTCTATAGTCATCTTTGCGCGCGGCGCTCAATAGTGGCGATTTTAAATCGCCACGATGTCCTTATCATTATGATTTTCTAGCGGCTAGTTTGGCTTACAGAAAAAGCGCAATAAGCTAAATCCTAACACGCCCGAGGCTATTGATCCCATCAAAACGCCCAATCTTACAGCGTTGAGGGTTTCATCGCCCTCAAAGGCCAAAGTTCCAATAAACAAGCTCATGGTGAAGCCGACGCCTGTTAAGCAGGCAATGCCGTAAAGCTGGCACCAATTTGCGTCTGTTGGGAGCTTGGCAAGGCCAAGCTTCACGGCAAGCCAAGACAGGCCAAAGACTCCGATTTGCTTTCCTAGAAAAAGCCCGAGCGCAATGCCTAAGGGGAGCGGGGCTATAAGATCACCAAAGCTTAGGCCCGCCAGCGATACACCTGCATTTGCAAAAGCAAATAGCGGGAGGATCAGGAAAGCGACCCAGATATGAAGGCCATGTTCGGCGCGGTGCAAAGGTGAGCTTTGGTCTGGCGCGTTACCCGTTAGCGGGATCGCTAGCGCTGTAAT
Organism: uncultured Caulobacterales bacterium; assembly: GCA_964513675.1. Taxonomy (GTDB): domain Bacteria; phylum Pseudomonadota; class Alphaproteobacteria; order Caulobacterales; family Maricaulaceae; genus CALFVT01. The sequence goes on along the minus strand of CAZEOD010000003.1, from coordinate 24,810 downwards.
AACGCCGGCCAATGTTGCATGGACGCCTGATTTTAAAACGCAGGCCCAAATAAACACTCCGATAAGGGCATAAGGCATTATCCGCATTACCCCTGACCGGTTCAGCGCAATCAATCCCAAGATACCCACACCAGCCCAGCCAAGCGCAGCAAGTGACAGATCTTGCGTGTAAAATAGTGCAATAATAATAATGGCAATAAGGTCATCAATAATAGCAACCGCTAGAAGCAAAATTTTCAAAGAGACAGGCACGCGAGAGCCGACAAGCGCCAAAATAGCGAGGGCAAAGGCAATATCTGTGGCCGCAGGAATAGCCCAGCCTTGGATCATGACAGGGTCATTTATATTAAAATAAACATAGACCAAAGCTGGAGCCACCACACCGCCAATCGCGGCAAATATGGGTAAAGCGGCCTTATCAAAACTGGACAGCTCGCCGGCCAAGACTTCTGATTTAATTTCCAGCCCAACCAAGAAAAAGAAAATCGCCATAAGGCCGTCATTAATCCAAAGCAATAAAGGTTTTGCAATTTCAAACCCGCCAAATTGTACTGCGACAGGCGTTGATAAGAAGCTGGAATAGAGGCCGCTGAGGGGCGAGTTATTGGCTATCAGGGCAAAGAGAGCGACAAACATTAAAACGAAACCGGCGGAGGTTTCATAGCGTAAAAAATCTTGAATTTTATTGACGATAGGCTGCATGTTAAAAGTCCAATATAATGACCGCGGCCCGCAGGTAAACGGGGCGGTCAATTGTTAAAAATCATGAGGTTGAAAATTATAGGGGGGGCTTGCGCTATCAGCTATCGGATAAATTCCGAGCTTTATAGCGCAAATATATCAGTCGGGCGTACGCTCATTTATTTAATTAATAACTCGCTTGCGCCGCCCTAAGTGTTAGCGGTGTCCATCTGGGGCGTGAATTTTTTCTTTGAGCCTAGGCTGTGCTTCCGATAACTAGGATGAGGGCAATTAATGTGAGCTCCGCCTTCATCTTCCCAATGTGCGATGTGGCTGTCTTCACAAAATTCATGACCTGTCTCCTTATGTGGGGTCGTCTTTTTTTGAGGTTTCCGAGCGCCCGTTTCGGCATGATATTCACTCTCGAATAAAGCCTTTATGCTCGGGGGAAGTTTAAATTTTAAAGGTATAAACGTCATAACAATCTCCTTTAAACTTTAGGGTTTAATTAAAACCAAGCTGAGCGGATTGAAGCCGTCGGGCTCGCGAGGCGTCTGCGGCGGATGCGGCGTCGGCGCACAGCAGAGGCGCGGGGCGCGCTAGAGCTTGACCAGTTATAAGATGGCTGCGGCCCGTCTGCTAGCGAGGGCTCAGCCTCAAATTTAAATGATGCGGTCAAAGTCTCAAACATCTCAGCGACTTTGTTAGATATGGCACTTGTTTGAATGGCACGTAACATTTTTTTCTCCTCTGTTGCTACAATCAATAGATAGGAAAACTAAGGTCATAGTTAAAATATATATATTCTATATCTGATTAAGTTTAAAGCTATGAAATATTATGCCGTAATGCTGCATAGCTTTGGCGCCTAAAAAGCGGCCGTTATCTATAGGCCCAAAGCCGGCAGACTAATTGTTGCTGCGTCATAACTTGTGCGCGCGATACGGCCATTAAGTTTAGCGCGGACGGCGCGTATTTCGGCATCGGCTGCCCGCTCTTCGCGTATATTCACAAGGAAGAAATCGCTTGCGCCAAGGCGAAATTTATTCTGCTCGGCCTCAACCATGATGCTGGATTGGGTCACATCATCTTTGGCCAGAGTTGAAAGCTTTAGGGCTGTTGTTAAATCAACCAGAATATTGCTTAACTCAACTTCGATCTGATCTTGCACGCGCTGTTCATATAAACGCGCGGCACGCAACTCTGCCGCCGCGCGGCTTAGGCGCCCTTTTGCTTCGCGGCGCTGAAGCGGCACGGAAAACTTAAATCCGATCACTGTGTCGGTTGAATCACGCGAGAGGCCGCCTTCCGCAATATTACCAAAATCACGCGATATTTCGACATTTAAATCCAGCTTAGGCTTAAGGTTGTTTTCGCTAATTTTAATTTTATTCTTAGCGCGGTTTATCGCTAGTTTTATACGCCGCAATTCGGGCCGGTTTTCGAGCACCTCATTGATTTTTGCACTATCATAAGTGACGGTATCTTTTAAACTTGGTAAAATAATTTCATCGGGTAACTGCGCTAAGCTTGGCGCTATTAAATTGTTGGTGGAATCTCGAAAATAAAAAGATAAATCATTTGCCGTCGTTGTAAAATTGCGCTCGGCTTGGGTAACAAAGACTTTTCGGCGGATGATGTTTTGCAGATTCTCTGTGATAGCTATTTCAGGTTTTGCGCCTTGCGATACTTGTTTTTCTAGCCCTGCTTGGCGGTCATTCGCGATTTTCAGCAGGTTACGATAGACCTGTAGCTCGCGCCCTGCCGCGACCCAGCGCCAATAGGCATTTAAGGCTTTTTGCTGCACGCCAACTTGCGTTAGAAGCACATCAAGACGGGCTTGCTCTGCTGCGATTTGGGCGTCGGTAACGCGAAATCTGCGCGGGTCAATATCGCGGTCTCGAAGCAGGGAAAATAACGCCCCAACTTTCACCTCACCCCAAGTATTTGTAAAATTTATATCTTCATAAATCGGGAAAACTCCGTCTGATAGCCGGTAGCCGCCATAAATTTGCGCCCCATATTGACGTAAATTTTGCCGTGCTTCTGTCTTAATGATGGAGCCTGTCCAAAAGCCGGAAACGCGGTCATAGCCTTCTGCGTTAAAGATAAGATCAAAGCCGCCTTCTGCGGCCTGAAGATCACCGCGTGCCGCCCGCTCCATCGCGAAAGCTTCAAGGATTTGCGGAAAGTGAGCGGCAGAGCGCGATAGAATATCGCGGGGTAAAATCCGGTCTTGGTCTATGGGAGTGGGCGCGAAACTTGTAACTGTCCTTGTTGTTTCTACGGGCTGTAACTTTGGGTTACTAACGCTCGATGTCTTGGGCGCGCGCGGATTTAACGTTATAATCTCTGAAGTGTCTGCGGCCATGATAGAGGGTGATTGCGCGGCGGCGCTGAGCGTTAACAGGGCTATGAATATGACAGGCTTCATTATGGCTGCCCATTGGCTGTTGCGGTTGAGGTATTTTGAGTGAGTTCAGGCGGGAAATTATTTAATTGCCGCCAAAGCTCATAGCCTACGGGAACAGTTTCAAGCAATATCCATGAGCGCACCTTAGCCCCAATACGCACATAGCGCTCTTCCGGCCATGGGTTCGCGTCATCAGGATCTTCAGCGATCAAAATGCGAAACCGGCCATTGGGCTGCGCAGAGGGGTCAACAGATTGCACAAGACCGCCAAATGTCCCCACTGCGACAGAGGGCCAGCCACTAAATTGCACAGCGGGCCAAGCTTCAAATTGGATGCGGGCCTTTGCGCCTGTTTGCACTAAGGCAATATCACGCCCATCAACGAAAATCTCGATAACGCGCTCTGGCGTTTCCGGTACAAATGTCGCCAGAATATCACCAGCATTAACATATGTTGCAGCATCGCCTGCGTTCACGCTGAGGATCACCCCGTCCCGCGGCGCTGTGACGGTTTGCACGGATTGCCGAGACAGATTCACGTCAACACGGGAGAGCTTTGCGGCGGCGGTGGCAACGCGCCCTTTAAAGTCTTCAACGCGAATTTGTGTTTGTTCATAATCACGCCGCGCCGAGAGGCCCGCCTCATATAGTTCTTTCATACGGGCTTCATCCAGACGCGCTGTTGCGAGGCCATTTTGCGCGGCTTGTAATTGTGCCATAACTTGCGCGCGCTCGCCCTTTAGGCGGCTGATGAGCTGCGGGTCATTATCAACGATACGAATAATTGGGTCGCCTTTGGCGACAATACTGCCGTCCCGCACAAACCATTCCTCAATGCGGCCAGAGACGAAAGCATTGATATTTTGTTCGCGGTCATTGGGGTTAAGGGCCGTCACAATACCCGCGCCAGAGGTTGTCTGCACCCAAGGCGCTTTAATAAGAAAGGCAATAACGACAAGGACAGCAAACGCGATAAGCAATGAGACAACACGCATGATACGCGGGGTTTTAATACTGGCAAGGGTTTTAAAATGAGTAATATTTTGTTGACGTAACGGCATGGTTTAGTCCTTATCCGCCTTTGTTTTTCTTACAGAGTGGGCTGATAAATGTGATGTTAATTGACGTTTTTTTTCATCCAATACAGAGCGGCGAAATTCATCGTGACTATCAAAAACATGTTGTTTCTCGGCCTCGAAATGCATAAATTTATCAAAGCCTAAATCAACTTGACGATGAGTAAAGTAAATCACTGTCATATCCGACTCATGCCGTAATTGCGTAATGGCCCGAGCAAAGTCAGCGTCTTCAATGAGATCAAATAATTGATTGAGCACAAGAATTTTAGGTTGAGACATTAAGGCGTTGGCCAGTTTTAATTGCATGATTTCAGAGGTCGATAGCGGCCAGCCTGTCGTTGCAATCTCTGTATCTAGCCCTTGCGGTAAGGCCGCGATAACGGGGGAGAGGCCAACCGTTTCCAAGGCCTCCATCATACGGTTTGATTGTCCCGGCCGCATAGATAGACCGAGATATTCACGGATCGTTGCGCCTATAAATGACGCCCTATCAATGACATAAATATTCCGGCGTAGGCTTTGCACATTTAAATCAAGCAAATCTATTCCGCCAAGGGTAATCAATCCGCTATCACCTTGGCTGTGACGTTTAAGCAGATTTGTGAAAAGACGCTGCACACCATGATCGCTTGCGGCGGCCATAACAGTCGCCCCGCTTTGTAATGTCATATCAAGACTCACGCGCCCGCTGCGGGCTGTGCCCCGTTTTTGATTAAACACTAATGTATGATCGCGGCCCTCAATCGGGTCATCCCCGGACGGCTCTTCTTGCTCGACCTCATAAAACATATTTAATTCTTCAACAGCCGCGCAAAGATCATAGAAATAATTAAGATAAATACCCAGTTGGGACACGCCAAAAAACGCCGCAGATAAGACCAGCTCCGCCGCGACGAGTTGCCCGAGCGTCAACTGGCCTTGAATAACAAGCCATCCACCAAGGCCCAGCAGGACGGCACTCGCGGCGGCGTATAAAAATAGATATGAAAGGGTTTGCGCAAAATGGCGATGAAAATGACGGCGGTGCGCGTCAATATAAGTCCCCGTATAGCCATCGGTATTATCAAGCGCAAAGTTTACCCGTTGCTCTGATTTAAAAAATCCGTTTGATGCGCCAAGTGTTTCCAGCCATGCCGCCGTGTTATGTTTTGCGTGCGATAGCCGAATAGCGCTCCTTATGGCGCTTCGCCCCAAGACAGCCCATATCAACCAAACCAAACCGACAAGCACGAGGTTAAACACTAAAAACAAAGGGTGATAGAGCGAGACCAAGACAAAGCCTACGGCAGCTTGCAAGATAACTGTGAACCCGCCAATCAGTAAAACAGGGATCGCTTTTTGCACGCCAATAATATCAAAATAGCGATTGAATAAAGCTCCGCGAGAGGCATCATTAAAAAACGGATTTTGCGCATATATTGACCGTAATGTGATCTCTGCCACCATACGGGCGTAAAATCTGCGGGCGAAAATTTCCATTAAATGTATGCGCAGAGCGTTTAACAGCCCTGAGATCAGCAGCAGCACAAATAAGGTTACGGACAGAACAACCAAGGGCATCGCCAAGCCTGTATTGGCGACGGTATTAATTAACATCTGAACTGAAATCGGCGTTGCAAGGGAAAGTAAACTAATCCCAATGCCGTAAATAATGGCTAATATATAGAAATTCCGTTCAGGCCCAAGGATGCGCAGGAACATTCTAAAGAGCTGCCACATGGGTAATTTAGGCGCAGGCCGTTGAGTGGCGGGCGAATGAGATGATTTAGCCATGAAAAAGGCCCTAACGAGCGAGAGATGAGGGTGAAATTATAGAGGCGGAAATGGCCAAAGGCGCGGCGAGGATATTTATGTAATGAAGGGGTTAAATTATAGGCAGGGGAAGGTTACGTTACCCTTAAAAGGCAAATGGATTGCAATATGCACAGTGGCCTCTTCAGCTTAATTCAACAGGTGAAATTACTCTTACGCAAGTTTAAGCCTTATTCTAATCGTTAAATTGATTATTATTTATAGGTTTAAACTATGTATAATATGAGACATGGAAATTTATTTTAGATCAAAAATATAAATCTTAGGGGTCTAACATTAATCCATTATGTTTTGGGCAACATCCGTAAATATTGTACCAATTTTCTCAAATTTCGGCGCAAGCGGTGAGGAGAACCGCCAGATAAGGCTGATTTGTCTTTGGGCTAAGGGATGGATAATCTGGCGTACAATAAGCTGCGGGTCACGTTTAGCTTCGGAAATTGCGTAGAGGCTCGGCAGCACAGCGATGCTTCCGCCCATGGCCGCCATTTGCCGAATGGCGTCTAAGCTTGTGCCTTCATATTCATCGCTTGTGGTCGCCCCAGCCTCAGCCGCTAGGTTTTTGACATGCATTGCAAATGTATGGCCATGGCCTAAGGTTAGAAACTCTCGGCCCTTAAGGGCGCTTAGCTTTATCGGCCCGCGCTCTGCCGCAAGGGGGTCATCAGGCGCGATACAAATATAAATATTTTCTTGCACAATATCTATGCTTTTACTGTCAGGATGGTCATTAGGCGTCGCAATTATGACATCAAATTTTCCGCTGGAGAGATGCTCTTTTAAATCAATCGTGCGCTCCTCGCGTACAAAAAGCCGTAATTCCGGATAGGCTTTATGCAGCCTGCGCGTGGCTTGCGGTAATAAATACGGCCCAACTGTTGGCAAAACACCAAGTTTTATCCGTCCTGCCAATGTGCCTGACGCCTCTCGGCCCATGACTTTCATTTGCTCAACTTGGCGTAAAACAAGCCGCGCCCGTTTAACCATTTCTTCGCCAATCGGCGTCAGCAAGGCCCCGTGCCGCCCGCGCTCTAAAAGACGCGCGCCAATATGGTCTTCCATATCTTTGACTTGCGCCGATAAGCTCGGTTGACTTACAAATGTACGTTTAGCCGCCCCGCCAAACGTCCCTGTATCTGCGATTGCGACAAGATATTCTAATTGGCGTAAGGTTGGTTTCATGCGGCTTTATTGCATAAGATAAAGCTTTGAAAAAGCCAAAATTATGAGATTTACCCTATGATTTTTGTTGTGACCATCAAGAGATAACGGAGGGCGCTTTACGGCCCAAGGTTGTTTTTATCTGGCCTAAGTCATCGGCGAGCGCGGCGAGATCTTTTAAGGCGATTTGGGTGTCTTGGTATAGACCGCCCTTTGATAGATCATCTGTTGATAGATCAGCCGTTGATAGGTCAGTTGGGGGCGCTACATATTTTTCAATATAAAGCCGCAGCGTCGCGCCAACGGTTCCGGTCCCAGAGAGGCGGATGACAAAGCGGCTTCCGCTTTCAAACTCAACGCGCAGGCCTTGATTTTCGGATATAGAGCCATCCACGGGGTCGGTATAAGCAAAACTATCGGCGCGGGAGACCGTTTCGCCGTGAAATGAGCGTCCGGGCAAATGATTAAATTTATCTTCAAGGGCCGCCATTACGGCGCTTGCCTTGCTTTTATCCACCCCTTCATAATCATGCCGAGAATAATAATTTCGGCCAAATTCCTGCCAATGATCGTGGAGAATATGGGCGACGCTTTTTTCGGAAATGGCAATGATATTAAGCCACATTAATATCGCCCATAACCCATCTTTTTCACGGACATGATGAGAGCCTGTGCCTGCGCTTTCCTCGCCGCAAATTGTGATGCGGCCCGCATCTAGCAAATTGCCAAAAAACTTCCACCCTGTTGGCGTTTCAAAACAATCAACGCCCAGTTTTTGGGCAACACGGTCGGCGGCGCGGCTTGTTGGCATGGAACGGGCAACGCCGGCTATGCCGCCTTTATAGCCTTTGGCTAAATGCGCATTGGCCGTGATGACGGCAAGGCTGTCGGATGGCGATACATAAGTGTTTTTTCCAAGAACAATATTGCGGTCACCGTCCCCGTCTGAACAGGCGCCAAAATCAGGCGCATCCGCGCTAAACATTTTATTAAATAAATCTTTGGCGTAAACGGGGTTAGGATCAGGATGCCCCCCGCCAAAATCTGGCAAGGGTGTACCGTTAATGACGCTATCTGCGGGCGCGCCCAAGCGGTTGACGAGTATCTCTTTTGCATAGGGGCCTGTAATCGCGTGCATAGCATCAAAACATAACGTAAAACCCGCCGCAAACATGTTTTGGATCGCTCTGAAATCAAATAAATCCTCCATCAGCGCGGCATAGTCATGAACGCTATCTATGATGAGAACCTCCATGGCATTAATATGAGTGCGGCCTAGCGCCTTAAGATTTATCGGCGCGTTATCTGTGGTTTTATAAGCGCTGATCTTTAGGCTATGGGCATATATTTTTTCGGTCACAGATTCCACGGCGGGGCCGCCATTAGCGCCGTTATATTTAATCCCAAAATCACCTGTCGGGCCGCCGGGGTTATGGCTAGCCGAGAGAATAATGCCGCCGACCGCTTCATATTTGCGAATGATACAAGAGGCCGCGGGCGTAGAGAGCAGGCCTGACTGCCCAAGGATGACTTTGGACACGCCATTCGCCGCCGCCATAGACAAAATGGTCTGGATCGCCACATCATTATAATAGCGCCCATCACCGCCGAGCACGAGGCTGCCGCCTTGTAGCTCTGGCACGGCGTCAAAAATAGATTGGACAAAATTTTCAAGATAATGGCTCTGCTGAAACGCCGTTACTTTTTTGCGCAGTCCAGATGTTCCCGGTTTTTGATCTTTAAAGGGGCTCGTTTTGATGTCCGTCATATCAATGTCCTTTTCTCAATGGTCTTTTCGGGCTTTATTAACAGTGCGGCATATTTTTGCGATGTCGTCATTCATAGCTATTTCGTCCAAACTCAGCTTAGCCCGCCGCCGCCAATTAGGCTGCTCATCTGTCGTGCCCGGAACATTAGCCTGCATTGGCTCCAGCATCAAATCATCTAATTGCACAGCAAAGGCCATGACATTTGAGGCGGCAAAATAAGCGTGTAATTGCGCCATAAGCTCAGGGGTCATATGGTCAGGTCTTAAGGCGGCGGCATCTTGGGTTTGAATAAGATCTAAGAGGCTTGATTTGTCATTTTCGCGCTGCTGTTTTTCCCGCGCCAAAGTTTCAGGATTATCCCCAATGCCGAGCGTTTCACGCCAGCGAAAATCTTCGCCGTTCCAAAACCCTGTGATGGTTGGAAAGTCATGATTTGATAGCGCTGTTATCGACAACTCACGTAGATTTTCGCGCGGCAGGAGCCGTCCGCCGCTATCGCGTTCAATCAAAGTAATATTACAGCCCATCAGCTCATAATGCGCCATGCGCGCTCTGAAATCATCGGGGACAGTCCCGAGGTCTTCGCCGAAGACAAGACAGTTTTGCGCCCGAGATTCTTCGGCAATCATCTGGATAAGGCCGTCAAAAGGGTAGCTGACATATCCGCCGGCGCCATCATCAGGGGCCCAAAAACTGCGAAGATGTCCTAAAATATGGTCGATGCGAATAGCGCCGCCAAGTGACATGGCTTGGCGGAGCGCGCCGCGATAAGGCTCATAATTATTCTGGGCTAAGACATGCGGGTTAAAAGGCGCGAGGTTCCAAATCTGTCCGTCGGGATTATGTAAATCACCCGGCGCGCCAAGGCTGACATTGGCGGCAAATGCGCTTTGATCGTGCCAGGTGCCGGCCCCGCCCGGGACAATGCCAACGGCAAAATCGAGATAAATTCCAATGGACATGCCCGCGCGTTTGGCGCGGGATTGGGCCGCTCTTAATTGCCGATCGGCGACCCATTGCAGATAGATATAAAACTCAATCCGCTTGGCCTGTTTTTCGGCAAAGTCGCGGCAGGCCTTTGACTCTGGATCTCTATATTTTTGAGGAAAGTTTTTCCAGCCATCATAGCTTTGTTTTGATTTTGGGAGCGTCTCAAAAAGGGCATCAAAAAGCGCATGATGACGCAGGGCCGTGCCGTTTTTCGCAGCAAAGGCTTTAAAATCCTTGCGCCGAGATGAGCTTGGCTTCAGCCCTGAAAAGACGTCAAAGGCGGCCTCAAAGGCTGCCATTTTTAAGGCATAAACCGCGTCATAATCAACATATTCAGAGCGGTTTGCAGCCGCCGTTTTTTCAAAAGTTTTGGGGGCGTGATGCGCAGGATAATCCGCTATTTTATCAGGCGCTATCAACATCACATTTAAGAACATCCGAGAGGATGGAGAATAGGGCGCATAAAGATGCGGCGCAGATGGGAATAAGGCATGGACGGGATTAATTCCGATAAAATCTGCGCCTTTGGCGGCCATGATTTCACTCAGGCTCGCAAGGTCTTCAAAATCGCCAATCCCCCAATTTCGGCTCGATCTAAGCCCGTAAAGCGCGGCCGTTACGCCCCAAACCCGTCCCGTTTCGCGCAGCATGTCCGCGCCGTAAACGTTGAGAGCGTTTGGCGGCTGCTTAGCCATATTCATATCGGGCGGCATAGTGGGTATTTGGGGCGCTAAAGGATCAATCGCCAAGGCCTTTAAAAGCTTTTCTTTGGTGTCAAGATTAGCGGTGTGAACCGCGCCGTTAATGTCGCGATAGCTGTCTATGATGCCAAAAGCCTGCGCGGCTTTCGTGATCTTGTCCCTGCGGATATCAGGGCGCGTAAAATGCCCCTTATATGTAAATATATTCACGCTATCAGCGGGTATGATATGGCCGGTTTGAACATCCGCAGTGGTCAAATCGCGCGACCAGTTTTCATCCAGCCAAGGCGCAGGAATATCTCCGCCGCGATTCAGTACGGCGGCGATGCTGTCTTCATCGGGCGGGGAGAGCAAAAGCGCGAAACATTTAAAATCGGGGGACTCCCAATCTCCGGGATGCATCGGCTCCCCGTCGGCCCGAATCCAGTCTATATTTTTAACATATGTATCTGGGATTAAATCGCCGTGTTGATAAGCGGTTTGGTGAAAATGCGGCTTAGATTTGCGAAGGTTTATCAGCGCCTTTGTAAAGGCTAAAAGCTCAGTGTCTGTATGTGCCCAATCAAGCCATGTTATGTCATTGTCTTGGCAATAGGCATTATTATTTCCTCCCATGGAATGCCCGATTTCATCCCCCCCGAGGAGCATGGGAATGCCTTGGGAGAACATTAATGTCGCCAGCATATTTTTACTGCGTTTAAGGCGAACCGCCGTGATGAAATCAACATCTGTCGGGCCTTCTACGCCCATATTATCCGATAGATTATGTCCGTGACCGTCGCGGTTATCCTCGCCGTTCGCGTGATTATGTTTGTGATTATAACTGACCGTATCGCGCAGGGTGAAACCATCATGAGCGGCGATAAAATTGACACTTGCCTGCGGCCCTCGGCCTGACGGCTCAAAGGTCTCGGCCGCGCCTAATAATTTACCCGCGAGGGCTTGATGGGCGCCTGCATCCCCGCGCCAAAAACTGCGAAGATTATCACGATATTGGTCGTTCCACTCACTCCACCCCTTTGGGAACTGTCCAAGCTGATAGCCGCCCGGGCCAATATCCCACGGCTCAGCAATCATTTTGACTTTTGATAGAATGGGGTCAGCGGCGATGTCTGTGAAAAATTTGGCGGCGGGGTCAAATGCGTTCGGATTGCGGCCCAATATGGGGCCGAGGTCAAATCTAAATCCGTCAACGCGCATCTCTTGGACCCAATATCTTAGGCTCTCTAAGGTTAAATCTAGCACCGCAGGGTGGCTCATATCTAATGTGTTGCCGCAGCCGGAATGATTCACGTAAAACCGCGCATCTTCTTGTAACTGGTAATAAGAGGCATTGTCGATCCCCCGAAAAGAGAGGGTCGGGCCGTGCTCCCAGCTCTCGGCGGTATGGTTATAGACAACATCGAGTATGATTTCGATACCGGCGGCGTGAAGGGCGTCTACCGCTTTAGCCCAGCTTTGCGCGCCGCCCTCCCCCAGATAAGGGTGATGAAGGGCGAAATAATGAATCGGATTATAGCCCCAATAATTCGTCAACCCCATATCCGTCAATCGGGGTTCAGAGAAGAAATATTGCAGCGGTAAAAGCTCAATGGCGGTAACGCCAAGCTCTGTGAGATGCGATATAATGGCGGGATCAGATAGGCCCGATAACGTCCCCCTATGGGCGGGCATAATATCGGGATGGCGCTTTGTCAGCCCCTTTACATGGGCTTCATATATAATTGTATCAGCGAGGGGCGTGTCTGGTTTTTCAACATCTTGCCAGTCCAAACGCAAAGGCCCCGCCACGCATTTGGGCACATAAGGCGCGCTATCGCGCGCATCAAACGACATATCTGCGTCCGGCGAGCCAGCGGCATATCCATAAAGTGCATCATGCTGTATGAACGCGCCTGATAAATCCTTGGCATAGGGGTCAATCAGAAGCTTATTGACGTTAAACCGGTGGCCTTGAGATGGTAAATAAGGCCCATCGACGCGATATCCATAGAGCTGCCCTGCCCGCAGCCCCTTGACCTCACAATGCCAAATATCACCTGTGCGATGAGTGAGCGTAATTTGGTTGATTTCAGACGCGCCGTCATCTGAGAATAAACATAAGATAACAGCGCTCGCATGGGCTGAAAAGAGGGCGAAATTTATACCGTCATCCGTGAGCGTCGCCCCAAGAGGGCTGGGCTTACCTTTGGCGGCCTTGTAAATTTGCGCCATTAAATTGACCCATATAAATCTTTATATCTCTGCGCAGATGCACCCCAACCGAGATTTTGATTCAAACAATTTTCAACAAGTTTGGCCCAGTGTTTGGGCGTTCTATAAAGCTCAAAACTTCTGGAAATCGCGGAATATAGCATATGAGAATTAATCGGTGAGAATTGCACGCCCGTCGCTACGCCGCTGGCAAGAGCCATGGGGTTGGCGTCTATGATGGTGTCATTTAACCCGCCAACGCGCCCGGCAATCGGCACAGTGCCGTAACGCATGGCGCAAAGCTGTGTGAGGCCGCATGGCTCAAATCGCGAGGGGATGAAAATAGCATCAGCCCCCGCTTGGAGGCGGTGGGCAAATGGCTCGTCATAGCCAATTGTGACAGAAATTTCTGTGGGGTGCTTTTTCGCCGCCTGTTTAAAGGCGGCTTCAATCGCGCTATCACCCGAGCCGAGAAGCGCTAATTGTCCGCCTTGAGCGACAATATAATCCGTCATATCGGCTAATATATCGAGACCTTTTTGCGTGGTTAGGCGCGAAATAACTGTAAATAAAGGCGCAGTTTTGACGGGCCGTAGACCTAAAGATTTTTGCAAAGCGCGCTTGTTTTTGACTTTGCCCTGCGGCGTAGCCGGCGCGAAATTATGCGTAATTTCAGGATCAGTCTCGGGGTTCCAAACCTGTAAATCAATACCGTTTAATATACCAGAGAGTTGGCCGGATTTTGCCCGCAATAAACCGCCAAACCCCATGCCGCCATCATCAGATTGTATTTCCAAAGCATAGCTGGGGCTGACGGTTGTAATATGGTCACTAAAAGCCATGCCCGCTTTTAGGAAGCTGACCTGATCCCAATATTCAAACCCTTCGGGGCTGAAATAGTCAGCGGGAAGATCAAGCTGACCTCTTAATGATTTTGGAAAGAGGCCCTGAAAAGCAAGGTTATGAACGGTCAGAACTGTCTTAACGTGGCTATTATTAGCGGCCTTTAAATAGGCGGCGCAAAGTCCGGCCTGCCAGTCATGGGCATGAAGAATATCATAGGGCTTGCCGCTAATCTTACCCCCGCCAATCTTACCCATGGCAATGTCAGCGGCGATCTTGGAAAATGCGGCGAATTTTTCGCCGTTTAAGGGCCGGTCGTGACCTGTCGCCGTCAGATATGGATTTCCGTGGACATTAAATAAATCCGGCGCGTCCAGAGCTAGAACTGATAAGCCTGCCGCTGTCTTGCCGCTTATCACTTTGGCCGGCTTTGCCGTGAGGAGCTTGACCGCCGCAACTGTCTTTTTGTTTTCAAGCCCTGATAGAACATCAGGAAAGCCCGGTATAAACACCGTCGTCTCAACACCGATCTGTGACAGGGCAAGGGGCAAAGCCCCCACCACGTCAGCTAAGCCGCCGGTCTTGATGAGGGGAAAACATTCCGAGGCGACACATAGGACAGATAGCTTTTTATATTTAACCAATTACATATCCAAATTATCAATCATCGCCTGAGTGATGAGGCAGACACCATTTTCAGTTCTGTAGAACCGTTTGGCATCCAGTTCAGGGTCATTCCCTACGGCGAGTCCATCTGGAATATGCACGGCTTTGTCAACAACAACATTGGTTAATTGCACAACGGGGCCAATTTCGACCTCAGGAAGGATAATCGCCCGCTTTAGTGATGAATAAGAGTGCACATGCACATTTGTAAACAGAAGGGATTGGTCAATCCGCGAGCCTGAGACTATACAGCCGCCGGAGACAACTGAATTTACAGCGCTGCCGCGCCGGCCAACTTCATCATGAATAAACTTTGCGCCGGGCGCGAGTTCTGAATAGGTCCAGATCGGCCAATTTTCATCATAAAGGTTCAAGGCGGGCTCAAAAGAGGTCAGGTCTAAATTGGCCTCCATATAGGCATCGACTGTTCCCACATCGCGCCAGTAGGATTCTTCTTCGCCTTCCGAGCGCACGCAGGATTTGGGAAAACGATGAGCCTGAGCTTTGCCGTTTTTGACAAGATAAGGAATTATATTTTTACCAAAATCCCTGTCGCTTCCAATTTCTGCGGCGTCTCGTCTGAGCTGCTCGAATAAAAACTTTTTATCAAATACGTAAATGCCCATCGAGCCTAAACATATGTCATCGCGCCCGGGAATGGTCGGCGGGTTGGCGGGTTTTTCAAGGAAATCAGTAATAACATCAGACTCATCGACATGCATCACGCCAAAAGATGTCGCTTCTTTGACCGTGACCTCAAGGCATCCAACCGTTACATCGGCTCCGGAATTGACATGCTCTTCGAGCATAAGTTCATAATCCATTTTATAAATATGATCGCCAGCAAGAATGACGACATATTCAACATTGGAATAACTATCTATGATATGGATATTTTGATAAACGGCATCGGCGGTGCCTTCATACCATCTTTCTTCTGACATGGTTTGGGAGGCGGGTAAAATATCGAAGCTCTCATTACGCTCCGCGCGGTAAAAATTCCATCCACGCTGTAAATGCCGAATGAGGCTATGTTGCTTATATTGCGTTGCAACGCCGATGCGTTTTATGCCGGAATTCATCGCGTTGGACAGGGCAAAGTCAATAATACGAAACTTACCGCCAAAAAACACAGCTGGCTTGGCGCGAACTTCGGTCAAATTATGAAGCCGGCTACCGCGTCCCCCCGCCAGCACAAAGGCCATTGACCTTTCGGCTAGGCGCCGATTGGCGACACGCCTATTATTCAATGTTCTATTATTTTTAGAGCCTGCCTCATTTTTCATCATACCTCCGCTTATCCCTCATCATGTTCATTTTTTAGTTTCTATACTCATTCTTATTGTTTAGATGTTGGGAAAATAGCAAGAGATTCCTTTAATTTCATTATCAAGCCGCTGTATGAGCCTAAAAATTTAAAATCTATCAGCCGGATTGAGCCTCTTCTTTTAAACATTAAAATACAGACCGAGATATAGATGAACCACCCTACTCACAAAATTTCTGATGCCCAAGGCCTTCACGAAGAAAGCTTTGGTGATTCAATATTGCGCCACCTGATTTACTCCGTTGGTAAAGACGAGCGGCATGCGGTGGCGCGCGATTGGTGCGTTGCCCTGTCGCTTGCAACACGCGATCATATGGTTGAGGGCTGGATTGACACCACCCGCCGTATTTACAAGAAAAAGCAAAAGCGCGTTTATTACCTGTCGATGGAATTTATGATCGGGCGTATGCTCGAAGACGGCTTAACTAATCTCGGGCTATTAAGCGATGCAAAGGCGTTTTTTGACGATCACAAGCTTGATTTTCATGATGTGCTTCACGCAGAGCAGGATGCCGCGCTGGGCAATGGCGGATTAGGCCGCCTGGCTGCCTGTTTTATGGATTCTATGTCCACGACAGGTGTGGCCGGCATGGGCTATGGCATTCGTTATCAGCATGGTATTTTTAAGCAAAATATCGAAAATGGCTGGCAACTCGAAGAGCCTGAGGACTGGCTTGTTGAAGGCAATGCGTGGGAGTTTCGCCGCCCCGAAGTCGTTTATGATATTGATTTTGGCGGACATGTCGAAACCGACCATGTTGGGAAATCTGTTTGGAAGCCAACCGAGCGTATTCAGGCCGTCGCTTTTGATATGCCGATTGCAGGCTGGGAAGGCAAACATGTCAATACGCTGCGCCTGTGGTCAGCCCGGCAAGCGGATTTGATGAACCTGAAAAAGTTCAACGAGGGCGAGTTTATGGCCTCCGCCTATCAACAGATTGTGGCCGAATCTATTTCCAAGGTTTTATATCCGGGTGACCATACGGAAAAAGGGCGAGAGCTTCGTCTGAAACAGGAGGTGTTTTTCACAAGCGCCTCTCTCCAAGACCTCATCCGCCGCTTCTTTATGAATTATGACAGCCTTGAAAATTTGGGCGATCACGTGGCCGTTCAGCTGAATGACACCCACCCCGCCATTGCTGTGCCTGAGCTTATCCGTATTTTGATGGATTTACATGATTTCACATTTCAGCGCGCTTTTGAAATTGCGCGCGAAACTTTGCATTATACCAATCACACGCTTCTGCCGGAAGCGCTGGAAAAATGGCCGAAATCATTATTTGAGCGTATCTTGCCGCGGCATTTGCAAATCATCAATATGATTGACGGTGCCTTTTACCAAGAGGCTTTGGCGAAGGGGCTTGAGCATAATATCATCGCAAATATTCAGGTCATTCATCCGCATCAACAAGATTGGGTGCGCATGGGCAATTTGGCCTTTATCGGCTCGCGCAAAGTGAACGGTGTATCGGCGCTACATTCCGAGTTGATGAAGCAAACCGTTTTCCACGATTTGCACATGATGTTCCCCGATAAAATCGTCAATCAAACCAATGGCGTGACGCCGCGCCGCTGGCTGCTTGAATGTAATCCTGCGCTCTCGGATATGATTATTGACAAAATCGGAGAGAACTGGATTGATGATTTAGAGCAGCTGCAAAAGCTTATCCCTCTCGCGAGCGATAGGGCATGGCAAAGCCAATATATGGATGTCAAAGCAAAGAATAAAAAACGCCTCGCCGCATTCTTGCTGAAAGAGACGGGTATTAAAGTTAATCCTAATGCCATGTTCGATATCCAGATAAAACGGATCCATGAATATAAGCGTCAGCTTATGAACATTCTTGAAACCATGGCGCTTTATAATGAAATGAAGGCCGACCCCAAGGCGGATTGGCAGCCGCGGGTTAAAATATTTGCCGGCAAAGCCGCTCCCAGCTATTTCCTCGCAAAGCTGATTATCAAGCTCATTAACGATGTCGCCGCTGTCATAAATGCGGATGAAGAGATTGGCGATAAGCTGAAAGTTATCTTCCTGCCAAATTACAATGTAACCGCCGCCGAAGTGTTAATCCCGGGCGCTGATTTATCAGAGCAAATCTCAACAGCAGGTTTCGAAGCCTCGGGGACGGGTAATATGAAATTTGCCCTTAACGGCGCGCTTACGGTCGGTACGCTCGACGGCGCGAATGTTGAAATGCAAGACCATGTCGGTGAAGAGAATATTTTCATCTTCGGTCTTAAGGCGGATGAAATTGCGGATCGGCAACATCGCCGCGCGCGTCCCTCCGAAGTTATCAAAGACTCGCCAAGGCTTCAAAAAGTTATCCGTCAATTAGAGACAGGTTTCTTTTCAAATGGCGATACGCAAGTCTTTAATGACATCCTCGATAATCTGAAAAATCATGATTATTTCCAAGTCACGCCGGATTTTGAAGCCTATTGGGATATGCAGCGTCATATTGATGATGTGTACCGCGATAAAGAAAAATGGGCGGAAATGGCTATCCTTAACACGGCAAAAATGGGATGGTTCAGCTCAGACCGCACTATTCGTGGTTATGCCAAAGATATTTGGAATACGCCGACGTCGTAAAGGATAGCAAAATGGACACTCTACAGCCGGACATCCTCCGCATTTTAGGTGGCTGTCATGCTGACCCCTTTTCGTTTCTAGGCGCGCATAATGACGGCGCGGATATAATCATTCGCGCCTATGCGCCCCATGCCGACTCTGTGTCCATTGTAACGCCGCGGGGCAAGGCCGCCGCCGCGATCTGTGAGCGCCTTCATGACGGCGGTATATTTCAGGCGCGGCTGAAAGCCTCTAAAATCAAGGCGGGTTATAAGCTTGCCGCAACGTATGATGGGGCGCAGCATCGTTATGATGATCCATACCGTTTTGCGCCGGATCTGGGTGATCTGGATTTACATTTATTATCCGAAGGGCGCCATATTCACGCCTTTAACGCGCTAGGGGCCCATGTCAAAAAACAAGACGGCGTGGCCGGTACCCGCTTTACGGTTTGGGCGCCAAATGCGGCCGGAGTCTGTGTTGCGGGAGATTTTAACCACTGGAACACAACACAACATGCCATGCGCTCACGCGGCAGCAGCGGCATTTGGGAGTTGTTTATTCCAGATGTTGGAGACGGCGCAGCCTATAAATTCGCCATACGCGATGCGGCCGGACATATGCAGCCGTTAAAAGCCGACCCTTTTGGATTTGCCGCAGAATACCGGCCCAAATCAGCCTCGGTCATTTGCGATTTATCACAGCATAACTGGGCCGATAGTGACTGGATGAGCGGCCGTGCAGAGCGGCAACATAGGCAGGCTCCGATCTCGGTTTATGAGGTTCATCTGGGGTCGTGGCGGCGCGGCGAGAATAATCGTTATTTATCATATGCAGAGCTAGCCGAGACATTAATCCCTTATGTTAAAGATCACGGCTTTACCCATATCGAACTTATGCCCATCACAGAACATCCCTTTGACGGCTCATGGGGCTATCAACCGATTGGGCTTTATGCCCCCACAGCGCGTCACGGCTCGCCGTCAGATTTAAAAGCGTTCATCGAGGCGTGCCACGCCGCAGAGATAGCGGTTATTCTGGATTGGGTTCCGGGGCATTTCCCGTCAGATGAGCACGGCTTAGCCGCGTTTGACGGCTCTTTCCTTTATGAGCATGCCGACCCGCGTAAGGGCTTTCATCCGGATTGGAACACGCTGATCTTTAACTTTGGGCGGCGCGAGGTTGTCAATTATCTTGTTGCTAATGCACGGTTCTGGCTTGAAGAGTATCACTTGGACGGGCTTCGGGTCGATGCCGTTGCCTCTATGTTATATTTGGATTATTCCCGCGAAGAGGGCGAGTGGCTGCCGAACCCTGATGGCAGTAATCAAAACTGGGAGGCGGTGAAATTTCTGCAAACCATGAATGCCGACGCCTATAGCGCGGTCGGCGGCGTTATCACTATCGCCGAAGAATCCACAGCTTGGCCCGGTGTCACCGCGCCGACCCATCATGACGGACTTGGCTTTGGGTTTAAGTGGAATATGGGCTGGATGAATGACTCGCTGGAATATATGTCCGAAGATCCTATTAACCGCAGCTTTCATCATCATAAGATGACCTTTGGAATTGATTACGCCTTTTCAGAAAATTATGTGCTGCCGCTATCCCATGATGAAGTTGTGCACGGGAAAGGTTCGCTGCTTGGCCGTATGCCGGGCGACCGCTGGCAAAAATTTGCGAATCTACGCGCCTATTACGCCTTTATGTGGAGCCACCCCGGCAAGAAGCTCTTGTTTATGGGCTGCGAATTTGGGCAGTCCGAAGAATGGAATGCCGACCGCTCTCTGGATTGGCACTTAACGCAATATCCAGAGCATAAAAATACGCAAAGCCTTATTCGGGATTTGAACGGGCTTTATAAAACAACGCCGGCGCTTTATGAGCAAGATTGCATGGCCGCAGGGTTTGAGTGGATTGATGGCGGCGCGCAAAATGATAATGTTCTGTCCTTCCTGCGCTGGGATGAAGCCCGGCAAGCGCCAAGTCTTACGGTCTGTAACTTTTCGCCTATTGCCCGCAAAAACTACCGTGTGGGCGTTCCAAAATCAGGCTTTTGGACAGAAAGGGTCAATACGGACTCTATGCTTTACGGCGGCTCGGGGGAAGGTAATATGGGCGGGTTTGAGACGGAAAATATTTCGGCTCATGGCCAGCAACATTCCCTTGTTTTAACGCTTCCGCCTCTAGCCACCACTATATTCACATTTAATTAAGCGCGCTTAATGGCAGGCGGGTAATCTCATCAAGGCGCAGTATCCGCATCCGGCTGATTTTCCGGCAATGCCGTTATAAAGGCGGGATGTTTGAGGCAAAGATGATTTAGATGTGAGAGCTTTGGAAAGGCGGACATATCAACGCCAAATCTATTGGCATTATATATTTGCGGTATCAGGCAAGCTTCAAAATAGCCGGGTGTGCCCATCATAAAAAAGGGATCATCATTTTGCTCGGCGAGGGCTTCGAGCGGTTTTAATCCCTCGCGAATCCAATGCGCGGCCCAGTCTTTAACGCCGGCATCATCTTGGCCATATTCGGCGCGAATATATTTTAAAACGCGCAAATTTTGGATGGGCGCAATATCGGCGCCGATAATCTGCGCGGCGGCTCTGACCTTGGCTTTCAATTCAGGCGCCGTAGGTAATAAGGGCGGCGCTGGATAGGCCTCTTCGAGATAATCCAAAATCGCTAAAGATTGCGTAAGCCGCGTTCCGCCGCCTAGCTCAAGGATTGGCACAAGCGGCTGGCTGTTTAAATCTTTATGCGCGGCTAATAACTGCTCACCAGACTTCAGGTTGACCGCGTGATGAGCGGCCTTAATGCCTTTAAGATTGAGGGCAATTCGCACGCGGTAGCTGGCCGATGATCGCCAATATCCAAAAAGGGTCATCATAGCGGCTAGGGGCCTTCATATTTCACAACATGGTTTTCGATACGGCCAAAGATAGAGTGTCCGTCTTTATCATTCATCTCAATGCCCACTGTGTCGCCAAAGCGCATAAAGGGCGTTATAAATTCACCGGTCTGGATTTTTTCGATCATACGGATTTCAGCGATGCAGCTATAGCCTACGCCGCCGTCTTCAATCTTTTTACCTTCTGCGCCTTCAAATTTATTCGAAACAGTGCCGGAGCCAATGATGGCTCCAGCGCAGAGCTCGCGGGTCTTGGCGGCATGGGCAATAAGCTCGGCCATATTGAACGTCATATCTGTTTTCACATTGGCTTTGCCAAACGCCGCGCCGTTATAATCAACCAGTAAGGGCAAATTAATTGTCCCCTCTGCCCACGCTCCGCCTAGCTCATCTGGCGTCACGGCCACTGGCGAGAAAGCGCTTGAGGCTTTACCTTGCACAAAGCCGAACCCCTTGCGGAGCTCATTCGGGATCAGCCCGCGAAGCGAGACGTCATTAACAAGCATAATGAGTTTAATATGGCTTTGCGCCGCTTGCGCGCTCACGCCCATAGGGACGTCATCTGTGATAACGGCGATTTCGGCTTCCATATCAATACCATAAGCTTCATCCGCCGCAATAATCGGATCGCGCGGCCCAATAAAGCTATCAGAGCCGCCTTGATACATGAGCGGGTCAGTGTAAAAACTCTCCGGCACCTCGGCATTTCGCGCTTTGCGGACAAGCTCAACATGGTTGAGATAGGCCGAGCCGTCCATCCACGCATAGCTACGCGGCAGGGGCGAGGCGCAGGCGCTTTGGTCAAAGGCAAACCCTGCCGTGCTTTTATTTAACGCTTCATAGCGCGCGGCTAATGGCGGCGCGGCCATGTCCCAATTATCAAGCGCGGCTTGTAGCGTCGGGGCAATATCGCCGGCGTCAACCGCGCGCGTCAGATCCTGCGAGACAATTATTAAGCGGCCATCACGGCCCTCATCTTTCAAGGATGCAAGTTTCATAAAATATCTCTCTAAGTTTCCGCGGCAATTTTTTCATGCAGCCAAGCCGCATGGCGCGGCGCTTTTTTGGTTTCGCTCCATTCTTCAAGCATGGCGGGCGCAACCTCATGCAGCTGTTTCATTTGCTCAGGCGTATGAATATCGGCGGCGAGTTCGAGGCGGTGGCCATTCGGGTCAAAGAAATAAATGGATTTAAATATACCATGATGGGTCGGGCCGAGAACATCTATGCCGTTCGCTTCCAGATGGGCTTTCGCGTTCAGTAATTCATCCATATTTTCAAGCCGCATCGCAATATGCTGAACCCATATGGGCGTATTTTGATCGCGGTCCATATCCGGCTGCTCGGGCAGTTCAAAGAAAGCCAAGACATTATTATTCCCAGCATCGAGGAAAATATGCATATAAGGATCATAAGCCCCCGTCGACGGCACATGATCTTCGGCAATCGCAAGCTGAAAATCCATGCCTAAAATGCCATTGTAAAACTCACCCGTTTCCTTGGCGTCCTTGCAGCGGTAAGCAACATGGTGGAACCCTTTGATGGATGGTGTGCTCATAGTTTTGCAGCCTCTAAGACGCCCCTATTAATCTGATCGCGTTCAATGGATTCAAATAAGGCTTTGAAATTCCCTTCGCCAAAGCCATCTTTGTAATCCCCTTTTCTTTGGATAAATTCAAAGAAGACAGGGCCAATTTTAGGCTCCGCAAAAATCTGTAATAATAGCCGCGGCTGGCCGCCTTCCGTTGTTCCGTCCAGCAAAATCCCGCGCGTCTTTAGCGCGGCTTCATCTTCGCCGTGATTTGGCAAGCGTTCGCTTAGCATATTATAATATGTCTCAGGCGGCGCTGTCATAAGATCAACACCGGCGGCGCGTAATTTGTCAACGCTCGCATAAAGATCATCAGATGATAAAGCGATATGCTGTATCCCTTCGCCGCGATGGGCTAATAGATATTCTTGTATCTGGCCTTTGCCATTTTCGCCTTCCTCATTCAGCGGGATACGAATTTTTCCATCCGGCGCCGTTAAGGCGCGGCTCGTTAGGCCCGTATATTCGCCTTTAATGTCGAAATAGCGAATTTCTTGAAAATTAAACAGG
>CAZEOD010000003.1:0-1575 GCA_964513675.1 uncultured Caulobacterales bacterium | reverse complement strand
TTCGTAATATTCGGCCCAATAATCCATGCGTCCTCTATAAACATTATGAGTCAAATGATCGACAATATTAAAGCCAAAGCCAATCGGGTTTTGCTCCACATTTTCTAGCGGTATAAAATCAATGTCATAAATCGTTAAATTATCATCATAACGATCAATCAGGTAGATCACCGCCCCGCCTATCCCGCGAATAGCGGGTATTGATAATTCCATCGGGCCGGGATGATTTTGGATAGGCTCTGCCCCGCGCTTAATCAGCTCATCATAAGCCTTTGCCGCATTTTTAACTCTAAATCCCATGCCGCAGGCGGACGGCCCATGCTCTCGGCAGAAATAACCGGCGGGCGATTTTTTGTCATAATTTGTAATGAGATTAATCCCGCCCTGACGCCATAAGTCGACATCTTTAGACCGGTGGTTCGCGATTTTAATAAAGCCCATTTTTGTAAAGATCGATTCGAGATGACCGCGTTCAGGCGCGGAAAACTCGATAAATTCAAACCCGTCTAAACCGATCGGATTTTCGAATAAATCTGCCATAAGTCACTCCGCGGAAAAACTATAAATCATAGGTAGTTGTAAATACAACAATATTAGTTGATTTAGCAACTATATTATAGTTGTTGTAATTGCAACATTTATTTTGCACTATAAAATATGGAAAAAAATCATACGCACGGCATAAAGCTCTCAGAATTTTGGCCTTATAAGGCTGTTTTTTTGGCTCATCAAATCAGTAAGTTAACCCTGAGCGTGGCCCGCGAAACGGCCAATCTGAATTTGACCCAATGGAGAGTTTTGGCGGCTATTGCTGAAAAACCAGCGATCACGGCCGTTCATGTTACCCGCGTGACGCCCATGGATAAAACGCTTGTCAGCCGCGCAGTTCAGTCGCTGATTACGCTTAAACTCATTCATAAGCTGCCGGATGAAAATGATAAACGCAGATTATGCCTGCACACGACGGAGCACGGATATGAGGTTTATCTCGCCATTGCAGCCAAACTCACCCAGGCTTTAACGCCGGCCAAAGAGCAAGATGAAAAAGCCGAAAAGCTATTAGAGCTTTTAGATGAGTTTATTGTCAGGCTTAACGGCCCGCCCCCCCAAGATGCCGCGCCCTAAAGACGCCGTTATTATAACGGCGCGCCTGTTCATATATCTATAAAGCGGTGCTTTATGTCCGCGCTCGGGACAAGGCAGTTGTCCTCATAGCCAAAATTTACTAGAAAAATTAGATTCTGTTGAAGGATATGAAGATTTTACCGAATATCTTAAATGACTTAAATATGATGCAAAATCGAATAAGGGGAGCTGGCAAAATGAAAATCTTTCAGATGCTCTAGAGGCTATTTCAGCTTGGTTGGAGGATTCGGTTAATTGTGGAAAAGTTTCACCTAAAGATATGTCATGGGGTTTAATGGCAAATTTATTGTATGCGATGAAAATTTATGAGTAAAAAATGACTTACTTAATTGTATGTCAAAATAACACTACGACTACCTGACTAAACGTATGACACATAGGAGAACTTTATAGAAATATATTAAACCACATATAGGGTCAGTCCTTGAG
>CAZEOD010000002.1:27264-99084 GCA_964513675.1 uncultured Caulobacterales bacterium | reverse complement strand
GGGCCAGCTGTATCTTTGTAAGGATCGCCAACCGTATCGCCGGTCACAGAGGCTTTATGGGCATCAGAGCCTTTGCCGCCGTGGTGACCGTCTTCGATATATTTCTTCGCATTATCCCACGCACCGCCGCCGGCCGTCATGGAAAGCGCCACAAACAAACCGGTGACAATAACGCCAAGGAGCATCGCGCCCAGCGCAGACACCGCCGCCGCATTACTTCCGGATAAAAACTTAACCGCGAAAAAGAGTATAATTGGGGCAAAGATCGGCAGAAGTGACGGCTTAATCATTTCCTTAATCGCAGCGCCCGTCAAAAGATCAACGGCTTTGGCGTAATCAGGACGGCTCGTACCGGCCATAATGCCGGGGTCGGCTTTGAACTGACGGCGCACTTCTTCGACAATCGCGGCCGCCGCGCGTCCAACAGACTGCATAGACCATGCACCAAACAGATAAGGCAACATGCCGCCAATAAACAGACCCACAATAACATAGGGATCGGTCAGGCTAAAGGTCAGCTTATCAAGACCGTCAAAGAATGAACCCGGCTCAGCTTTGGCTGCAAAAAACTCGACATCTTTATAATAGGCCGCAAATAGCACCAAGGCCCCGAGTCCGGCTGAGGCAATCGCATAGCCCTTTGTGACGGCTTTGGTTGTATTGCCAACCGCATCCAGCGCATCCGTTGTATTACGGACTTCGCTCGGAAGCTCTGCCATTTCAGCAATGCCGCCTGCGTTATCTGTCACCGGGCCAAAGGCATCCAGCGCAACGATCATACCAGCAACACCAAGCATTGCCGTCACAGCAATCGCAATGCCGTAAAGACCGGCCATAGAGAACGTACCGATAATACCAAAGACAATAATCAGAACCGGAATCGCTGTGGCTTCCATTGAAACTGCGAGGCCTTGGATCACATTTGTACCATGGCCTGATTCAGACGCCGCCGCGACAGATTGAACCGGCTTATATTTTGTCCCTGTGTAATATTCCGTGACAACAACAATCGCGAAGGTAATCACCAGACCAATAATCGAGCAGATGAACAAGTCTAGGCCTGAAAATTCAGTGCCTTGAATTTCGCCCATGCCGATGGTTTGCATGGTCACAAGATAAATCGCACCCGCCGATAAAACGCCTGTTGCAATTAAACCTTTATATAGCGCGCCCATAACATTGACGGAGCCTTTGGAAAGGCGAACAAAAAATGTCCCAATGATGGATGTCACAATACAGGCCCCTGCAATCGCCATAGGATAAAGCGCAAGCGAGCCCAATGTTCCGTAGAGAATAGAGCCAAGAACCATGGTCGCGGCAATTGTCACAACATAAGTCTCGAATAAATCCGCGGCCATACCAGCGCAATCCCCGACATTATCGCCGACATTATCTGCGATTGTTGCAGGATTACGCGGGTCATCTTCGGGAATACCCGCTTCAACTTTACCGACTAAATCACCGCCGACATCTGCGCCTTTGGTGAAGATACCGCCGCCAAGACGGGCAAAGACAGAAATCAAAGACGCGCCTAATGACAAGGAAACAAGCCCGTCAATCACTTCGCGGCTATTAGATTCATGCCCCATCGGGCCTGTCAGCAGCGCATAATATCCAGCCAAACCGAGCAGAGCAAACCCCGCCACCAGCATACCGGTAATCGCGCCGGCTTTAAACGCAACGTTCAGGCCCGCGCCTAAGCTGCCCCGCGAGGCTTCGGTTGTCCGCACATTGGCTTGCACAGAAACAAGCATGCCGACATATCCGGCAATGCCCGAGAGTAGCGCGCCTATGATAAAGCCAAGCGGGCCAATAATCCCGCCCAGTAAAAAGAAGAGCAGCACGGCCACAACGACGCCGACCATGGCGATGGTTTTATATTGTTTATTAAGATAAGCTTTCGCGCCTTCCTGAATGGCGCCGGCAATCTCATTCATGCGGTCATTGCCTGTCGGCGCTTTCATTAAGCTGGCACGGGCCCACACCCCGTAAACCACGGCCAAAACGCCCGCAGCAATAATTAGATATAGAGTCATATTTTTGTCCCCGATGAGTCCATAGCCGGCATCTTTGCGCCGTGCGAACTCTGTTATGTAAAAGAAGTTGGCCGCTACTTATGGCGTAGCGCTTCCCTTCGCGAATATATGAAGTTGGCCGTAAGAGCTATATTCCCAATGCGGCAATTCGCTCACGCTTCCCTTCGCGGTATAATATTTTGGTAAGGAAAGATAAATCAGGGGTCAAGGGTGAATTTTGCAATCACCCCGCACCGCCCAGACTGAAGGCCCTAAAAAAAAGGAGTAAGAAAGGGGCAAGGAAAGAGTAAATAAAGGGGAGCCGCGCAAATCTAAGCCGTCAAACCTGTGTTAATTCACCGCCGAGGCCTGCCGCCTGTAATATAGCGCGGGCCTCCTCTTCGTCCTCGTCAATAATCATCAAGCGCCGCCTGACCGTAATCGTTGACCCATCCAGAACAGAGCTATGCATATCAAAGAGAAAACTCTCAATCTCGGCATCTTTCAGTAAAGCTTGCGCATAGCTGAGCGTCACAGGATTCATCGTACGAATGAGGCAAATCATATAGTCTCCATAATCTCAAGGCGCAGCTTTTGGCGAACGTTCTAATCTATGTGGGGGCGCCTCCAAGATTATCAATAAGGCTCATGGACCGCCCTTTACATACCCCCACCTCTGCGCCCTCTCGGATTAGAATAGTCTTGATACCAAGGCCAAGTGCCTACATATAAACGCCAATGCCTCATCTTGATAAAATATATAGCGCCGTTCCCACAGACTGGCGCGTCAGCTCTGGCCTGACGCCTTATCCCGAAGGCTTGGCCTATATGGAAGACCGCGCGGCAAAAATCGCGGCCGGCACCGCCGCGCAGCAAATTTGGTTATTAGAGCACCCCCCGCTTTATACCGCCGGAACGCGCGCCAATGAGCGTGACCTGATTGCGCCGGAGCGCTTTCCTGTCTATTCGGCGGGGCGGGGCGGGCAATATACTTATCACGGCCCGGGGCAGCGCGTGGCTTATGTTATGCTCGATTTACGCCAAAGGGGCCGCGATGTCGCCGCCTTTGTCCGCGCGCTTGAGCAATGGGTTATCGACAGCCTTGCGATATGCGGCGTGAGCGCAGAGCGGCGCTGCGGACGTGTCGGCGTGTGGGTCACCCACGCCGATGGCCGCGAAGATAAAATTGCCGCCATTGGCGTGCGCCTGCGCAAATGGGTCAGTTTTCACGGGATTGCGATTAATGTCAGCCCCGATTTATCGCATTTCGGCGGCATCGTGCCCTGCGGCATTTCTGAACACGGGGTCACGAGCCTTAAGGCGATGGGCAAAGCCGCGGATATGGCCCAGCTTGACCTCGCCTTGAAAGACAGTTTTACAAATATATTTGGGCCGATTTCAGCTTAAGTCCCTGCTTAGAGGCCGTATCAATCCGCCGCGCCTCTCACCTCTAAGCCTGCCTATTTAACGCTAATTTAATTTATATCTGACAGATATTGCCAAGGATGAGAACCCGTGGTTGTGATTGATAAAATTAAACCTGCGGAAAATGGCATAGGGGCCTGACGTGGATAAACTCCTTATATGCATCATGCGCATATGCCTATGGGCTATGGCGGCAAGCTTATTTGCCGTGCAAGCCTATGGTCAGTCTAGCGGTGAAATCATTTGGGAAAATGAAGGTTTTGCCGAAGGCGCAGCGATTCCGCGTAACCTTGTTGTTAATAGCGGCGGGGTACAAGCCACTTTAAGCTATGATACGATTACGGATGGCGGCACGCAGGTTCCTGCCGGCGGGTTTCCTGATTTTCTATCTTATTTCAACCAATTTACATTTGCCGGTGAAAACGGAATTGCGCTGATTGCCTATGATAATAGTTTCAATGATAGAGATGACCGCATTATTATCAATTTAGAATTTAATCAGCCGGTTTTTAATCTTGATTTTGACCTTTTAAATTTTAACCAAACGGCGACTGTCGATGATGGCGTGCAAGTCTTTTTTGATGATGGCGTTGGGCCGCAGCAAACGCTCTTAAATAACCCCGCCTTTTTTACAGAAAGCGGCGCTTTAATTATTCCTGATAATATTCCCGGCGTAACGGGTTGGGAGGGGAATGGAGACGGCGGATTCGGGGGCACAGAGGCTAATCTTAATGTTAACTTCGGCGCGCAGCCTGTGCAGAATGTCGTTATTGAAGTTTATGTCGGGGATGACTCGGCTAATAATCCCGGCGGGCTATTTGCGGGATTAGGCGATATTCGCTGGGTTGACGGGGGCGCAGATTTAACCACCCAAGTCACAACATCCAGCTTTATTCCCTTCACCGGCAGTTTAGTCACCAATACGGTAGAGATAACAAATACAGGCCCGCAAGCCACAAGCGGTGTCGTCATTGACATCCCCTTGCCAGCAGGGCTCGCTTATGATTCTGATAATAGCAGCGGTGATTATGACGAGGTCGCAGGACTTTGGACGATTGGTAATTTAGCCGTTGGCCAGACAGCGGCGCTTAATATAATATCGACCGTACAAGAAACGGGGCCTTATGTTTTTGTCGCCGAAGTCCAAAACAGTAATGCGGGCGATCCCGATTCAACGCCCGGAAACCGCCTCACGAATCCAAATGAAGATGATACAGATAGCGTCACATTATCCCCGCGTGAGAGCAATCCTATGCTCAGCTGTAATGGGCGATTAATTGAGGTTCTATCCTTTGAAAACCCCACACTAACATCTGGCAGCGCTAATTCTGTCGGGGCGGTTTACCGCTATGATAATGTGACATCGGGAATTAGCACCAATGTCACAATTACGGGCAGCGTCGGCGGGGCGGGGCTGGCTAATATTGATGATGACGGCCCGTTCATTGGCAATCCTGACAATGAATTACTTATCGGCAGTTTCCAGCCCGTCTTAAATACCAATGGCGATAGCGGGATTGAATTTCAGTTCGATTTCTTTTTCACGGACACAGGGCTTCCAGCCACGCTGGATTTCGCCGCCAGTTCGATCGACGTTGATGGTAACGGCGTGGATGTCGTCGAATATGTTGACTATGAAGACAGCTTCGTCGAATCCCTTTTCAGTAGCACCACCGTCCTGACAGAGATCAACCCAAGCCCAAATAACGCCAATGAAATCCGCTTCCAAAGCACGAGTTTTGACGCGGCCCCCGGCGTTGACCGCAGCGCGGTTGATAATATCGTGACTGTTTTTTATACCGACACAACAACATTTACGGCCACGCTTGGCGCAACAGGAACGTTTAATGGGCGGCTGACCTCCATGACCTTTGATTGTCCGAGTATCGGCACGGCCGTCTCTAATCCTGTTATTGATGAAGACTTTGGCGATGCGCCGATTAATAATTACGGCAATCCGATTCATACGATTGTGGCCGGTATTCAGCTCGGCGCGAGCAATACGGCGGAAGCGACAAGTTTCGATAGCCCCACAGCGGCCGGTGACGCCGGTGATGACGGCGCGGCGCCGCCTGATTTTACAGGCGGAGAGACTGAAAGCTTTGACGTAGACGTGTCCGGCAACGGCGGGTTTCTTCAAGTTTGGATCGATTGGAATATTGACGGCGATTTTGATGACGCGAATGAAAACGTCATTGCGGATGTCCAAGACGGTGATGGCGACGGCGTTATTACACTCGCTATCACAGCGCCGATTGTGATGACGGCGGGCGATAGTTTTATTCGCCTGCGCTGGTCAACATCTAGCGGGCTTAGCCCCGGCGAAGCGGCCGGCGACGGCGAAGTTGAAGATTATGCCATCTCGCTCATTCTGGGTGATGCCGCGTTAAACGCCGTTAAAACGGTCAATGCGCTTAATGGCAGCTATTCTATTCCCGGGAGTGATGTCAGCTATACGATCACCGTCAGCAATACCGGCGCAGGGGCGGTTGACGTTGATAGTATTTTCCTTGTCGATAACTTTCCCGATGATTTGGAATATGTTTTCGCAGATGCGAACGGCGACGCCGCTGGAACGGATGAGATTATTTTTACAGAAATCACGCCAACCGGCCTAACCTTTGATCCGGCCACAGATGTCGGGTTTTCCATCGCAGCGACACCGCCGACAAGCTTCGCCGATTGCACGGATAGCGTAGACCCCGGCGTTAATCCCGATGTCGCCTTTATCTGCTTTAACCCTAAAGGTAGCTTTTTGGCCGCCGATCCAGCTCCGTCATTTTCAATCACCTTCAGAGCGCGAATCCCTTAGGCTGAGGGCCTATTAACAGCGCCATTGCCGCCCGCGCCGCCTTGTCATAAGCTGATAAGATGAAGATTGTTATTTTAACAGGGGCCGGCATATCGGCGGAAAGCGGGCTCTCGACCTTTCGTGATAAGGGCGGGCTTTGGGATGATTATCCCATTGAGCAGATTGCCACGCCCGAGGGCTTTGCCCGCAACCCTGCCCGCGTTCACCGCTTTTATAATGAACGCCGCAGTGCTCTCAAAACGGTACAGCCCAATGCCGCCCATATCGCCCTTGCCACACTTGAAGCCCGCCTGAAATCTAAGGGCGGTGAGCTTATGATCGTGACGCAAAATATCGATGACCTCCATGAGCGCGGCGGCTCACATCATGTCCTGCATATGCACGGCGAGCTGACCTCTATCCGCTGCACAGCCTGTAATGCGCGGCAGCGATTTACAGGAGAGACGCGCGTAAACATGATCTGCGAGCCTTGCGGCGGCGGGGTGATGCGGCCTGATATTGTCTGGTTCGGCGAAATGCCTTTTTTCATGCCTCAGATTGAAGCCGCGCTGGCGGCCTGTGATCTATTTGTGTCCATTGGCACAAGCGGCGCGGTTTATCCCGCCGCAGGATTTGTTCATCTCGCAAGGGAGTTGGGGAAAGACACGCTCGAAATTAATTTACAGCCATCAGAAGGCTCGCATATTTTCGCAAAATCCCGATTAGGCAAAGCTAGCACCTGCGTTCCGCAATGGGTCGATGAGATTTTAGAAAAAATCTAGCCAGTCATATTTATTTGGCATAGATAAATTATAAGGCGAACAACACATGTAACAAAAGGGCCGCATATGACAAAATATATCCTCCCCGTTTTAGCGGCTCTCAGCCTTATGGCCTGTTCATCAGCACCTGCGGAAAAGGCTGAAACCAGCGCCGCTAAGACCGCAGAAAAACAAGACGTAAAAGCTAAAAATGCCGTTGTAATCGCCATGCCGTCCAAAGCCCTTAATAGCGCCGCCGCCCTGAGCCGGATTAGTTTTGGCTCTTGTCTGTCAGAGGAAGAAGATCAAAGTATTTGGACACAACTTGCAGGGGAAAAGCCTGATCTTTTCTTATTTATCGGCGATAATGTTTACGGCGATGCCTATTATAAAGATGAAGAATATAAAGACCCAAGCCTGCCGAAAATGCGGCGCAGCTATGCCAAGCTGGCGACTCATTCCGAATTTGCAGCTTTCCGTGAGGCGACGCCCCTGCTGACCACATGGGACGACCATGATTACGGCGGTAATGACGCCGGCGCCGATTATCCATTTAAAGCCCTCGCTAAAGATTTATACCTCACGGCATGGGATGCCCCCGCCGATGATATACGCCGCAGCCGAGACGGTGTGCATATGGCGAAAATCATTGGCCCCCTTGGGCAGCGTGTTCAGATTATTTTGCTCGACACCCGCAGCTTTCGTACGGATTTAACCCGAACGGATGCGTACGGCGCGGCAGGGAAAGAACGTTATATTCCGTCGACCGACACATCCGGCACTATGCTCGGTGAAGCGCAGTGGGCTTGGCTTGAAAGCGAGCTTAAAAAACCGGCTGATCTTCGGCTTATCGCAACCTCCATTCAGATGCACGCCGATGGGCATGGCTGGGAAGCTTGGCGAACCCTACCGCATGAGCGCGAGAAATTTTATACCCTCCTTGAGCAAACCGGTGCAAATGATGTGATTTTACTCTCGGGTGATCGTCATGCCGGTGCCTTTTATAAACATAAAGGCCTCTATGAGATGACCTCATCATCGCTTAATCTTCCCGCCAGTAAATGGCGTGCGGAGAGCGGCGAGACCTCTGTTGAAGCTGGCCCCTACCGTATTGGCGATATGCAATATGAGGTGAATTACGGCTTGATTGATATTGATTGGGACGCACGGGTCACGACGCTGACGCTGCGCAGCCCAAGCGGCGGCGACATGTCGCAAACCGTGCCGTTTTAAATCAAACCATGACATGAAACCGGATGTCATAAAGACAGCCTATATAAAGAGCGGTGATGGATTTACGTATTTTTATTGATGCCGATGCCTGCCCTGTGCGGGAGGAATCTTACAAAGTCGCGCGGCGGCATCATATACCCGTCAGCGTTGTCAGTAATTCCTTTTTACGTATTCCGCGCGAGCCGTTGATAAAGGCTGTCACCGTCTCTGATAGTTTTGATGCTGCGGATGATTATATTGCGGAAAACTGCACGGCGCGCTCTATTGTGATTACGGCCGATATTTTACTCGCTGAGCGCTGCTTGAATAATGACGCCGCCGTTTTGCGGCCCAATGGCAAGGCCTTTGATAAAAATTCGATTGGCGGGGCGATTGCAACCCGCGCGATCATGGCCGATCTTCGCGCGGGGGCCGATATGCCAAATATTGGCGGGCCGCCGCCCTTTACGCACATAGACCGCTCGCGCTTTTTGGAAGCCCTACATTTAGCCTGTGAGCGGTTAAAGCGAAGCGCCTAACCCCCTTAAGCCTTACGTTTACAGCGCTTGCGCTCTGTTACGGGCACGCCGGGTGTAATGACGCCGAGCGCCTCCAAATTAACCGCAAAATCAGCCAGCGGATCACAATGGGTTTCCGCCGCTTCCCAATAGGTCTGGCTGACGATTTTTCCGCTAACGGGGTCAACGAAAATAATAAAAGGCGACCAGACGCGGTGCCATCCGCGCGCCTTGGCCATGGCCGTCACCCCGATGTCATCAGCGAGCTTAAGCCCATGGCCAGACCGAGCGTGAATATTAATATAAGGCAAGCTCAACGGCGCTCCGCTCCGGCCATAATTTTCAATCGCCTCGCGGCTGAAATAGCGCACCAGATTACCGTCGCGGATCGGACGGGCGGGGTCAAAGATTTGCTTATCCAGCACCGCGCAATAAGGGCATTTATTAAACCCGAAAAACACAGCTAGCGGCTTATTTTTTGCTTTGGCGGCCGCCAAGCCCGCATCATAAATACGCTGGCTATCGCGGCAATTATGATAGCGCAGACGGCGCGGCACTTCATCTCGGCACGTCTCTATGCGGGGAATATCCTCGTAATTAATCGCCGGCGCAAAAAGCGGCGTTAAGAGCTGTTTTTCAAAGGCATCTTGCGGCGAGGTTACAGATGCATCTGATGACAGGCCAGAAGGGGGGCCAGAAGGTGGGCCAGAAGGAGGGCCAGAAGGTGGGCCTGCGGGAGGACCCACTTGCGCCCCTGCGCTGAGGGGCATGAAAAGGGCGACCAGAAAAATCAGGATAAATCTAAACATAGCAGCGCTTTAAGCGGGCGGGCTGTAGAGTGCAAGTTTTGCGCAAGGCGCTAACGCAATTTTGATCGGCTAACTCGCCTTATTGACAGCGCCTAAATACATCGAATTTTTCGGAAAAGAGAAAACACGGCGCAACATGGGTTCAAAAAACGCCAGCTCTTCACTGTCATAATCCGCATCAAACGCCATTTGATCGTAAAGATCGACAAAGTCTTTTGTGTAATCATAATGCGGATGGTCTTTAAGATTATCGCGCATATTTTTATCAAGCCCCAAATATTCAAAGAAATAATAGCCTTGAAAGGCCCCGTGATTGGCAACCATCCAATGATGTTTCTCTGACACGAACGGCTTTAAAATCGCAGCGGCCACATCGGGATGATTATAAGACCCCAGCGTATCGCCAATATCATGGAGCAAGGCGCAAACGACATATTCTTCGTCCCGCCCATCGCGGTGCGCGCGCGTCGCGGTTTGCAAAGAATGTTGCAAACGGTCAATCGGGAAGCCGCCAAAATCACCATCCAGTAATGACAGATGTTTTAAAACGCGGTCTGCCAGCCCTCTGTTAAACGCCATCGCCTCACCGAGGATCTCCGTCCAGTCTTCTTTCGTGCTGTCGGACATTTTCTTAAATGTGGTCGTCATATCAAGCTCCTTAACGGCGCTAAGCTTAAACAGAGGATTTCGCGCTGGCAAGCCGCTCTCCCCCTCTCTTTAAGGCCATGACAGCTCGGCGTAAATTTGCTATATTCGGGCATGGATAAATCTAGCGCATATGAGCCTGCGGTATTATTTGTATGTTTGGGCAATATTTGCCGGTCGCCAACCGCCGAAGCGGTGTTTCGGCGTAAGGCCTCAGAATCAGGCCTGAACAGCGTGATCGACAGCGCCGGCACGGGAGCCTGGCACGCGGGTGAGCGGCCCGATGCACGCGCGCTTGAGCACGGCATGAAGCGCGGCTATAATTTTCATGACCAAACAGCACGACAAGCGGTGAAAGCGGATTTCAGCCGATTTGATTATATCCTCGCCATGGACGCCCGAAATCTTACCGCGCTACAAGACTTGTGCCCGCCGGGATATTCGGGCCATTTGTCCCGTTTTCTTGATTTTGCCCCGCATAGCGCCGTCAAAGATGTCCCCGATCCCTATTACGGCGGCGGCGCGGGATTTGAAACGGTGATTAACTTGATCGAAGACGCCAGTGTCGGCTTGATCCGGCACTTAAAAGCCGCATCCAATAGCGCAAAATCGGGATAGACTTTAGGCTTATTTCCCGCTACTCGGGCGCGGTAACATGAAAAGGACATTGCGTCATGAGTAAAGGTTTAGTCACAGTCTTTGGCGGCTCCGGATTCATCGGGAAATATGTTGTTCGCGCCCTCGTCCAAGATGGCTGGCGCGTGCGCGTTGCCATGCGCCGACCGCATACCGGACTTGATTTGAAAGTTATCGGCAATGTCGGGCAGGTTCAGCTCGTTCAAGCCAATCTGCGCTTCCCGCTCTCCGTTGAGCGCGCTGTCGAGGGGTCTGACGCTGTTGTTAATCTGGTCGCCTTACTGTTTGAAAGCGGCAAGCAGACATTTGATGCCCTACATGTGCGCGGCAGCGAAACCATTGCCAAAGCTTGCGCCAAAGCCAATATCAAAAACCTTGTGCATATGTCAGCCCTTGGCGCGGATAATAGCGCCGCCTCTGATTACGCCCGCACAAAGGCCGAAGGCGAAGACTTAATCCGTCAATATATTGCCAGCGCCGATATTTTGCGCCCCTCTATTGTATTCGGGCCAGAAGATAATTTCTTCAATCAATTTGCGGCTATGACGGCGCTATCGCCGGCCTTGCCTTTAATTGGCGGCGGCCAGACTAAATTTCAGCCTATCTATGCCGGCGATGTCGCGGAAGCTGTGGCCATATGCCTTAGCCGCGGCACAAGCGGCGAAACCTATGCGCTGGGCGGGCCGGAAACTTATAGCTTTAAAGAGCTGATGAGCTTTGTTCTGGAGGTCATTGACCGCAAGCGCCTGTTAATTCCTGTGCCGTGGTTTGCGGCGAATATGCTCGGCTTTGCAGGTGAGCTTTCCGGCGCGCTTCCTTTCGTCAGCCCGTTTTTAACCCGCGACCAAGTGATATTGCTGAAAACAGATAATATCGTGCCTGAGACGGGCGTTAAGACGGCCCAAGATTTAGGTCTTGATCTTGAAACAATTACGGCCCTTGTCCCGAGCTATCTCGCGCGCTATCGTCACCACGGACAATTTCACGAAAAACATGTGAGCTAGACATAGAGCTCACCGCTTTAATATCCCAGCGCTTTAATATCCAACCGTTTTAATGTCATGGAGCCCCCGTATGATCCGTTCTTTTCTTCTTATTTCTGCTGCGGCTCTGACGCTAACAGCTTGCTCTGGCGCGAAAGATAAGGCGGCTGATGCCGCTGACGCCGCCCAATCCACTGCCGCGACATCGCTTGACGCCGCTGCTGATAGCCTCTCCCAAGCCGCGGAAACAGCTAGCAGTGCGCTCTCCACGACGGTTGATACAGCCAAGCTATCAAAGATTTTAGCCGCTCAGCCCGAAGCTGTGAAAGCGCGATATAATGCGCGTCACCCGCAAGAAACGCTTGAGTTTTTTGAGATCAAACCCGGCATGACAGTTGTTGAAGTTCTTCCCGGCGGCGGCTGGTACACAAAAATTATTGGCCCTTATCTGGGTCAAAACGGTCATGTTATCGGAGTTGATTATAACCTTGATATGTGGCCTGAATTTGGCGGCTTCGCGACTCCGGAATTTATTGAAAACCGTAAAGGCTGGGCGGCAGGCTGGGAAAAAGATATGACAGACGGCGTTTCAGGTGAAATGAGCCGCGTTTCAGGTCATAGCTTTAGCCGGATTCCAGATGATTATAACGGCCAAGTTGACATGGTTCTTATGATACGCGCCCTGCATAACCTTGCCCGCTTTAACGAAAAAGGCGGATATATGGATACGGCGTTCACCGAACTTTACGGACTGCTTAAACCCGGCGGGATTGTCGGAATTGTTCAGCATAAAGCCCCCGAGGGCAATGACGATAGCTGGGCCGATGGCAATAATGGCTATCTGAAAAAATCCTATGTCATTGCGCAGATGGAAAAAGCTGGATTTGAATTGGTTGGCGAGTCTGCCGTGAATGAAAACCCGCGCGATATTCCAAGCGATGCCCCAGAATCTAGTGATAATGTCTGGCGCTTACCGCCAACATTAGGCACGAGCCGCGAGAATCCAGAGCTGCGCTCGAAAATGGAAGCCATTGGCGAGTCGAGCCGCATGACCCTTAAATTTATCAAACCCGCCTCATGACCCTCTCTTAGAGGCGGCGGGATATGACACCCACCCAAATTCAGCGTTATGCCCGCCATCTGGTTTTAAAAGAAATTGGCGGGCCGGGGCAAAATAAACTCCTCGCCGCCCGTATTGTTATTGTCGGCGCTGGCGGGCTGGGCGGGCCAGCAGCGCTCTACGCGGCGGCCGCCGGTATTGGCCATATTACAATCATTGACGATGATGTCGTTGAGGTCTCAAATTTACAGCGGCAAGTTCAGTTTATTCACAGTGATGTTGGCATGCCAAAGGCGAATATCATGGTCGATACACTTGCTGATTTAAACCCTGACCTCACGCTAGAAGCGTCCCCCGCGCGCCTG
The DNA here is from genome assembly GCA_964513675.1 of uncultured Caulobacterales bacterium. Taxonomy (GTDB): domain Bacteria; phylum Pseudomonadota; class Alphaproteobacteria; order Caulobacterales; family Maricaulaceae; genus CALFVT01. The sequence goes on along the minus strand of CAZEOD010000002.1, from coordinate 85,864 downwards.
ACGGCGGAAAACGCCCAAAGCCTGCTCAGCGGTCATGATTTAATCTTAGACGGAACAGATAGTTTCGCGGCGCGCTTTGCTGTGAACCAAGCCTCTTATGATCTTGGCATCCCGTTATTATCCGGCGCTTTGGGGCGGTTTAATGGGCAGATCGGGCTATTTAACACAGGCGAAAATGCGCCGTGTTACCAATGTTTTGTGCCCGATATTCCGCCCGACGAGGAGAGCTGCGCTGCTGTCGGCGTTATCGGCGCTCTGGCGGGGATCATAGGATCTATGATGACCTTAGAGGCGATTAAATATATCACAGGCGCAGGGGAGAGCCTTGCGGGTTCATTATATCTTTATGAGGGACTGAGCGGAAAAAGCCGAAAAATCAATCTTCCCAAAGACCCCGCTTGCCAGATTTGCGGATCAAAATAATTTTTTACGGGATAATCTTTTTAATTGCCGCCGCTTAAGGCGCTGCTGCGCGCCCCCGGAACAGCGCCTAATGGCGGGCGTGCATTGGCGCCGGCAACAGGCAGGTTTGATCTGCGGTTAGACCCGCGGCCAAGGCCCTGACGAAACCCAGCGCGGCCTCTCACCCCGCGTGATCCCCTTACACCGCGTGATCCTCTGCGAGAAAGCCCGCCGCCAAAGCGAGATCGCGGGGCAAGGAATAACCCGCCGCGAAAGCCTAAGCCGCTATTGGCATTATTATTTTGAGTAATTGTTACTGGAGCTTGGCGCGCGGCGGCAGTTCGGGCGCGAGCCTCTGCGCTACGGGCGCGGGCTTCAGCAATATCGCGGTTTTGCTTCAAGACTGAATAACGAAAATCGGGGCCATTTTGCTGGCCGCGATAAACTTTAACGCCGCTTTCGCAAGATTCCGATGTCGACGACGCCGAGGCCCCGACGTGGCAGCTGGCCATGGCCGGCGCGGATAGCCCTAAAGCGGTTAAAATAAGAAGCGTGGATATATAACGTGTTTTCATAAGCCGTCATTAACCTATTGTTAACGATAGGGCGAGCGGCTTCGCGGGTTACGCGAAAATAAAACAAATATTCGGGCGAGCCTGCTTCAAAATGAAACAGTTTTAAGACTTAAAAAAATGATCCCCCCTCTGTAAACAGAGGGGGGTCAACGAGCAAATAAGAAAGATCACAACTGGGGGAAGCTTCTTTCTTATTTGGGCGCCCCGATATGAGGTGAAGATTGATTGCATTTATTAGGCAGGCTATTTCGCCTGCACCAAAAATATGTAAGCGATCTTCACCGGTCTATCTTCATCAATAAAGCTGGAAAAATTTAGACTCATTCGCGATAAGGATTACCGCAATTATTGGGTCTAAGCCCTCCCAGACTCTTGATCGTTTTTTGACATGGCTTTGCCTATCAATCAACATATTTTATTTGAGAAGAGGTCTTTTTTTTCGCCATAAGGCTGTTGATGGGAATAATTTATGTATTTTTATCAATTAAATAGGGTGTTATTGCGTGCAATGCAATTATGCCTTGTGACGGCCCCTTATGTGTAGATTAACAGGGGAAGAGGCCCAGTAAAATCATCCCCTATATGGCGACGATTGGCCCGCAGTGAAGACACCAACACATATGCGGGCGCGGCTCCGTTTAAGAGGCGCGCGGCAAGCTATCACGCGGCGGCAAGACACGGTCTGGGCAGCGGTGATGATCCATAAAAGCATGGATATTAATTAAAACCTTTTCGCCCATTTCGAGTCGGCTTTCATGGGTGGCGCTGCCAATATGCGGCGCGAGTACAACATTAGGCAAGGTTAAAAGATCGGCATGCACAGCCGGCTCATCGGCATAAACATCAAGCCCTGCCCCGCCAATTTGCCCCGCTGCCAAAGCGGCGGCCAAGGCGGCTTCGTCGATAATGCCGCCCCGCGCCGTATTCACAATATAGCTATCTGGCGACATCAGCGATAATCGCTCGCTATTCATTAAGTTTGCCGTCGAGCGGGTCAGCGGGCAATTAATGGATAAAATATCAATATGCGGCAACATCGCTTCAAGTTCAGCCCAAAAAGTCGCCGCTAGCGCCTCTTCAATCGGCGCGCTGACAGGGCGGCGATTATGATAATGGACTTCTAGGCCAAAGGCCTGCGCCCGCCGCGCGACCGCTTGGCCAATCCGTCCCATGCCAATAATTCCCAGCCGTTTTCCGCGCACGCGGTGCCCCAATAGCCCCGTTGGCGTCCAGCCTTTAAATCCGCCTGCGCGCGTTAACCGGTCACCTTCGACAAGGCGGCGCGGCACGGCCAAAATAAGCGCAAGGGTCAAATCCGCCGTATCTTCGGTTAAAACGCCGGGCGTATTGGTGACAAAAATACCGCGGTCATAGGCGGCCCGAACATCAATATGGTCTGTGCCGGCCCCAAAATTTGCGATCATTTTAAGCCGCGGGCCAGCCGCCGCTATAACATCGGCTGTAATTTCGTCTGTCACTGTAGGAACTAAAACATCGCAAGCCTGCACCGCCTGTTTTAATTCGTCTGCGCTCATGGCTGTATCTTCACGGCGTAATTTCGCGTTGAATAAATCTGATAGGCGCTGCTCTATTTCACCGGGCAAGCGCCGCGTCACAATGACTTTGGGCGGGCCGTCAAATGGGCTATGAGCAGGGGCGTGATCTGTTGACATGCCGTAGTGAACGCTTTTTAGCCTCAATTTGCAAGCCCTGAAATCTATGATCTGCTGTAAAACAGACCCGCTTTCAGGCCGGAAAAATTTATACTGCAAAAAGCTTTATGCTTAACGCTTACTTAAATTAATGTCGCCACATTGCCCGCTATAACATGATGGGTGATGGGTTTTGGCGCGTTCATATATTTTTATCTTAATCACGGCCCTTATGGCTTTAAGCGCTGCCGAGCGCGGCTTTGCGGATGATAGTCCCGTGGCCGCCCGCGCGCCCACCGCCTCCTTATCTGGCGCCTTATCTGGCGCAGAGCGCTTGACGCCCGCGGCCTTTACCCCGCCCATTCAACTTTCTGCGAAAGAGACCCATTCGGGTTATAAACTCCCGCGCTGGGTTAGCCTTAAATATGATACGGTGAATGGACGAAAAGGCCCGGGTCAGCATTTCCCCCATCTCTGGACATTTAAACGCCAAGGCATGCCGGTGATTGTAATTAATGAGATGGATAATTGGCGTAAAATTCGCGATATTGAAGGCGGAGAAAGCTGGGTCCGCAGCGTGGCTTTATCCGGTGAGGATCGCGGGCTTGTGACAACCCAAACGCCGCTGATGAAAACCAATAAACCCGCCGCGCGCATCCTCGCGCAGCTGAGCCCAAATGTGCTCATTAAGCTTAAATCCTGCGGGCCAGAATATTGCGCCGTTGAAATTGATCCCGAAGTTAAAAAGGGTAAGAAAAAGGGCCGCAAAGGCTATGTCGCCCGCCGTGATATTTGGGGCGTTGACGGGTTTTAACCCCGCCGCCCCGATAGGCTTGCGAAAAGCCTCACCTTACATTACAAATAATTTCACTTTCAGCGATCCTTTCCTCTTGAGATAAACCGCAAGACCGTTAGGGTGCGCGCGAGTAACAAAAGAGAGCGGACGCATGATAAAAATACAGCCCAGCTATAGTTATGATGAGCTGATTGAGAGCGGCAATACGGGTCTCTTTGGCGAGGGTAATGCCAAACTACCGGCCCCGCCCATGCTAATGCTTGACCGGATCGTGACGATTAATGATGACGGCGGCGATCATGAAAAGGGCTTTATACATGCCGAGCTTGATATTCGGCCAGATCTTTGGTTTTTTGACTGCCATTTTAAAGGCGACCCTGTCATGCCGGGCTGTCTTGGCCTTGATGCGATGTGGCAGCTTGTTGGGTTTTATCTGGGCTGGTCTGGCTCTCCGGGGCGCGGCCGCGCTTTGGGTGTCGGCGAAGTTAAATTCACGGGCCAAGTGACGCAGCAGGTGAAAAAAGTCACCTACCGTATTCATATGAAGCGCGTCATTCGCCGCCGCCTCATTCTCGGCATTGCCGACGGCACAGTTGAGGCCGACGGCGAGGTGATCTACCGCGCCAAAGATTTACGTGTTGGCCTTTTCAAACAAGAAAATACTGAGGGAGTCGCCTAATGCGCCGCGTAGTTGTCACAGGAATGGGTATTGTATCCTGTATCGGAGATAATATTGACGCGGTCGCAGATAGCCTGAAAGCTGGCCGTTCCGGCATTGCCCGTGATGACAAACAAACTGAATATGGATTTCGCTCGCAAATCTCGGCGCGCCCAAAGGCAATCGCCAAAGAGCATGTTGCCAAACGCTCCATGCGCTTCATGGCCGATACAGCGGGCTGGGCCTCTATGAGCCTTGCCGAAGCTATTGAAATGTCCGGCCTGACCGAAGAGATGGTTTCGCATCCGCGCACAGGAATTATTGCCGGCTCCGGCGGGCCGTCCGCGCTCGAAATTGTTCGCGCCGCCGATATTACGCGCAAAAATACCAGCCCGAAACGTATTGGGCCTTTTGCTGTCCCCAAGGCAATGTCCTCGACGGTCTCTGCAACGCTGGCGACGCAATATAAAGTTAAAGGCGTGAATTATTCGATCACCTCGGCTTGCACAACATCTTTGCACTGTATCGGGGCCGCCGTTGAGCAGATTCAATGGGGCAAGCAAGACGTGATGTTTGCCGGCGGCGGGGAAGAGGTCGAATGGCCGCTAACATCGCTGTTTGACGCCATGGGCGCGATGAGCAGTAAATATAACGACACCCCGTCCCTTGCCTCCCGCGCCTTTGATAAAGACCGCGACGGCTTTGTTATTGCCGGCGGCGCGGGTATGGTTGTGCTCGAGAGTTATGAGCATGCGAAAGCACGCGGCGCGACTATCATCGCGGAAGTCACAGGTTATGCTGCGACATCGGACGGTTATGACATGGTCGCCCCCAACGGCGAAGGCGCAGAACGCGCCATGAAACTCGCCCTTGAAGATGCCGCCACGCGCGGGATTACGGCGATTGATTATATTAACCCACATGCGACCTCAACACCTGTTGGTGATGTGGCCGAAACGGGGGCCATCCACCGCGTGTTTGGCAGTGACAGCCCGATGATTTCCGCAACGAAATCTATGACAGGCCACAGCCTCGGCGCTGCGGGGGTACAAGAAGCCATCTATAGCTTAATTATGATGACGCGCGGCTTTGTCGCCCCGTCGATTAATATTGAAAATCTCGATCCCGAGCTCCCCAAACTTAATATCGTGCAAGAAACGCGCGACACGCCAATTAACGCCTTTATGTCCAATTCCTTTGGCTTTGGCGGCACAAATGGCAGTGTGATCTTCTCGAAGGTTTAAGTTAATTTTGCGCCTCTATCAGGCGCAATGCTTCTGTGGTAAAATGTAATACCTACTATACCGCCGAGAAAGCTAGTGTTGAATATGGCATTACGGATTGTGATTTTAGCTACCGCACTTACCATGGTGGCTTGCGGTCAGCACAATTCACTTGATTTCGGCGGCGTTGATCCCGCTCTAACTGTTCCGCCCACTCAAGTTATGGTGCTCGGCACAGCGCATCTTCATGCATATAAGGACGACTTATCTCTTGATGATCTTGAGCCGCTCCTCGAGCGCTTGGAATCTTATGCGCCCGATATCATTACAATTGAAAATTCACCTGGAATGACGTGTCAGCGTGCCAAGTCCTACCCGCGCGAGCATGTTGGCTATGCCGATTATTATTGCTTTGATGGCAAGCCTTACAGGGCAGAATCTGGCCTATCATTAGCGCAAGGAAGTTTTCTGGCCCGGGAAGCATTGCTTGATTGGCCGGACACACCAACAGCCGCTCAGCGCCGACAGTTGGCAGCCTATTTCCTCGCTAGCGAGGAACCCATATCAGCCTTGGTTCAATGGCTACGGCTCGACGAAGTGGACAGAGTAACTCGTGATGGTGTGGGGCCAGCGTCAGCCAAGGGCCTCAACCGCCTATCGTTGTCCATGAATGAGAGCGCTTCAATCGCCGCGCGGCTGGCGGCGCGTCTGGGGCTTGAACGCGTTTTCTACGCTGACGATCATGGGTCGTTTCTTGATGCCGAAGGTGAAAGCGAGGCATATGGCGCTCGGCTCAACGAGCTTTGGCAACAAGGCGGTGATCTTTGCCAATCGCGCTCGGATAGAGCTAATACAAATCTTACGGGCGGGAATCTACTTGGAGCCTACCGAGAATACAATAGCCAAGCCTATAGCACCAAAGCCGTAGATTGTGATTTTAGGCTGACCATGAACGATGATGAGCTCGGGCAATATGGTCGTAAATACACGATAGCTTGGCAGGCTCGGAACTTGCGCATGGTTTCATTAATTATGGACGCGGCTGCGACGAAGCCAGGCGGACGGCTGCTCTCAATTGTAGGGACGGCACATAAACCCTTTCAGGAAGCTTATTTAGATCAGATGCACGACATTGAGGTTGTTAGCACTGACCAAATTTTGCAGTAAACCCTTCGCCATGGCGCATGTTCACTAAAAGCGAGAGTCTCGCCACCAAAACCGATGTCACTTATCGCCCGCATTTCACTCTTAATATGAGTGACAGGGTCTCACACTGCCTGCCAGTGGTTTTTTGCAGTTGCGTAGCACATGCCGAGAGTCGCAAGCTTCATCACGACCCTATCAAGCTTCGCTCTAAAAATCTAATGCCGCGATTTTGGCAGAGTCCATGTAATCTCGCGCGAGGTCACTGCGCGCCATAATCCGAAGCCCCGAATATACCGCCATTAATAGCCGTGCGCGGGCCGTTATATGATGCAGCGCTCCGCCGGGCCAGCTCTCTTGAACCGCCTGCTCTATGGCCGCTGTCATATCCGCATAGCACTGCCTTATAAAATCCCGAATTTCGGCGTCATGCGCCGCCATGTCAGCAGAGGCATTACATAAAAAACAGCCGCGCTGATCGCTATTGTCATGGGCGGCTTTTATCGGCAGGGATAAAAATTGATCCAGCCGCTCCGCTCCTGATCCGATGTCTTTATCTTTTAGCATGATGCAAACCATCGCTACATAATCACGCTCATAACGCATCAGCGCTTTTAAATACATGTCGCGCTTGCCGCCAAATAAAGAATACAGACTTCCCTTTCTAAGGCCCGTCGCCGTCATGATATCGCTGAGCGATGTGGCTTCATATCCTTTATCCCAAAACAAACCGAGTAAGGCGCTCATGACATTATCTTCGTTATATTCACGCGGCCGTCCGCGCGATATATCGCCCGTTTCAGCGCGATCATTCTTGTCACTCATTCGTGATCTCCTGTTTATTGACTGATCGGTTCATAACCCATATATACCCATCACGGTCATTAAGGCCGCCTAGCAATTACAGACCGATTGGTCAATATAAAGGTCACATTATGACATATTTCAAATCATTAGCCCTCACAGGCTTTGCCGCCTTCTCACTATCGGCAGCCGCCCTGGCGCAAACATATGGTAGCGGCGAAGCCGCCCCCAAGCCCGCCGCAACATCAACAAACGCCGCCGTGACTGCGTTGGCCTCTGGCCCGTTTTCTGGCCGCTCAGACCACGTTACAACGGGCACGGCCACACTAGTTAAAACCGATAGAGGCTATAAAGTCGTATTATCTGGGGATTTTGAACTGGACGGTGCGCCCGACCCTGTTGTGGCCGTCGGGAATGGCGAGCGCTATAGTCCGTCCAATAAGCTGGGCGCGCTAAAAAACCGTACGGGGGCGCAAAGCTATGAACTGCCCGCCAATATAACGCCGGCCAATTTCTCGCAAGTTTACATATGGTGCGAGAAATTCTCTGTCCCGCTCGGCGTTGCGACCTTGGGGCCAAAAGTTAAAGCTAAGACTGGCCGCAAATATGGATCTTAATGAAAGCCAAGCTTTCAAATATATCTCTCCTGAACTCACCTTGCCCCTCGCAAGGTGAGTTTTTTTGTTAACCTCGCCCTAAGCCTCTTTATAACACGCAAACAAACGCCGATTAATTCAAAATCTTACACCCGTCCTACAGATTTTTTACTTGCGATTTCCGCGCAATTTCCCCATTTAGCGCGCAAGGAGATAACATGATGAGACATTTTTCATGGATGGCTGCTGCGGGCGCGTTAATCACCGCATTAATATTATCGGTGACGCCCGCCAAGGCAGACGATAGCGCGCGCATTTTCGGCGAACAAGACGGCCTATTTGCCATTTCCGAAAAGCGGGACCGCAGCTTTGCTGACCTCGGCGTTGCTTATGTCAACCGCGCCACCTATGTCGGATCAGAAAATTCAGATAATCTCGTCCTGCCCTTTATTCGCACGGATTATAAAGGGCGCTTATTTATCAATCCTGCTCTGGGCGCGGGTGTCTATTGGCGCAATACAGATAATCTACGTGTGTCGACATCAGTTAATTTTGCCCTTGGCCGCGATGGTGAAGACACACCGCTTATTGGGGATGGCGGCGAGGTGGATAGCTCCTTTGCCGTTACAAATGCCCTGCGGTATTATCTGCCCTTTGCCGCCTTTGACGCCATAGCCACCACGCCTTTTACGGGCGGTTTTGGCGGCTCCCGCCTTGATACCCTGCTGACCACCGAAGTTAAACCGATTAAGGGCCTTCGTATTACGCCGGGTGTTCGCGCGACATTTGGCACGGCCGGATGGACGGGTACGCTCTATAATATTGACGCCGAAGACCTCCCGGCTCTCGGCATTACGGAGCTTGATGCCTTTCAAGCCAGCGGCGGGCTCTTGGCTCTGGGCGCGCATACAGCGGCTTATTATGAGCTTCCGAATAATTTCCAGCTTATCGGCGTTGTGAATTACTCGGCTCTGCAAGGCGATGCCAAAGATAGCCCGCTCTCTGTTGAAAACAGCGGATTAACACTGGCTCTTGGGCTTGCCAAACATTTCTAAGTGGCATTTCTAGGCGGCGGGTCTAGCGAGCCGCTGTTTATATTATATGAGGGCGCCGCGCAGTGGATAGCTCGCTTCAAGGCGGTAGAGATTGCCGCCCCGCTGTCGCGGCCAGCTCGAATAAAGGCAAAACTCATCCATCAAATCAGCCTTTGATTTAAAGCCGTTATAATTTTTCTCCCAAGCTTTAATGCGGTCAATTCGCGGCTCTCCGCGAATATAAGCGAGGGTCACATGGGGGCTGTAATTGCGGCGCTCCATGTCTATCTCCGCACGGCGCGCGGCTTTCAGGCAAGCGCGGTGAAGCTTCATTAGCGGCTCAGACGGCACAACGCCGATATGCAGGCTATGCGGGCGCGACTTACCAAAATGCCCAACGCCTTGGTAAGACAGATCAAAGCCGGGCTGGCGAATATCGCCCAGCGCATGATCTAAAATCTCGGCGTGATCGAGGCTAACATCCCCGTAAAAGGCCAAAGTAATATGCAGCTTCTCTTCATCCGACCAGCGCGCACCGGACACGCCCTTTTGCATACGCCGAAAACTGCGCAGAGTTTTATGAGAGGGTTTTAAGGCGGCAAAAAGGCGCATAATTATCAAAGATATTCAGGTTTAATCACATCTAAAATATTCTTAAGCTATTTCAGCATGAATTTATATTGGTTTTATTAGGATTTATCCCTATATTAAAAGAGAAACGGGCAAGAGGCCCCCACCTTTAAATCCCAGGATGGAGTTTTACATGAATGACTATAACCGCACAGTCGGCGTCCAAGCGGATACCGACCTTGGCCTAAAGAGCTTTATGCTCGGCACTTACCGCTATATGACAATGGCTATGGCCGTCACCGCCATTGTTGCTTATTTCGCAGGACAGTTCTTTTTAGAAAACCAAGCGGCCTTTGGCATACTTCGCAGCCCCTTCCTTCTTTTGGGCTTTGTGATCGCAATTCCGATCTTGTTTGGGAGCGTTGGTAGTAAATTACACACAATGTCGCGCGGCGGCGTTATGACCTTCCTCTTTGGCTTTGCCGCCTTCTTGGGAATCTTCGTCTCGGCCATTGGCATGTTCTATAATCCGATGATTATCGCCAAGATATTCTTTATGACCGTCGCCATGTTTGCGGGCCTCAGCCTCTTTGGCTATACAACCAGCCGCAATCTCAGCACCTTTGTTAAATATGCTGCCATCGCTTTCGCCGCTTATGTGGGCATTAGCGTTCTCGGCGCTTTCGTCCCAAGCCTGCGCCCAACCGGCCCGCTTGATATCATCATTAACATTGTTGCTCTTGGCGCGATTGCGATGATCGTTGCGTGGGAAACGCAAATGCTAAAGCGGACATATTACGGCGCGGCCAATAACCCCGCCATGATGGACAAGCTCTCGCTCTTTGGCGCGGCAAGTCTTTTACTCGCTTTCGTCAATATGTTCCAAATCCTTCTCAGCCTCTTTGGCCGCGAATAAGATTTCGCTGAACATGATTAAAGATAACACCCCGCCGTTTCGGCGGGTTTTTCATTTAATCGCCTTACTTCAGCGCGCGGGCCCCCGCAAGGCAGCATAAGAGGCCTGAAAAAATCGACAGCGCCGCTAGATAATAAAAAGACGCGGCGCTTAACGGCCCATTCGCGGACAAATTACGCGAGGCACTGACGCCAAAAATCATAACCGGCACTAAGAACGGCACAGCCAAGATTACAATGAGCAGCCCCGCGCGTTTCAGCTTTACGGTTAAGGCCGCGCAAAAAACACCAAAAAACACCAAAGCAGGCGAGCCGATTAATAAGGCCAAAAGACTGCCTAAAATCACATCGCTCTCCATCGCTAATAACATCGCAAAAAATGGCGATAACGCGATAAGCGGCAAGGCGGCGGCGATCCAAAATGTCACGGCTTTTGTTAGAATAATGATTTCCAGCGGCACCGCCGAGAGGCGGTAAATATCAAAGCTACCGTCATCAACATCAGGCTGAAAAACCTTCTCGACCCCGAGCAGGATTGATAAGAGCGGGCCGGCCCATATAATCGCAGGGCTAACAAGGCTTAAGGTCTTCATATTGGGGCCAATGCCAAAGGGAAATAAAATCACCAAGCAAAGGTAAAAAACAAGCCCCAAGACGGGGCCTGAGCCGCTTTGATAGGCGAGAGCAAGATCTCTCTTCATCAGGGCCAATAGCGGCCTCATGACGCAGAGGCCGTAAAATCAGCCATCTGCAAAACTTGGATCATATCCGCATCGCTGAAAAATGGAAGATGGGTTGAAACGAGTAACAGCCCACCTGTCTTTAAATGCGCGCGGCATGAGGCTTCGATGATGCCGCGCGAAATATCATCAAGCGCAGATGTTGGCTCATCCAGCAGCCAGATAGGCCGCGCCCCAATTAGCAGGCGCGCAAAAGCCGCCCGCCGCGCCTGACCGGCAGATAAAAGCCCCACGGGCAAATCTAAAAGCGGTATCAAATTAAGCGTCGCGGCCGCCGCATTTATACGCGCTTTGGGGGCGCCTTCAAAACTTGCGAAAAACGCAAGATTTTGCCGTATCGTCCGCTCCCCTTTCAGCCCGTTCTTATGGCCGAGAAAATGACAATTTTCTGCGATATTATAAACCACGTCATTTTCACCCGCCGCATCAGCTTGAAATTTGATCTCTCCGGCGGCCAGCGGATATAAGCCCGCAATAGCTTTAAGCAAGCTTGTTTTCCCGCTGCCATTGGGGCCGCGCAAAATTAAGGCCTCCCCGCTTTTAAGCCGGAAAGACATAGCCTCAAAAAGGCGCAGCGGCCCCGCCTCAACAGCAAGGCTGTCGGCGCAGAGCTGTAAAGCGGCAGAAGGCGCGCGAGATGGGGTTACATGTGACATCGGCTTTCTTCTATGCGCTTCAGCGGGGCAGAGCAAGCAGAGAGCTGAGGCCAAGCGCCCCCAATCCGCTCTGCGCTCTGCTCCAATGTTTCAAAAATAAAACCCCAGAAACAGCTATGGATCATAGGGAATGACCGCAAAACCGCTGATTTACCTATGCAAGCTCTATAATACACCATAAGAGGCGCGGCAGAGGCGGCATATGATTGATGAAGCCGCTCGAAAGATAAATATGACCCACATGCAATATATCCGCCCTGCGTTGGCATCTACTTTAGCCGCGCGTAAATATGTGACATTAACGCCGGTTCAAGAGGCCGTTTTGGCCCCGTCATTAGAACAGTCAGACCTTTTAGTCTCTGCCCAGACGGGCTCGGGCAAAACGGTGGCGTTCGGATTGGCAATGGCCCCGACCTTACTCGGAGAGGATGACGCCTTTGGCTGGACCGACGCCCCTCTTGCGGTTGCGATTGCCCCGACCCGCGAATTAGCCCTACAGGTCAAGCGTGAGCTATCATGGCTCTATGCGGATTCAGGCGCGAAAATGGCGAGCTGTGTCGGCGGTATGGATATGCGCGATGAGCGCCGCGCCCTTGCAAATGGCGCGCATATTGTCGTCGGCACCCCGGGCCGTTTATGCGATCATATCAAGCGCGGCTCGCTGGATATGAGCCACGTCAAAGTCATCGTCCTTGATGAAGCGGATGAAATGCTCAAAATGGGCTTTCGCGAAGAATTAGAAATGATCTTATCCGCTGCGCCCGAAGACCACCGCAGCTTGATGTTCTCGGCAACGGTTCCAAAGACCATTATCAAGCTTACGAAAACCTACCAAAAAAATGCAGCGCGCGTGAATGTTGTCGCCGATACGAAACAACATTTAGATATTCAATATCGCGCTTTAATGGTGGCTCCGTCCGATCAAGAAAACGCCATTATCAATGTCTTGCAATATTATGATGCGAAAAATGCGATTGTCTTCTGCGACACCCGCGTTGCCGTGAACCGCATGGTTGCGCGGTTTAATAATCGCGGCTTTTCTGTTGTCGCTCTGTCAGGAGAGCTTAGCCAGAAAGATCGCAGCCATGCCCTGCAAGCTATGCGCGATGGACGGGCCCGTGTTTGTATCGCGACAGATGTGGCCGCGCGGGGGCTGGATCTACCGGATTTGGAATTGGTGATCCATGCCTCTATTCCTAAAAACCAAGAAGCCCTGCTGCATCGCAGCGGACGGACAGGCCGCGCGGGACGTAAAGGCGTCAGTGCGCTCATCGTGCCCCATAAAGCCCGCCGCCGCACAGACCGTCTTTTACACAGCGCGAAAATCACAGCGGAATGGGGCAATCCGCCGTCTGCCGCCGATGTGGTTGCCCGCGATAATGAACGCCTGCTTGAGTCGTCAATCCTGACCGAAGCGGTCTCAGATGATGAGCGCGATATTACCGCGCAGCTTTTGGAGAAATATTCGGCTGAGCATATTGCCATGGCCTTTATCCGGCAATATCGCGCCGGACGCTCTGCGCCGGAAGAATTGACCAATGTGTCAGATTATGACCCATCAAAAGATAGAGGCGCAGATCGCGGGCCGCGCCCAAGCCGCCGCAATGATTTTGATAATGGGGTGTGGTTCTCGCTTAATCTTGGCCGCAAGCAGCGCGCCGAACCGCGCTGGATTTTGCCTATGCTTTGCAAATCCGGGCAACTTAAAAAAGCTGAAATTGGCGGCATTAAAATCACAGAAACCAAGACATTTATTGAAATTTCACCCGATGGCCTTGACCGTTTCATGGCCGCGATTGGGCCGGATGGAAAAATCGAAAAAGCGATCACAGCGACCCCGATTGAAGGGCGGCCTGATTTCAACTCTGGCGGCGATAGAGACACAGAGCGCGGCTCATATGGTGATAAAAACAGATCGCGCAAAGGCAAGCCGCGGTCTGAGCGCAGCGGCGGCCCGAATAAATCCAGAAAAACCCGCGATTATAAGTCCAAAGAGGGCCGCGATTACGGCGAGTCCGCGCCGCGCAAAACAGCCCGTAAAGACTTTGGTAAAAAAGACTTGGGTAAAAAAGAGACCTCTTTTGATAAACCCAGAAAAGCCCCCCGCGCGCAGGATGCAGACGGCGGCGCGAATGACGGCGCGCAATTTAAACGTAAAGACCGCAAGCCCAATAGCGCCAGAGATTTTACATCCGGTGATGGCCCGAAAAACTCTAGCGGCGATCAACCCATGCAGCGCAGAAAGCCGCATAAAAAGAAACTCGCCCGCGCCGCTTTAAAGGCTAAAAAGGGGAAAAAGAGTAAAGGCCGGCCTTAATATAAAGGCGGCTATTAGCCCGCCGCATATTAGCCTGCGCAAAAGCGGCGCGTTATAATTTAAAGCCCCAATGAAGGCTGGCAATGCCGCCCGAATAATCTTGCCACGCGGCGCGGGCAAATCCAGCCTCCGATATCATAGCGGCAAAAGCGTCTTGGCGCGGGAAGCGGCGGATGGATTCGACAAGATATTGATAGCTGTCTTTATCGCCCGCTAATAACCCGCCAAGTGTAGGGATAACGGCAAAGGAATAGCTATCATAAATCTGGCGCAAAAACTTATCTGGCGGCGTTGAAAATTCGAGAATGAACAGCCGCCCGCCCGGTTTCAAGATACGGTGAAACTCCCGCAAGGCTGCGGGCCGGTCTGTTACGTTTCTAATGCCAAAAGAGATCGTCACAACATCGGCGCTCTCTGTCTCAAAGGGAAGACATTCGGCATTGCCGCACACCCGCTCTATACGGTTATTTATTGTATGGGCGCGTCCACCGTCTTTATCCGTCAGGCCAGCCGCCAGCATTTCGTAATTAATATCGCTAACGATGGCGCTCGCACGCGCGCCGCCGCGCCGCGCCCTGACTTTATCCGCTTTTGCTAGAAAGCGTTTGGCGATGTCGCCCGTGCCGCCGGCGATATCAATAAGACGCTCCCCGGGCTGCGGGTTGATCTTGGTCACCATCATATCTTTCCACACACGATGTATGCCCATCGACATGGCATCATTCATGAGGTCATATTTACTAGCGACAGAATCAAACACACCGCGCACGCGAGATTGTTTTTCCCCGCGCGGGATCTCTGTGAATCCGAAATCTATTGTGTCTTCAGCCTTGCTCATGAGAGGCTATCTGTCATAAATAAAGCCGAAAAGCCAGAGCGGAAGCTTAGATAGAGACATTATGCCCGAACTTCCAGAAGTTGAAACTGTGCGCCGCGGTTTGGCCCCTGTCATGGAGGGCTATGTGTTTGAGCAGGTGGAGGTCAGGCGGGCAAATTTACGCTTTCCCTTTCCAGAGAATTTCGCCGCGCGGCTGCAAGGGCAAAGGCTCACCCATCTGGGGCGGCGCGCCAAATTTTTGAATTGTGAGCTCTCCTCCGGCGAGCGCTTGATGATGCATTTGGGCATGTCAGGGCGTTTTACGATTGATGGGGATGCAAGCGGAAAATTTGTGCAAGATACGGGCGGGATTGCGAAACATGACCATGTTGTTTTCCACATGAGCAGTGGCCACCGCGTGATCTATAATGACCCGCGCCGCTTTGGATTCATGGAACTTGTCTTAAAAGGCGAGATGCCGCCGCGCTTGGCCGCGCTCGGCCCGGAGCCATTATCCAATGGCTGTAATGCGCCGATGCTACGCGAAAAACTACGCGGAAAGAAAAGCAAGATTAAAGCGGCCTTGCTCGATCAGCGGATTATCGCCGGTCTTGGCAATATTTATGTCTGTGAAGCGCTGTTCCGCGCAGGCATATCGCCAAAACGTATGGCCGGGCGGTTAACAATCATCGAGACGGAACGGCTCACGGGCCATATTAAAGACGTGATTTCAGAGGCCATAGAGGCCGGCGGATCATCCCTGCGCGATTTTGCCAGTGCCGACGGTGATCTGGGTTATTTCCAACATAGCTTTGATGTCTATGGCCGCGAAGGCGAGCCGTGTAATGCCTGCGCCGCGCCGCTCATGCGGATTACGCAATCAGGCCGGAGCAGTTTTTATTGTCGCAAATGCCAAAGATGAACATGCGGGCCGTCCCGAGCGCCCCTATTCGCCGCTTAAGCGCCCTCTGGGGTAAACACCGCTTTGGCTTGCCAACTCCGTCATTGCACGTGTAAAAGCCGCCAGATTTAAAAATAACGGTAGAGAGACCGATATGAATTACGAAACAATAGAGCTAACCCGCGAGGGTCATGTCGCTGTTTTGCGTCTGGACCGTCCCAAAGCGATGAACGCTTTATGCGATCAACTGGTTCAAGAAATTACCCATGCGCTGGATAGCCTTTATGATGAGGATGATATTCGCTGCGTGGTGATGACAGGCTCGGAAAAAGCCTTTGCGGCGGGCGCGGATATTAAAGAGCTCCAAAACGGCAGCTTTCTCGGCATGTATCAACATGACGTGTTTGATCTTTACTGGGCCAGCGTTGCGCGCTTCCGTAAGCCGATTATTGCGGCGGTGGCAGGCTATGCACTTGGCGGCGGCTGCGAAGTGGCGATGATGTGTGATTTCATTATTGCGGCTGACAATGCGAAATTCGGCCAGCCCGAGATTAATCTTGGCGTTATGCCCGGTTCTGGCGGGACGCAGCGCCTCACCCAAGCCATTGGCAAAGCCAAAGCGATGGATATGTGCCTGACGGGCCGTATGATGGACGCCCAAGAAGCCGAACGCGCAGGGCTTGTCTCCCGCGTTGTACCGCTAGATGAGCTTATGAGAACGGCGATGGAAGCCGCAAATAAAATCGCCGCACAAAGCGGGCCGATTGCGATGATGACCAAAGAGGCCGTCAATGCCTCCTTTGAAATGACGCTAGAGCAAGGCATCCGCTTTGAACGCCGTCTGTTCCAAAGCATGTTTGCAACGGACGACCAAAAAGAAGGCATGGAGGCCTTTGTAGAAAAGCGAAAGCCGCATTTCAAACATCGTTAGAATATCACGCGCTGCAAGACCGCCTTAAGGGGGCCCGCCTTTAGGGTGCGGCCAAGCGGCATGAAGATATTTCAGGCGCGCGGCTGATTTTACCCCTCTTGCCGATAAATGGGTGTTGACGGGGCGAATGAGGCTCGCTATATGCGGCCATTGAAATTTATGTGGGCATAATGCTGCCCTGACATATGAGGATATTATGGCTAATACATCATCTGCGAAAAAAGCTGTTCGTAAGATTGCACGCCGCACAGACGTTAACCGTGCGCGCCGCTCTCTTGTGCGGACATCCATCCGTAAACTCGACGATGCAATCGCAGCCGGCGATAAGGCCGCTGCAAGTGAAGCGTTTAAAGCTGTTGAACCGGCTATGATGCGCGCTGTCTCTAATGGCGTGTTTCACAAAAATACAGCGTCGCGGAAAATTTCGCGCCTGAGCAAAAGAATCAAAGCGCTCGCATAGACCCGCTTAGATGCACGCAAGAATTGACCGGCTTTAAGGGCCGGTTTTTTTATGTGAAAATTTTGACCAGACTCCGCCTGTTTTTCGGGTATATTTTTGCGCGCAAAAATAGCCCTATTTCTACCGTTAAAAATTTCATAAAAAAAACTCAGAGCTAAAATATTGCGACTCTTAGGTTTTTTTGAGTCAAGCGCAAAGAGTCGCTTTTTTACCTGTTTTCGTCGTTGACGGCCTCGCGAGTCATCTGCTTTAAGATGTCTGCGAGCAGGGGGGGAAACCTGACACGCACCCGCAGGATAACAAGACAAAATACTGCATTTTGGCCTTGAGTGCCCTAAAATTATTATGGATATACAATGGCTTAGACTATTAGCCAAGCAATTCCACTTGGAGTTTTGAACGTGGTAGATACCAAGTCAATCGGTGCAAATGTTGAAACCAAGACTCCTGATCTCTATACAGGGGAGCCGCCCCTCACGAGCGCGATTGCAACATGGAAAAAAGTACAATCCGACCTGTCCTACGCGATTGGCGCTAATGTGCACCGCTCATGGACAGCGCAGCTTTCTGTGGCCGACGCCAATGAACGGGAGGTCGTTTTAACGGCCCCAACACGTTTTATCGCCTCTAAAATCCGCTCTGATTATTTTGATACATTATGCCGGTTGTGGCTAAAACATGATGAAGTCGCGCCGCCCCGTAAAGTCAAATTAGCCGGCCCTATTCAAAAGCAAGAGACGCCGCGCGCGCCGATCCGCCCGCCGTCATCACGTAAGCGTAGCGTGGAAGAAAAAATGCGGCCGAACGCTCATCACAAAGATAGATCTTATAATGACGGCGCGCATCAAACTTGTGTCCATACAGAGACTATGGCCCTGTCGCCCTCGCCTTTGCTAGCAGGAGAAGCCCGCCGGTCTGGCCTATCAGCGGCCGAAAGAGCGCAAACGGGACAGCGCTATTCATTTGATAATTTCGTCACGGGCCCTGCCAATCAATTCGCCTGTAGCGCCCTCCAGCAAGTCACCCATCAAGAGCGGGTGATGTATAACCCGATTGTGATTTATGGCAAAAACGGCTCAGGCAAGACCCATTTGCTCTTTGCCCTTAAAAATAAAGTGGAACAGCTCGATGAGATGTCGCGCGTCAATTTTATCTCCGCTGAGCAATTTGTGTGTGATTTCGTCGGCTCTTTGCGCGGCAAAGAAGGAAGCCGAACCGCGATTGAGCAATTTAAAGCAGCGCTTCGTAATGTCGACGCTTTGATTATTGACGATGCCCATTTCATTGTCAGCAAGCCCGCCTCTCATGACGAGCTTTTACAAACCTTGATCGAGATGATCTCCCGCGAGACACAGGTTATCATGGCGATGGATCGTCACCCAGATGAGCTTGAGAAAGCCTCCCCGCGCCTGAAGTCTTATTTGCGCAGCGGTCTTGTCTGCGGCATTGAAGATGTTGATTATAATTTACGCCTGCGCATTGTTGACGGCTTTATTGCTGATCGCCATGAGCTCGGGCAGCCCATGCCCGCCTTTCCGCGAATCGTCCGTGAATGTCTGGCCGCCCGCGTCAAAGGCACCCCGCGTGATCTTGAAGGTGAGTTTAACCGCATTGTCGCCCGCGCCGATATGACGGAGGTTGCTATCACGATCGAGCTTGTTGAAAGCTCGCTCGCAGATACACGGTTTAATGAGAGCCTCCGCCTGACAATGGACCGTATTCAGCGCGTTGTTTGCGAAGAATTTAGTCTCGATTTAAATGATATGGTGTCGAAGAGACGCGCGCAGATTGTAGCCCGCCCGCGCCAAGTCGCGATGAGCCTTTGCAAGTCTCTGACCCGTAAGTCCTTGCCTGAAATTGGCCGTAAATTTGGCGGCCGCGATCATACAACCGTTCTACATGCCGTGAAACGAATTGCTGAACTTCGCGCGCAAGATCCTGATTTGGATGCGCGGATTAAGCAAATCGAGCATATCCTCAAGCCGGATCATATTGAACCGCTTTATTGGCGCAAAAGCACAGAGCCGCGTCATCATTTACCTTGAGCGCTGACCAAATTTCGTTAAGTTATACTCTATGCCAGAGCATCTATAGGGTAGACTCTTGGAGGGATTTAAGAATGATTGACGATACGCTATGAAAATTTCGATAGAACGCAGTGATTTAATCAAAGCCCTTGGCCATGTGCAAAATGTTGTCGAGCGGCGAACGACAATTCCGATATTGTCAAATGTGATGCTTCAGGCCGAAGGCGATACGCTTACCTTTGTCGCGACTGATTTGGATATCGAAGTCCAAGAACGCGCACCGGCCATGGTTGAGCAGGCGGGAACTGTGACGGCTCCGGCCCATCTTTTATATGATATTGTCCGTAAATTACCGGATGGAGCGCAGATTTCTTTGAAAATCGGGGACGATCAACGCCTAAATGTTGATGCTGGCCGGTCTCATTTTACGCTGCCGCTCCTGCCGTCAGGGGATTTCCCAAAAATGACGGCTGATGGATTTACGCATAATTTTGTCCTATCCGCAGCGGAGCTATCCCGCCTGATTGATAAAACAAAATTCGCCATCAGCACAGAAGAGACCCGCTATTATCTGAACGGTATTTATGTCCATGCCCATGACGGCGCGCTGCGCGCTGTGGCAACAGATGGACACCGCCTTGCGCTGGCCGAGCTTGATTTACCCAATGGCGCCAGCGGCCTGCCCGGCGTAATTATTCCGCGTAAAACAGTGGCTGAAATTCGCCGCTTAATTGACGGCGGAGACAGTAATGTCAGCCTCGCCGTTTCAGATGCTAAAATCCAGTTCCATTACGGCAGCGCGGTTTTGACCTCTAAACTGATCGACGGCACGTTCCCTGATTATGAGCGCGTTATTCCCAAGACCAATGAAAAAGAGCTTGTGATAGATAATAAAGTGTTCGCCAGCGCCGTTGACCGCGTTGCTACAATCTCGGCTGAAAAATCACGCAGCGTGAAATTAAGCCTGACACAAGATACACTCGAATTAGCGGTAAATAATCCCGAGCACGGAAATGCCCATGAGCAGCTCATGGTCGATTATAGCGCTGAGCCGCTTGAGATTGGCTTTAACGCGAAATATTTGCTCGATGTCACGGGTCAAATTGGCGGGCGTGACGCGACATTATTTCTAGATGGGCCTGCATCGCCGGCCTTAGTTAAAGATACAGATGACCCGGCGACGCTGTTTGTGTTGATGCCGCTGCGCGTTTAATTCGGCTTTGGCCGCGCAGCTATGCGCTATATCGAAAAGCTCCGCCTGATAGACTTTCGGTCTTATAAACATCTGGATGCCCCGCTGACGGCGGCCCCCG
This sequence comes from uncultured Caulobacterales bacterium, assembly GCA_964513675.1. Taxonomy (GTDB): domain Bacteria; phylum Pseudomonadota; class Alphaproteobacteria; order Caulobacterales; family Maricaulaceae; genus CALFVT01. The sequence continues at coordinate 65,334 of CAZEOD010000002.1, read as the reverse complement.
TTGTTTTATTCGGAGCTAACGGCGCAGGTAAAACAAATCTTTTAGAAGCGATATCCTTCCTCTCGCCAGGGCGCGGCTTGAGGCGGGCAAAAGTAGATGAGGTCACCCGCCGCGATAACGGAGCCGCAGCGCCCGCTTGGGGCGTCACCGCGCAGCTCGGCGGGCTTGATATCCCCGTAAAGCTCGCCGTGGGGCAACTGCCCGAATATCCGCGCCGCCGTCATATCCGCATTGATGATAAAGCCGCCAGCGGAACAGAACTCGCCCATTATATGACAATGATGTGGCTAACGCCGGCGCAAGACCGCCTCTTTGTCGGGCCGAGTAGTGATCGCCGTAAATTTCTTGACCGCTTCACCCTTGTGCATACGCCCAGCCACGGCTTTGCCAGTTTGCGCTATGAAAAACTACGCAGTGAAAGAAACCGTCTTTTGAGCGAAGGCGTGAATGATGCCTTTTGGTATGACGCGCTGGAAACGGATATGGCCGAACATGGGGCCAAAATTGCTATGGCGCGGGCTAAAACGGTGAATCTTTTAATTGCTGAATTATCGGATTGGCCCGATAGCGCCTTTCCCCGCGCCAGCCTTGCGCTGGACGGCGCGGCTGAAATACATGCCCAAAATGGCTGGGACGAAACCGAGATCAACCAGTTTATTTGCCAGAGTTTATCGGACGGGCGCGGGCTTGATATGCGCGCGGGCCGAACCTTAAGCGGTGTGCATCGCTCTGATTTTAAAATCACCCATGTTGATAAAAACATGCCTGCGGCTGATTGCTCGACAGGGGAGCAAAAAGCGCTGCTTATAAGCTTGATTTTAGCCCATGCACGGGCGCAGGCCGAGCAATCGCCGATTTTATTATTGGATGAAGTCGCCGCACATTTAGATCGAGATCGCCGCGCCGCTTTGATTGAGCATTTACTCGCCCTCGGCACGCAGCTGTTTATGACAGGAACCGATGCGAGTTTATTTGAAGCCTTTGCCGGGCGTGCCCAAATCTTTGAAGTCAAAGATCACGCGTTACATCGCCAAGATTAAATTTAAACGAAAAAACCCGCTCGGCACCCCAAATGCCGAGCGGGCTACGACCGTTTTGCGGCCTCCCACATTTCGCTAAGCCGCCTTTATGACATCATATATGTCAAAAAAAGACAGCCAGAAAAAACGAGCCCATCCAGTCCCCCCGGATCTGGATGGGCTTACGTGCTCTATGCAGGGCGAGCATATTAAGCACGTATCTTCACTCCCTACCCTATGATTATGACTATAAGGCCTGTTAGCTGAACGCTAGATGAAGGAAGATATGACTGAAATCTTAACGCATATGCCGCGTCTATATTAGAACGGCTTTAGGCCCATTGGCCTTATGTTTTAGGAGAGAGGCTGGCAGGTCGACAGGCCGTAAACGGGCGTGAGAACATCCCATCCGGCGCTATCTTTATAGCGCCATGTTCCGGATGAGTAGCGAATCCCGCCGTCAATATTTTCTTCTCCCGCTAAGGACAAAGCATAGGTGCGGCCCTCAGCATCTGTAAAATTTTGCACCGGAATTTGCCCGTAAAGATCACCGCTAACGCGAGGCGGCTCCGCTTTTAAGGCCATCTCTTGACTGTCTTTCGCGAGAACAGCGCTTTGCCCATTTTGCGTGAAAAGAATAAATGTTCGCGCGTCTCCGGCCCAGATAAATAAACCACATTCGCCGCGGTTTAACTCACGCGGAGCAAGGCCTTGGCTGGCGGGTTGCAGCGCGGCCGCCGTTTTATTGGGCAGCCGCTCTGGGGCATCTGCGAGGGACTGACAACTGGCCAATGCGCTCCCTGCGGCTATAGCGGCCAGCGCCCTCGCCGCGATCTGAGCGTATGATATTTTTAATTTTTTATCTTCACTCATATCTCTGTCCTTGAAAAATATTCCCCTTCTCTCTGAGCTGCGCACTCCCGTCAGGATTTTCTTCAAACCCAAGCAAGCCCAAGACAAAGCCAAAACCATCTGCTCCGCGCCCCTTATCGGAGCCTATCGGCGTGAGCGTCACATCAACGCCGTAAACGCCATCTGCATAAAGACGAAGATCAAGCGCGACATCATAATCATTATTACGGCCCCGGAGAGCCGCCAAGACCGCCTCGCCGTCGCAGGAAATCGGGCCTGATAAAATAGGCCCAGTCCATTGCCAGCTTTGCTCATTAGCCGTTAAAATATCTGACCGCGCTTGACCGGCGGCGGATTGGCAGCCGTTTTTGATATTTAAATCATCAAATGTCAGAAAAATTTGCCCCGAGAGGCCCGAAAAGCGAGGATCACTAATCGGCAGCTGCGATATTTGAAAATCAGCCGTAACCTCTTTCAGCTTCATCCGGCTTGACCCCCAAACCCCAAAGAGCCCTCCTGCTCTAAATCCGTAGCCGCTAAGCTGGGTTTTAGCATAGGGGCGCGCTATAAGGGCAGAGAGCGGGTTTATTTTATAAATGGCCTCTATCGGCCATGTGGTTTTCGGCGGTAAGACTTTAGCCTGCCCCTGCCATATGCTTCCGCTGACGGAGTCGGGGATGATATGAGCTTTAGCGCTATCAGGTAAAAGCGCCGCCGCCCAGCGCGCGGGCACCACAGCCGCCGCGCAAAGCCAGACCCATATCAAGCCAAGAGCCATAAAGCGGCGCATCTTATGGGCCAGTCCGAAGCGAGAAGCTAATCTGCACAGAGACAAACCCCGTATCTTGGCGCGTCATTTGCGCCGCCGTCACGCGGGTTTCATAGCGGCTGTCAATATTTTGCAAAAAGGTGAAAACCTGCTGGCTTGCGACGTCATCCATCCAAACTTTAATATCGCCATTGGGTTGAGGCTGTATGCGGCTAACGCGCTCGATACCCGCTTGCCGCGACATATCAAGCAGGGCTGTACGCGAGAAAATCTCGCGGCCTTGGGATGCAGCGGCTATATTAAGGCGGCCTATGTTTTGCTCAATAAAGGCCCGGTCATTTTGCGCTTTTTGCTGGGCTTGCGCGGCATTGCTGTGAAAGCGCATTAGCGGGGCTAAAATAAACTGCCCGATAATAAACAGCGCGATCAAGCCGATCATCACCATAACCATGATTTTCTCGCGCAAGGTCAGCATGTTAAAGCGGGTCATCATTTTCGCGCTCCGCGGGTTAAGGTCAAGCTCGCTTCACCAATTAAACTCTCGCCGCGTTCTCTAATGCCGCCGACAACAAGATCCCCGCCGCTTTGGCGAACGGCTTGCTCTAAGGCTGCGCCGGATTCAAAATTTGGATAGCGGAGTGTCAGTTGCAAGGCATTTTGCCGTGCATCATATCGCAGGCTATCAATTTCAACGCCCTCAACAGTTTCGCTTGCCGTGAAGAGCGCCGCAGATAGATCCAAAAATCCGGCGGCGGATTGTCCCGCTTTGAGGCGTTGAGACAGAGCCCGCGCCGCGTCATCTGTTGGCTCCCCTGCGGCTTGCTCATAAAGCGCAGCGGCGGCGCGGCTATCCGCTTGGGCTTGTTTTTGCCACGCGCGCGCCTCAGCGAAATGATCCAGCATAATAGGTAATATAATAATACCCGCCGCCAGCGCCGCCAATTTCGCGCCTCTTTGCCAGCGCATATTTTGCGCGGTTTTCAGCCCCAAGCCTGCGCGTAAATCAAGCGCGCTATTATCAGCGGCCCGCGCCTCAAATTGCGCCAATAGAGCATCCGGCGTAAGCGTTTCAAAGGCCGGCGCATTGGGTATTAAATCGGCCCAAGCCGTATTTATAACAAAGCCATTTGCGCCGCCTTGCAAGAGGCGGTCCCCGATTTTCACATTTTGGCCGTCGCCGAGTAAATCATAATCAATCAAGATTTGTGACGGATTTAAATTATACTGACTGAGAATTTGCGCGAGTTGGCCGCGTAGCGCGTCGGAGATAAGCGCGACATCGCCGCTTTTCTTGCGGTCATAACAAATAAGCTCATCTGACAGCGCCCCGCCCATATGATCTTCAAGTTCAAACGCGGTAGCGGCCCGTAGCTCTTTCCCGCGCAGCCCCGGCAAATCAAGAGAGAAGCGGCGAATATTTTCGCCCGCTAAAATTAAAATCAGATCATCCGCGCCAGATAAACTGCCAGATAACGCATGTTTTTCCGCCTCGGTTTTGGCCCAGGCCGCCGCGCCGCCGCTGCGCCGATAAGCCCATGGCCCCAAAAGATCGGGCGGGAGTGCAAGGCATGTGATGTCTTTACTCATAGCGGCTCATCTTCTAGCAAATTAATTGGAAGCGGCCAATGGGCCTCATCGCCAAAATAGCGGTAGGTTTTCTCAATGGCTTGTTCCGTCACACTATATTCAAAGCTCGCCCGCTTTTGCGTCTCGCGATATGTGACGATCACATCCGCCCATATATGATGCGGTCGCAAGGTTAGAAGCGCAGACGCAAAGCTATCATTTTGCTCAAAATCTTCTAGCTCTGGCAACAGCCAAAATGCATCAAGATCAGGCCAGCCTTCGGGCGGGCGGCTATTAATAACGCGCAAGGCGAGCTGCAAATGATCGGCCGAACCCAGCGCCACCGCCAGAAGCGGCGCTTGCGCTGGCGTTAGCGTATTTAAATTAATTTTCTCCGCATCTCTAACCCGAGAGGGTTTGCGCGCGCAGATATAAGGCCTTAGAAACTGAAACTCTGTTTCTTGAAAAATATCTAACCCGCGCATTTCAAACACAGTCGTAAACGGTGCATTGGCGGCGCGGTAAGGCTTGGGCAAGCCGAGATAATAAAAATCTTCCGCGCCGTTTTGCGGGGCCGGCCGCTCATCATCATCCGCCCAGTCCGTTAAGCGCGCCGCATGGGAGGCGGCAATATTTGGCTCCCAGCCCAGCGTTTCAAATAGAATTTGGAAATATTCAGCCCCGTCGCTCCTGCGCAAAAGCTCAAGGGAGAGGCAATTAGAGCTATCGCGAATGGTAAAAGACATCACCCCGCCGTCAATCGGGAACAGCCCGTTAACGCCTTGCAGGAGTTGCGCATTAGCCGCGGACGGATTATCGGCGGCGATAAAATTCTCAAGATAGCTTTGGGTGTAATCATCTGCGCCTTGAATATACCAGCTCGCTTGGGCTTCGCGGTCGATATGCCCCGTGCGTTTCACTGCGAGTAAAATATCTTCGACCATGACAACCGCAAGCGCCGCCATGATCGACATAATTAATAAGGTCGTCAGCAAGATTGTGCCGCTGTCTTTGCGCGGGGACGTCGAAGAGGCGCGCGTCATCAGAATGCCTCCATTTCAAAGATTTGGGTTAACTCACCGCCTTTTTCAAACCGTAAAATTAACGTTGCATAATCCAAATTTAACGCTGTGCTGCCGCGCGGAAGCTCTATTTGAGGTAAATCAATGCGGTTGCGCGTAAAAATTATATCCGCCGAACTCAGCCCCGAAATTAAAATACGGTCACTGGTTTCGGTGAGGGGGGCCGGATTTTCATGCGCAAGGGCGCGGCGAATTAACTGGCCCTCTTCAACAATATAACGCACCCGCTGAATATCGGAGCGGGCAAAAACGCCGGCAGGATTCACGCGCCCAATACGGGTGAAGTCCAATAGCTCATTAAAGCCGCCGCGAAATAACACCTCATCGCGCCCACCAAAAGGATCACGGTTATCGCGCAATATTATTTGCGATAAATCTGCCCGCAGGCTCGCGCGCAGCAAGGAGATATCTTCATGGCGCGCAGCCGCTTCGGCCGTGGCCTCTTTGGCCTGTATCGCGCTTTGCAGCGATCCCAAACTGCCCACCGAAATGACAGAGAAAATAAACAGAGCAACCAGCATTTCAACCAAGGTGAACCCAGCCGCGCAGCTATGCGCTATATTATTCGGCGCGCGCATTATAGCCGCCCTTGATCGCGAATAAAGGCGGTGCGGCGAACATAAACCGTTTCCGCGACCGGATCAGAAATCGTGACCGTGACTTGGAAAAACCCGTCAATCTCGGTTTCATTCGTCTCGAGCTGCCAGTCAAATTCACGGCCCATTTGCACCGCTTGGCCCCGCCGCGTTCCGGTTTCGATGCGCTGAAATTTTGCAAGGGTGAGCTGATTATCCGCCGCAATAGAGCCGAGTGTTTTCGCCTCAATCGCCGCCGCGCCGCGCAGACTTTCGGTTCCGGCATGGGAGAGGCCCAAAATCGCGATTGTGAAAATCACCATAGACGCGAGGACTTCGATCAATGAAAATCCACTTTCGCGCGCCGAAGACTGATGCGGGCGCAACATCAGGCTTTATCCCCAATAAGAATAGAGCCGTCGGGCGCGCTAAATAAATTTATGTCCATGTCGCTGCCGCGTAGGTTAAGCTCAAAATCGGTCATGTCCCCTGTCGGTTCAAACAGGATAAGCGGCGTTATAATTTTAGGAAGCTCGATATTTTCGCGCTCAATCTGAAGCGTCATGCGGCTGCGGGTTAAGGCGGGGAAATCTTGCACAACAGACCACGCACCTTCGCGGTATGTCATGATATGCAGGCCCTCTGCGCTGACAGAGAGCGCATTAACGCGGCCCGTATAAACCGATTCTTTGGCTGCCTGATTCAACGTCAAAACAAGACGATCTCGAAACTTTGTTTGCGAATTATCGGGCGGTTTCAGTGACAGCACAACGGCGGCCGACATCAGGCCGATAATCACTAAAGCCGCGAGAATTTCCAGCAAAGAAAATCCGGCAGTTTTTGAAGGGCTACAATTTTGCGCCTGTGATATGTCAGCCTGCGGCGTCAAAGGATTTATTTTTTCCAGCTAACAATATCAGCGTCTTTACCCTCACCGCCCGGTTCGCCGTCGGCCCCATAAGAGAAAATATCAAAGACACCGTTCTCACCGGGATAGCGGTAAAGATAAGGCCGGTTCCACGGATCATTTGGCAAGCCCCCTTGCAGATAGCCGCCGCGGCGATATTGGTCCGGCGCGCTAAGGCCGGCGGGCGCTTCAACCAGCGCCCGAAGGCCGTCTTGTTCTTCGGGGTAATCAAACAGATCTAGCCGGTAAAGCTCTAGCGCCGTGGTCAGGCTGCGTATATCACTTTGCGCACGGGTCTTTTGCGCCGTGCCAACATTGGGCGCGACATTAATCACAACAGCCGCCGTCAAAAGGCCAATAATCACGAGGGCAACCATGATCTCAAGCAGCGAAAATCCAGCCTCGGGCGTCGCCTCCAGCCTTGCCGCGTCCCTTGGCGCGCCCCTTGATGCGCCCCGTGGTTTTACCGTGATGTCATCACCATCATTTGGATGATTTAAGTCATTTACAGACGTCATAAGTCTCTCCGTCATTTAAACAATAAACGTGTTGAGTTTTAAGATAGGCATAAAAATAGCGCCAATAATTAACAGTACAATGGCCGCCAGAAAAATAATAATCAGAGGCTCTAGCAAAGCGAGGAAGATCGACACCACGCTTTCAAATTCATCTTCAAGATAATCCGCTGATTTTGCGAACATCTGGCCGATATCGCCGCTGGCCTCGCCGCCGGCAATCATTTGCACGACGAGCGGCGGAAACATGGCATCTTGTTTCAAGGCTTTACTCACGGCCATGCCGCCGCGAACTCTCTCGCAAGCCGCGCTCACAGATTCGCGCATGGGCAAATTTTGCAACGTAAAGCGCGCCGTTTCCATGGCGGTTAATGCCGGCGTTCCGCTGGCAATTAATCCGGCCATCGTCCGCGAAAACCGCGCCGCATTCAGGCTGCGAATAAGATTGCCAATAAAAGGCGTCTTTAATAAGAAGCGGTGCCAGCGGCGTTTGATATTTTCACGCCGTAAGGCCAAGCGAAAGCCAATTATCACCGCCGCCATCAGCAGCAGAATGAGCCCCCCGTAACTTTGCAAAAATCCGGACGCCGCAATCACAGCGCGGGTTAACCACGGTAGCTCTTGGCCAAAATTTTCAAATTGCGTCACGACTTTGGGCACGACCGCAACCAGCATAATCGCGACCACGATCATAGCGACAATCGACAAAACGATCGGATAGACAATCGCGGCTGTGATTTTACGCCTGATCACCTGCGCGCTTTCCATATCATCGGATAATCGCTCAAGCACAGGCGCGAGCTGGCCGGAGGTTTCCGCCGAGGCGACCATGGCCGTATAAAGATCAGGGAATGTGCCCCCTGCGGCTTTCATCGCCGTTGACAGCCGCGCGCCCTCCATGACTTGCCCGCGAACCGATAGAAGTTTTTGCCGCATTGGGGAGTGGTCAAATTGCTGCGAGGTGACATGTAAGCTGTCTTCAACCGGAGAGCCGGCCCCGATCAAAATAGCCAGTTGGCGCGTGGCTTGGGTTAAGTCTTTATGGGAGACTTTACGGCGCGATATATTTGATGTTTGAGCCGCCGCTTCCCCGCTTCGGCGGCTTTGCTTGGCCTGAGAAATGGAGACAGGTTTCAGGCCGCGATCTCGCAGCGCCGCGCGGGCCTCACGGGCCGAGCGCGCTGAGACGGTGCCTTTTTTGCGCGTCCGGTTCGTGTCAATCGCGGTATAGTCAAAGGCGTCCACGGCGTCGGCCTATGTCTCATCAAGCGTTTTGGCGCGGCAGACCCGCAGGACTTCATCTGCCGTTGTCTCGCCAGATAAAATATGAGCCGCACCGCTTTCCAGCAGAGTTTGCCGCGATTTAAACGCATGGCTCGCCATATCTGCCTCCGATGCGCCGGTGTGGATCATGCCGCGTAATATATCATCCATTTCGACATATTCATAAAGCCCCAGCCGGCCCTCATAGCCAATCCCGTTGCATTGCCCGCAGCCCACGGCTTTATAGACATTGAGCGTTTTACGCGCCGGAAGGCCAAGCTCTTTACGGGTCAGCGGCGATAAATCCTCGGGCGCTTTGCAATGCGGGCAAAGGCGGCGGACAAGGCGCTGCGCAACGATACCTGTAATGGTCGAGGCCAGAAGAAAGGCCTCCACACCCATATCACGCAGGCGCGGAATGGCAGCAATGGCTGAATTTGTATGAACGGTTGACAGCACTAAATGGCCCGTCAAAGCCGCCTGCACTGCAATTTCAGTCGTCTCTGGGTCGCGAACTTCGCCGACCATGACGACATCTGGGTCTTGGCGTAAAATGGCGCGAAGCCCAGCCGAAAAACTCATGCCGACTTTATTATTCACCTGAGTTTGGCCAATGCCGTCCAGCGCATATTCCACAGGGTCTTCGACGGTTAAAATATTACGCGAGCCATCATTTAATTGCGACAGCGCCGCGTAAAGCGTAGTTGTTTTCCCTGAGCCTGTTGGGCCTGTGACCAGTAAAATGCCGTTGGGGCGGCGGATGGCAGAATTAAATCCATCAAGCACATCAGTCTGCATCCCTAAATCTGAGAGAGAAAGACGCATGGAGTCTTTTTCCAAAATTCGCATCACCACACGCTCGCCATATTGCGACGGCAAGGTCGAGACCCGCACGTCGATGGCTTTTTGGCCAAGATTAAGCGAGAAGCGCCCATCTTGCGGGATGCGTTTTTTCGCAATATCAAGCTTGGCCATAACTTTAACGCGGCTGACCAGAACAGAGGCAAGGCGCGGGGCGAGCGAGAGCATATCGCGCAAGCTGCCGTCAATCCGAAAACGAACCGCCAGCCGCGTCTCAAACGGCTCGATGTGAATATCGGATGCGCGGGTGCGAATGGCTTCTTGCAAAATACCATTAATAAGGCGGATGACCGGCGCATCATCATCACTATCTAAAAGATCAGATGTCGTCGGGAGCGTGTCAGCGAGCGAGGCGAGGCTATCGGGTTGATCCATCGCATCTTCAATCGTTTCCGACAAATCACCCTGCGCATAGGTCTGCGCGAGAATATTTTCGAAATCTGCGGGCAATAAAGGCTGAGGCGTTACAGAGGCCGCTGCAATCCGGCGGGCTTCGATTAAAGCCGAGAGCTGCGCGGCGCTTGGGCGGCCGGCTCCGGCGCGGTAATAAAGCTGAGGGCCGCTATCCCCCGGCGCAAGCAAGACGCCCGCTTGCCGCGCAAAGGCATAAGCCAACCGCCGCTTTGGCGATTTTACACGGGGGTCAGGGGCCGAATTTATGTCAGAAACTGCCGTCATATGCGCCTAAGGAATCGTAATATATTCGTCGATTTTGGAGCGCGCGCGGCCAGATTGCTCCAAATCGAGCTGACGGGATTGCTGGAGACGGCGCTGCGTTAAGGGCCGCGCATCTTCGGCGGAGCGAATAATCGTGGGCCGCAAAAACACCATTAAATTAGTTTTACTCCGCGATTTTCCGCGCGAGCGAAATAACCCGCCCACCCCCGGCAAATCGCCCAAAAACGGAACTTTCTCTGCGCTAATTTGCTCATCATCTTGTAATAATCCGCCGAGTACAATGATCTCGCCGTTATCGGCCAGAACCGTAGTTCCAATATTACGCTGATTGGTAATCGGGTCGAGCGTACTGGCGGTTGTCAGCGCGCCGGCAATCGAGGAGACCTCTTGTTTAATCTCCAAGCGAATAACATCGCCTTCGCTAATTTGCGGCAAAACATCGAGTTTAATGCCGACCTCTTTGCGTTCAAAAGAGCGGAACGGGTTGACATTGGTGGCCCCAAGCGTTTCGCCCGTTGTAATCGGAATTTCCTGCCCGACCAAGAAACTCGCAGGGACATTATCAAGTGTTGTGACAAAGGGGGTCGAGAGGATGTTAGAATCCGTATCCGTTTCAACAGCCGTAATAATGGCAGAGAAGATCGCGTCTTTGCCGCGCGTGGCAAAGCCGGCTGCCGGCCCCCCGATCCCGAGCAGCGAGTTGACGGCGGAGGTCTCGAGCTGGCTTTGCAGCTCCTCTGTCAGGCCAAGGCCAGGCCCAGCAAGCGCGCCCGTTAGCGCTAAAAGATTGGGCGCAGAGCGAGAAAAATTACTCGTCAGCAGCGGAATATCCGAGCCATTGGTTCCGACAATGCCAAATTGCACGCCAAGCTCTCGAGCGGCAATATCTGAAATCTCAACAATTAAAGCTTCGACCAATACCTGCGGGCGGCGCTCGTCAAGCTGCCTAATAATACTGCCGAGCGCATCTTGAACCTCTGGGGACGCGCGAAGGACAATCGAATTACTGCCAACTTCATGGGCTACTGTTGGCGGCGGGCTGCCGTCGACAACATAGCCCGGTAAGAGCGCGTTTAAGATGTTGAGCATATCCTCGCCGTCGGCAAAGCGAAGCGGAATAACCGCCACATTCGAGCGCTGCTGATTACGCGGTTGATCCAGCGAGCCGAGCACGGTTTTCAGTTTGGAAATCGCGCCGGCGCTGCCTTGAAGGACAACGGAATTTGTAGCCGGCACGGCGACGATACTGACATCGGGCCGCGGGCCTTGGAGTGTGCGCAATGCGGATTCGGCTTCGAGGGATGATAAATGCGTCAGGCGAACCGTATCAAATTGTTTTTCATCTTGATCTATCGCGGCAATAATCGCGCGGGCTTTGGCAATATTTTCAGGGAAGTCTGTGATGATAATGACTTTACCGCCCGGGTTCGCGCTCAAACGGCCTTGGCTATGAACAATGGGGCGAATAAGCTTGGCGGCCTCGCCGGCATCTTCATTTTCTAATTTTAAAACAACCGTTGATAATTGCCCGCTGAGGCCGTTTTTATAGGCGAGCGGCGCTTCTTGGGCCGCATTTTGAGTCAGGGTGATACGATATTCGCCATTACCCGTTGGAATCACGGTGTAATTTTGAACGCGCATAACATCTTTAAAAACCTGAAAAACTTCCGCCTTAGAGAGTTTTTGCTCTGAGGCGACATTGACTTTGCCTTGCACGCGCGGGTCAATCAAAAACGTCTTGCCTGTAACGACAGAGACATCTTCGATGAAAGCTTTAATATCAACATCTTTCATCGTGATAAGATGTCCGCCCGATTGCGCAAAAACAGCGGGCGCTGTCAAAGGTAAAATTGCTGTCAGGGCCGCGAGCGTTAAACCCGTTAAACATTTTGACATATGCGCCTTTAGAGCTTTTGCGTGAAGCCGCATTATGTCTCTATTGTTGATGTTATGTATAATTTTCATCATATTTTCGATTATTTCAAGCTTGGATTATTTTAAGAATTGCTATCTATGTCAAAATTTGGGCCGGCTTATAACCGCTTTATAGGCGGCGCCTTGGGTAATGTGTAACAGATTCCAGTTATCTGTCTGTCTTTTAATTCAAAGAGAGCGTGAGCTTTTGTCCCTTTCTTAGGACTGTAAAGCTTGATGCGGCGGGGTTTTCACTGAGCTGCGTCAAAAGCTGCGAAAGATCAGACAGGCGCTGCGGCACATTTTGCCCATTAATTTGCGTAATAATATCAGAGCTTTCAAAGCCAAATTGAGCTAATTGCGCCGCGCCGGCAGCCCCCGCAAGGCGGTAGCCAATGAACTGGCCGTTCACCTGCACAGGCGCGGGCCGTAAAGAGCTGAGTAAATCTCGCGCTTTAGTGTTAAGGGGGGCGGCATTTCCTTTTTTAATATCGCTCGTGCGCGAATTGATCGCTTTGGCGGGTTTTTGGGCCTTTAATGCGGCGGATTTGGGGGCAGACCGTGCCTGCGGGCTTACGGGCGGCGCCTCTTCCGCCGCGCTTAAGAGGCCCGCTGCGCGTTCAAATGTTAAGCGTTCCTGCGTTCCCTTTCGCGAAATAATAATATGGGTTGGATAAACCGCCTCTAATGTCACATCCCTGATAACCTCATCGCCCTGCGTGATGGTTTTCTCTTGCCCATCAGGCAAAAGCAAAATCGCGCTACCGCGGCCCTCCCCAGAGGCGCGGCGGCCTTTCAAGGTGATATTCAAATCCGTCTCCGGCGCGTCTTCACCAATGAGGACGGGCGCAGGGGTATCCACAGCCTCATCAACACGGCGGCGGTGAAAGGGGTCAAAATTCAAATCAATAGCGGCGCGCGATGGGACGCGGGTGATGGCGGCGCTCACAGTCTTTTGCCCCGTCTTAAAATCAGTTTGATAGGCGCGGCTCGGTTCAGCAAAACTCACCCCCGCACGGATGAGGAAAAACGCACCAATGGCCGCTGCGCCGCCTAAAAAAACTTTCTCTAGGCGCGGGCTAAAAATAGAGCTTTTCGTCAAACTTGTTTTCACTATTTGACCTTTCGTCTTGTAGCGATTAACGCCTTACTATGGCCCTTGGTGAACTTGCAACATCTCTTTCACTGGCTGTCAAGCGTCAAGACCAGAGATGAGGATCTTATGGATATTAAATATTTCGATATCAAAGGCCCTTGCCTCTTTACCCCGCAATTATTTGGTGATGAGCGCGGTTTTTTTATGGAAACATTCCGTCAATCTGATTTTACGGCGGCCACAGGGACATGTTTTGAATTTGTGCAAGATAATCACTCGCGATCCTCGCAAAAAGGCACCTTGCGCGGGCTGCATTTTCAAACCCCGCCGCATCCCCAAGGCAAGCTTGTGCGCTGCACTATAGGCAAGATATTAGACGTTGCAGTTGATGCGCGCCGTCAATCACCCACATATGGGCAGTATATCCAAGCTGAGCTATCCGATGAAAATCATGCCCAGCTATGGGTGCCGCCGGGGTTTTTACACGGGTTTTTGACACTGAGCGATAATGTCGACGTGCAATATAAATGTACGGATTATTACGCGCCTGATTGCGATGGCTCTGTATTGTGGAATGATCCTGATATTGCGATTGATTGGGGCATTGAGCCGCAAAATATAATATTATCTGATAAAGATAAAACTGCGCAGAAATTTGCTGATTTCAATTCTCCGTTTTAAGGGCAGGTTATGAAAAGAAAAGCTATTATTCTGGCCGGCGGGTCGGGCACACGGCTCCACCCGAGCACAATCTCTGTGTCGAAACAGCTCATGCCTGTTTTTGATAAACCCATGATATATTATCCACTCTCCGTTGTGATGCAGGCGGGGATTAACGAGATTTTGATAATTACAACGCCGCATGACCAAGCGGCCTTTCAAAAACTTTTAGGCACAGGCGCGGCGTGGGGCCTTGATATTTCATATGCCGTGCAGCCAAGCCCTGATGGCCTCGCTCAGGCCTTGATTATTGGCGAAGACTTTCTAGACGGCCATCCGAGCGTGCTTATTTTGGGCGATAATCTTTTCTTTGGTGAGGCCTTTAATACAGCCTTATTATCAGCCGGCAGCCAAAGCCGCGGCGCAGCCGTATTTGGCTATCATGTTAAAAACCCCAGCCGTTACGGCGTTGTCGGGTTTGATGCGGCGCAGCAGGTCATATCCATTGAAGAAAAACCGGATAATCCTGCCTCTAATTATGCGGTCACGGGCTTATATTTTTACGATGAACATGCTCCCAGCTATGCCAAAAACGTCATCCCGTCAGAGCGCGGCGAGCTGGAAATTACGGCGCTGAACCAAATTTATCTTGATCGGGGTGAATTACAGGTCGAGCTTTTGGGGTCCGGCACCACATGGCTGGATACTGGCACCCATAGATCTTTATTACAGGCGGCGCAATTTGTAAGCGTGATTGAAGAGCGGCAAGGCCGCCGTATTTGTTGCCCCGAAGTGATTGCCTTTGAAAATGGCTGGATCAATGCCGCCCAATTACAAGCTTTGGCCGCGCCGCTGGAGAAAAGCGGATATGGGAAATATTTGCTCCAAGTTTTAGAGCGGCTGCCGTAACCCGCGCCCAAGATTTAAGTATAGGTTTAAGTCTGGGTTTGAGCCGGACTATACATTAGGCTTTAACGCCGCAGACACGCATGATTTCGGTCAGACTCGTATCACCGCGCCGAGCCTTTAGAAGGCCGTCCTCAAGCAATGTCAAAAAGCCGTCTTTACGCGCGGTCGTCATGAGCGTTTGTAGATTATCACCACGCTGGACGCCATTGGCCAGATCATCCGTCATCCGCGCAACTTCGAATATTGCCAAACGTCCCGTATAGCCCGTTTGGCCGCAATGCTCGCAGCCCTGTGCATCGCGCCACGCAGGCGGCGCAGCGAGACTGGCGCTTAAATCATGACCTTCGCCGATCAGCGTCCAAAGCTGCGCTTCATACCCAGCGGGGTCTTTGGCCGGCGTCGAGCAATGCGGGCAGAGTTTGCGCACTAAACGCTGGGCGGCAAGGCCGCGCACAGCCGAGGCAATCATAAAGGGCTCAAGCCCAATATCAATCAAACGCGCAATGGCCGCAAGCGCTGAATTGGTGTGAAGCGTTGAGAGGACTAAATGCCCCGTTAAAGCGGCTTGCGCGGCAATCGTCGCGGTTTCGCCGTCGCGAATCTCGCCGACCATAATAATATCGGGATCTTGACGCAAAATTGCCCGCAACCCCTCGCCAAAACTAAAGCCAATATTCGCATTGGTTTGGATCTGAACAATCCCGTCCATGTCGTATTCGACAGGGTCTTCAATGGTAATGATTTTGCGAATACCGTCATTCAGCCCCTGTAATCCGCGGTAAAGCGTTGTTGATTTGCCTGACCCCGTGGGCCCTGTCACTAAAATAACGCCGTTGGGCTGTGATAAAAGCGATTGAAAAACATCCCCGGAGCGTCCCTCCAGCCCAAGGGCTTCAAGATTTGGAAGCTCACTATCTTTGGTTAAAAGTCGCAAAACGAGGCTTTCTCCCCATGACCCGGGTAAAGAGGACACACGAAGGTCAATATCTTGCCCTGCAAAGCGTATGGTTTGGCGGCCATCTTGCGGTAAACGCCGTTCGGCAATATCCATGCCGGATAAAAGCTTCACGCGGCTCGCGACAGCATCGAACTGGCCTTTGGGCCGCGTTTGCTTATGATGTAACACCCCGTCCACGCGAAAGCGGACATCAAACCGGTCTTCAAAAGGCTCAATATGAATATCCGACGCCTTTTCTTTTAAGGCTTCGGCAAAAATTTGATTGACGAAATCAATGACAGGGGCTTCTTCCGCCATTTCGCGGAGGCGCTGGGCGTCATTTCCCGCGTCATCATCCGCGCCTTGCGCCTGCAAAGCACCAGCGGATTGCCTGTCTAAAGCGGTTTCGATCACTTGGCGCGGCGCGAGATATATATTAAGCGTGCAGCCGGCCTCTGCAGCCTGTATTTCGGTGGTTTCATTAATGTCGCTATCCAGCGGGTTGGGCGCGAGCAGGCCGATGGCCCTGTCATCATCCCCGCTGCCGCCGACCCGCCAAACCACCGTTTGCCGCGCGGTCAGCCAGTCCAGTGATATGCCAAGCATGTCGCGGGCGGCGCGGTATAGAGCTTCATCTTCGGGTAAATCAGCCGTTTTAAGCTGGGTGAGACCATAAAGCCGCGCTTCTGCGCCGAGCAAATCATCTTCCGCAATCGCGCCGAGCCGTAATAGCGCATGTGAAAATAAGCCGCCTGTCTCAATCTGGAGGCGGCGGGCTTGGTCAATATCTGCTTGGCTTACAATATCGTCTTGAAGAAGAATATCGCTCAGAGAAAAGGTCATAAATAATATCTAGGCTATGCGGCGCCGAAGACCAAGCCTCATCTTATGTAAGATCACATTATGTAAGATCACATCATGTAAGAGAAGAGGGGGCGGCTATGAAACAAAATATCATTCAGGCATAAAAAAAGGCGACCCGGAGGCCGCCTTATCAGGTTTTGAACATTTATTATTCCGTACCGTTGTTATCACCATCAAAAAGAGGCGTAGTTCCACCCGTGAAAGTTAAGTTTGCACCGCCGCCAAAGTCAGTGACAAGACCATTTGATGAAATCAGACGATCAACATCAAGACCATTTGTTGTTTGGAAGTTAAACTGAATATCGGCACGGTCAAATCCTGGGTTTAGCTCAGAAATCAGAAGACGTGACGCCATTGTAAATTCACCATTGCTGACTTCAGATGCAGGGATCACTGTTGTGAATGAACCATTTTGACCAGAGCGTGAATTTTCAAATACAACAGTTAAAGGTGTGTCTTCAGTGTTGCTAAGACCTGTAACGCGGTAAACTGAGTTCACAGGGCCGGCTTCCGCATTCCAGTCGAAGAAACCAAAGACTTGGCCTTCGCGCTGTAATGTATCAAGCGCGCCGCCAGCTTCAATAACTTCAGGAACAAAGTCAGCATTGGCGTCTGAGAAGTCACAAACAACGTTGGTAACGCTGATTGGGTTTGGACCCGGAAGTTCTGTTTCACCGTCAACTGTTACGACAACATTTTCTGGGTCGCCCATAAGAAGAAAATCAAGACCCCCGCCCGTAAACTCACAGCTAAATATTGTGGCTGTTGCAGGTGTTGCACCTTGGTCGCAAGTGACACCACCGACTGAAATGTCCTCAATGCCTGTTGCGTCGCCAACAACGATGTCAAATTCAATTGAATCGAGGTCAGATGTTGTAATTGGCGTTGGTGAATCAGCAAGGTCGATGACAATGTCATCACCGAATGCGAAGTCTACTGTACCAACGACTGCACTTGTTAATGAAGCACCACCTAATACGCCAATAAGTTCATAATCATCAAGACGAATAAGAACATCATTAAGACCGGCCTCTACACCAGCGGCTGAACCCGCTGCAACAACAACGTCATCTTTTGTTTCGCCGCATGATAGGAAAGAAAGACCCGTTGGCAGCGCAGCACCATTCGTGTCATTCTCAACAAAAATACCGTTTGCATCGCCAACTTGCGCTGTGATGAAGATATCTTCACTGCCTGGACATTCATTCACTTCAACAGGAAGGTCAAATGTAATGTCTTCAACATCAGCAGTTGCGTTAAGTGAGACAAGTAGCTGAACTTGATTTTGGCCGTTTACAACGTCACGATCAAATAAACTAACAGAGTCTACATTTGCCTCAGCTGCATCAATGAAGCTAGCAGCTGATGCAGTTGCCGGGAAATCAAGGCCAGTGGGCAATCTGATTGTGATGAAAAGGTTTTCATCGGACGGAAATTCACCGCCATTTGTTAATGTTAGGTCAAACGGGAAGTTACCTGCGACAGGTGTTGATGCAAAATCCAGGTCTTCAGATAGGATTGAGCCCGTTGGCGCCATAAAGTTTTCAAGATCAAGCGCTGACGCCTGTCCTGTAGTAAGTGCTACAGCTGCTGCTGTTAGCAAGAGTGACTTGAATTTCATGTTCTTCCTCAAAAGTTAGTTCAAAACCAGATGTGGACCACCCACATTCAGAGAGATTTGGGTCAAAGCTTATATGTTACGCGTGGAAAACACTTCCCCATTATATCTCGCCCTGTGTTTTCTATAAGTGCCTCTATTCTGCCCGTCAAGCGAGTCATTCGCCTAAATCGTTAAAGGAGGCGATTTTTTTACAAATTCGCCCCCATCATCCTCTTAGCCCTCATACAGGGCCTAGCGTTAGAGGGGCTATAGTTAACAGAATCTTAACGAAACAGGTCTGAATCCCTATAAAATGGACAAAATAGCGATTTTGCGCCCATTTGACTGCGACATAATCGACTTTCGAGCGCTAAACTGTGCCTCAAAAACCACAGGTTCAAAAAACTACATATTTTTTGATAAAATTTTTAAAATTAGGTAGTTATCGCCCATTTCGCGCGCCAGCCAAGGCCGGGGAGGCGGTAAAGCTCTTGCCGTCCGTCCTCATAGACCACGCGGATTGTGACGGTATAGGCCTGTAAATCAAAGCGCGCCGGCTCTCCGCTTGATATGCGTGTGCTCGCCGCCGGACCCCGCGCCGCCGCTTGCCACTCAGCCCGATAGCCGACCCCATTTATCTGCCCTGATTGATGGAGCTGTAAATTAATGTCTTCAAGCGCAGCCACAAGAGCCGATTCTAGCGATAGCCGCGTTTGAAGCCGCTCTTGCGCGGCGATACGGTCAACAAATTGCGATTGCATCCCTAAAAGAGGAATCAGAGCGGCGGCCAGAATCGCAAGGGCCACCAAGGCTTCTAGGATTGTAAAGCCGCTATCTGTCTTGCCCGCCGCGCCCATCTCGCTTTAAAAATTCTTAGGGCGCAAAGTGAGAAGCCGCCCATTATCATTAATAACGGCATCAGAGCGTTGACGTAAGGCATTGACGAAAGGTGCGCGGTCGGCCTGATTACGCAGCACATAGGCCCGTATTAAAACAACCAATTCTGTGCGGTCGATAGAATAAGCATCGGCTGAGAAGGCCTGGCCGACGATAGGAATATCTTTCAAAAAGGGCACGCCATTTTCATTGCGAATAACATTTTCCTGAATCAACCCGCCTAAAACGGCTGTTGCGCCATCTTCGAGAGAGAGCTGCGTGCTGATCGCTCTGTTTGAAATGGTCGGGCTGGCAATGCCGCTATTGGCTGTGTCGAGTGTGGAGGAGACTTCTTGGGAAATCGTCAGATCAATGCGGTCGTCACTAAAGACAATCGGCTCGATTGATAAAATAACACCGGTCGAGCGGTAATCAATCGACTGTAAGACATCTAGCGCGCCGCCGCCGTTCTGGGCGTTATCTGCCCGCTGGGAGGTAATAATCGGCACATCGGAGCCGACTTGTAGCTCCGCCGCGCCGCCAGAGCGAGCCACAACGATCGGCGTTGATAAGAGCTTAACGCGGCGATTATTGGCAAAAGCATTTAGCTGCGCATCAACATCCCCGTCGAGTATATCTATGTTCAGCCCCGTTGAGCCTAAGCCAAGCCCGCCGGTTGAGATGGCATCAATAATCGTATTATTATTGCGGTCATTACTGCCAAAAATACCGCTACCCGCCGATTGATCTACGGAAAATTCTACGCCTGTATTAACACCATCCGATAAGGTGACTTCGGCAATTTGCAATTCCAGCAGCACTTCGGGCACGGGCGTATCGAGCGCCTCTAAGAGGCGAATATATTTATCATATTCCGTCGTCGTGCCTGAAAAAATAATTCGGTTCCCGTTCAGATCAGGCGTAAAAATCTCACCGGCCGTTATTGTGGTTGCCCCGCCTGACGCTGCGAGTGCGCCGGCGCTAGCGGCTAGGGCTTGTGATTGTCCCGCAAGCGCGCGATTGGCCGTAGCGGCTAGATCTTCGGCGTCAACATTGCGGACCTGATAAATGAATATCTCTGCCGTATCGCCGCCAGATATGGGGCGGTCAAACTCTGCAAACCACCGATCAACACGCTCACGCGCTTCAGCGTTTTTTGTAAAAACGAAAAGGTCATTCGTATATTCAACCGGGTAAAGATAAATGCCGCGCCGTTGTGTTGGGTCTTGCGTAACCTGCCACCCTTCAATCGCGAGCCCTGTTTCTAGCGCGGTTGCAAGCTCTGCGACTTGCCAATATCGCGGCGTGTAGCGCTTAACTTGCTGCCCTGCATAAGTCAGCTCGTCTAAGCTATCGATAATCGCCAGAGCCGCATTGACATCGCTCGGCAGCCCTGTGATGGAGATATAATTATTGCGCGGGTTAGAATCAAATTTTAGTTTTTCATTTCCGCGTCCAAAGGCCTGTCGTAAAAAGCCAAGCATGGAACCCGAATCAAGAGCCTGTAAGTCAATAAACTGAATCACAGGCCGCAAATCGGCCCGCGTAGAGGCCCGCGCCCGCGTTTTGATAAAGCGCGGAACTTGTTCATAAAGGACTTTATCTTCGACAATGCGGTAGGTTCCATTATCGGGCAAAACGCGAATGCCGTAATCTTCTAAGGCCATTGAAACAAGATCCAAAAAGTCACCCGACTTCATTGTGCCCGATGAACGCAGCTGGATAACATCTGTGCGCTGCGCGACCGCAGGGCCGACAACAAAGGGGACTTTCAGCATATCGCCAAACACAACATCAAGAAACTTGGGCACGGATAAAGGCGCAACAATAGCCTCGACAGATTGCGTTGCGGGGCGCGGGGCGCGGGCGATTACGGCGCTATCCGTATCCGCCGCGCCGTCTGAAATAACCGGAACGCGCCCAATAACAGAGGGCGCCGCGTCGCGCGGTAGCGCCGCAGTGCCGGCTGTCACGCGCTTGATAACATCTGCGCGCTGTGGGCGGATCAGGTCTTTTGATAAAGTCAAATCATTCAGGGATTGCTCTTGGGCAGGCGGTAAGTCCCCTGATTTTTGCGGGATATGCTGACAGGCGGCAAAAGCCAAAGCCGATAAGCTGACAGCCAAGATATTCAAGCCGCGCGGCTTGACATTAAAAGCGGGGATGACCCGAGCGTGATTTGTTTTTATCATAGTGAAAATCATCATTTTTCTATTGTTATAGCGGCGGCATACGGTTTGCGTCTAAACCGCTTATTCGCTGATTCATTCGCCACCAGGGGCATAATCCCGAATGGGGCGTGTAATTTCTTCATCTTCATAAGCGGCAATAATGCGGGTCGGGTCAACTGATTTCAACCGCCAGCCCGATTCAAGTGTTTCGCCTTCTGCGATAGTTTTAATATCGCCACTGGCAAGCTCGAGGGTCACATGGGGGCGGCCATCCAAAATACTAACGCCGCGAATATCAGGAAAAGGGCCTGCCGCACGCGCGCCGGCGCCGGCGCCTTCGCTAATGGGCTGTCCATCCGGCCCCAAGGCTTGGCCAGACTTGACGGCCGGTTTGGGGAAAAGCGCCGAGCCGTTAAGCCGTGATAAGGCCTCATTAATTGATACCTCATCAGCCGGCGCAAGGCGCTCTGGCCATGGATCTCTGATCTCGCGGCGATCTGCGCCTGTGCCGCTGGCTGAAACCCAGCCCAAAACGGCGGCAATGATAAGGCCCGATAGGATGAAAATAACGTTGCGCGGCATGGCTATGATCCTGCCTCACGGCGCGGCATCGTAATCGGCGCTATGCCGGACAGACGCAAAAGCGATGGCCGCCGCGTTGCAAATGTCAAGCTCGCCTGATTGACAGTCAGGCTATATTTATCACCAGCCAAGACCGCGAGGCTATCATGTAATGTTTTATGCGGCGGGAGTAAGCCGCTCAGCTCAAAATTCAGCACAGATAAAGCCCCCGCTTCACTTGGCTGCGGATCAACAATCACGCGAATATTTTTCATCTCAAGCCCGCCGGCTTTGCGGCGCAAATCTTGCTGGAGCCGCGCCGCAATCGCGCCGGCTGTCTCGCCTTGCCAAAGCTGCGCATCAAAGGCCGATTTCAAATCCGCGCTCTCATTTTTACGCGCGCTCCATATATCCTGCCCGTCAATCGCGGATAATAAGGCAAGCTCTTGCTGCGATGCATTTAAGCTCGCGAGGGCGGCTTTATTAACGGAGATCAATTTATCAAGGCCGAAAAAAGCGGTCAGGCCCAGCAGAAAAATAAGCCCATAAGCCGAAATGGGCGTGGCCTTTTGATCCAGCCAATGTGTTATATTGTTTATAAAACTCATAACTCAGACGCCTCGCGGACGGCCTTTGGGGACGGCTGGCGGGGGTTTAGAGGCGCGGCTAATTTGGCTTTCAATGTCGATCGCTCCTCTCGGTCAAGCGTATAAGTCACATCCTCAAAGGCCGGAAGGCTTTCAATTTTTGTCACGATATCGGCGGCGGATTTGTCAAAACTGCCTTGGATTTTAATTTCAATCTCATCATTAAGATAATTAAAACTTAGAAATCTTACGGGTTCGCCCTCCAAGGCGGTGGCCAGTTGATCCCAAGCGCTAAAAAGGCGCGTGCGAGAGCCTAAGACATCAAATTCACGAATGCCTGCCAGATTAGCAAGGGCCGCTTGCCGGTCTTGCATAATCGTTCCGGTGCGCTCAGAAAGCGCGTCAAGCTGGGTTTGCGCGCGGGTTAGGCTCATTTTCGCATTGATAAATTGCGCGCCCAAATAGGCCGTTGAGAGCAAAGTCAGCCCTAAGATAACGGCGGCTAATCGGCTGGGCTTAAACATGGCCTTTGGCGATAAAGCGCCTGTTTTAAAACTCTCGCGGCTTATAACCGGAATTTGCCCGCTTAGCTTTGGGCGCGTGATCGCAGCCATAGCGGGATTTAACGCCGCTGCATCAACCCCAAGCGCCGCTTGATCGAGACCTTGTAGAAAGGAGGCCCATTGATGCGGCTTAGGCGATTGCGGCCACCATCGACTTGCGCGCAATGTTTTATCTTGCCAAAATTGGGCTTCAACGCCGCGCAAACAGGCCGCAAGGCGTATTCCGTCCTCGCCGACCGCTTGAAGTTCTGTTTCAGGCACAGCTTTCCCGCGCAAAGGCGTTGGGGATTTAAACGTCCAAATATTGGCCCAGCGCCCTGTTTGCCCGGGCCGAATATAAACGGCGTCATGGCCGCTGCGGGCTTCATTTAAAGCCTGAAGCCGTAACGCCGCATAACCCTGCGCAGACGCCTCCGGCAAACGCAAGCGGCGAAAGGCACAATTTGCGCGCGCAACAACCGTCACATCTGGCGACCAGACGGGTGCACGCGCCATGCCTTCAGCCTGATAAAGGGCTAAATCTTCGGCATCGGTTTTAACGTATAGGCGCGGAGCCACCTGCATCGCTATTTTGTCCTGTGTTTAATATTGGAGCTTGGTTAAAGCGGTCTAAAGCCCCGCTGTCTAGCACTGTCCTGTCTGAAACCCAAACTTTCTTCATCGGAACCGCCAAACGGTTCACTGTGCTTGTATATTCAACAACCCGCCGGCGCAGCGTCATTTGCCCCTCGGCATTGACCATCACCGCCTCAAACATCAAGCGAAAAACTGGAGACGGAAAATTATCATTGGCAAACACATTAGAACTAACGCGGCCCCTAGCCGCTGTTGGCGCGCGCGCATTAAGATGCCGCGCGAGGGCGGGTGATAAATGGGTGTCGCGGGTTGAGCTTACGCGGCTTGATAGCGAGACAAAGCGTTCAAATTTTTCCATGTCGATTTTTGCGAGCGCCTCTGGCCAGCCTAAAATGCGCGGCAATTCAGCGAGGCTTCGGATCTCTTGATTCGTCGGAAGCGGCAGACCTCTCTGCCGATAATCTATCGCTTCTGCGCCCTGAAAACGGCGGCGGCTATCAACATCTTGATAATCTTGCAAGGCGGCCAAGAGGCCCTTTGACTCGCTGGGCAGAATATTAAAACCGCGCATAAATTTTACAAATAAATCTTCATCCGGCGTGCGTAAGGATATCAAGCCGGTAACATCTTGCAGGCTCACGAAAACCGGCCCAAAAGATGTTTCAATGCGGCGCATGTCGCCTTTAACCCCCCATAGCCGGCCTATCGGCTCCGTGACATTCAACCCACCGCGAGCCGGAAGTTGCCTGATTTTCTGATAGCCGCCATTATTAGGCTGCGCCGTTAATATCCATAAGAGTGCCTCTGTTTCTGCGGCGTGAAACGCAAGGTCAATCTCGCTGCTACGCTCAAGGCGGATAAGCGTATCGGCCCCGCGCGATAAATTCTGCGCCGCAAAAATAGTCACTGCCGCCAAGAGCGCCACCGCAACAAGGACATAAGGCAGGACAAAGCCCTGCATTTTATGCCGGCGGCTATTGTACGTCACGGTCAAAACTTTCTGTCAGGGTGAGATCATGACGTGTTCGCGCCCAGAGCGACACGCGGCGGCCTTGATGCTCATATGAAAGGCCTATGGCGTGCGGTAGGCGCGGAATATCCATATAGACATTATCATTAAATATACCGGGTGATGGGGCCGCATCCGGCGGCCAAATGCTGCGGGATATCTGGTCATAGCTTACATATAAAAGCGTCGGGTTTTGGCCTTCAAACATAGCTAATATCGGCCGCGCGCGGCGACCGATAGCATTCACCGCTAGACCCTCTGAGTCGAGAATTAAGTGAAAGCGCGGCGGCTGCCCCGCCTCTGTGCGGATAGTTTCGATAGACAGTCGAAAGCCTTGCGCGCCCGTTTGCTGCTCAGCAATTAAAGGCGAGACCGCAAGGCCGCTCATTTCCTGCGAATTTCCTTTAAAGGCAGAGGGGTCTATATGTGTCCATGTCCCGATAATATCGCCAATGAAATCTCTATAGCCAGCTTCATTGGCAAATTGATCGAGGGATTCATTCCCAATGCGCAAAGCTCTGTCAGAGACCGCCAGCATTTGCCCCAAAGATTGAAAGAGCGCCAGCGAGATAATCGACATAATCGCCAAGGCCATCAGCGTTTCCAGCAGCGTAAACCCGCTTTCGGGGCCGCCGAGATCGGAAGCGGCGTCGGAAGCGGCATTTATATCCGCCGCGCTTATAGAGCCTGCATGTTTCATCAACGCCACCTTAAGCAGCCATCTCTGTGATGAAAAGACGGGAATAGAGTTTTAAGCGCAGATTTTCATTAAGAGCGCTGGGATGTTTAGGCATTTTCGATTGAGCCGTCCATAGCGCTATAGGCGGCGGTAATGTCAAGATCAGTAGGGCTTAGAATATTCTGCCATTTGGCGAGGCTATTTTTATCAATAGGGCGCGCTGTTGAGGACGCGCCGGGGCGCGTTTCAGCGCTAAGAATATCTTCATGGCGGCACATATTTTCATCCCATGCTACGCCTAAATATTGGGCGATATTTTTTAACGTCGGCTCCGGCGCGCGGACTAAATTTTCATAATCAACATTTAAAATATCATGACCTAAATGGCGCGTGTAATAATGGCGCTGCGCTAATTTTGCTCGCCAACATAAAGCGGCCATGGCGACAGCGCGCTGGCGATCATCTGCAAGCGCCTCGGCGCGGGTAAAATCTTTGGCCAAGGCTCTATCTTCGAACTGGGCAAGATATTTTCTAATCTCTCTGGGGGCCCAGCCCGCCGCCCAGCTCAGCGCGTTAATCTCAAGGCTCATCATCGAGGCGACAACTTGCACCGCAGGCCGCATAAGCCATAATATTTTCAAGTCCGGTTGCTGCGCCGTTAAGTCAAGCAAACGGTGACTATCACGCGGCGCTTTAAAGCCGATATGCTGGGGGCGGGATTGCGCGTAATCAAGACAGTGTTGAAATTTTAATAAGAGTGTTTCCCCGGCGCGCTCTTGGAAGGCGCCGTTGTCTTCTTCAATAATGTCAATATCCCGATGGGCGTCCAGAGCAATCCCTAAAAGAGTCGTCCCGCTTCTTTGGCAGCCTGTGATTAAAAACACCTAAGCCCTCCTTAAACATTCTCACGGCCTCGCCTATCATGCAGCGCCCTGCGGGGCAATGTTTTGCCGCGAGTCCAATTTCAGGTTCACACCCACGTTCACACTCAGGCATGATAAAGATTCGCGAGATGACGCTGAATAGGCTAGCCGTTTAAATATAACGCTGTTAAAGACGCGATATGGTGATGTTTCGATATAAAGCGCTTGACCGCCAATCTCAGACCGTGAGCGGGGAGATTGAGGCCGCAAATGATAGCGCCGCTTATAAGCGTTTATCCGAACGCCAGCTTTCAGTTTTTGAGCTTAAGTCTATTCAATCGGATAAAGCCGAAGGTGACTTTACGGACCGATTGTTCAAAAATTTTGGCAATAGCCGCATTAAGCCCAAAGATTTAGCCCGCTATATCCGCCAGCTCGCCACTTTATTAGAGGCCGGCGTGACCTTGCTCGATGGATTAACCAGCCTTGCGAAATCAACCGTGCACCCTGAATTGGCAAAGGCCTCTGATGCTATTCGGCGTGATCTGCGCGCGGGCAAAAGACTTTCGGCCGCGATGGGCACCCATCTGCCGCAATTACCGCGTTATGTGCCGCGCCTTGCCGAATTGGGCGAAGCGACAGGGAAATCAGCCAAGGCCCTGACCGATGCCGCTGACCGTTTGGAGTTTGAAGATGATATGCGCGAGGAAATTCGAACGGCGCTATCTTATCCGATGTTTCTGGTGACATTCGGAACACTTCTCGTTTTCTTACTTTTCTTGTTTATTGTGCCGAAATTTGCCGCCCTTATCGGGGAGAATACGGATAATCTACCCGCCGTTTCGAAATTAGTTATCGGGGCCGGTATCACGCTGAAAGAAAATTTGATCTTGGTTCTCGCGGGGCTGGGCGGATTTATAATCGGGCTCATTATCCTCTCGCGCCAAACGGCTGTGCGCGAATTTTTTAGCTCAATTTCTGAGCGCCTCCCCTTGATCGGCCCGCTTATCAAACAGGCGGATTTGGGCGGTTGGTCGCGCACGGTCGGCATGGCGCTGGATAACGGCGCGGATCTCTTAGCGGCCTTACGCCTTGGGGAAACAAGCCTGCGCTCGCCGCGATTACAGCGCCAATTTGAAACTGTGCGCAGTGAAATCCGCGCGGGTAAGCCCATAGACACAGTGTTAGATGAAATGGTGCCGGACTTTGATCCCTTGACGATTGACTTAGTGCGCACGGGGCGAACATCAGGACGGCTCGCGAAAATGCTCTTATTTATTGGCGAAGGCCAAGAGAAAGACCGGCGCGAAATGACCAAGCGTGTGTCGGCGCTGACAGGGCCTATTGCCATTTTGGCCGTCTCTGCCATTATTGGCACAATCGTTATTTCCATCGTCTTGGCGATGACCAGTCTTTATGACATTGCAATTTAAACCGAGGCTTTTATGCATATTGCGACATTATTCCCCAGCAGCCCCCATAAAGACAAACGCCCGCCCAAAGATGCAGGCTATTCCCTCTTGGAAATATTAGTTGTCCTTGCGATTATCGGCATGCTCGCAACCTTAGTGGCGCCGCGCCTTTTCGCCCAACTCGACCGAGGGAAAATCACCGCCACAAAGGCCCAAGCGCAAAATCTGCAAACGGCGCTAGATGCCTTTCGCCTTGATGTCGGCCGCTACCCAACCGCGCAAGAAGGCCTTGGCGCGCTTATCGCTCTTCCGCAATCGCTGGATGGCCGCTGGCAGGGGCCTTATATCGAAGGCGGCGCCTTGCCGCTAGATCAATGGGCGAATGAATATGTCTATAAAGCTCCTGAGCTTGATGCGAATGGCCGCCCGCTTCGGCCCAAAATTATATCTTACGGCGCAGACGGGCTTGAAGGCGGAAGCGGAAATAATGCCGATATTGGTGGTTAACACCGCGCCGAATATTGGGCGTAAAAGCAGGTCACGTCACGACAGCGGGTTTTCTCTGCTCGAAATTTTGATTGTGCTCGCTTTATTAGGGCTTGTGATTGGTCTTGCGACGCCGCGGCTGGCGGTCTATTCGCAGGCCTTACAATTTTCTAAAAAATCACAAGGCGTTATATATAGCCTGAAACGGCAGCGCGCCGATGCGGTGATTAATAAACGCGCGCGCTGGATTCTCTTTGAACCTGGAAGCCTGCGTGCGCCCGTGGGTAATGATGTTGATGTCCGCCCGCTTGAGCTGCCCAAAGGCTGGACGGTCAGCGGGCCGCCGCTTTATATCTCGGCGGCAGGTCATTGCCGCGCCAGCCCTGCGGTTATTTTATCCGACCCCGCCAGCCAGCGCCGCGCCGTTTATGAAATCCTTGCGCCAGATTGCACCGCGCGGGAAATTAAAGCCCCGCTTAAAGATAGCCCCCCCGAAGGCCTTACCCCATGAGCGGGCTTATCAGCCTCGCCGGAGCGATATTAGCCAGCGTCTTAGCCGCGCTGAGTTATACCGACCTGAAAACCTTTCGCCTGCCAGATAAATTGACCTTTCCCTTAATCGCAGCCGGATTGGGACAGGCTTATCTATTAGGCTTGCCGCTTTTGGATCACGCGATCGGGGCCGCCCTTGGTTATGCGGCCTTTGTTGCGATTGAAAAAACTTTTTTAAAGCTCCGCGGCTATCACGGCCTTGGGCGCGGTGATGCCAAATTGCTGGCGGGCGGCGGCGCGTGGTGCGGGTGGTTCGGCCTGCCCTATATTGTGCTCCTCTCAAGCCTCGCTGGATTATCGCTTTTATTCGCGGGGCTGATAACAGGCCGCGTCAAAAAAGACGCCGCCGCGACACAGGCCATACCCTTCGGCCCGTTCCTCGCTGCCAGTATTTTTATCGTCTGGGCCGGCTTAATTGCGCGGCCTTTAATGCAGATATAGCTTATTTCAACAGCCGGACTTCGCGCTGCGGCAGCGGCATTTGAATCCCGTTTTTTTTCAGCACGCGCCAAACGGCAAAGTTTAAATCAGAGGTGAATTTATTCGGCCCGTCATCAATGCCAGAGCACCAAAATTCGACGGCGAAATTAATTCCATTTTGGCCAAATTCACGCAGCTCCAGATCCGGCTGCTCCGGCTCGCTCAGGACAAGGGGATGGGCGTTAAAAACGGGAATGATGATCGCTTCCAGCGCGTCCAAATCGGTGTCATAGGCGACGGCAAAATGAACTTCATAGCGCTGGCGCGGGTCTTTATGTGTCCAGTTTTCATAAAGCTCCTCGGTGAAGGTCGTATTGGGCACCATGATGTCTTTGCCATCCGTGGTCTCAACCGTCGTCGAGCGCATATTAATCGCCTCGACAAAGCCTTCTTGCCCGTCAGGCAGGGAGATAAAATCACCAATCCGTACAGAGCGGTCAAAGAGAATAATCAAGCCCGAAACAAAATTCGCGGCAATCGGCTGCAATCCAAGGCCAATTCCGAGCGAGAGCGCGGAGAAGATAACAACAAGCCCGCCAAGGCCAATGCCCGCCGCTGACATCGCCATAATGGCCGCCGCGCCAAAAATGGCAATTTGTAGAAATTTGGCAATAATTTCGCGCACGCCCGTATCAAGCGATTCTTGCGAGCGAATAGCGGTTTGGCCTTTTTGGTTTGAAAAATTTCCGAGCCAGAAGAAAGCGGAGCCAAAAAGCGCCAGTTTAATCAGCGTTAAAACGCTAAAGGCATTGTCGCCGTCGCCCAGCGCAATGCCGTCAAACACCGCCAAAAGGTCATCAAAATATCCAAACACCATTAACAGCGCGAGCGGTATACCGATCCATAAGCCTATTTTTTTCATCAGCTCATTGGGAGCAAATTGTTTAATCGCGGTATAAACAAGGAAGACAACGGCAAAGCCTTGCGCCAGTTTTATCAGCCAGTCTTGGCCTAGCGCCGATTTTAAAATCATCGCTGCGAGCGCTAAAAGCGCGATGATTAAAAGTGGGCGAACGAGGTCTCTGGCGTCATATATATACTTACGGAGGGTAAACAGCTTATCGCCTGTTTTTGGCGCGCCGCGAAAGAGGAACACACGCTGTCTTAATTGGGCGGCAAGGAGCGGTGCCAGCAGCCACCAAATTATCACCAAGGCCCCAAGCTGCGCTAGAAACGCTGGACTTGTTAGCCAGCCGAGCACCGTATTTAGAATTTTTTCACCCAGCGCTTTGATTTGTTCTGGGTCTGTCGGAAATACGCTTTTTTTCGGCGCAATATCCGCGGCGGGAGCGGCGGCGCTAAGCTGGTTTTTGTCCTGCTGTGCGCGAACGGCTTCGGCAATTGCGCGGTCGGCCTGCGCGCGCGCGGCAAGGGCCTCGGTTAAAGCGGGGTCGGAAAGATCAAAGCCCTGCTCTTCGGAAGGCTCTTGAGCGCGCTTTGGGGTCTTGAGCGCATCCGAAAGCGGCGGGGTTTCGCTATTTTGCGCCTGAACTTGCTCCTGAACTTGCTCTTGCTCTTGAGTTGGGCTTGGCGCGGCCGCAACATCGGTTTGCGCCGCAATAGGGGCGGCGCTTAAGGTTACAGCCAGAAAAAAGCTGATGATGACATAGATATATCGCTGCATGATAAGGCCCTCTTATGCCATATCTTTAGGCTGCGCCGCACGGCTTGTAAATGGCAGGGCGAGCGCTTATAATTGAGTGATGAAATCATTTATCCTCCTTATAAGCGCGATCTTTATGGCAATGAGCACATCTGTACTGGCCGCCGCGCAAGACAGCCCTGCGGATCAAGCTTTGGCGAAAATCCACACGCGCCTTATCAGCGCCCATCCCCAGCTCTCCCATATTAGCGCCGCAGAGATGACGGCAGCGCTTGCGGGGCAAGACGATATTTTGCTCCTCGATGTGCGCAAAGAAAAAGAATATGCGGTCAGCCATATAGACGGCGCGCTGCGGGTTGACCCGGGCATTAGCGCCGATGAGTTTATGCAGATTTACGGCGAGCAGCTGGCCGGCAAAAATGTGATCCTCTATTGTTCCGTTGGACGGCGCTCCTCGCATCTGGGGGATAAGCTTCGGCCGCGCTTAATGGAGCGCGGCGCGGCCCAAGTCTCGAACTTGGAAGGCGGTATTTTTGGCTGGCATAATCATAATATGCCGCTTATGCGCGGCGAGGAGGCGACCGATAAACTCCACCCCTATAACCCATGGTGGGGCCGATTAGTGACGCGAAAAGACGCTATTGCTTATAAGCCGGACTTGTAAACTGGACTTAAAAACCAGATGGCCCCTGCGCCGCAAAGCCTTTACCTTAAACGCAATTTAGGCTTTCGCTTGCGCGCGTAACGCTTTATAGCCGCGCCAAAGATTTATTTGCGAATAAAAGGGGTTTGTCATGAGCACGCCAAAAAAAGTTGTCCTCGCCTATTCTGGCGGTCTTGATACCTCGATCATTTTGAAATGGCTACAAGAGGAAAAGGGCTGCGAAGTTGTCACCTTTACCGCAGATTTGGGACAAGGCGAGGAGCTAGAACCCGCGCGCCGCAAAGCCGAAGCGCAAGGCGTGAAAGAAATTTTTATTGATGACCTTCGCGAAGAATTTGTGCGCGATTTTGTCTTCCCGATGTTTCGCGCCAATGCGCTTTATGAAGGGCTTTACCTGCTCGGTACATCTATTGCGCGGCCATTAATTGCCAAGCGTCAAATCGAAATTGCCAATATGGTCGGCGCTGATGCCGTCTGCCACGGAGCCACAGGCAAAGGCAATGACCAAGTCAGGTTTGAGCTGGGCTATTATGCCTTAGACCCGCAAATTAAAGTCATCGCGCCGTGGCGGGAATGGGATTTAAACTCCCGCACGAAACTGATTGAATATGCTGAAAAACATGGGATTGAAATTGCCACGGATAAGCGCGGCGAAGCCCCCTTCTCTGTCGATGCGAATTTGCTGCATACATCCTCTGAAGGTAAAGCCCTGGAAGACCCTGCCCAAGAAGCGCCTGAATTTGTATATCAGCGCACAGTCGCTCCGGAAGACGCACCAGATACGCCGACCTATATTGAAGTCGGCTTTAAGCGCGGGGATGCGGTGTCAATTGACGGTGTAGAGATGACGCCGGCGACGCTGCTAACGCGGCTTAATGAGCTCGGCGGCGCGAACGGCATTGGCCGTCTTGATCTTTTGGAAAACCGCTTTGTCGGTATGAAATCACGCGGCATTTACGAAACCCCCGGCGGCACAATCTTGCTCATGGCGCATCGCGGCATTGAGCAGATCACAATGGATAAAGGCGCGATGCATTTGAAAGACGAGCTTATGCCGCGCTATGCCGAGCTGCTCTATAACGGTTTCTGGTTCAGCCCAGAGCGCGATATGCTGCAAGCCGCGATTGATAAGTCGCAAGAGCTTGTTGACGGAACGGTTCGCCTTAAACTCTATAAGGGTAGCGTTAATGTCGTTGGCCGCAGCTCGCCTTATTCGCTCTACAGCCAAGAACATGTCACCTTCGAAGAAGATGATGTCTATGACCAAGCGGATGCAGGCGGCTTTATCAAAATCAACGCCTTGCGCCTTCGCTTATTAAAGGCCCGTGATCTTAAAGCGGGCCGCAACGGCTAGGCGCAGCCCCGCTTAATAATTGGCCTTAGCCAGCATAACTGGCCTTCGTCCGCGCTGTCTCTGCGTAGTTTTGATAGTTCGGATGCGCGGCGCGGCTGCTATGTATGGCTTTGAATAAAGCCGCCGCTGTTACGGGCTTGGCTAAAACGAGGTCGAATCCGGCGGCCAGCGCCTTTTGCGTCGTTTGCGATGTTGTATCAGCGGTTAAGCCGATGACGGGTATGTGAAACGCGCCTAATTCGCGCTCACGAATGATTTGCGTAGTTTCAATACCGCTCAAACCCGGCATGTGAATATCCATTAAAACATAGTCAAAAATATGAGTTTTGAGGGCGTTTATTGCTTCGCGCCCCGTCGCGGCATAGATAAGCTTCGGATTGAGCGGCGCTAAAAGCGCCCGAATAGCGTCTCGGTTTGATTCTATATCCTCAACAACCAGAACGTTTAATCCGGTTAACTCCGCAATTATTCCCGCTTTCGCCCTGAGGCTTTCATTGCGGCTTTCACTGCGGCTTATGTCGTCATGACTTGCCCTGGCCCTTTGATTTTCAGCCTGCCGCGCAATTATTTGCGCTTCAAATTCTGCGGCAACCTCATTCACATCGCGCGTATAATAATCTTCTAATTTAATTTCGGTCATGGCTTGCGCCGCTGTTGATGAGGTCCGCTTAGGGCGCTTTAACGCGCTCTGCGGCGCGGGACAGGTTAAGATAAATTCTGCGCCGCGTCCAAGGCGTGATTTATGCACAAGACGTCCGGAGAGCTCTTGGATTTTCGGCTTTATATCTTGGACATTAAAGTCATATTCTACGCCGCCGAGCGTCAGGGCTTTAGAGGCAATAAGCCCGCTTCCGGTATCGGCAACGACGATTTCTAATTGCGGCACATCTGGGGTGTCGGGCGGGGTTTTCACCGTGACATGCATATGAATGCGCCCTTTATCCGTTGTGCAGCAGGCGCGGCCAATCAGGCTATTCACAAGGCCGCTTAAGATATCCGCTTGAATAACAATAGGCTGCGTGATGCGCGGATCGCAAAAAACGGTAAATGTGATGTCCTTTTCAGACATGAATTGCCGCCATGAGCGCTCTATGGGCGCTATAAATTCATG
Organism: uncultured Caulobacterales bacterium; assembly: GCA_964513675.1. Classification (GTDB taxonomy): domain Bacteria; phylum Pseudomonadota; class Alphaproteobacteria; order Caulobacterales; family Maricaulaceae; genus CALFVT01. The sequence goes on along the minus strand of CAZEOD010000002.1, from coordinate 31,720 downwards.
GATATTGATTTTACGCGGCGCGCCTATCATTGCCTCCGCCGTAATGTCGACCATAGCCGTTGGCGGCGATGCGGGCGCGCCCTTTATCGGGGCCGCCCCCAGTTTAGGATTTTGACGTTTAAGCGCCATAAACACAGCCGCCGCAATAATTAACAGCACGCAGAGGCTTGTCAGTGCAAATGACAGCCATGGATTGCCCGTGCCTTGAATATAAATTTTGCCCCACATATAAACCACTAACGACAGGCATCTTTAGCCTTTTTAAGTGCCGCCGTGACGCCTGAGAGCGAAAAGCTATAGGCGACGTCTGTGCCGCGTTTAGAGCGTGCTTTCATCCGCATGGTAGACCCGCCGCGCATGGCCCGAACCAATGTGGCCTCATCGGCGGAATTTTCAATAAAAGCTTCATTATTCGCCGCGTAAAAAACGGCCTTTTTTGAGCCAATACTCGCTTCGGGCGGAATATTATTATTCAGATCATAACTGGCCAGAAAGCTCGGCTGCTCATTGGCCACGCCTGAGCGCCAATTTGAGACCATAAAATAAATATCGCCGTGGCGCACAGAGGACGGCGACATTGTCTTGGCCTTGGTAATCGCATAGCAAGATTTATCACCGCCAGCGTCGCGGCTATAGGTTGTCCAGTCTTTAAACGTGCCCTCTAATCTCGGCTCGCTGGCATGGGCGGGCGCGCTTGTCATCATCACAGCCATAGCGGCGGATAGGCCAATAATATAACGCATGGGTCACACTCTTCCTTAACTTAAGGCGATAGTTTCCCTTTTTAGGTTTAATATCTGGTTAAATAAGATCAATATTTACGGTTGCCGCCATAGCGTTTAAGCTTAAATTCGCAGGTTTATTCTCAGGGTTTATTCGGATGAACGCCTTGTTTTTCGCGATCTCTCTGCAGTATTGGCCGCGCCTTTCAGACGGCTTGGGCCTGACGGCTTTGCCCAATCAGCGGGCGCGGGTAAATACTCCCCCCCAGGGCGCACAGGCCGCGCCGGATAACCGCCCATAGAGAGGGTGCGGTCATAAAGCGTCAAGGCCGCGGCCAAGCTGACATTCAAGCAAAATTTGGTCGGAATTTTAATAATATGCGCGCATTTTTCTTGAAGATGCGGCGAGAGGGATCCAGCTTCGGGGCCAAGAATATAAGCCGCATTAAGCGGATGGCGAAAACTCGGGAGATCAACCGCATCGGGCGTCAGCTCAATTCCAACAAGCGCGCAGCCACTTGGCAGGATTAAATCATCGCCGTGATCCCATTCGTAAAACGGTACATGGATTTGCGAGCGTGAGGTATCGGTCTGGTTAACCTGCCGCAATTTATGATCGGCCGCGACTGTAAAAGAAAAACTCGCGCCAAAGGCATGGGCGGTTCGCAAGATCGCGCCGAGATTATGCGCTTTGGAAATCCCCTCAACACCGACGCCAAAATATCCGCGCATTATTCTGTCTCCATATAGCTCGGCCGGTTGACGGGATGAAAGCTCCGGTAAACCGCGTAGATCGCGACTATGGCGCTACCGATTGCGGCCATTAAAAACGGCATTTTAGCCGGCATTTGGCTGAGCGCTAAAGCAATTAAAAGAAAGGTCGCCGCATTGGTGAACAGATTCAAGATCACCGCGCCGGCGCTCATTAACTGCGCCCGTATAGCAGGGTCAGCGCGGCGCTGCGCCATAGCTTGCAGCGGCACAACATAAAGCCCGTTCATCAATGAGGACAAAATAATAGCGCCCAAGAAAAGCGGCGTATTCGGATGGGCTAGAAAATCTGCGGCCGTACCAAGCCCGCTCCCATCGCCTGTGAAAACCGGATGCGGCATCACATAAATAGCCAATGTCATAATCGCGACGCCCGTAATGCCAAAGGCCGAGAGGCCAACCGCTTCAGGGCCCCATATTTTCAACCGCGCGACAATCATGGTTAAAAGCGAGCCTATCAAAATAGAAATAGTCGAGAGGACAAGTATGATAATTAAGACGCTTTCATTAAAGCTCATTTGGCTTTTTATGAAATCTGGAAAGGTCGTTACAAAAATCGTCGCGCCGCCGTAAAACCAAGAAATGCCGAGCATGGGCCGCAAGACATCCGGCGCAACAAACGCTTTGGACAATGCGCCCCAACTGGCGGAGATCGGCTCGAAATTAATTTTCATATCCGGCTTTGGTGCGGGGGCGGGCGGGCATTGCTCTGCGGCGGCCCAGCCGATTAAAGCCAAGATAAGTAATAATCCCGCTATAATACGCGGCCCGCCAGCTTGAAGGACAATTAACGTCCCGCCAACTTGGCCGACCAATATAAAGACAAAAACAAATCCGTTAAGCAGCGCATTGCCTGTAATCAGTTCTTTATCACTGAGCCATTGCGGCAGGACGGCATTTTTCGTCGGTGAGAAAAAAGCCGATTGCGCGCCCATTAGGCCCAAAGCAAAAGCGAGCACCCAAATATTCATCATGAAAAAGCCCGCCGCCGCGATCATCATAATCACGACTTCGGCGCGCTTAACCCAGCGCAAAATAATGCCGCGGTCAATTTTATCCGCGGCCTGTCCCGCAATGGCGCAAACCAGTAAAAATGGCCCCGTAAAGATCAAACCCGCAACAGGCACTCGAATGGCCGAGGGTAAGTCTTCGAGAAAGAGAATCCCGCCAAATGTCACCAAAGCGATCAACGCATTTTTAAGCGCATTATCATTAAAAGTTCCGGCTTGGAGCAAAGCAAAAAGCGGCAAGAACCGTCTTTGCTTTAAAAGCTGCCTAGCAATATTAAGGCTCATGCGTTATCCCTCTTCGCGGCGTGAATAGACGCCTTTTTTGCCGCCTCTTTCGCCTCTCTAGCAGCTTTTGCCGCTTTGTTTTCAATTAATTGCCCAATTTTCGAGACATCTAGCGCGCCAAGGTTTTCATAATCAAGCAACTCCAGCGAGCGGGTTTCAATTCGTTCTTGCAGCAGCGCCATAAAGGTGTCTTTATCAAGCCCCGGCTCTATGGGAGAAAGAAATTCCATCTTGGCGGGGCCAGGGTATTTTTTCAAATCCATCATATTCCAGCGCTGCCCAAGATTTTGCGCAACCGGCACGACGGGGCAATTAAAATCTCGGTAGAGGTGATAAACCCCGCGCTTATAACTATGATGGGTGCCGGGTTCAGACAAATGCCCCTCTGGGAAGATTAAAATACGCCGGCCTTGCTCACGCACAAGCTGGGAGGTCTCAGCAAAGCGCCGCCGCACCTCCGCCCCGCCGCAAGACGACACAATGACGGCATTCATCTTGGCGAGGATGGTTTTAACAAATAAAAACTTCGTAATATGATCGCCCGTAACAAAGCTAAGGTCTTTAAATTGGGAAAATAAAACAAAACCATCGCCATATGATAAATGTTTCGACGCAATAATCACAGGCCCATCTGGAATATTCTCATGGCCGCTAACCGTGACTTTAATCCCCGCTAAAGCCCGCATATGCCACATCATGCTGCGCGTATAAAGCCGAAGCCCCCACATAAGCGCGGCGCGGCCCGGAATAAGCGAGAGCATAAAACAACCAATCGCCGCAATAATGGTGGTGAGAATAAAGGCAAAATTAAAGACAACAGACCGCATAGCGCCGCCCCTTAAATATCGAGAACGGCATGAATACGCCGAACAAATAAATCAATATGATCGCTCATCGGGCCTAAGGTAAAGCCTAAAACTTTCGCTTGCGCGGTTTGCAGCACAATCCCGAGGGCCATAGGCGCCAAGATTTGCGCGTTTTCTGTGGGAATATCACCGCGCGCCATCGCCGCCTCTAATAGCTGCTGCGTAAGGGAGAGAGGGTCTTGACCCGGCGCGGCGGATATAGCGCTAAAACGGTGTAGATATAAAATGTGATAGCGAAATAACATCCAATCACTATCGGCCAGCTCACAATAGCTTGTCGTAATGCGGCGAATTTGCGCCGTTATATCGGGCTGCTCTGCCGCCTGCGTAATGATGTCGGTAAGGCGGCCATGAACGGCCTGCATAAGTTGGCGGGCTAAATCTTCTTTATTGTTGAAATGACGGTAAATCAGCCCTTCCGACACAGCCGCCGCTGCGGCAATCGCTTTGGTCGTCACAGGGTCAATGCCGTTTTGCGCAAATAGCGTGAGCGCCGCCCGCTCGATTTGGGCTTTCTTACTGCCGTCCGCCGATATGACGCCGCGCGCAGGGTTATCAATATTATCGCCAGGAGCATTATCGCTAGCAGCCGCCATATTATCCGCCTTTGAAGCGGCTTAAACCGCATAACTCAATAATGAGTGAGCAATCACTTTTTCATGCTGCGCTGGAAAAGTCAAGCCGCGCATAAGGGGCGGAGCAATGTAGATTGAGCTGGGCGTCTATGATTTTATTTACGGCGGCTTAAAGGCCTGTGACAATATATAAGGCCTGTGACAATATATAATGATATTATTACAGC
>CAZEOD010000002.1:19503-27164 GCA_964513675.1 uncultured Caulobacterales bacterium | reverse complement strand
AAGGCCTGTGACAATATATAAGGCCTGTGACAATATATAATGATATTATTACAGCTTAGTTTTTTGACATTTTTGCAAAAGTGACTGTCACAGAACCTTTTCACAACTGTCACGGGGATGTCGCAGTTTTGCCCGAGTAGCGCTGAGAAATTTTCACAAACATAAGAGGTTAGTTGTGAAGGGAAATATTCTCATGGGCGCTGTAGGCGCCTTATCATTTTTTACTGTCTCATCAACATCTGTTGCGCAGTCAGATGAATTTACGGTTAAGCTCGGCGGACGGCTCCATATTGAATATACCTTGGCTGATCTTGACGGCCCGGACGCGACGATTGATGCATCTGAAATTCGCCGCGCCCGCCTTAAGGCCCATGGCAATGTGAATGACAATACGAAATATAAGCTTGAGCTTAACCACACATCTGGCGGTGGAATTGATGTTGAAGATGCCTATGTCCAGTATAAAATTCCAGATTCAAGCTGGAAGGTCAAAATCGGCCATTTTAAAACACAAAACTCACTCGAAGAATTTGCCTCGTCAAATACGAACCACACAATTGAGCGCGCAGCCTTTACCGATGCATGGGATCTTAATCGCCGCATCGGTGTTGAATTGGCGACAACTGGCGATAATTATGTGCTGCAATTTGGGGCCTTTACAACCAATGCCAATTCTGATGGCGGAATTGATGAAGGCCGCGCCTTTGCTGCGCGTGGTGTTTATAACCCGATTAAAACGAAAGATACGGTTGCTCATATCGGCGCGTCTTGGCGTTACCGCGAAATCGGTGCCACTGAACAGCCATTACGCTTTCGCCAACGTCCCCTGACCCATGTGACATCAGAACGGATAATTGGCGATCTGCGCTTTGGCGAAAGTGATAATTTTTACGGCGGCGAAGTCGCTATCATCCATAAAGGGCTCTGGGCCTATAGCGAATATGCTATCTTAGATGTCAATGGCAGCCAGAGAGACCCAGATCAGCTTTTCCAAGACGCGAGCTTTACCGCCTTTTCAGCTGAAATCGGTTATATTATCGGCGGCGAGCAACCCTATAAGGACGGCGTTTTCAAGCGCACAAAAGTTGATAAGCCACTTGGCGAAGGCGGTTACGGCGCCGTATCATTCGTTGCCCGCTATGATACGCTCGATCAAAATGACAACGGCATTATTGCCGGAGAGCTGGATACATATGTCGCCGGCGTGAATTGGTGGATGACAAATAATACGCGGCTGGCGCTAAATGTCTTTAGCCTCGATGCTGAAGATGGAACCCGCGAGCGGGCACAGGGCCTTATCACGCGCTTACAGCTAGATTTCTAGCTTAAGTCCCCTCAACATAACGCGATTAAGCCTCAGCTTTAAACGGCTTAAGCTTAATTGCTCATATAATGAATCACGGCCTGATGAGCCGTTTTTTTTGATTTACGACAAAGTTGTTACACTTATGTGAAAGTTTCTTGACTATGTTACAGTTTTGTGACACAATGTCATAAATACTTCACAAAGGAGCTAGCTATGTATATTTCAGAACGCATCTTGCTTAAGGGCATGACAGAGGAAACCCAGACAGAAACACCGCAAAATATCGGTCGTTACCTCATTGCGGGTCTGGTCTCCGCTTTCGTCATTGGCGGAACCCTTCTGACGCAAACCCTCTAAGCCAAAAATATAATACAAAAACATAATATTGTGGCAGCTGGAAGGCTGTCACAATATAGACATAAATTATTCAAAATTCCTTCAAATAACATAATCAAAACTGTCTTATTGACAGGATAAGCCGCCTTAATATTAAATTGAGGTTAGGTTTTCATCATGGAAATGACAATTTTTGCCGCATTCGGCTTCTTATTTGCCGCCTATGCGGTTGTCGGGAACGACGCCCTCCAAACTTTGGGCACATTTATTAATTCAAATTCAAAACTTCACTGGTTTTGGTTATTTCTTTTCGCCGGCACGATTCTAGTCGCTACCTTCACCTATGGCTGGGTGGTTTATGAAGGTGATCCGTCATGGGGACGCCTCTCTAATGCGCAAAAATATCCTTGGCCTGAGGGCGGGATACAATGGTATCATACATTGCCGCCCCTCGCGCTGGTTATCATAACGCGCTTCGGGATTCCGGTTTCTACATCATTTATGGTTTTGACCGTATTCGCCACAGTTGGCGGCATGACATCTATGCTGCAAAAATCGCTAACGGGTTACCTCCTCGCCTTTGTCGTCGGCCTTGCGCTTTATTTGATTTTATCGCGGACACTAGAAAAATATTTCAAGGAAAATGATCCGATAACGCGGGCGCCTTGGGGCCTTGCGAGTGTTATGGGCATTATCATTGCCATTGGGGTTTATTTTCTCCCCGATATGGTGATTAATTGCGACCCCGCCGCGCTAACCGATGCCAAAGAGATTAAGTCTTGCAATAAAGGCCTTGGCGTTATTGAAAAATATAAAGCCTATGCGCCGTTTATCGCGCTGAGCGGCTTTATTATCGAAGGCCTTATTTTCGCGATAACACGCAAATTTGGACAAACCGCTTATTGGGTTATTTTGCAGTGGGTCACGACGGGTTACCTCTGGGCCGTTTGGTTAATCCAAGATTTCGCCAATATTTTTGTTTTCTTGCCGCGCCAAATCTCTGCGCTTGAAAGCTTTGTCGCAATGTTTGCGATCTTACTTCTGCTGGCTTATACGTTTTGGAATAAAGGCGGGCCGGTACAGCGGATTCTAAAAGCCAAGACAGCCGTGACAGATATTCGCTCGGCGACATTGATCGACTTTACATATGCCTGTTTACTCTTCTTTTTCAAAGAAGTCTCCGCCATCCCGATGAGTACAACCTTCGTCTTCTTGGGCTTAATGGCCGGACGTGAATATGGCTTTACGCTGCTTGACCGCGGAATGGATTTGATGCGGACAACACGCTTAACCGTCTCTGATGCCGCCAAAGCCTTTATCGGTCTGGTTGTCTCTATTGATATGGCTGTCGGCTTACCGCGCCTCGCAGAGGCACTTTCGGGCAAAGAAAGCGCAGCCTTATCACCGTCATATCAAAGCTTTATTCTCATCGCGAATTTGCTCTTAATACCGGTGGCTTTCTTCTTGATGAAGCAAGATTCGAAAATACGCACAGCCATAACCGGCGCGCTGCTTTTAGGGGCCGGAATTGCCTTTTTCGTCATGCCGCCCGGCTAAAAGTCCTTAAACATAATAATAAAACCGCCGCTTAAGTTTAAGTCGGCGGCTTTTTTTTGGGTGAAACTTCGCCTTAGCGCGGCGGCGTTATCAGCTTGCCTTAGCGCGGCGGCATACGCGCGCCGGCATCCATGCGAATATATTCGGCATTAATATAAGGCTGCGTCATAATCATCTCGGCCAATTCGGCAAATTCACGCGGGTCCCCAAAGCGGTTCGGGAATTGCAAATGCGCTTTCAGGCTTTCTTTGACTTCGGGTTTCATCTGTTCATAGATCGGCGTTTCGAAAAACCCCGGCAGAATGGTATTGGCGCGAATCCCTTCGCGGGCCAAATCACGCGCCATGGGTAAGGCCATTGACAAAATACCGCCTTTAGACGCCGCATAGGCGAGCTGCCCAATTTGCCCATCTTGCGCCGCAACAGAGGCCGTATTGATAATCACGCCGCGCTCGCCGTCTGGCTCACTGGGCTCAATCGACATCATACCAGCCGCAGATTTTGACGCGCAGAGGAAAGAGCCAAAGAGGTTAATATCAATAACGCGCTTAAACGCCGCCACATCATGCGCCAGAATTTCACCGGTATCACGTTTGCGGGACGCCGTTTTCATCCCCAGGCCAATACCCGCCGCATTGACCATAATCCGTTCTTGGCCATTGGCCGCGCGAACCAAATCAAATCCAGCGTCGACCATTTTTTCATCGGCAACATTAACATGGGCAAAGATCGCGCCAATTTCGTCGGCCACCGCTTGGCCGCGCTCTTTATTAAAATCAAAGATTCCAAGTTTTACGCCTTTGGAGGCCAAAAGCCGCGCCGTCGCTTCGCCGAGGCCTGACGCCCCGCCCGTGACGACGGCTGCAATATCAGAATTGAGCTTCATGAGGATATCCTTTTATCAAAACATTAGTCTTACAGGCCCTCATTTATGCGCAGGGTTTCAGACGGCGCAAGCCGAAAGTCTATATCTATAGCCATTATCCGTATATGAATGAGAATACCGCCGCTGTTCCCCCTTTTCAAATCACGCAACTTGCGCCATTAAGAAAGAAATTGGAGGGAACCATGGCCGACTTACTCACGCTTGAAGCGCTTTTTACCTTATTTATGCTAATTTTACTACAAGCCGTACTTGGCTTTGATAATCTGCTTTATATTGCGATTGAAAGTAATAAGGTCGGCGATCCAGCGGATGCCAAGAAAGTGCGCCAATGGGGCATTGGTCTCGCCGTTGTGTTTCGCGTCGTTCTGCTCTTTGTGATTGTGGCTTTATTTGGCGCCCTCGCCAAGCCGCTGTTTAATTTACATATCGGCAATATCATCCACGGTGAATTTACCATGCAGGCCCTTGTCACCTTATTTGGCGGTGCCTTTATTATTTACACCGCGATCAAAGAAATTAATCACCTCCTCGTCGTCGATCATATCGAACATAGTGAAGGATCAGGCTCCCGCTCGGTCATGAGCGCGATTGCTTTGATTGTTATGATGAACCTTGTTTTCTCTTTCGACTCGATCCTTTCTGCCATGGCGATTGCCTCTGTGACGGACGAAGCAACGGGCATTGTCTCCTATCAAGTGCCGCTAATGGTAATTGCCATTATAGCGTCCGGTATTGCTATGATTTTGCTCGCCGATGCCGTGACGGATTTTCTGAAGAAGAACCGGATGTATCAGGTTCTCGGGCTTTTCATCCTCTTTCTTGTTGGCGTGCTTTTGGTCACAGAAGGCGCGCATCTTGCGCATCTTAAGCTCTTTGGCTTTGAAATAGACGCCATGAGCAAATCCACATTCTACCTTGTGATCTTTGTTCTGGTCGTGACCGATATTCTGTCGAATAAATATCAAAAACGTCTCTGGGCGCAGCGCGAGGCCGAGATTGCCTCAAGCAATTCTGGCCAAGCTGGGCTTGAGGCTGTTGATAAACATATGGGGCATTAGGGCGCGTGCCGCTAATTGACCCCAAGCTTGCGCCGCAAAAAATCGGTACAAGCTATCCGGCCGAATATAATCAAGACTGCGCTGAGCGCCATGTCGCCCAATTAGGCGACGCCGGCGGGCTGACCCAATTTGGCGCAAATCTTGTGACCCTGCCGCCCGGCTGCTGGGCTTCGCAGCGTCACGCCCATAGCGCCGAGGATGAGTTTTGCTATATCTTAACGGGCCATCCGCTTTTGATTGATGATGAAGGCGAGCATCCCCTTAGCCCCGGCAGCGTCATGACCCATAAAGCCGGCGACGGAAATGCACATCACCTTATCAATAAAACCGGTCAAGACGTTACATTTCTCGTCATCGGATCGCGCAAGCCAGAGCAGGACAGTGTGAGCTATCCCGATATTAATTTAAAGATCACAGCCAATGGTAAGCCCGCGCGGAATTTCACGCGCAATGACGGCAAAGCTATTTAATTAATCCCTTTAATTATTTGGGATTGCTACGCTTTGAGCTCTCCAAAAGATTATCAAGGCGGTCTGCCAAATCAGGCTCTATGAGCGGATCTTTTTCGCCGATGCTGCCCTCATCTTTACCCGCGTCCTCTTTGGCTGCATCCTCTTTGGCTTTGTCCTCTTGGGCTGCGTCCTCTTTACCCGCTAAAGCAGATGGCACGCTTTTCCGCGCCGCGCCCGCTTCAAGGCGGGGATGAATAAGCTCCCCCGTTTCGCCAAAACTAAAGACGAGACGTTGCCAATCGCGCACCGTATAATCAAACCCATTGCCTTCAGGGTCAAGGTCAGACCAATCCGCCTCGCTCGGGGCGCTCACCCCGCGCTCCAGCCACATGCGCGCATCGGCGGGATTGGACAATCCATCCTCCGCCCGCGCCGCCAAGGCACAGAGGCGCGCCGTCGGCGTTTCACTCACCAGCGGATTAAGTAAAGACCATCCCTGCACAAAATCACCCTTATCCAGCGCCGCTTCAATTTGTAAAATCGTCGTCTCGCGGTGAGACGGATTTTGCTTAATAAGGGAGGACAGCCGTTTGGCTTTCGCACGCGGCGAGGCATCGCGGTATAAATCACGATAGGCCAATGACAAGGCCGGATGCGGGGCCTGCGCCCAGGCTTTTTCAATTAATTTCGCGGCCTGCTTTGTTTCGCTGCGCTCCGATAATATCTGCGCCGCCAAGGCCACGCCGGGCGCAAAATCAGGACTTTCGGCCGCGGCGCTCACCGCCATATCGCGCATCGTCTCAAAGATGGCCGTCTTATTTATATCCTCAGTGCGCATAATCCGCTGCGCCTCAGCCGTCATCAGCACAGCGCGGCGGCGACGAGCGGGCGCTTTTTCAATCAAGCCGCGCTTGACCGCTTTGGCCAGAACATCACTGGCCTCTTGCCAATCGCCGTTCATCACCCGCGCGCGAAATAACGGATCAAACGCCCAGCGGGCCGGTTTATCTTGGTCAAAGGCTGCGCCTGCGCGCGAGATGACATCGGCTAATTGCCCCCCTGCCATAGATTGCCGCACAAGGCCCTTCTCTGCAATCGCCCGCGTGCGAGAATTATCTTGAAGCGCTTTATAATGCACAGCCGCCTGATCTATGTCGCCCGCAGCTTCCGCCGTTTGCGCGCCGATAAGATGGCCTAAAATCGGGCTTTTTATCAGGGATTGCGCCCGTGCGGCTTTTTTACGGGCCTTATCGGCATCACCGTCAGCCCCCGCGAGTAACGCCTCTTCGATCGCATCAATCGTGCGCGCGCCGCGCCGTAGGCCTTGCCCCGTTTTGAACCGCCCCGGCAGACGCCATAACCATGTCAAAAATGACCATAAAATAAGCAGGCCAATCACGCAGAGCGTCATAATCACAATCACAGCCTGCCAGCTAAATTGGCCTTCGAAATTTAAATTGGCTTTAACGCCGCTCGCCGCGCCAACCGAGCTAATCGTCACAGATGGATCATCACCAATGAACAGCAAAACGCCCGCAAGCGCCGCCACGAAAATTAAAACGGCAATGATATATTTCATCATGTGATATCCTCCCCCAGAGGGTTTAAGTCCCATTTTGTCAAAACATATTGGGGACTCTGTCTAATATAGGGCTAGCGGCGCGCGCTCGCAATCCATTCTTGTGCCGCGCCCCGTGCAGGTTGCGGCAAGCTCTGTGAAAGCTCAAGCGCGGCCTCCCAGTCTTCAATCAAAATGGCGGCCTCGATTTGCGCTAAAAGCGCCGCTGCCGCGTCGTAATCTGTCCGTTTCAAAGAGACATGTTTTTGCAAAATTTTGCCAAACCAATTTTGCGTTCTTTGCGGGTCTTCGGCCGCTTTCAGCTCCGTTAAAATATCGTTTATGGGCGACGCGGGGTCAGTCCCGTCTTTCGCATTCCCCTGAGCAGGGAGCCTGACTTTAGGGTCAGCCTCAAGATCATCCAGCCGTATTTTTATTGCGGCAATATCATTATCAACGCGGCGGCGAAGCGCATCCACCTCCGCCAATATCTCTGGCCTTATCTCTG
>CAZEOD010000002.1:0-19403 GCA_964513675.1 uncultured Caulobacterales bacterium | reverse complement strand
ACATCTTTATCGGCCGTTTCTATGTCTGTGTCAGCCGCCCCCGAGTTATTAATTTCTGGGTCGTTAATTTCTGGAACGTTGGGTTCAGAGACATCAGGGCTTGTGCTATCAGGCTCCTCAGACTCCCCAAAGGCCTCAGGATTTACGGTGTCAGGATTCGATTTGCTTATTTCTGGAACGTTGGGTTCAGAAATATCAGATTCTTTAGATCTCTCAGATAATGGCGCAGGATCACCCTCTACTGGTAGCGGGGCAGATATCTCTATGGCGTCTATTTGGCTATTTAAATCCGCTAAGTCTGATTGCCATTTCGCGTCAAGCTCTGATAGCTCTTGGCCTAACCGCGCGGCGGCGGTTTTTATTTGGCCTTCTAGCTGTGTACTCCGCGCCGATTGCGCTTTATCGGATTTTTTAAGAGCCTTTATATCCCGCTCATATTGGGAAAGGTCGGGCGGCGGGGCCGGCAGATCGTAAAATCTCTGCGCCGCAAACCCGCCGAGCGCCCCAGCTCCCAAAGCCGCTCCCAAAGCCGCCAAAATAATCGCGAGCCGGCCAAGAAAGCCAATGCCTTTACGTTTGGGCGTCTCCTCCACTTGACGATCATCGGCCAAAGCCGCCTCATCCGCCGCCATATCACGCGATGCCATATTATGGGGCTCACCGTCATTTTCAGGCTGAACATCTTCGGGGGGTGTCTTATCAATATCGCTCATAATCACTTTTTAAATTTAATCCCCCTAACCCTAGCTCATGGAAGATGAGCAAAGAGTGAACTCTCATTAGGTTTTTCAGCAATAAACCGGTCTTTACAGCTTATCTCGCCAAGCGCCGCGTCAACCGCAGGGCTGAGAGAGATCATCGTCATCTCTTGCATGTCTAGCCCCAGCGCCGCCAAAGCCGCCGCCCCGCGCGGTGAATAAAGCAAAACATAGTCATTTGGCGCAGGGCTTGGGCGCGGATCAGAGGCCGCAGCAAGGCTATCGTAAAATATATGCCGCTTGGCCTTTACATAGCCTAAGCGGCCAAGCGTCTCTATGATGTCGCCGCGGTGATGGGCACCGGATATATGCGTAATAGACGCAGTCTTTGGCCAATGATCTATGATCCACGCAATAATATCTTTCGCCGTGCCCGAAACGGAGGCGGCTTTGGTAAAGCCCGCTTTGCGCGCAGCCGCCGCCGTTGCATCGCCCACACAAATAAGGGGCCAATGGCGCAAACGGCTTTGCGCGGCCAAAGCCCGCACGCCGTGACGTGAGGTCACAATAAGATAATCTTGCGCGGAAGGCAGGCTGGGCTGCGCCGCCAGAGTGATCGTTAAAAGCGGCGCCGCCGTAACGTCATACCCCCGCGCCGCTAATAGCGCCGCTGTTTGCGCGGCAAAAGGCTGACTGCGTGTAATCCAAATTCGCGCCAAATTATCACTCTATAAACAAGCGCTTAATATCGCCAATATCAGCAGAAATTTTCGCTGCAAGTTTTAACCCCATCTCGCGCGCGCTTTCAGCCGAATAGTCCGCCGCCTGAATATGCGCCGTAAAGCGCTCTGCCCCCGAGAGCGATAAGACTTCAGCGCGCAGGTGCAATGCGCCCTCTTCTATATGGGCCAGCGCCGCAATAGGCGTGCGGCAAGAGCCGTCCAGACCTTCAAGAACGCCGCGCTCCGCCTGAATAAGAATATGGCTGGCCGCGTGATTCAGCGGCGCAAGGGCCTGAATGACGGCGTGATTATCTATCCGCGTTTCAACCCCAACGGCCCCTTGCGCGGGCGCATTGAGCATAATATCCGTTTCAATTTCTTCGGTAATTAAATGGCCTTGGCCCAAGCGTTTCAAGCCGGCGCAGGCTAAAAATGTTGCATCGCATACCCCAGCGTCGAGCTTTGCCAGCCGCGTGCCGACATTCCCGCGCAGCAAGCAATATTGAATATCAGGACGCAGCGCCGACAGCTGCGCGCGGCGGCGTATAGAGGCTGTCCCCACCAAAGCCCCTTCGGGTAAATCCGCCAAAGCCTTATAGCGGTTTGAAATAAACCCATCGCGGTGATCGGCCCGTTTTAACACGGCGCTAATTTGCAAACCCTCTTGCCCGCGCGTTGGCACGTCTTTCATCGAATGGACGGCCATATCAATGTCGCCGTCCAAAAGCGCCTGTTCCAGCTCTTTGGTAAATAACCCTTTGCCGCCAAAATCTTTCAGCTCACCTGTCAGCTTATCGCCCGATGTTGTGAAAATTCGGATCGGAAAGCGCGCCGCTTTATTCGCCTCATCATCGCCCGCCAGCAAAGATTGCACCCAATGGGCCTGCCATAACGCCAGAGGCGAGCCGCGCGTGCCAATGATAAAAGCTCTGTCCATAATATATTTAGCGGCAATGCCCCTATCCATTCATAATCACCTCCCCTATATGTCAGCCTATAGACCGTGTAAATGGCAACAAAGGATGAACCCGCTTGCAAGCTGCTACCGCGATATCAAAACGCTGCCCCAAAGCGCCGCTTGTTTTGGGGATTGAATCAAGCTGTGATGAAACAGCCGCCGCGCTTGTCACCCAAGATGAGCAGGGCGAGCCGTTAATATTATCCTCCGTGATTGCCTCGCAAAATGAAGATCATGCCCCCTTTGGCGGCGTTGTTCCTGAAATTGCTGCCCGCGCCCATATGGCGAAAATACAGGCGATCATCGACCAAGCTATGCGCGAGTCAGGCGTTGATTACGCCGATATTACCGCCGTCTCAGCAACCGCCGGGCCGGGCCTTGTGGGCGGGGTGATTACAGGGCTTATGGCAGGGAAAGGCCTGGCCATGTCGCTTGGCCGTCCCTTCTTAGGAGTTAATCATTTAGAGGGCCATGCGCTCTCCCCCCGCCTTGCTGCGCCCTGCCCCTTTCCCTATTTACTGCTTCTGATTTCCGGAGGTCACACCCAGCTTATTTCTGTTGACGGACTAGGTGATTATCACCGCCTTGGCAGCACAGTTGATGATGCGGCAGGCGAAGCTTTTGATAAAACCGCCAAACATATGGGGCTTGGGTTTCCCGGCGGGCCGCGCGTTGAAAAACTCGCGGCGAGCGGCGATGAAACTGCCTATAAATTCCCGCGCCCCTTTCACGGAAAGCCCCATGCAAATTTCTCTTTTGCGGGGCTGAAAACATCCGTTGCCCGCGCCTTTGATGCGAGTGACAAATCCGCCCAATCCCAAGCCAATATTGCCGCCAGTTTTCAGCGGGCGGTTTGCGATAGTTTATATGACCGCTGCGCCGTTGCCGCCGCGATGTTTAAGGCGCGCCATAACGGCCAATTAAACGGCGCAGAGCGTCCTTTTTTCGTTGTCGCCGGCGGGGTTGCGGCCAACCGCCTTATCCGCGCCCGATTAACCGCTTTAGCCGATGAGCAGAAGATGCAATTCCTCGCCCCGCCGCTGAGATATTGTACGGATAATGCGGCCATGATTGCGCTGGCGGGATTAACGCGGCTAAACACAGGCGCAGAGCTGCAAAGCGATCTCGCCATTAATGCACGGCCGCGCTGGCCTTTGGATGCCAAGGCCGCCGCCGCAAACCCAGCCAGCGGCTTTGGGAAAAAAGGGCCAAAATCGTGACATATAGCTATCAAAACATTGGCGTTATCGGGGCTGGAGCCTGGGGAACGGCGCTCGCTCAAACACTGGCGAGTGCGGGACGTGATGTGACCCTGTGGGGATTTGAAGCCGATTGCGTAAAGGCCATTAATACCGCCCATGAGAACAGTCTTTATCTGAAAGGCGTTCCGCTGTCTGCGCGAATAACGGCGACAACAGAGCTAAGCGACATCGTCGCATGCGATGCCGTCCTCGTTGTCACGCCCGCCCAGCACATGCGCGCGAGCCTATTGCCCATCGCAAAAGATCTGCGCGAAGGGCTGCCGGTCATCCTCTGCTCGAAAGGCATTGAAATTAAAAGCGGCCAGTTCATGAGCGAGGTCTTAGCCGATATCGCGCCGCAGGTTGAAACCGCGGTCTTATCCGGCCCCAGCTTTGCCATAGATGTTGCCAAGGGCTTGCCGACGGCCGTGACATTGGCCTGCGCGGATCCCAAAATCGGAACGGCCCTTTGCCAAATGATTGCAACCCCGCATTTTCGCCCTTACCTCGCGGATGATATCCTCGGGGCAGAGATCGGCGGGGCGGTAAAAAATGTCCTCGCGATTGCCTGCGGTCTTGTCTTGGGCTTAAATCTTGGGCGCTCCGCCCATGCCGCCATTATTGCGCGGGGGTTTGCCGAGATGCGCCGCCTTGGACGGGCCTTTGATGCAAACCCCGATACATTGGCGGGGCTTTGCGGCTTAGGGGATTTAGTCCTGACATGCTCATCCGAGCAGTCCCGCAATATGTCCTGCGGCCTCGCTTTGGGGCGCGGCGAAAGCCTTGAAGATATTTTGGCCGCCCGCGCCGCCGTCACAGAAGGCGTCGCCACCGCGCCGGCCCTCAGAAAACTGGCCGCGTTAAAACAGGTCGATATGCCGATTAGTTTGGCTGTGGCCGATATTTTATCCGGCAAAATGGCCGTAAGCGATGCGATGAGCGCTTTATTATCGCGCCGCCTAAAACAAGAGGGCGCTTAATTATTCAGGCGTCCACACTGTTATCATGCCCGCTGTATCAAGCGGAATTTTAACAAATCCCGCGAGCGCCGCGCCGCGCTTTAACTCTCCTGCGAGGCCCTTGGGCGCCGCCTTTGCATAAATATCATAAGCTGCACGGTCTTGGCAAAATATCAAGAGCTCGGTCTTATCGGCGCGCATCATCTCTGCGGCGCGCGCCGGGGGTGTCATGAAGATATCAACGGCGCGGTCAATCCCCGCCGCATTGCGGTGATAATTGCCGTTCACCGCGCTATGGGCGGTATTATATAAAATCGCAGAGGTCAGATTTGGCTCTGCCAAAATGCGTTGCGGCGGCAAACTCTTTAAATAGCTCTTTAAGGCCTCTGGAAAACAGACATCACGCGGCGTGGTATCACCATCCCCCGCCTGCGCGTTAGTAAGGGCCCCCGCCTGCGCGTTTGTTAGGGCCCGCGCAGACACATCCGTATTCGGCGCGACCGCATTACCGTCGCCAATAATATAGGCCGGCATTTGCCATAGCGACGCGGCGCTCAGTGCAAAGGCGAAGATATAGGCCACACTGTCTTTTGATTTGGCTTTGCCCTCAACAAACCGCTCCGCAACCCACGGAATCAGCATCAAACTGCCGATAATTAAACCAAAAGAGGCATAGCGTAATTGATAAAGCGTCATCGCAATAATAAGCCCGCTCAGCACAAGGCCGTAAATCCGCGCGGGCGTAAAGCCAAGGCGCTTATAACGCCAGAGCGAGACGCCCCACGCGGTTAGGATCAAGCCAATAAAATAAAAAATACTGCCCGTTTCGACGTTTTTCTTTGAGATCAAGGGCTGTGCTTCTTCGACATAATCAAGCCAGAAATGTTGAACATTGTCAGGTAATTGCCCCAAAGGATTAGACAGACATTCAGGCGAGAGGATAAGCAAAATCCCGCCGCAAATCGCGCCCAACACACCAAGCCCAAGCGCGCGGCGCAAAAGACTATCCAGAGACTTAAGCTGCGAAAGGAGGGCCAATCCTAGCCCGCCGGCAAGCCCAAGGGCTGCGTAATTAACGGCTAATATATCGCAGTAAATTTGCCCATAGGCGGAGGGCGGCGTATCAATTAAAAATCCCGCGCAAATCACCGCGGCAAAGCCAAGGCCAAAGGCGGCAACAGGGCGGCTCACCGCGGCGCCTTTATAGCCCCAAAGCAAAGCGGCAAAGCCGCAATTCACCGCTAAAAACGGAAGCGCTTCCGTGCCCACCACCAAAGACAGCCCCGTCATCGCCCCAGCGAGCGCAAATCTTTTGGGCTTGACCTGCGGATCAGACAGCCCAACATAAGACAGCGCCAAAGCGGCAAATTGTATATTATGATGGTCAAGACGCCCCGGCGAAAACCGGTAAAACGTAATGAGTAACAGCAAGATAATTAAAAGGCCAAATCCCCAAACCGCGCGCGCAAGGTCTCCCTCTTGGGCAATATAGCGCGGATTATCGCGGCTTAGAAGCTTCACGGCAAGAACCAAGGCAAGGCCCGTGGCCACTGGCCAAAGCGATATCGCCGCCGCCTCCGCCAGCTCATAAGGTAAGATAATATCTAATAATAAAATAAGCGCGATGACCGGCGCATCAATAACGCGCGACCAATGCATTAAGGTTCCGCCCTCCAGCCCCATGCGATATTGCTGGTGATCGTACCAATTTTGCCCGCCTAGAAAATCACGGATTTGGGCGAGGCGCATGACATCATCATTATCAATTCCGATGCGGCCAATCTGCCCTGTTACGGCAAAAACAGCCATTAATAATAAAAAGCAAAGCCCTAAAGCTGCGCCGATATTTAATCTTAAAACGCGATCTATCACGAATGGCCCTTAAATAATGAGTCTCATGCAAACTAAGTTTTAACCATCATGTCTTAATTAAAGACGAAATAAAAAATAATATTTGGGTGACATTATGCAAAACTTACATTTTCCTGACCATGATCTTGCTGTCTTGCTGCCCTGTTATAATGAGGGTCAATCCATCGCGCAGGTTGTGTTGGATTTCCGCCGCGCGCTCCCGCAAGCGCGAATTTATGTTTATGATAATAATTCATCCGATGACACATCCGAGCAAGCGGCCCGCGCCGGCGCCGTAGTTATACCCTCTCTCCGCCAAGGTAAAGGCAATGTTGTGCGGCAAATGTTTGCTGATATTGATGCCGACCTTTACATTATGGCTGACGGCGACGGCACATATGAAGCCGCCAAAGCGCCCGAGCTTGTTCAGCACTTACTCGAAGATCGGCTCGATATGGTCGTGGGCGTTCGCCAAGATGTGACGATTGATGCAGGCCGCAAAGGCCATGCTTTTGGCAATAAGATTTTTAATGTGGTTTACCGCCTATTATTTGGCCGCGATTTTAACGATATTTTTTCAGGCTACCGCGTCTTTACGCGCCGCTTTGCCAAGAGCTTTCCGGCAGAAAGCCCGGGATTTGAGATCGAGACAGAAATGTCCGTTCATGCCTCTATTTTACGCCTCCCTACGGCAGAAATTCCTACAAAATATGGCCACCGCCAAGACGGCTCGGAAAGCAAGCTTTCGACCTTCAAAGACGGCTTTAAAATTCTGCGTATGATGAGCATGTTAATGAAAGAAACGCGCCCCTTTGCGTTTTTTGGCCTGCTTGCGCTTGGCCTGCTGACAACCTCCGCCGCCTTTATGACCCCCGTTTTAATTGAATATATCCAGACAGGATTAGTCTCGCGTATGCCCACATGGGTCTTGGCCATGACATTAATGATGGCGTCGATGATGTGCTTTATGTCGGGGATGATCCTAGATTCAGTCGCGCGCGGACGGGCTGAGCAAAAACGAATACATTATTTGTCAATCGCGCCCGCACGCGGCGAAGGCTTTGGCCATGGCGCCGCTCGTTTACATGAGCGCCGCGATGCCGCCCAAATGCCGGCGCAGCGCGAGACCCCGCGCCCTGTGGCCATTAAACGCTAATTATATTTAACCGCATTATATTTAACCTTGGCCTAAACAGATCAACGCTTTAAAATAGCGCGAGATAAAGGATAATTTATGCCGCGCTCCATCGCTCCAACTCGTGATGCGTTTTTATATTTTGAAACCCTGCCCACGCGGTGGAATGATAATGACGTTTATGGCCATATAAATAATTCTGTTTATTATTTTTTCTTTGATACGCTGGTTAATAATTATCTCATTAAACATGGCCTATTGGAGATCGGCAAAAGCGATATTATCGGCCTTGTCGTCGAAACCCTCTGCCAATATTTTGCGCCGCTAAGCTATCCCGTAGATATCGAGGCGGGGCTTGCTATTCGCCATATTGGCAGATCTAGCGTCACCTATGAGATTGGATTATTCGCGCCCAGCGCCCCGCAAGCTGCCGCCGCTGGGCATTTTACCCATGTCTATGTTGACGCGGTTAGCCGCAAATCTGCGGCCTTGCCCGATGATTTTAAAAAAACGCTCGGCGCGATTAAACCCTAGGCTCAGAGCTTAGGATTTTCCCGTACTGCCAAACCCGCCCTCGCCGCGCTTGGTGTCAGATAAATTATCACGGCGGATAAAATTGGGCTGGGTAATCGGGGCGATAATCATTTGCGCAATCCGCTCGCCGCGGTGAATATCAAACGGCGCATCGCCGTGATTAATTAAAAGCACTTTTACCTCGCCGCGATAATCGGCATCAATCGTACCGGGCGTGTTTAAACAGGTAATCCCATGTTTATAGGCCAGTCCAGAGCGCGGGCGAATTTGCGCTTCATAGCCCGCCGGCAGCGCCATGGCGAGGCCTGTGGGCACCAAAGCCCGCTGACCCGGCGCTAATGTCATCGGTTCATTAACCGGAACAGCCGCCCGAAGGTCAGCCCCCGCTGCAAGGGGCGTTTCATATTTTGGCAGCTCTAGATCACCAAAATGATCGAGCGTTTTAATCTCAACGGTTAAAGTCATTTTTCGCCCTTTTTCAGCCCTGAAAGGCTATATTGAATATCTTTTAAATGTTGGTCGTTAAAGGACAAAATGCGCGCTTTCGCGTCAATTAATTCCTGCGCCGTAAACTCCCCTTCAAGAAGGTTCATGCGAAACTTCCCGCCTGTAAATTCAAGCGCCGCCGTGCGTTTATCACCGCTATCCACTTGGTAGAAAAACGGATAGCCAGCGCGGGCCACTTTATAATCATTGGCCCCCGGCGTCAGGCTATCGCGCAAACATTTTATCGCCCGTAAGTTCAGCCCCGGCGGAACAGGAGACACAAAAATCGGCGCATTTTCTAGCGTATCATAAAGCTTCGCCGTAGAGATGGGAATTTCCTGTAATTGCCCAAGGGCATCGCGCGCAACTATGCGGCACTGATTATCTGCGGGGAATGACGCAGCGTCTTGCGACGGCGGGCCAGCAGGCTCTAGGTTTTTGGGCTTTAGGCTTTCTAGCTCTGGGCTTTCTGGCTCTGGGCTTTCTGGCGGCAGCGGATTTTGCGCCGTTACGACATCCCCCGCAACCGCCGTTTTCACAGGCATATCTTCGGCGGCGGCCTGTTGAATATCTGGCTGAATATTGGCATCAGATATGATCTCAGGCTCACTATTATCATCAGCCTCAAGCGTCACAATTTCGATCGGAGCGGCGAGGTCTGGAGTGGGCTCAAGATCAGGGCTCGCCTCTGTCTTTTGCTGGGGTTCCCGCGCCGCCAAATCATTCGGCTGCAGATTAAAAACCTCGATGACATCATCAAGCTCGGCTTGCTGTTCTGCGCTTAATCCCGGCCCAGTATATTCGGCGCGAAACGCCCCGTCTTTAAACCGCGTAATCACAAGATCGCTCAGCGCGGAGTCGAAATTTTGCGACAAACTTAAGGGGATCCCCGTTTCAAGCAGCGGATAATCACGCAATGTCGGTATGGCAAGACGGCGCTGGCATAATAAAGCCCGAATTTTATGACCGTCGATTTCGCGAATATAGCCCGCTTCATCATCATAAACAGAGCTAATAAAGGCCCCCGCTGGACGATAGCTTGATATCAACGCCGAGCCGCCCGTGCCTTCATCTTCGATGCGCTCGGCAATTAAAACTTCGCAATCTGCGATATTATCAGCCGCCGCAAATGGAGCGGGCAAGACGAGCACGCCCAGCATGAATAAAAATCGGCCCTTCATGATAATGCCTCCGCAATTTTAAGCGCTAATTGGCGCGCTGCGCCGGTTTTGCTTTGCCGCGGCCATGTTATCTCTGAACCGCGCGTGACTAAAATCATTTCATTATAATCGCCGCCCATCACATCGCCCGAAACATCATTAGCGACGATCCAGTCACAGCCCTTTTTTGACAGCTTAGCCTTGGCATGTTTAATCACATCATTGGTTTCGGCCGCAAAGCCAACGACAAGGCCGGGCCGGTTTTTTGCCTGTGAAAGCGTTTGTAAAATATCTGGATTTTCACAGAGCTCCAAAGGCGGTATCCCGTCTTTATCTTTTTTGATTTTCTTATCCCCGCAAGAGATTGGCCGCCAATCAGCCACCGCCGCAACCGCGATAAAACAATCCGCTGGCAAGGCCGCCTCGCAGGCCGTCAACATCTCTTGCGCGGTTTCAATATTAACGCAGGTTACGCCGGCGGGCGGCTGAAGATTGACGGGGCCAGATACCAAGGTCACGCGCGCGCCCAAGGTTGATAACGCCGCCGCAATCGCATAGCCCTGCTTGCCGGATGAATGATTAGACAGATAGCGCACCGGATCAATCGGCTCTCGCGTGGGGCCCGCCGTGATTAAAACATGCCGTCCTTTAAGGGGCTTTGGCGCGCGCAGGCCGTCCAGCGTTGTATCGCCTTGCAGCAGCCCCATAATGTGATCGGCAATAACGGGCGGTTCGGCCATGCGGCCCGCTCCAAATTCACCGCAAGCCATTGCGCCCTCGTCCGGCCCTATGAAATAGGCGCCGTCATCCAAAAGCTGCGCGATATTACGCTGCGTACTCGCCGCCTCCCACATCCTGACATTCATCGCCGGAACAAAGAGGACGCGCTTATCCGTCGCCATTAAGGTCGTGGTCGCTAAATCATTCGCAATGCCATGCGCCGCCTTGGCGAGTAAATCCGCTGTTGCCGGCGCGACTACCACAAGATCGGCCGCCCGCGACAGCTCGATATGGCCCATCTCGGCCTCATCGGTGAGGTCAAATAGATCGGTAAAAACTTTATCGCCCGATAAAGCCCCCGCCGATAAAGGCGTGACAAATTCCGTCCCGCCCTTGGTAATAATCACGCGGGACTGAACGCCGCGCCGCGCCAATTCACGAATTAAGAAAAGAGATTTATAAGCCGCAATCCCGCCGCCAATAATAAGAAGTACACGTTTATCCATGTCCGTGTCCTAAAGGGTTTTGACCGCCCTGTCATGCCTCTTGATGGATTAGATGCAGATGAGTCTTAAGGGTTATAGGGGCGAGTTATAGAGGCGGGCTATAGGGCAGCCATATGCACGCCCGCAGGCCAATCACTTTAAACCACCCTTTTATTATGGGGCTTAAAATTGCGCGGCTGTCCACACGCCGCCCAAGGCCACGGCAACGCCCAATCCGGCCCAAAGAACCGCGCCTTTAACGCCGCTTTGTTTCGGCGTGTCCACAAGAGCCGCGCCTTTTGATAAATCAACATCACCCTTCGCCCAGGCCTGTGCGAGGGCCGCAATATTTTCAGTCGCCCCGGGCAGCTTATCCAAGGTCGCCCGCGCTTTATCCAGCCCGTCCAGTAAGTCATTCAGCCGCCCTTCAAGCCCAAGTTCGCGGCGCATAGAGGCCTCGACGATAGGGCGCGCCGTTTCCCACATATCAAAATCCGGATCAAGGCGGCGGCAAACGCCTTCACTTTGCATCATAGTTTTTTGTAGTAAAATAAGCTGCGGCTGCATTTTCATATCGAAAATATCCGTGATCTCGAAAAGCTGAAGCAAGACTTTGCTCATGGACACATCATTGGCGTTTTTTCCGAAAATAGGCTCGCCAACAGAGCGCAGGGCGCTGGCGAAATCTTCCGTGCCGTGATGACGCGGCACATAGCCCGCCTCAAAATGCACCTCGGCAATGCGCTGATAATCGCGCCTTAAAAAGCCGTAGAGAATTTCAGCATGAAAGCGCTGCTCTTTGGGGGCAAGCCGTCCTAAAATACCAAAATCAATCAAATAAAGATCACCGCCGCTGACGCTGCCGTCTTCATCCGTAACCTTCGGCGTGACAATCATATTACCTTCATGCATATCCGCATGAAACACCCCATAATCAAAGGAGCTTGCGAGGAAGCTATGCATCACATTTCGGGCAATCTCTTTGGGGGCATAATCAGGGTCGGTTAAAACCGCATTATCGGACAGAGCCATGCCGTCAATCCAATCTGTGACCATAACGTCTTTCCCGCCCAAATCCCAGTAAATCTCTGGCACTTTGAAATGGCCCGTGTCTTTGGCGATTTCGCTAATTTCAGAGGCCGCCGCCGCTTCGAGGCGCAGATCAAGTTCGAGCATAACGGCGCGGCGGGCAGTTTCGATAAAGAGCTTCGGGCGGAGCCGCTCCAAATCTTTCGCAAATATATCGGCCAATCCGGCCACCATCGCCAGCACATCCATATCTTTGGTCATACGGCTGCGGATATCAGGACGCAGAATTTTCACGGCAACAACTTCGCCGGTTTTCAAAACGCCCTTGTGAACCTGCGCCACAGAGGCAGCGGCGATGGGCTCTGATAAGCTTTTGAGCCTCTCTTGCCATGGCTGCCCCCATTCCGCCGCCAACATGGCTTCGGCTTTCTCTTGCGCAAAGGGCGGGACTTTATCTTTGAGGCGCGATAGGCCTTTGACAAAAACAGGGTCGAGCATATCCGCGCGGGTGGATAGGATTTGCCCAAATTTTATATAAGCAGGCCCGAGCTGCTCCAGCGCGTTGGCAAAGCGCTCACCGGGGTTTTCGGCTCGCTTGCGAATGGCAAAAATACGCGAGAGCGCGCCAATCCAGCGAATGAAAAACGGCACCGCGGCTTCATATTCCGCCGGAACCAAGGCGTCATGGCGAACCAAGACCCAGCCTGTGCGCAGCATCCGCAAAAATGTCATAACGGCTTTCATATTGCCCCTATAGCGGGGGCGAGGTTAAAAATATATGAGTTATTTCCGCGCGGGGATGAAATTATATATCCGCCTCTCCGCCCTTTATTTCAATTTAAACATCCGTCTCCAAAAACGCCAAAAAACGGACGGCTTTAAAGGGGGGCAACCGGCCTTATGAGCGCTCATCCGCCCATGGGTTCAATTCACGCTTGGCGGGCGGCGGGGGGCGGGGCCAGATTATAAATTGCCCTAAGGCCGCCCCGCCCCTATGACGGTGTGTGTTTAAACATCGGACATATCTTCTCGCCATGCTCGCGTCTCTGCCTGTGATGAGCTGCCAAGCGGCGCAGCCAAAAAAAGCAGCGCAGCCCAAAAAAATGGAGCAGGCAAAAAAAGCGGCGCAAAATAGCGATGTGCCCAAAGTCATCAGCCTTGATTTTTGCGCCGATCAATATGCGCTAGAGCTGCTTCCGCCCTCGCAAATTTTGGCTTTATCGCCTGACGCCATATCCGAATTTTCTTACCATAAAGACCGGGCGCAAAATATTCGCCGTGTGCGGCCCCGCGCCGAGGATGTCCTTGCCCTAAAGCCGGATTTAATTTTGCGCTCTTATGGCGGCGGCCCGCAAGCCGCGCGGCTGTTTGAGGCGGCAGGTATTCCTGTTGTGAATATCGGCTGGGCGAATAAATTAAGCAGCCAAGATAAAAGGGGCGGGGATAGCGGAAGCGTCAGCGCCGTTATACGCCAGACCGCAGCCGCCTTGGGACAGGCCGAAAAAGGCGAGGCTTTAATCGCGGAGTACAGCGCGCGCTATTTGCGCCTTAAAGATAATAAACCCGCTAAATCTACGGCGCTTTATATGACGCCTTACGGGGTCACAACCGGCGCAGGTTCGCTGGTTGATGATCTGATGCGGCTGGCCGGATTTGAAAACTTTCAAACCCAATCCGGCTGGCATCCAATTCCGCTAGAGCGCCTCACGGCAGAGCGGCCCGATTATATCGTGACAAGTTTTTTCGATAGCCATAATAGCCTCACCGCGAATTGGTCGGCTATGCGGCACCCTGTGGCGAGAGACGCGCTCTTAGGTCATCCCGTTTTGCCGCTGAAAGGCGCGTGGACGAGCTGCGGAGCGTGGTTTTTAATGGACGCGGCAGAGAGTTTGGCTACGGGAGCCGCAGCCTTAAGGGGCAAGACTTTGAAGGGCAAGACTTTGAAGGGCAAGACTTTGAAGGGGCAGGCTTTGAAGGGTAAGGATTTATGAGCGATGATCGCCGCTTAATCATCGGGCTTTGCGCCGCCAGCCTGCTGGCTATGCTCGCTGCCTGCTGGCTGGGGTCAACGCCGATGAGCTTTGGCCGTATTATGGCCGCGCTGACGGGCAGCGGGCCAAGCGGGGATCAGATTATTATTCGCGCCATCCGCCTGCCCCGCGCCTTAGCCGCCTTTATCACAGGCGCGGCCTTGGGTATAAGCGGCGCGGCGCTGCAAGGCCTGCTGCGCAACCCGCTCGCGGAGCCGGGCGTTTTAGGCGTCTCGGCCAGCGCCTCTCTCCTCGCGAGTTTTTCGATTTATTACGGCCTTGCGGCGCTCTCCCCATGGGTTGTGCCAATCGCCGCCATTATAGGAGCCTTAATAGCAACGGCGGTTATCACCCTCGCGGCTTTGCGGATTTCATCCGTTGTCACGCTTATTCTTATCGGGGTCGGCCTGTCGAGTTTTGCCGGAGCCTTAATGAGCCTTTTAATTAATTTCTCCCCGAACCCCTTTACCTTATCAGATGTGATGAACTGGATGCTCGGCTCGGTTGCCAATCGCAGCGCGGCAGATATCGGCTTTGCCGCGCCTTTCATTGCATTGGGCGCAGCGATGTTAGTCTTTAGCCGCCGCGGGCTGTCTGCGCTGACCCTTGGCGAAGAGGCCGCCAGCGGCATGGGGCTTGATTTAACGCGGCAGCGCGTGCTCACCGTTTTAGGCGCAGGTCTGGCGACAGGCGGCGCGGTTGCCCTGGCCGGCGCGATTGGCTTTATCGGGATTATTGCCCCGCATATCATTCGTCCCTTTACCGGCCATGACCCCGCCCGCGCGCTCATCCCATCTGCGATTTTAGCGGGATTATTCCTTGTTATCGCCGATATCATTATCCGAATTATCCCAACGACAAATGAATTAAAGCTCGGCGTGGCGGCGGCGCTGATCGGTGCGCCGGCCTTTATCTGGATTGCCGCGCGCCAAAACCATAGAGGGCCGCACGGATGACACAAAAGGCCCAGCAGATCATCGTTGATAATATATCGCGTGTTAAAAACGGTATATCACTTGTCAAAAATGTCTCTTTCACCCTGAAATCCGGCGAGCTATCCGTATTATTAGGGCCAAATGGCGCGGGAAAAACGAGCCTGTTGCGGGCACTGCTCGGCCTTGACCCCGCGAGCGCAGGAGCGGCGAAACTTAACGGCGAGAACATCGCCCATATGCCGCCCTTAAAACGGGCGCGCCAGATTGCCTATCTTCCGCAAATGCGTCCGCTGGCATGGCCGAGCCGCGCCGCAGATATTGTCAGTTTGGGCCGTTTTGCCTATGGGGCCAATCCCGCCCGCCTCGGCGAGGCCGATCAAGCAGCGGTTGATAAAGCGATCGCGGACTGCGGCCTCACCGCTTTGCAAAACCGCCGCGCCGATACATTATCAGGCGGGGAGCTGGCCCGCCTACATTGCGCCCGCGCCTTTGCCGCGCAGGCCCCGTTCTTACTTGCAGATGAGCCGGTGGCCGCCCTTGACCCGCAGCATCAATTTCGAATCCTTGACCTTATCCGCAGCTTTGTCGATGGAGGCGGCAGCGCCCTTGTCATCCTCCATGATATCAGCCTCGCCGCGCGCTATGCAGACCAGATATTATGGATGAAAGACGGCGCTTTGCTCGCCAAAGGCCCGCCGCAGCACAGCTTAACAGCCGCGCGCATCGCAGAGGTTTACGGCGTCAAAGCCGAGATAAAGGACGGCCATATAAATCTATCAGGCCGGCTTTAAGCGACTTGGCTTTTATGCGTTGATTTTCGGATGGCTTGCAAAAGCCAATGCGCCATGCTGGGGTGGTTCATATGTCCCATATAATCAGGCGCCGCCCCGAGGAAGCTTTTGACCGTGTCGCGCAATAAACTGGCGGTTTCAACGGCATCACCATGCGGGCCTGCCGCGACGAATAAAGGATCAAACATCGGATCGCGCTGGCGGATCGCTTCGAGCATCCAATATGCGCGCATGAATTGCGCATCATTGGCATCAAAGAGCATCAAGGCCATATCCGCTGCGCTCGCCAAATTAATATGCGCGGGCGTACAACCGGACGGCGTGGCAATGAACACCCAGTCATAATCTAATGAGAGCGCGCTTAGGCTCCCTAAGGCTTGCGCCCAGTCAATATGGCCCAAAGCCATAGCGGTGAAATGCTCATTGGAGGTAATATATTGCGCGTCGCGAAGACAGGCTTCGCCGCTTAAAACATCCGCAAATGTTTTTAAATATATCACGCCCGCTTGTTTCATCATATCGCCGCCTTGCGCGTCAATTAATAAAACCGTCTCCCCGCGAGACGCCGCCGCTTTTGCTAATGAGAGCGTTAACCTGTTCTCATTTAAGGCTTCGTTCGCCGTGAACACCGGAATTAAACGTCCCGCAGGTTCATAGCTATTATTTAAGTGTAAATTTTGCTCCATGAGAAGCGCCCTCTTTATTTTATATAGCTTGTGTAACAGAAGGACTTAAAAGCGCCGTGAAAGAACATAACAAATAAGGCGTTAATTTTCGCGCTATTTAAAGTTTTATAATGCGCCCTTAAAAAATATGGCGCGGCGGGTTTTGCGCGCATAAAAAAACCGAACCCAAGGGCTCGGCTTTTTTACGATCATCTGAGGAAAGAGATCAAATTATCTGTAAGTTTGTATCCGCGTTGTACGAAGCCCGGCGATGCCGTAGGATTCGATCGAGCGCTGCCACGATAAAAACTCTTCATTGGAAAGTCCGTAACGCTCACATGCCGCGTCAAGCGTAAGAAGCCCCCCGCGCACAGCAGCGACAACTTCGGCCTTGCGGCGAATAACCCAGCGCACTGTATTGGGTTTAGGTAGATCTGCAAGTGTGAGCGGTGTTCCCTCTGGACCAATCACCACATGTTCTCTCTTAATTTTACGTTCCGACATCTAACGCGCCCTTTATGTTATTTGCTTAAGGCGGTTATAGGCAAAGGGTCTTAAAAAAACCTTTCGAGGGTTCAAAAAAACATAATAAAAACAGTTGTTTACGAAGGTTAACAGCATGAATTTATTGTTAATAATTCCTAACGTTTTTTCTAAGGTCTTGATTCTATATAATTAATTTTGAGATGGGTTTATGAATCTGTCCTATTATGGCATAAAATTTAATCGCCATACGGGCTGTTTTGGGCCATTGTTTAACGCGCTGTAAGCTTTATATGCAGTGATATTGCGGTAATGAGCGATGATGAGCGATGAAAAGGTAAGGATTCTGACACAGACTGTTAACATAACGAAGAGGCCGCTTAACTCTTTAGGCTTTGCGAAACCGCCCCAAGAGACGCGGGTTGTTGTCGCCATGTCGGGCGGTGTGGATAGCTCTGTCTGCGCGGCAATGCTGGCGCGGGAGGGCTATGACGTTATTGGCGTGACCTTACAGCTTTACGATCACGGCGCAGCGGTGAAGAAAGAAAAAGCCTGCTGCGCGGGGCAAGATATATATGATGCGCGCCGCGTCGCAGAGCTGATGGACTTCCCGCATTATGTTTTGGATTATGAAAGCAATTTCAATGACGGGGTGATGCAGGATTTTGCTGACACCTATCTTAAAGGCGCAACGCCCATTCCCTGCGTGCGCTGTAATCAAACGGTTAAATTTCGCGATCTTTTAAAAGTCGCCAAAGATCTCGGCGCGGATTGCATGGCAACGGGCCATTATATTAAACGTGTTTTAGGGCCAGATGGGCCAGAGCTTCACCGCGCACAAGATTACGGCAAAGATCAGAGCTATTTCCTCTTTGCGACGACAAAAGAACAGCTCGATTTTCTGCGCTTTCCGCTCGGCGGGCTTGAGAAATCGGAAACGCGCCGCCGCGCCGTAGAGCTGGGGCTAAACGTGGCCGCTAAACCCGATAGCCAAGATATTTGCTTCGTGCCAGAGGGGCGCTATACGGATGTCATTGAAAAGCTACGCCCCGATGCCGCGCAAGGCGGGGATATGATCCATATGGATGGCCGTGTTTTAGGCCAGCACCGCGGGGTGATGTATTATACGATCGGCCAGCGCCGCGGGCTCGGGCTTAAACATGGCTCCGGCGCAGAGCCGCTATTTGTTGTGCGTCTGGAGGCCGATAAAAAACAGGTTATTGTCGGGCCCAAAGAGGCTTTGCAGCGCCGCAAAATTTGGCTCGATGATATTAACTGGCTCGGTGAGGGTGAGTTCGGCCCGCATTTAGCCGGCACGCAGGTCATGGTGAAAAT
Organism: uncultured Caulobacterales bacterium; assembly: GCA_964513675.1. Classification (GTDB taxonomy): domain Bacteria; phylum Pseudomonadota; class Alphaproteobacteria; order Caulobacterales; family Maricaulaceae; genus CALFVT01. The sequence continues at coordinate 1,186 of CAZEOD010000002.1, read as the reverse complement.
TCGCTCAACCCGCCCGCCCGCAGCGGCGGAATTTACTTTGGAGGGCGGGGCGCTAATCGTGCAGCTCAAAGAGGCTGAATTTGGCATTTCCCCCGGACAGGCCTGCGTGTTTTACGAAGCGCGCGATGATGCGGCCCGTACCTTAGGCGGCGGCTGGATTACAAACACGGATTAATCAAACCATGCAAAATATTATAATTATTATTGTAACGCTTTTCTCTTTGCTTATTTTATGGTGGCTTCGGCGCGATATGAAAAAGCAGCGTGAGTGGCGCGAGGCGAAAGAGCACAAAATCGCGCAAACCAAACGCCGGATCGCTAATAAGAAAAAAGCGGCCCAAAACGACGATCATCCATAGGAGGGCGATCAGCCATATGGCAAAATACACCCCCTGATTGCAGCGTAATTAACCTCCTGTTCATGTCTAATCTTCACAACAGTCTGGATGACGCCGTTTATGTGAATGGCTGATATTTTCTAACCTTAAATATAATTGGAGGACCATCCCATGGCGATTATGAAATCTGTACAAATTATGTCTGAAAGCCCGAAATCATTCGAGCAAGCCATTAAAAACGGCGTTACGCGCATGAGCAAAACCGTTAAAGGTATCAAGTCTATTTATGTGAATGACCAGTCAGCAACCGTCGGCGAAGATGGTGACGTTGATATGTTCCGCGTTAACATGCAGGTCACATTCCAAGTAAGAGATTAAGTAAGATATTAAGTTTAACGCTTTGGCGGCGCTATTTAACGGCGCGGCCACACTGCATATGACATTAAATACGGCCTGCACCCAAAAGGTGCGGGTTTTATTTTGCCGCAAATCATCATAATAAGCGCTTGTTATTCTAAAGACCGTCTCTCACAAGAGGCATATCCATATTAAAAGAGGCCGTTATGTCATCTGAATCTGTTGTTATTATAGGCATGGCCCGCACAGCTATGGGCGCGTTTCAAGGCGCGTTTTCTGCCGTCTCGGCCCCGCAGCTCGGCGCAGCCGCGATTAAAGCCGCCGTTCATGACGCCGGACTTGACGGCGCGGCGGTTGAGCAAACCGTTATGGGCTGTGTGCTGCCGGCCGGCCAAGGCCAAGCGCCCGCCCGCCAAGCCGCTCTTGGGGCGGGTCTTCCGCTATCCTGCGAAGCAACAACCGTAAATAAAATGTGCGGATCGGGTATGCAG
>CAZEOD010000001.1:79339-112108 GCA_964513675.1 uncultured Caulobacterales bacterium | reverse complement strand
AACCAGCAATGCAGAGACAAATAACGATATTCAATCTGTTTTGGCGTCATAAAATAACTACGCGCGGCAGCGTTTAAACGTTTGGCACATCCGTAATAAGAATATGTCTCGGATGGTCACTCATGCGGGCAAGCCATGCCGTAATATTCGGATAATTTGCCAAATCGAAACCGCCCTCATCCGCAACATGAGTGTACGCATAAAGCGCAATATCAGCAATGCTTGGCCCACCGCCAACAAAATAGAGGTGAGTTGCCAAATGCGCCTCCATAATATCCAGCGCCGCATAGCCCTTTGTCATTAAAACAGGCAGCTCTTTCTTTCGCGGCTCCATAAAATAATTTCGAATAAACCGCGCAACAGCAATGGCGGGCTCATGCTTATATTGCTCGAAAAACATCCATTGAAGACATTTGGCTTGGTCATAAGCAGAGGCCGGAAAATAGGGCGTTCCTTCAGCGAGGAAATATAATATCGCGCCGCTTTCCGCAATGCGCCGTCCGTCATTAAGCTCTAGCAGCGGAATCTGGCCAACAGGGTTTTTCCCTTTAAACGCATCCGTTTGGGTTTCGCCTTTTATAATGTTTAAATTAATCCACTCATAAGATAGCCCCAAATAAGAGGCGAGCAAGCGGACTTTGTAAGAATTACCCGACGGTAAATAATCATAAAGTTTCATAGAAGGCTCCCTGACAGGAGCCAAGCTCCGTCTTATGCTGCGTGTTTCACATCTGTTGTAGCGGGCGCCGCCAAATCAATCCAGTTCGGATTACGCCGTTCAATCAGCGCTTCGGTCCATTCACGCGATGCCGCTCGCAGGGCTTTAACACGCGCTTCTGCCTTAGAGGCCGTATTATAACGCTCGACATAAACGAGGCGGTCAATGCGAAACACGGCCTGACTGAGATGACCGCATTTATGCTCTTTCATCCGCGACTTAAGATCGGAAGTCGCTTCAATGAACAGAGGGCCGCAGTCTTGCGTTGTTAATATGTATAGGTCGTGATGTATCATAACTTTATCCTATTCTACTGATCGAACAAAAAGAGAACATTTATGTTACCCTGTCAAGCTTATCCACAAAAATAATACATCCTGTGGATAACAAGCTTAGAGCTCGGTCAATAAGGTTAACAACTAGTTAACGGCGAAATCACCGCTGCGTGTAGATTTTGTGAGCCTATCCTGATAATTGTAAGGCTTACCTCGCACCCCTCTTCAACCATACACATAAAATCGTTTAATTTCAGATAGATATGCGTATATTTAAGCAATCACAAATTATTGCTTGCCCCGTTATTTTATCATGAATGTAAAATTAACACGGGATTCTATACATGTAATTAATAAAATACCGCCCATTTTGGGACAGATTAGGCCTTGGTAGCAAGTTATCCACAGCCTGATTTTTCACATAGTGATAAGGCTTTGCAACTTATCCACACGGCCTAAAAACATAGATAAAGTCAGTAAAAAACTATCCGGCTTCACTGACTGCAACATGACGCAAAGTTTACTAGGCGCGCAAAACGCCTGGCTATATATAGCCTTATGGGGTTGTTAACATGGAGTCAAAAAGATGAAAAATTTTAAAACACTACTAATTATCGGCGCGGCCACAGCAAGTTTTGCCCTCTCGCCCGCCTTAAGCGCCCAAGTCACTGGCGTCAAAGACAAAGTCGTTGATAGCGTCAAAGACGAAGCCGTGAAGCGCGTCAAAGGCGCCGCAAAGGACAAAGCTCTCGAAACTGTCAAGGGCACAGGCTACGGCAGCGGCGCTGTTGAGGGCGCTAAAAAAGTCGAAGGCGCTGTGGAAAAAGCCAAAGCTTATGGTAGCGGCAATAAAGACGGCGCGGTTGAAAAAGCTAAAGCTTATGGTAGCGGCAATAAAGCTGCGGCTCCAGCAGCGTCCGTCCCTGCAATTGCTTGCCCAGCCGGAACAACCGCGCAGCCAAATGGCACTTGCATGATTACAGGCAATTATAAAGGCAGCTAATCCCGCAGCCTAACACTCAAAGACAGAAAGCCTCGCGCATGCGGGGCTTTTTTTATGACATATAGAGGCCAACAGCGAGACGTAAGATTAAGCACCAAGCCGCAAACCCCGTGCATTCCCGTAAAGGTGGGGGTCCCAAGCGAAATGAAAAAGCCTAAGGTAAAATCAAAAAAGCCTTACGCCTTACGCCATGCACTACCATCAGGGCCAGACTCGATAACAACACCTTCCGCTTTAAGCTCATCGCGAATAGCATCGGTTTGAGAAAACAAAGCCCCCATCGCCGCTTTGTCACCCGCTTCTTTGGCGGCTAAAGCCTCCGCCCGCAGACGGTCATAATCCGCAACAAGACTGTCAAACTTATCCGTGTCGAGACCGCCCTTGAACCACGCTTCAGGGTCTTTTTGCAGAAGGCCGAGGAGGTTCCATGAATTAAAATATTCATCTAAAACTTTAGCGTCTTCCCAAGAAATATCTTCGCCTGATGTTATTTTGCTAACGACCCCGCTTATCTCTCCACTAAAAAATGTGAGGTCTTTAAAGGCGTCAGGAGTGCCAAGATCATTTAACAAAGAACCATCAAAACCAGAAAGACTTTTAGTGGTTAACCCTGGCAATTTCATTGCGGCAGATTTGTACCGATAAGCATAATTTAAATTTTCTTTACTCTCCCGCAGCAAATCTTCTGACCAAATTAGTTCACTCCGGTAATGCGCTTTCAGCAGGGCCAATCGAATGACCTCGCCGTCCCAATCTTTTAAAAGGTCATGAATTAGTTTCACATTGCCCAAAGACTTCGACATTTTTTCAGAGCCCATATTCAAGAACTCATTATGCACCCAATAATTGGCGAATTTTTCCGTGCCATTGGCGCAGCAACTTTGTGCGCGTTCATTTTCGTGATGCGGGAATTTTAAATCAACGCCGCCGCAATGAATATCAATCACATTGCCGTAGCCTTCATCGCAAAGCGAGGCTTTGGCCATAACGGAACATTCAATATGCCAACCGGGGCGGCCCTTCATATTTGCTCCGTTCGGGCCGAAGGGCGCATCCCAGCCCACGCCGTCAAGCTCTGGCTTCCAAAGGACAAAATCAGCGGCATTGCGCTTGCGAGCCACCTCGCCTTCGCCGACGCGGTCCCCGCCCCGCAGCGCGTCTAGGCTATTGCCGGATAATTCCCCATATTGCTTATATTTAGAGACATCAAAAAACACATGACCATCGCTTTCATAGGCAAAACCCTTGACGATCAAATCCGAAATCATCTCGATCATATGGCTAATATGCTGCGTCGCTTTCGGTTGATGGGTCGGGGGTAGGCAGCCAATCGCCGCAAGGTCTTCGTTATAGATACGGGCGAATTTTTCAGTAATCTCGGAAATCGGCACGCCCTGTTCGTGCGAAGCTTTGATAATCTTATCATCAACATCGGTAATATTGCGCGCATAAACCACCGCGTCTTCGCCGTAGATATGGCGCAACACACGGAACAACACATCCGCCACTACCGCAGCGCGCGCATTGCCAATATGGGCATAGCTATAAACCGTTGGCCCGCAGTTATACATCGTCACCCGCGTCGGGTCTTGCGGAATAAAGGGCTCTTTTTTCCGCGTCAAAGAGTTGTAAAGCGTCAGGACAGGGTTATGGTCGGGCGTATCAGTCATGCGCCAAGGCTTTAAGCTGCCGCGCGCCATAAGGAAAGCCTCTTTGTCGTTTCGCCGTCAACAAATCATCGTCTTTGGCCTGCTGCTTATCGGGGCCATCTTTGCGATATATCAAGTCACGCGCCCCGGTGCGGGCGGGCTCCGCTTTGAAACCGACGGCGATACGGCCTATATAAGCGGCGGCACAGACAGCCGCTCCTACGGCATAGCCAAGCGTTTTTTCGATGAAAACCCGCAGCTTCGCCATTTAATCTTAAAGCGCATGCCCGGCACGCAAGACGCCGACACAAACCTGCGTATTGCGAGAGACATCCGGCGGCGCGGGTTAACAACCCATGTGCAGCGAAATAGCTATATCGCCTCTGGCGCGGTCGATCTCTTTCTTGCAGGGGCGGAGCGGACAATGGACTGCGGCGCGCGTATCGGCGTTCATAGCTGGAGCTATCACAGCCAAAATAACATCGGTGTATTCTCGCCGAAAAATTTGGGCAGTGATCGCCGCCAAGGCGTACAGGAAAAATTCCTGCGAGATATGGGCATTAACACCGCCTTTTACGCCTTTACCCGCGACGCTGCTGATGCCGATGATATTTACATTTTGTCACCAAAAGATATCGCCCGCTTTGATTTACTCACAGAGGCGGCCTGCCGCGCGTGATGCTCGGCTTTAAGGCGCGCTTTTTTGGTTTCACGGACATCCTCCCAGCCATGTTCAGATAACAACCGCGCTCTCTTTTCCTCTTCGGTCTCGATAATTTCAGTCTCAAAATAGGTTTGGAAAACCCACGTTATTAACCGGCCGAATATGATAAAAAGCGGAAATAACATGACCGATGTTTGCACGGCAATGGGGAGAGATTTAAACCCCATCCAATAGAGCAAGAAAGGGTTTTGACTTCCAACAGTCCCGCTGGCGGCACTCCCAGTAGAATAAAGGGCCGCATTACAATGCCGCCGAAAATCAAGCATGCGGTTAAGGCTCCTAGAAAAGCTTTCGTATGATAGGCACTCAACGCCCCAATCGCGAAGCCTATAATTAAAGCGAATGTAATCAATAGCATCTTCAAACCCTCGCGCGGGTTATAAGGCAAAAGCGTTAAACAAGTTTTAGGGCGTATTATGGAAACGAAAATTGGGCGCTTTTGCCGCTAGCTTTTTGCCTGCATTATCGTCTATAGAGCCGCTATGAAGAATAATATGACTCCGAAACCCGTTTTAAAACCTGTTGCGCCAATTAAGCGCCCAAGCGAGGCCGAGGCTATGGACGCCGTTCGCACATTGCTGGCATGGGCAGGGGATGACCCGAACCGCGAAGGATTAATTGATACGCCAAAGCGCGTTGTCAAAGCCTATAAAGAATGGTTCCGAGGCTATGAGCTAAACCCCGCAGTAGAGCTTTCGCGAACATTTGAAGATGTCTCAGGCTATGATGACATGGTGATTTTGCGCGATATAGATATTGAAAGCCATTGCGAGCACCATATCGCGCCCTTCCTTGGCAAAGCTTATGTCGCTTATCTTCCAACGGATAAAGTGGTCGGTATTTCTAAGCTGGTTAAAGTGGTCGAGATTTTCTCGAAACGCCTCCAGACGCAAGAAACCATGACCGCGCAAATTGCAAATGCGATTGAAGATGCCCTGCGGCCACGCGGAACTGCGGTTTATATTGATGCGAAACATCAATGTATGACAACACGGGGTGTGCATCACCCGAATGTTTCAACGATTACGACACATTTCACAGGCGAGTTTAAATCCAACCTTGCCGTGCAAGACCGCTTTTTGCGTATGATAAACACTTAAACGGCGTTCACAATATTATCATCGCAAAGGGGGTAGGTTCAGATTGGACGGCCCTTGCTCTTGTGTTACCTTGTTAAAATAAGACGAATAACGAGAGATAGCCGCTATGTTCACTGAATTATATGCCCCTTATGAAAAGGGCGCGGAACGCCCTAAATCTACTGGCGGGTCTTTTCAGAAAATAGACCGGCGTATGGCCTTAAAAGGGCTTGGCGCTTTTACGTTTGGCGTTGCCCTTACGGCCTGCTCACAAGCAAAAGCGCCGTCTTCTGAGGCCAGTTCTGCTGCTGCGGACGGCCCGCATCTCATTGACGGACACCGCCCAGATGGCCTCGAAGGCCCAGCGCTATTTATTTCTATCGCGGCCGATAACACACCGACCATCACCTGCGCGCGCTCTGAAATGGGCCAGCAAACATGGACAGCGATGACGCAGATCATTGCAGATGAGCTAGATGTCGCATGGGACAAGATTGAAATTCATCAAGCCATTGGCGATGATCGTTACGGCGATCAAAATACGGATGGCTCGACCTCCGTTCGCAACCACTTTACGCGCCTTCGCACAGTCGGCGCGACCATGCGCCTTATGCTCCGCCAAGCCGCCGCGAAGGAATGGGGCGTTGACGTTGCAGACGTAAAAGCCGAACTGGGTGAGCTGACATATGGCAATAAAACCCTAACTTACGGCGATGTGGCCAAAGCCGCTGCCGCTCTACCCGTGCCCGATGAAAAAGACGTTAGCCTTAAAACGCGCAAAGACTGGCGCTATATCGGCAAGCCTGTTGCCTCTGTGACCGTGCCGAAAATCCTGCGCGGGGACGGCCAATATGGCATGGATATTCAACTGCCAAACATGGTTTATGCCGTCATCGCCCGCCCGCCCGCGCATTTATCAACGGTTAAATCCTTTGATGCCAGCGCCGCAATGGCCGTACCGGGCGTACTTAAAGTTGTTAAACTCGATCACCCGAAAGGCCCTGTTGTTTTTCAACCGCTGGGCGGCGTTGCCGTTATTGCGACCGACACATGGGCCGCCATTCAAGGACGAGACGCCCTGACGATTGACTGGGCCGACGGCCCAAATAGCGGCTATGATTCCAAAGCCTATGCTAAAACACTGATGGCATCCGCTCAGGCCCCCGGCACCGTCAAGCTCACGCGCGGCGACACGATGGGCGCATTGCAAGACGCGGCCACAACAGTAAGCGCCGATTATTACGCCTCACATCTGTCGCAAGCGCCGATGGAGCCGCCAGCCGCGACAGCGCAGTGGAAAGGCGATGAGCTTCATATTTGGGCCTGCACTCAAAATCCGCAAGCCGGACGCAATACCCTAGCAAGCATATTGGGGCTAAAGCCCGAAAATGTCATTTGTAACGTCACATGGCTCGGCGGCGGTTTTGGCCGTAAATCCAAACCCGATTACTTAGTCGAGGCCGCCCTGCTCGCGAAAGATATGGGACAGCCCGTTAAGGTGGTCTGGACCCGCGAAGATGATCTCCAGCATGGATATTTTCATTCCGTCAGCGGCCAACATTTCAAAGCTGCGCTGGATGAAACCGGCAAAACCACCGCCTTCTTACACCGCACGGCCTTCCCTTCCATAAGCTCGACCTTTGCTGGCGACACGGCCGACGGCCCAAGCGACGGCGAATTAGGGTTAGGCGCAGTCGACAACCCCTTTAGCGTTCCCAATCTTCAAGTCGAAGCCTGTAAGGCGCAGGCCCATATCCGTATTGGTTGGCTTCGCTCTGTGTCCAATGTCTATCATAGCTTCGGCATACAAAGCTTTGCCAATGAACTCGCCCATGCAGCAGGGCGTGAACCGCTTGAATATCTTATGGAGCTAATTGGGGATGACCGGAATTTTGATCCGAAAACAGATAACGCGCCCTATAGTAATTACGGCGCATCGCTTGAAGATCATCCGCTCAGCACAGCGCGGCTAAAAGCCGTTCTGGCGAAAGCCGCAGATATGGCGGGATGGGGGCGTGATCTCGCCAAAGGCCATGGCCTTGGCATCGCCGTTCACCGCTCTTTCCTCAGCTATGTTGCAACCGCCATTGAAGTCAAGGTTTCAGATGACGGCATCATAAGCTTTCCCGGTGTGTGGTCAGCGGTTGACGCCGGAACGGTTGTGAATCCGAAACACACCACCGCGCAAATTGAAGGCGGCACGATTTACGGCCTGTCTAATGCTCTTTACGGCGAAATCACGACAACCAACGGCGTGGTTGACCAAGCCAACTTCCCAGATTGGCGCGTTATGCGTATCTCGGAAGCCCCCAGAGATTTCAGCGTTCACATTATGGATAGCCAAGCCGCACCTGGCGGCGTCGGCGAACCCGGAACACCGCCCGCAGCGCCGGCTCTAACCAATGCCATTTTTGCCGCTACGGGCATGAGAATGCGCCAGCTCCCGATCCTCGGTCAAAATGATCGCTTGGATATGAGCACGGCACAGCGGACTTAAGGCGAGGATAAGATCATGGCGATTACACTTAAAATCAATGGTGAAAATAAATCTGTTTCTGCGCCCGAAGGCACGCCGCTTTTATGGGTTCTGCGCGATCACCTCGGTATGACAGGCACGAAATTCGGCTGCGGAGTTGCGCAATGCGGGGCCTGTACCGTTCATGTTGACGGCACGCCTATCCGCTCTTGCATCACAGCACATGAAGACGCAGAGGGTCTTGAAATTACGACGATTGAAGGCAAAGACGGCAAAGAAGCCGCAGCTATTCGTAAAGCGTGGGAAGCGATTGACGTCCCCCAATGCGGATATTGCCAAGCGGGTCAGATCATGTCAGCCGTCGCCCTGCTCGAAGGCAATAAAAGCCCAAGCGATGATGATATTGACGCCGCGATGAACGGCAATATATGCCGCTGCGCCACCTATGTCCGTATTCGCGCCGCAATTAAAGACGCCGCAAAATCACTTTAAGGGCTTTAAAATAGGGCCGATAATCTCGGCTTTATTGGTAAAGACAATACCGGAATAATGTTTCGGCACCCATTTTAAATCTTCGGGCGAGTCAAGGCCCGCTGTTCCCGCATGTGACAGCGGCCCGATCAACAAAGAACGGCTTGCGCGTTTATTCAACCGCGTTTCGAATTTATAAGGCCAACCCCATAAAAGGCGGCGATAATTAACGGGGACGGGCACGGTCATATTATGGCAGGGCTTTGGAACATATCCACTCCAGCCCAAAGCCATATATGATAAGAGGCACGCCTTAGCGCTCTGGCGGCTCATGACCCGCGCCTCGGGCTTTATGGTTTTAATCTCCTTCATCGGGGCGTGATGACCTATGAAATCAAGACGGGTTATATCCATAGCCTCAAGATAACGCATCAATAGCTGCGCCTCTTTGCGGGAGCGGCTTTTTATATTCACGGCAAAACGGGTTTCGGGGAAATTATTTAACACATCGGATAAACGCGGCATAACGCCGATAAATTGCCCGCGAAACGGGAAGCTAATCCCGCCGTCTGCCGTATAGCCATAGCCAATATCGAGGTCTTTGAGTTGCGCCCAGCTTAGATCCCTAACAGGCCCGACCCCATTTGTGCGGCACGCCAACCCCCAATCGTGAAAAACGGCAAATTCGCCGTCTATCGTGGGGTGAATATCAATCTCGATCTGACTCGCGCCGTAATCCAGCGCCGCCCGCATAGAGGGGAGTGTGTTTTCTATATAGTCATGCGTAGGCGTGTCTATACGCGCCGCCGTACAGCTATCGCGCGTTAAACCGTCACGGGAAAAGCTTTGATGTAGGCCGCGGTGGGCCTGAATATCTAGCGCGTAAGTTTGCGGCGCGCCCCACCATGAGGCGTTCCAGACATAAAGCGAGGCCGCAATGAAGCCCAAACCCAAGCTGATCCTGATGAAAGTCTTTCGAATCATATTTTCCTTTTAATATGTTATTACGGCAAAAATGAGATAAAATAGACCGCGTAAACATCTTGATTTTATGCGGCGAATACCAACATGAAGATGGCCGCTATTAAAGGATAAAACCATGCGCACTGATGCTGCCCCAACACCGACTTTGCTTGAAGATTATGCCGTCCCAGATTTTATTTTTGACAGCGTCGAGCTTGATTTTACCCTCATTCCTAATGCAACACGCGTTGCCTCCAAACTTATTGTGCGGCGTAATCCTGCGGGGAAAGACGGCGCTGACCTTATCCTTGACGGTGAAGATATTATCTTAAAACAGGTCACGCTAGACGGAACGGTTTTAAAGCGGACAGATTACCGCCTAACCCAAAACCAGCTTATCATCAGCGGCCTCTCCGATAGCTTTACATTAGAGATCGAAACCCAATGCGATCCGGCGGCGAATAGTAAACTCATGGGACTTTATGTCTCCGGCGGACGGTTTTGCACCCAATGCGAGGCCGAAGGCTTTCGGCGCATAACCTATTATATGGACAGGCCCGATGTTTTATCTGTGTTCAAAGTTCGGATAAGCGCCGATAAAACCGAATATCCTTATTTACTTGCCAATGGCAATATGACCGAGAGCGGGGATCTCGAGGGCGGTCAACATTTTGCAGTATGGGAAGACCCCTTCCCCAAGCCTTGCTATCTTTTCGCCTTGGTCGCGGGGCAATTTGACATCATTGAAGACAGTTTCACCACCATGAGCGGACGTGACATCCCGCTGACGATTTATGTTGATCCCGGCAATGCGCCGCAAGCTGAATATGCCATGGATGCTTTGAAACGCGCGATGAAATGGGATGAAGAGGTTTATGGCCGTGAATATGACCTTGACCGCTTCATGATTGTCGCCGTGCGTGATTTCAATTTCGGCGCGATGGAGAATAAGGGGCTGAATATTTTTAATGCATCGCTTTTGCTCGCAGATGGGGAAAGCGCAACCGATATGAATTTTGAACGTATTGAAAGCGTTGTGGCTCATGAATATTTCCATAACTGGACGGGTAACCGCATTACCTGCCGAGATTGGTTTCAGCTTTGCTTGAAAGAAGGTTTTACCGTGTTTCGCGATCAGGAGTTTTCCGCTGATATGCGCGGGGCCGCCGTTCAGCGCATTAAAGATGTTACCGCGCTTCGCCGCCGCCAATTCCCAGAAGACGCAGGCCCGCTCGCCCATCCTGCGCGGCCCGATCATTATATCAAGATTGATAATTTCTACACGGCAACAGTTTACGAAAAAGGGGCAGAGCTTGTCCGTATGCTGCGCACGCTTTTAGGCGATGAGATGTTTCGTAAAGGCAGCGATCATTATTTCGACAGTTTGGACGGCACAGCCGCAACCGTAGAGCAATTTATTGAGTGTTTCGCCCATGTCTCTGGGCAAGACCTCTCTCAGTTTTTAAACTGGTATAAAGTCGCTGGAACGCCTCATGTCAAAACTGATATGTCGCGCAGCGGTGATATTATCACAATATCTTTCTCGCAATCCGTTCCGACCCAAACATCAGACGCCTCAACGGCTCCTCGCGTCATCCCGATACGCTGGCAATTAATTGGCGATAACGGCCCAGTCACAGCCTCGCAGCTAACGGTGTTACGAAAATCCGATATGTCGATAGACATTCCTATCAGTCCTGAGACCGGCCCCGTTACATTATCGACGTTTCAAGATTTCTCGGCCCCTGTTGTCGTCAAAAGCGAAAAAACTACGGCTGACCTTATCCGCCAAATGGGGCAAGATCCAAATGCGTTCAACCGCTGGGAAGCCGGCCAAACAATCGCGCGCGGGCTGTTGGCCACAATAACGCAAGCCATAGAGTCCGGACGCGAGCCTGCGCTTGATACAACATTAGCGCAATATTGCGAGGCTCTGAAAGCCACCCTGCTCAGTGATGATTTTGACGCCGCCTATAAAGCGCTTGTTTTAACGCCGCCCAGCAGCAGCGAGACGATACAGGCGCTTACACAGACCGATCCGATTGCGGCCTATGAAGCCGGTCAATGGCTGCGCCGCGCGATTGGGGAGCGTTTATTCGGCGAGCTGTTAAACAGTTATCACGAAACCGCCTCAGATGGCGATTTCTCGCCTGATGCTGCCTCCGCTGGGCAGCGCGCCCTTAGAAACCGCGCATTAGCTTTGCTTGTGACCACAGATCGAGCCGAGATAGCGCCGCTCGTTTTAAATCAATTTGAAATAGCCAGCAATATGACGGATGAATTTGCCGCTCTGACCGCACTCACCCATATTGGCGGAAAGCGCGTTGAATCAAGTCTCGACGTTTTTTATAAAAAATGGCAAAAAAATGCACTTGTGGTTGATAAATGGTTTATGCTTCAAGCCAGCCGGAAGACCTTTGCTGGCATTTCCGCCCTCACCGCTTTAACCGAGCGTGATGATTATGATCGCCGCAATCCCAACCGCGTGCGGGCTCTTTTGGGCGGATTTGCTATGAATAACCCACAGCTCTTTCATCACCATAGCGGAAGCGGTTACATATTTTTCGCGAATGAAATCAAAGATATGGATAGCCGCAACCCGCAAATTGCAGCGCGGCTATTGGGCATTTTTGAAGTCTGGCGTAAATTAGACACAAATCGCCAAGACATGATTAAAGCACAGCTCAAAGCTATAATCGCGGATAATCCATCGAAAAATGTGCTTGAAATTGCGCAAAAAATATTAGGGTAAATAATGACGTCATGATTTCAGATGTAAGGACTAAATTTATATTCATCTGATATGTGTTTAATATGACAGACCCCCGCACCGCTCACGGATTTCGCACACATGTCTCGGAACAGCTCTATTCCGTTATGCGCCAGCCCGTTGTTGACATCAAAACCGAAGAGATCATTCACTATGAATGGCTTGTAAGGTTTGACCATCAATCCCGCCTTGAGGGCGTCTTACGCCCCGCTGAAATAAACGGCGTCATTAAAGACCTCGATTTGTCCATGCTCGTACAGGCGATCCTTGTCTTAAATAATGATCCCGACGGCATTGGCGTCGCGATAAATCTTTCAGGCGCATCCTTTGACAGCGAAGATTTTGAGCGCTCCATCACAGCCTGCCTCACCGCGCTAACAGCGCCCGCAGAAAAGCTAGTTATTGAATTGACCGAATCTTGGGATATGCAAGACCTTGCACCAGCGCAGTCTCTCATCAAGATGTTGAAATCCCGTGGGCATCATGTCTGCCTTGACGACGTTGGAGCCGGCGCAGCCTCAATTCGTTACTTACGCAAGTTAGAGGCCGACTGGCTTAAAATAGATGCCGAATTTGTCTGGGCCGCTTATGAAAATGAGCGCGAAGCTGCGATCTTAAAGGCGGTTTTATCACTGAGAGAGCCGCTCGGCGTTCGCTTTATTGCAGAAGGCATTGAGCATGCCGGCCATCTCGAATTTGTCACAAAACTCGGAATTGATGCCGCCCAAGGATACGGCATTAGCAAACCTGAGCCTGAAACCCGAATTTCTTAACGAAACATTGAGGTTAATAAGGTTATTCAACCATTCTAGTCGACTTCATAAGTCGTTTTTGGTTAGACTTAGAGTTGATTCGTAGGAGCTGAATTGCAATATCAAAACCAAAATTCCACGTTACAACACCATGTTGCGCCGCCGGCACAGCCTGAGCTATCTGCACGCGCCGTTATGTCCAATACAGTGAACCAAACTCCAATCGTCAAACCGACATTAGATCGGCCTCACAGTTTCTTGGACGGCCTTAAAAATAGGTTTAACGCAAAAACATCAGCCCCCTATTCCAACTCGGCGGATAGTCATGAAGATGATGCTCAAAGCTCCATGCGCGTTTTACTCATCGCGTCAGCCGCATTTTTACTTTTTTATGTCATATTATCATTCCAAAGCCTACGTGCTGATGCACTCGATAGAACGAACCAGACGCTTAATAGCTTAAATGCAAAGCTTGATACAAATGCGCAAGCAACAGCAAAACAAATTCAAGACATTATGGTTTGGGTCGATAATAGCTTAGCGCTTTATCAACAACCGCGTCAGTCACTTCAATTTTTACAGCAAAACCAAGACATCAATGCCGCGGCCATAACAAACGCATCTGGCGCTCTAATTGCTGCCACACCAAGTGGAGACCGCCTTCTTAAGCAAATCCCGCTGGATTTGAAAGAAAACCAGTTTTTAATAACTTCTGACTTCGCGGCTGACGGAACGCCATACCCAGTGATTATACGCCGGCAAAATGAGCTTAATATTGCCATTGCTCTTAATAATAAGAGCCTCGTCGATAAAAACCTGATGAATGGAGCTGTAGTTAATTCAAATTTACGGATTATCGACGGCAAGGCCGCGCTTGATAATACATCCTTGTCAAATATTTACGGGCTAAATAACAATCAACTTTCCGCCTTAATTTCGGGCCGCATCGAAGGCGGAATGAAGACAAGCGTAAAGGATCAAGACATCTGGGTTGCTGCGAAAAAAGTTCCCGCGTGGAATGTGATGATTATTGGGAATGAAACATATCCCAAAGCGTCTTTTTGGGCAGGGCCGAGCCTTGTCTTTACGCTTCTCTTTCTTGGAACTTGCGGCATTATCTGGCTCTTTGTTAAAAATCTCCGCGATCACGCCAAACGCATCACTCAACGTCATGAAGATGAGGAAATTTTAAACCAACGCTTTAAAGTTGCCGCCGAAAGTGGGCGGGGCGGAATTTGGGAAGTTGATCTCGAGAATAATACCGCCTTTGCCAGTGAAAACTTAGCTGAAATCTTAGGCTTGCCGCGCGAGAATACAGATCTTACCCTCGCAGAATTTCTTAGCTTAATTCATGAACAGCATAGAAGTCTGTTTTTTCAAAACTGTCGCCGCGCCCATATGAACGGTGAATTTACCCTCGAACTTAACGCCGCTTCACGGTCAATAATATTGGAATGTACGGGTATTCCATCTGTCAGAGGTTCGGATTCTGCGCGCGTTATTGTGGGCATAGCCCGAGATGTGTCCGAAACGCACGGCGCTAAAGCACGTCTTCAAGCAACAGAAAAGCGCCTCAGCAACGCCTTGTCATCTATGAATGACAGCTTTGTTGTCTGGGACGCAATGAATAGACTGGTCGTTTGGAACGATCAATTTGAAAGCCTATTTGGTTTTCAGCCGGGTCAGTTACAACAAGGTTACGATCATGCGTCTGTCTTATTCCATGCCCAAAACGCCGTTGATGCGACCTATCCGTCTAATATTGATGATAGCTACCAAATTAAACTGAAGAACGGAACATGGCTTCATTATCTTGAAACGCCGATGAGTGACGGCAGCCGCGTTAGCGTTGGAACAAATGTGACCGATATTCGCGCGCGCGAACGTGAGCTTCAAGAAAATCACCACGCTCTACAGAAAACGGTCAATGTTTTAAAAGAATCTCAATTACGTATGGTGGAGTTGGCGGAAAGCTATCAAAAAGAAAAAATCCGCGCCGAAGAGGCCAACCAATCAAAAAGTGAGTTCTTAGCAAATATGAGCCATGAGCTTCGCACACCGCTCAATGCGATTAATGGCTTTTCCGACATCATGAAAAAAGAAATGTTCGGCCCGCTAGGCGACCCGCGTTATAAAGAATATGTCAGCGACATTCTCTTTTCTGGTCAACATTTATTGTCTTTAATTAATGACATTTTGGATATGTCAAAAATTGAAGCCGGTAAGATGAACCTTAACCCCGAAGACCTTCGTATTGAAGATATGATTGGGCAGGTTATTCGTATTGTACGCGGCCGCGCCGAAGACAATAATTTGACCCTTGCCTATGAAGGCGGACAAATGCCTGAAATTCAAGCCGATATGCGGGCCGTTAAACAAGTCCTTCTTAACCTCATTACCAATGCGATTAAATTCACACCTGAAGGCGGAAAAGTCACCGTCAAAAGTGAGGCCAAAGCGACAGGCCTTATTATCAAAGTCATTGATACAGGCATTGGCATTGCCGCTGAAGATCTTGAGCGATTAGCCAATCCGTTTGAGCAAATTGACAGCCAACACAGTAAACAACATGAAGGCACAGGACTTGGCCTTGCCTTATCGAAATCACTCGTGAAACTTCATGGCGGTAATTTCAAAATTGAAAGTGAAATTGGTGTCGGGACAACTGTGATATTCACATTGCCTAATGTGCCGATCATAAGCGAAGTCGAAACTGACGAAACCAGTGTGACAAGTGAGATCAATGAACTCGCGCAAAATATTGCCGATGTTCTTCAAATCCAAGCGATTGCTGACGAACAAACCAAAACAACACAATCATCAAAAACAGGGTTTGGCCCCGCCGCGCAAACTCTACCTGGGTTAAGACTACAGCCGCAACATACGCCCCCCGCTGCTCAGCCCGCACATGCAGCCCGCGCTCCAATTACACCGCCAATGCCGAACCGTGCCGTAGCGCAGGCCCCTATCGCAGCCCCGCCGCCATTAGCCCCGCCTCCTATAGCCCAAACGCCGGTATCTCAGACGCAGCCGCACCAGACGCCTGTAGACAATAGAAATGCAAATCAACCAACGCAGCCGGTCAGGTATCAACCGCCTGCCGCATAGTGATTGACCTTAAACGCCAATCACATCTTTGGTTATCATAGATATTATTTTTTGATTTTTTTGCAATGTTTCAAGATTCATCGCGCGGCCCCAATCCTCTTGGGAGTAAAGTTTTATAAAGCCCGATATTTGATCCGTTTTGTCATTTCCCGACAATCCCAGTAAAGACTGCCATTGCTGCAAACCATGATAGGTTTTTAAAATATGGCTTAGGCTTTGATCGGTTTTTCCACGCAGATGATCTATGTTGGCTTCGATCATATCCTGACTTGATCGCGGCCATGTTTTTTTCATCTCATCTCTATTTTTCAGCCATAGAGCCTGTGCGATATATTCAATATCGCGCAGCCCGCCCACTGCATTTTTAATATCCCAATCCGATTGCGCAGGCTTGGCGTCGTGGGTTCGGCGCAGCATATCTGCTATATCCGTTTCAAAATTCAGATCAGGCCGCGGGGTTGTTATGGCCGAGCATAAAGCCTGTTGGAGCCTATCAGAAAACCCATCAGATGAAGCCGTAATGATCCGCGCCCGCGTCAATGCCATGAACTCCCATGACCAAGCTTTCTCATTATAATAACGCTCAAATGCGGTCAGGCTGACGGCTACAGGGCCAGACCGACCAGAAGGGCGCAGGGTTAAATCCACCTCATATAATCCGCCCTCACCTGTAATCACCGAGAGCGCACTCATCAGGCGCTGCGTGAGTTTCGTATAAATATCAGCCCGCGCCTCCCCGTCAGCATGAGGCTTATAAATCAGCATCATATCCAAGTCAGAGGTTAGGCGCATTTCTTGACCGCCCAATTTCCCAAGGCCAATAATTGCAAAATCGCCTTTAACGGGGCCAAATACACGCTCTGTTTCTTTAACCGCGACAGGCAGCAGCGCCCTAATCACGCTATCTGCCAATTTGGAACAGATCATCATAATATCAGACGATGATAATTGACCGCTCAAAGCTGATAATATCAGCCGAAACCGCAGCTCCTTAACCAAAACTCTGACGGCATTTATAGCGGTCTCAAAATCACTATGATTCAAGCATAGCGCGTCTAAACTCGTGCGAATAATCGCGGGGTTCAGGGATAAATAATCCGGTTCAGCCATAGCGTCCATGATTGCAGGATCATCCGCGAGTTTATCAGCAATATGGTCAGATAAGGCCATAAACCC
Source organism: uncultured Caulobacterales bacterium (assembly GCA_964513675.1). Classification (GTDB taxonomy): domain Bacteria; phylum Pseudomonadota; class Alphaproteobacteria; order Caulobacterales; family Maricaulaceae; genus CALFVT01. Next base: position 94,944 of record CAZEOD010000001.1, on the reverse strand, counting down.
GATAAGTTTTTCAAGCCGCTCCGGCACTTGCGAAAACATAGATAAAGCCTGCACACCTGTTCGAAGATTGCTGAAAAACCGCGCAAAAGCAAAAAAAGCATGGTCGGGCTGCCCCGTTGATTGACAGGCTTTCAAAAGCTGCGGCGCAAGCTGCGTTAAAAGCTCCCTCGCGCGTACAGTTCGCGTCGCCATTATACGCCCGCCTAGCCATTCCGACATGGTTTGCCAAATATCAACGCTGCGCGTGAACCCCATTTGTTTTAAAGTCTGCAAGGTGTCTGGATCAGGCTCCACCCCTGTAAAAACAAGGCTCCCTTCCTCGCTGGCGAGCGTATCCGCTTGATGGTATAATTCACGGTAAATACGGCTGACATCGCGGAAAATTTCTAGGGCCGCATCGTCAAAAACATCAAGGCTTTCCGCGCCGCGAAGATCAGCAAGGGATAGCCGGGCCGTATCATCTGCCGGCAAAATATGATCCTGCGCATCATATTGCATTTGGATCACATGTTCTAAATCGCGTAAATCACTATAATATTGAGAGAGCTTTGAGGTAATCTCCGGCGCAATAAATCCGCATGTACTTAGCGCCTTTAACGCTTTTAATGTCCGCATTTGCCGAAGCTCAGGGTGGCGCCCCCCAAGGATTAATTGCTGAACCTGCGCGTAAAATTCAATCTCGCGAATACCGCCGCGCCCCAATTTAACATGATGCCCCGCAGCCGTCGTTAAATCTCCGCCAGAGCGCGCATCAATCTGGCGTTTAATCGCTTGAATATCGTCTATCGCCGCATAATCAAGGCTACGCCGCCAGATAAAAGGGCCTAACACATCGCGCGCAAACGCCTCTCCCGCTTGGCTATCACCCGCGCAAACACGCGCTTTAATCAAGGCGGCACGTTCCCAATTTTGACCTAAGGATTCATAATAACGCTCTGCGGTTTGCGTCGACACAACGATAGCGTTAGAGCGTGGATCGGGGCGCAATCTTAAATCCGTTCTAAAAATATATCCATCGGCAGTCCGCTGCTCGAGACCTTTAATCACATCCCGCGTGAGGCGTATTAATACCCGCTCCGCTTTATTCATATCGGGTAATTTTATCAGGCTGGGATCATAGAAAACAGTAAAATCAATATCGCTAGAATAGTTTAACTCGCGCGCACCGTGCTTTCCCATCGCAATAATAAACAAGCCCGGCACCGGATTATCGTCCCGTCCCTCAATGCCAGCTTTGATCGCCGCCGCGCGCAATATTCGCGCGCAGGCTTGATCGGCTAAGTCACTTAAAGCCTGCGTGACCTCAACCCATGACCATAACCGAGAGAGGTCAGCGACAGCGCAAATTAAATGAACCGCACGTTTCAAGATACGCAGACGGGACATCTCTGAGACATAATCATCAATAGGGCCAAGATAATCTTGATTATAACGCAGCAAGATATCTTCGGGCATGCCGCCAGCCTCAAAATGGCTTTGAATATCTGGAAAGGCCGCCAGACAATCCGCTAGATAAGGGGCATGGTTTTTCATGCGGGCCAATGCATATTTATAATCACCCTGCATAGCGATTATTCTACGGCTTTAGGCGTAGATAAATTTGGGCTATCATCCACTGCGGCATCATCTTTTTGGCGGCGGCGGCGAACACGCGGAAAAATAAGACGAGCCGATAATCCGTTTTTCTGGCTTTCATTGCTTATCCCCTCACCTAAGACAAATTCAGCGCGGTGCAAATCTGCAATCGCGTCGACTAAAGCGAGGCCAAGGCCGCTACCCTTTTCCGTCCGGCTTTGATCCAAACGTACAAATCGTTCTTTGACGCGCTGGCGCTGAGCCGCGGGGATACCGGGGCCATTATCAAGTATAATAATATGCGAGCGGCCAGATTTATCATGTTCCAAACTTAACGACACTTCGCCGCCCTTTGGAGTATATTTAATCGCATTTTCAACGAGATTAGAAACTGCCTGAGACAACAAGCCGCGATCAGCCGCCAGCAAATGGTCTTTTTCAATATGAGCGGAGAAATTAAGCCCTGCATCCTCACAGGCGGGCTCGTAAAGCTCTGCAATGTCATCAAGCAAAGGTTTCGGGTCGAGCTCTTTCAAAAGCTCACGCCGTTCACCAGCTTCAAGACGCGCAATACGCAAGACGGAATCAAATGTTTGCAAAAGCTCGCCCGCATCATCTGCCGCAGAAAAAAGAACCTCTGCCGATGGATCATCCTCGCCCATATCTACCGCCGCACTTTCAAGCCGTGTGCGTAGCCGCGTGAGGGGCGAGCGCAAATCATGCGCGATACTGTCTCCGGCATAACGCATTGCCTTCATCAGCCGGTCAATATGGTCAAGCATCTCATTTAAATGCTCAGCAAGCAGGTCAAGCTCATCCCCACTATGATTTCGGCTGGCGCGGCGATCAAGATGGCCCTTGCGAATATCGGTTGCGAGGCGGTTAAATTCTTCCACTCGGCTGGAAAACTTACGCGAGACCAAAAAGCCGGATAACAGCCCAAGTGCCAAGGAAATCGCCGCCGAGATTAAAATTGTATTTTTTACCCGCGCTGCATTTCGCATAGCCACTTCAACGTCGCGGCCGACTAAAAGCTGGCCCGATATATCTGGGCTGGAGCCAATCCGTAATGGCCCTAAAATACCCCGCATACGGCGGTCTCTCAGGCCTGAGTCTTCTTCATTAGCAATCGAGTAAATCGCCTCGACGCGGCGATATAAATCCCGCTCATTACCACGCAAAAAACCAAATCTAACGCGCATCGAATCTTCGGCAATCGGGAGCTGCGCAAGATTGCCTGTAAACTTATTAAGATGCTGAAAGAAGTATAACCCTTCGCCAGAGGCAGAGCGTAAAAACACTTCACGCTCGACCGCAACAGGCCCTTTTTCGGCATAAAGCGCCTCAAGCTCTTTCAACTCAGCGGTAATATTTTGGTCGACACGATTAAGCTCTGATTTGACCGTACCAAAATAGAAAAACCCAAACAGAATAAGCGACGACCCCATGAAAAGGAACGCCGCCAAAAGTGTGAGCCGAAAGAGTGTATTTCGGTAGAGTCGTTTAAGGGATGCTATCACGAGCTTAAGTTAAGCCGCCCTAAAGTTCCGCGCAAGCCTAAACCTGCAAACGATAACCCGCACCGCGAACCGTGTGTAAAAGCGGCGTTTCAAACTCTTTATCTATCTTCCCGCGAAGCCGCGAGATATGGACATCAATAACATTCGTCTGGGGGTCAAAGTGATAATCCCACACTTTTTCGAGCAGCATGGTTCGGGTCACAACGCGCCCTGCATTACGCATGAGACATTCCAAGAGGCGAAACTCACGCGGTTGCAGCAAGATATTTTGGCCTTCACGGCGCACAGTACGGGCTAAAAGATCCATCTCAAGCTCACCAACAGTCAGCTTAGTGACGGCAGCATTGGGATCATTTCGGCGGCCAATCGCTTCAACGCGCGCAAGAAGCTCGGTGAAGGAATAAGGCTTGGCGAGGTAATCATCACCGCCTGCGCGCAGGCCTTCGACTTTATGGTCAACTTCGCCAAGCGCAGATAAAATAAGCACCGGCGTTTTATCACCGTCATCGCGCAATATTTTCAAGACATCAAGACCGTCACGCTTGGGCAGCATACGATCAAGCACAAGCGCATCATAATCCGCAGCACGTGCCATCTCAAGGCCAAGGTCACCATCCGATGCGAGATCAACGACATGGCCAGCTTCCATTAAGCCCTTACGGACATAATCGGCGGCGACCGTATCATCTTCAACGATTAATATTCTCATTGTTTTCTCCTGCATGGCCCCCGCCTTTTATTAAGTTATAATGGGAGGCTCAGATAAGTTTCTGAACCATTTCGTCGGCGGGCTTTGACTTGCAAACTCCCGCGTTTTGCTGACTTAGCATTTAAAATAATTGTTCTAAACGCCGAAGAATCGGCAATGGATTGACCGTTAGCTTCCATCAAGACCATGCCGGCGCGAAAGCCCGATGCTGGGGCTTGTGTGCTCTGATCGACAGATTCGACATAAACACCGACTTGATCGGGGCGCATGCCAATCGCGTCGCGGAATGTTGAGCTGAGATCAACGACCCTGACACCTGTGTCAAGATTAATGGCAGGGCGCGTCACAGATGGTTCGCGGCTCGGCGCAGCGGGTGCATAACCTGTTTGGCCGGCCGCAATGCGGTCAAGTTGTTCTTTACCGGGGCGCTCGCCAATGACAACACCAATCTCTTGAAGTTTTTCGACGCGCTCGACGACGAAATTAACACGGTCGCCGGGACGCGCTTTTGCAATCTCCCGCGTGGCTTCGGTTGAATTGCGCGTAGCTACACCGTTTACGCTTAGGATTACATCATCCATTTGCAGGCCATAACGCTCGGCTGGGCCGCCGCTAACAACATTATTAATCGTCGCGCCGCCGTCTTTAAAACTCGGATCACTTTCAGCCGTATATTCTGCACTGCGAAGCCCTACACCTAAAAATCCGCGCTCAATGCTCCCATCGCGGCGCAGCGTATTAATCACCTCAGCCGCCGTATAATGCGGGATAACAAAAGCAATTCCGACACTCGCGCCCGTTGGGGAATAAATAGCCGAATTGACGCCAACAACATTTCCGTTGAGGTCAAATAAAGGGCCGCCGGAATTACCCCGGTTAATCGTCGCGTCTGTCTGAATATAATCAACAAAGGCTCCGCTATCGACACGTTCGCGTCCAATCGCGGAGACAACGCCAAGGCTGGTTGACTGACCAATCCCGAAAGGATTCCCAATCGCAACCACCCATTCGCCAATACGAACCGATTCACCTTGATGCCATTGCACATAAGGAAAGCTTCGGCGGGCTTGGATTTTCAAAACGGCGAGGTCTGTTTCCTCATCCATCCCCATGACAGAGACCGGAAATTCAGTCCCGTCGCCAAACGCAATCGAGATCTGAGTTGCCCCTTCGATAACGTGAAAATTCGTAACAACTTCACCAGACGGCGAAATAATAAATCCAGAACCTTGGCCCTCAGATGTCGTCTGCCCGTCACTTTGGCGGGCAATGACATTGACAACTGCAGGGCTAACCGAGGCGACAAGATCAGCGATTGACGGCAGCCCGACCGTCTTTGCATTCACGGCGGCTGGAATAACCGGCCTTATATCTGTTTCAGACTTAAGAGGGGTTTGCGGCATCGTATTCACCGATGTCGGCGTAATCTGCGCTGAGGCTGTGACAGCAAAAGCTGTGCCCAGTAAAACTGCGGACAAACTACGCTTAAAAATTTTATGTCTATGACGTGTAATCACGATAAACTCCCAATGTTCTGGATAATTGCCGGAATGCGCCTATCCTAATTCTGGCCAAATCATGACAAAAACGCCATGTTTGACCGATTATAGGGATCGTTTAAACATAAGGAGGCGATTTTCCTTTGGCATAACGACCCGTTCAAAGAGATTTAACCCATAAGTCGCAAAGATATGCTTAACATCTGATAAATGCCTGATACCCCAATCCGGATCGCGTTTTTTCAGGCTTTCATCAAAATCCAAGTTTGATTTGGCTGTTTCGGCGCCCTCTTTAAAGGGGCCATAAAGGTAAAACCTGCCAGAATTGGACAAAAGAGCCGCCGCCCCCGCCGCAAGGCCTACCACAGTTGAAGACGGCGCAATATGAATCATATTCGCACAAAACATCGCGTCAAACTCGCCAAGATCGGCCCACCAATCAGTCTGGGTCACATCAATTTTAAGAGAGGGCTTTAGACGCCCCGCGGAATCTTGAGCCCACGCATTTTGGCTATCGCGAGCGGCTTCATGCGGATCAGACATTTGCCACGTTAGATCAGGCCGCGCCTCACAAAAGGCCGCCGCGTGCTGACCCGTCCCAGACGCGATTTCTAAAACATGTGCGTTTTCGGGCCATAAGCCTGTTAGTTTTTCAAGAAGCGGCGGGATATTTCGCGCCGCCGACGGCGAAAACTCTCGCGCGCCGCTCATTTCTCGCTCTTCTAAATGTTTGGGTTTATCGCTCATACACGCCTCGGTAAGCTCACGGTCACGCAAAGACCGCCGGATGGGGCCTCACTTAATGTCACATGGCCTTTATAGGCCCGCGCAAGATCATCAACAATCGCCAAGCCAAAGCCTGTGCCCGGCGTTGTTTCATCAAGACGCGCCCCGCGTTTAATCGCTTCAAGATAATCTTTTTTATCAATGCCGCGCCCATTGTCGCTCACGATAATCTCTAACATCGCTTCATCATTCGGCGCATTTCTCGCGGTAATATCGACGCGGTCTTTCGTCCATTTAAACGCATTATCAATTAGGTTGCCCGATATTTCGTCAAGATCGCGCTTCTCACCGCGAAACATAAGAGCGGCTTCGATCTCAAGAGTGACCTTAACATCTTTATCTCTATAGATACGCGGCATAGTGCGCGCCAAAGCCTCTATGACATCTTTCACAGGCGTTAAAGCGCCAATACTCTGGCCACGTGCCGCAGCGCGGGCGCGTTGTAAATGATGATCGACTTGCTTTTTCATGCTCTCAGTTTGACGCCGGACAACCCCAGATAAGGGCGTCTTTTTTTGCTCGGCTTCATTTTGCAACACAGCAATCGGTGTTTTAAGTGCGTGGGCGAGATTGGAAACATGTGTCCGCGCCCGCTTTACCACATCCGCATTATGGTCGATTAAGCCGTTCAGCTCATTTGCAAGCGGGTAAATCTCTGATGGGAAATGACCCGAAACGCGAATCTCGCGCCCCTCCCTCACATCGACAACTTGTTTGCGTAAATCAAACAGAGGCTTAAGCCCGATACGAACTTGCATAAACACGGCAAAAATCACGCCTAAAATCAAAATAAGCATAAGACCGATTGCCAAAAGCGTAAATCTAAAAACGGCACGGCTCGCGGGCCGGCTATCAGCTGCGGCCATCATAACAAGCGGGGTGTCATCAAGTCCGGGCAAAAAGGCGACACGCGCCGCAAAGCGGAGCGGCTCTTTATCTGGGCCGATCGTGCGCGCACGCAAGGTCACGCCCGGTTGCTCAAAGAGTAAATTCGCATTATTCGCTGTGATCGCCAGTGTTTCCCCCGCCATTGACCGCGAGCTGCGAAGCGGAACAATCCGTCCATCGCGGTAAATTTGACCAATTAGCCAATATCGTCCCGACAAAGCCCGTTGATAGCGCGGATCAAGCGGTTCTCTCGCCAAGGATATAATCTGCGTAGATTGTTCATTCCCAAGCTCGGAATCGGCAGAGGCAATCAACGAGGTCACTGTCGCATCAAGCGGGTCATCAAATAAAGCGAATGTAGAGCTTCGATAGACCCATAAAATCACCATCGCAGCAATTAAAATAAACGGAACCGCCCATAAAAAGGCACTCCGAACAAGCCGGACGACCAGAGATGTTTGATCCCGCGATAATATATGATTTTGCGAATTATCCATGTCGCTCATGAAACAAGGAAATAAATTACTCTTCGCCGCCGCCTTGATCGGGGTCCATCAAGCGGTAACCAAGCCCGCGTACGGTTTCAATGCGCTCTGTGCCAATCTTACGGCGTAAACGGCCGACAAAAACTTCAATAGTATTTGAATCGCGGTCAAAGTCTTGATCGTAAATATGCTCCACCAATTCAGTGCGCGAAATCACACGGCCTTTATGCATCGCCATATAAGACAATAAACGAAACTCATGCGAGGTCAGCTTTACGGGCATGCCGTCTACAAAAGCCCGCGCTGCACGGTTATCCACATGAAGTGAACCTATATCAATCGAATCTGTTGTATGTCCCGCCGCTCGACGAACCAATGCGCGAAGCCGTGCCAGTAATTCTTCGGAATGAAACGGCTTTGTTAGATAATCATCCGCACCCGCATCGAATCCTGCGACTTTTTCGCTCCATTGATCGCGCGCGGTTAGAATAAGAACGGGAAATTTACGGCCATCGGCCCGCCATTTTTGCAAGACACTTATACCGTCAATTTGCGGCAAACCTAAATCGAGGATAACCGCGTCATAAGGCTCTGTATCACCAAGAAAATGCCCTTCTTCCCCATCATTGGCAACGTCAACGGCATATCCGACATCTTTTAAAGAATCGGAAAGTTGACGGGATAAATCAGCATCATCTTCAACAATAAGAATACGCATGGACGCCTCCAGATAGGTAAGCCGGTGTTAAATTTTCAAAAATCACTAGAACTATCGGACACGGCCCGTAACGGCGTCAACCTTAACATCGACGACTTGGCCATTTTTTTTCTGCATACGGACGATATAGACATCTCCGCTAGGCGAAACATCAATAACTTCAGCGTCACGGACTTTTCGCCGGGCAATCGCCTTGGCTTCGCTAGGGGAAATTTTTTTCTGAGCGACGCGCGTGTAATTTGCCTCGGATACAGATATTTCATGTTTGAAATCAATAGCATAAACGGCCTCTGCTGATGCAGGTAACGCCGTAAACATTGCAGCTATTGCGAAAAGTGATATGTAGATATGTCTATACATACTCTAGATGTATTTTCTCGCTCCTGAACATAAGCTGAATATTTTGCTTTCCAACAATTAATGAAATAATCCAGCGCGAATATCACGCGAAATATGTTCCTTTGTCGGCAAGTTCACAGCCTTAAGTGCATTCACGGTCATAGAATCAAGTTGAATAACGGGCTGAATGATTAAATCCCCGTCTTTAACCCCCTTGCCCCGCAGCCGTAACTTTTGACCAATACGGTCCCCTGATGGCAGGGTAATGTTAATGTCGCCCTGCGGTAATTTCAGAGGGATTTTTTCTGCCGAAAGCGCTTCATCCAGCATAACAGGTAAATCAAGGTAGATATTATGGCCCTGACGACGAAAATATTTATGCGGGGCAACCGTAATGTCGATAAGGGCATTCCCGGCGCTACCGCCATATTGCCCTGGTTTACCCCGGCCTTTAAGCGTAATCGTCTCGCCCGTTTCAATGCCCGCAGGAATAGTGATCTTAAGCGTCCCGCCTGATTTTGGTTTGATCGTCTTCGTCAGCCCCGTCCACGCTTCAAAGAAAGAAATCTTAACGCGGTAGCGAATATTTGCGCCGCTTTTAGGACGCCGCTGCTGCGCGGCGCTGCGCCCGCCGCCAAAAGGAGAGCCGCCGCCCATTTGCATGCCAAACAAGCTTTCAAGCATGTCGTTCATATCACTGCCGCCGCCAACACCGCCGCCGCCAAAACCACCGCTTTGGCTTCGGCCAAAGGGGTTGCCCCCACCGCCAAAAGGATTACCCCCGCCGCCGAAACCGCCATAAGGGTTTTGCTGGCCATTGGCATCAACGCGGCCACTGTCATATTGCTGTTTCAGTTTTGGATTTGATAAAAGATTATAAGCCGCCGTAATTTCTTTAAATTTTTCAGCCGCGGCCTCACCAGAATTGACATCTGGGTGATATTTTTTCGCAAGCTTACGATAAGCTGACTGAATAGCCTTCTCATCTGCATCTTTACCAACACCCAGTAACTTATAAGGATCTTTTGCCATTTACTCACAACCTCCGCCCCCTATGTGGGCGCTCGGGCTATGATTGCAAGCTATGGGTTAATAGGAATTAGCAGCGCCGCCCCAAAGCCGTAAGCCTCAGAGCCTTGAGCCACTTCAATATAATCTGCCGATGTCATTAAATCAGGGGTTAAATCGAAAAAGGGATGCGCTGTTTCACCGCTCAATATTTCCTCACCGCCTTGATAGATTTTGACATTATATATTTCTTTTGCCTCTCCAAGCGGAATATCAAGCCCTGTCCAGCGGTCATTATCTATGCGGGAACGGCGAATCCATGAGGCCCGCCCAAGCGCCGCATTATAACGCCCATGAACAGGTGAAAATGGCCGCAGGTGACGTCCCTCATAACGAACGGGCTGCGCACGGCTTTCTCGTCCAGCGGAAAAGGCTTGTAGCATCAGCTCTGCGCCAATTAAATCATTCGGCAAGGCTATACGGCCTAAGCCGCCATCCGGCTCATTATCAAAACCGCCCCTAGGCCCGCCTTCTAATCCTCGGGGGCCAGAGAGCAAAATAATAGACGCTCTAGCGGGAATATTATTCACCATCTCTGCATCTGATCCCGCCAAACCGCGAAGCAGATGCGATAACCGATATTTACGCGGCCCGATTAAAACCGCATTTTGCGCCGCAATTATTTCCCAGCCTAAATCCGTCTCAACCGCAAAATGATTAGCGCCGCTTAATAACTCCTCATAAGTAACTGAGGATAATATGCCGTCCATTAGAAAAATATCTAACGAGGCAGCGCAATCTATACGGCCAATCGGCCCGCGCCTAAGTTCCGTTGCTAAGCTGCCAACAATAGGCGGTGTTTTTAGGCCTATTGATGCCTGCTCAATCGAAATCTCTGTTGGTGAAAACGGTATGACGCGCGCACCCACAACTGGCCCTGATTGATTGCGAGCGGTAAGGTCACGGCCAGTTATATCGGCAATGTCTAAATAGATGGGATAGGGACGTGATCTTTGCGGTATTGGCTGCACCGGTTCCGGCCGTGAGCCTGCGGGCGGTAGGCCCCGGCGCGGCTGTACGCGGCGCGCGCGAATATTCATTTGCGCCGCCTCCCCTTGCATATCGCCAATCAGCCATAGCGTATCGTCATCTGGCAGGCGAATAATATCGCCACCCTCTAGATCAATACGGGCCGTCGAGAGGCTTATAGATAAACGTTCACGGCCTAAGGTCGATTTAGAAAGTAAGCTCTCGGCAGCGAAATTAGCCAGAGGTAATGACAGGACAATCGGAGCGTTCAAATCTAAAACGCGAACCGTTTCAGCGCCGTGGTTACGCGCAGAGAACGAGCCAAGCTGATAGTCCTGCGCACCGTCAATGAATTGCAAACGAACATCTAAAAGTTCAGATTCCATATCCGCTCTGACAATCATGGCCGCATTTTCGTCGCCTTCAATGATATCGCCTTCATCTAAATCTGTGATCGTTTCAAACCCATCCGAGACAAAGCTTAAAGCCTGCGCGCGTTCAACAACGTTAAATCCGTAGATTGCCGCCAATGGCTCAAGCGCAGCGCGGGCCGTCATCGGCCGATCAATCACATAGCCCTCGACGAGGCCCGCTACGCGCGACACATCAACATTTTTAAGCCCCGTATCCTGCGCAATTTCGTCAACAACATCCGCGAGCGGAACAAGCCCCGTTCGCCCCGTAAGCCAATGACCAAACTCCCAATTATCGCCATCGGCCCAGATATCGCGCCGCGCTGGAAAATCAGGAAAGGGCCGCGCATCCCATGTCCAAATACTCGCGCGGCTAAGGTCAATCATAGGGCCGTTATAAATAGGCGATAAAATATTCTTGCCGCTCTGCGGAGCCCAGAAATCCAAATAAGTTTCAATATATCGACGCTGAATTAAATCATCTCGGGTTTCTGATGAATAATAAGGGAAAAAGCTCTCACTACTTTTCGGATCAACGAAGACATTCGGTTGGTTTGAGCCGTTATCAACGGCGGGGCAGCCTAGCTCTGTGATCCAAAACGGTTTCGACTGCGGCACCCATGACGTTGGCTCATCGGCTACAACACCATCAATACGGTTAAAATGCTCATGGCTCCACCAATTTTGAATATCTTTAAAACGGAATATCCAATCCTCGCCGTTCAAGCCATCTCTGATTGGCGTTCGAACTTGATTATCGCGGTCCTCCTCGGAGGCATAAAACCAATCATAGCCTTCACCGCCCAGCACATTAGAGCGCAAATAATTCCGGTCATAAATATCATCATAGATTTGCCCGTCGCGGTGGTCATTTCCCGCGCGCCAATCTGAGAGCGGCATATAGCTATCAATACCAACAGCGTTAATCGAAGGTTTTGACCAGAGCTCATCAAGATGAAAAAAGACATCCCCTGAACCGTCTTGTGGATGATAGCCAAAATATTCAGACCAATCTGCGGCATAAGAGAGCTTTACATCCGGCCCGACAACGCCCGAGACATCATCAGCCAGTTTCGCAAGCGCCGTGACAAAAGGAAATTCATTTAAATCATTGCGAAGCTGTGTCAGGCTCCGAAGCTCTGACCCAATAAGGAAATTATCAACTTGCCCTGATAATTTAGCCAGATGGGCATAATGCAGGATAAAGCGGCGATAGCCAAAATCATCATCCGGCATAACAACCCCCGTTTCGTTAAGCGAAAAGTCAGCAAGCTGACTATTCCCAATAAACGAATCTACTGCGCCTTGTATTGCCGCTGTTTTGTCAATCGTGTCTATCTGGCCCGGCGAAGGCGTACAGGTTATTCGCCCCCGCCATGGAAATACAGCTTGTCCAGCCTCGCCCGTATAAGGGTCTGTGAGATCATTCTCCGGCGGAATATCCATGAGGATAAACGGGTAAAGGGTGACGGCAAATCCCCGCGCTTTCAGCGCGCTAATCGCTTGTAAGATCGACTCATCCGATGGCGTTCCGCCGAACACAGGACGGTCTTGCTCGTCACGGTTAATCAGATAAGCGCCGCTTCGCTCGACACCGCCAACAGACCATGTCAGCGGATCTGTGCTGCGGAGTCTTTGTTCAACACCGGGACGAAGCGCGCAGCTTTCCATACGCAGATCCGTAGCAAACCAACTAATGATAATCGACACATGGCGGCAATTTGGAAGCTGCGCTTCTAATTGATCCAAAGCCCGTTCTATGTCTGTCAGCCCCGTTAAATTATTGACATTTATAGTGAAAGATTGTCCCGCGCCTAATTGATCTTCAACGGGTTCAGACGCATAGGCAAATTCACCCGATGAGGGCAAAAGACACACGCTTTGCACCAAGTCTTCAAGGCGCGGTTCGCCGGGGCGAATATTTGGGATACGCTGCACTTCGAAAGAAAGCTGCGGTAAACGCCCGCCATATGCATCTAGCGGAAAATCCTCAAACACAACATAGGCCGTGCCCTGAAAGGCCGGAACATTCCCATCTTCAATGGCTGCAATAACAGGATCGGCGGATTGATTTTCACCGCCGAGGTAGACGCGCATCGTAATATCGGAAATGGGTAAAATTGCGCCATTCGCCCAAATTCTGTCAACGGATAGAATTTCTCCTTCACACAGCCCAACCGCAAAACTGACGCTATAGCTGAAATTAGTCTGCGAGGGGCCGCCCTTCCCGCCAGACCGTTCTTCGGTTGATGTCTCTAAAACCTGCGAGGCCCATATCACCTGTCCGGCAAGGCGTGTGCGGCCAAAAACACGTGCCATAGGCGCGCCATCGCGTGAGGTTTGAATATGAAAACTATCAAGACGAGGGCCTTGAATATTTCGGTTGTCAAACAAACGGCCGACAGATTGCACGGCATAATTTTGTGCATATTGACCTGCGGCTTGGATCAAATTTGTTCCAATTTGACGCGCGCCATTTACAAGAAGAGTTGTCATTTAAACATCCATGTCAGGAAAAGAAAAACTATAAACCCAGCGTCGACGCCAATAGGGTATAAGGGCGCTTTCAACGACGGCGCGGCCCCAATAAGCATGGAGCATTGAGTTCGGACTCATGAGGATCGCCACATGTTTACACATGGCCTGCGGCTGCATACGAAACATAAGAACATCACCCGGCTGCGCGTGAGTTTTAGCAATGGGGCTTAGGTAATTTTGCGCGGCGTTAAGCAAAGTTTCTTCACCGCCTGTTTCGGCCCAATCTATATTATAAGGCGGTAACTCAACAGGCTCGCTGCCATATAACTCCCGCCACACACCCCTGATAAGCCCCAGACAATCACAGCCAGAGGCTTTCACGCTCGCTTGATGTTGATAAGGTGTATCAAGCCACGTTAAAGCAGTCTTGATAATCAAAGACCGAGATCGCGGCTCATTTGTTGTTATGGTCATGAATAGCGAGAGCCGCCGTCAAGTGTTTCCCCTGTTTGCGGGCCGCGCGCCAAAGCGTCATCACCGAGTAAATAGGGAAACCCTCGGAAATTATGAGTGTTATTAAATTGCTCACGGCAGGCCTGAAAGCTGCGCGGACAGGTCGTGCCATTCGGAAAATCTGCAAGGTTTAATCCGCAGCGGCGATCCCCAAGCTCTGCATCACAATAGCGAGAAAACACGCGGCCTGTAGAGCGGTCAAGTTTGGCCGTGCGGCCAATCAACTCCGCTTCAAACCCGGCCGCGCCCATGGTCACATCACCCAGCGTCCAATGCGCCACATGAAGCGCTGATGACGCATCACGCCAATCAAGACGAAATAAATCTATATCCGCACCATCATATAGCCCTGCGCGTAAATCCTTAGGGGTTATTAAATCCGATGAGAATAAACCATCGGCGCGGGCGCTATTGACTGAAAATCCGATATCTTGCTCTAAAGCGCCGGCATCAAACCCTGCTTTGGCTTCATACTTAAGACCGCCAAAACTAATATCCGTATCATGGTTTGTAAATCCAAGGCGCCGCCCATCTTTACGCACCAAGCGCCACGCCCAACATAATTGCGTTGAGGGGCCACGAAATTGCTGATTTTGCGCCGCTGAAAGATTACGCATGGTCCAGAACCTCAATTAAAGGAATCGACGGAATTTCGCCCGCCCCGAAACTATCCAAAGAAATATCAAGCTGCGGCGCGTCAAAGCGAACAGGCGTATCAAACTCAAACCCAGCCGTGATAATTCCGCCTTGCCTCGGCGCATTAGTAAGTCTGACCTCACCCGTTTGCGCATTGAGTAAAAACTCAGACGTGACAAGGCCATCAACGGCTATTCGAACGCTGTCCGCGATTGGCTTTGTAATCAGCCGGGTAACATGCCCCGCGTCATCGCCATATATTTTAGATAATCGAAAGTCTCGCCCCCGCCCATTTCCTGTACCTATGGCTTGATCCAGCGCTGTGATCGGCGCCCCGCTCGCGCTAGATTTGAAATCAAACGGGTCACGAAATCGAAAGGCATATAATGGCCCCTGACGCGCTTCGAAAAAATTAAGAAGCGTATAAATATCATCGAGTGATTTTAACGCTGTTCCGGCATCATAGACACGCCGAGAAAACCGCTGGGCGGCATTGCGCTGCTCTGTCCCATTCGACAAAGCTGTAATAGAGATTTGCCGCCTTGGGCCGCCCCGCGCGCCAAATGCAAGGCGTATAGGAAAGCGTATATCGTGAAAGTCCATCTTTAAATCCTTTAGATATAACGTTGGCCACTCGCCACAGCGCGGGCCACAGCCGCAGAGATTTGCCCTTGCGAGCGCTGTAAGCTTTGCGGATTATCCATCCCCGAAACGTTCAAATTAACGGTTGTATTGCGCCCGCCAGAATTGGCTCCACTGACGCCGCCAAGTAAGCCGCCTAAGGCCCCGCCTAGCGCATCCGTAATCGGGCCCGTAATAAACTGATCGACAGCCAAGCGCGTTAAGTCCTGCGCTACAGAACTCGCCAGCGCATTAAAAGATAACTCACCCCGCCGCGCAGCGCGTTCTAATGAATTAGCAATGCGGTCGCCCGCCACTTCGAAAACGCGGGCTAAATCATCTGCCGCTTGTAGCCCGGGCCCATCAGCAAAATCATTCAGCGCTTGAG
>CAZEOD010000001.1:0-79329 GCA_964513675.1 uncultured Caulobacterales bacterium | reverse complement strand
CACGTCCCCCTCGAACAGAGCGTAATCAGGTGGCGTTTGGTTCAACCAGTCGACATCGCTCTTGAGCCGCCCTTTGCCAGCCGCCGTGACACGCACAATTTCCAAATCATTCAGCGCTTGAGCGCTCTTATTAAAATCATCCATAATATCTTACTCCATCGCGCCGTTTAGACGTTTACCGCCCTGACGCTTACCGCCCCGAATCTCACAGCCCTCATTCTCATCGGGGAAATTCACCATCATTTGCGATAAGCTTTGGCGGCTAATCGGTTTGACATGGGAGCATCCCGCTCGCTGTTCCAAAAGCGTCAGCCAATCGAGGAGACTCATTGTCCAAAAATCTTGCGGTGACAGTCCAAAAATTCGAACCGCCACATCTAGCCATGCTGTAAAAGGCCAATCAGGTGAATTACTCATGAGCCGAACCGCCGCTTAACCCGTAAAAACTATGTTCGAAAATCAATGCCATAGCGCGTAATAATTCCGCCGTTAGATCACCCTTACGGATGTACGGCATGTCGCGGCTGTGGCATGGACGTAATAAAGCCCGCAGCATGACGCAGGACGCCTCGGGCGTTAGCGCCTTCATTTGCGCGCTTAGCCCTCTTGGCCCCGCAGCTTTTAAAAGCTGTGATATTTCAGCTAAAGCTCCAAGCGTTAGACGTAATGTATATAGCCGTTCATTGATTTGAACATGTTGATCTGCGGGCTGAAAACCGGCTGTCATCAGACTTAAACCGCTGTAAAACTAGCGGCCCCAGCAGAGGTAAAGCTAATTTCATAACTGGCTTCCCCGGCGAAACTTCCCGCAAAGCTTAAACGGTTAATGATAAAGTCACCCTCGACGCGGCCAAAACCGGGCAGAATGAATTGGCACGCCAAAGGCGACTGATTAAAGAAAGCTTGCCGAACAAGTGCATCGCTTTGAGCATCT
Source organism: uncultured Caulobacterales bacterium (assembly GCA_964513675.1). Lineage (GTDB taxonomy): Bacteria > Pseudomonadota > Alphaproteobacteria > Caulobacterales > Maricaulaceae > CALFVT01. The sequence continues at coordinate 78,395 of CAZEOD010000001.1, read as the reverse complement.
TTAAAAATACCTGTGCCAGAAATATCCGCAGATTTAACACCGCTTCCCGGTAACAGTTCTCGCCATTGATCGGCAGAATCGTGATCTGTGACATCAATCGTGCGAGCATTAAATGTAAGTGTTTTACTCCGAAGCCCTGCGACCGTAATAAACTCACTGGCTTCATTTCTAATTTTAACGAGCATATCTCGTCCACGTTGCGCCGTCATAGCTGTGTCTCCATCACAAGAGTTTCGGTTTGAATAGAAAGCCGGATTAACCCGTGTTGCGTGCGGTTATCGCGCGCACGAAACACATCCGTGTAAAGAATATTAAGCCCCACAATGCGGTAATCGCCTTGTGCTTTTGGGATCACCTCTAAGCGGTTTGATAATGTCGTAAGAAGATCCAATATCTCGGCCCGCCCGCTATAGCGCGACCAGACATGTAATGTGACCATATGCGATAAAATCTCGACATCATCGCCGCTGCGGTCTTCGCTTCGAACTGTTCCGTAACTTAAATAGGGATAAATAGGATCATCCGGTGGATAGTCATAAAGCCTTGGGGGGCTTCCAAAGATTGCCGTAATGTCAAAATCATCCTTTAAAAAATCATGTAATATAGCCGAAATAATAGCCGGCCCTTTAGCTGCGCTCATTGCTGCTCCTCCTCACACATAAAATGAAGCCGTTCTTGACGCGCATCGGGGTCAGACACAGCAATGACGCGTAAAATCCTCTCACCCCATAACACCCGTATCCGTTCCGGTAAGTCTCGGCTGTACCGCGTTGTGACTTGATAATTTTGCGTCACGGTGCGCCGACCATTTCTATCAATTTCACGCGATAGCCGCGCCTCGATATGCGCCCAAAGGCGGCTATGAAATATCCAGCGTGTTTCAAACCCGCCGCGCCCATCTGGCGTTTCTTCGGCTGTATATACGCCGATTGGCGTTCTTAATTGACCCATCATAGCCGCACGCCTCGGTAGGGCATGAGCAAGGCTTGCACCATGAGCGGTAGATCATCAGGCCGTGTCTCGCCGCGCTCATAAAACTGTGCAATCAGAAGCAATATGGCTTGGATGAAGGGGGCCGGAATATCGCGCTCATCCGCGCCGTAACCCGCTACAGCCTCAATCTCAACATGGCATACACCCGTAGATGCGCTGGGCCGGTTCACGCGAAGACGCGCAGGACGCGCCCGCAAACTCGCCGTATATTGCGCGGGCGTTAATAGCGTTTCCACGCCCGCATCATCTATAAGCTTCACAGCCTCGATATTATTGATCGGGTAATGATTAATTATAATCTCTTCGCGCGCATTATTCTTAAATGACAGTAATCGCGCGCGTGTCATTAAACTGACGCTGCAATAATATTCAACTTGCACCCGAGCGGCTTCAATCATAGCCGTAATTAAGTCATCTTCATTATCGTGATCGACACGTAGAAAAAGCTTAACGCGGGCAAGTGAGACAGGCTCTAGGGCCGGACTCATGAGGTCTTTCACGTTCATAATATGACTCATTTCAAGAAAGGTTTAGAAGGGCCACCTCCGAAAAACGGAGGCGGCAGGGCAAAAAAAGTTTAATTAAACTCTAAGCTTCAGAACATTTCAGCAGCTTAATCGCGCTGAAATCCTGAATGCCGCCGCCAACCCGTTTGGTTGTATAAAATAGAACAAAGGGTTTAGCGGAATAAGGGTCACGCAAAACACGCACGCCTTGACGGTCTGCAATTAAATAACCGCGGCGAAAATCACCAAAGGCAACAGGCATAGAACCCGAGGCAATGTCCGGCATATCTTCAATTTCAATAACCGGGAAGCCAAGGAGTGTAGATGGCTGACCGGCTTGGTTAGATGCTTGCCAGATGTAATTGCCATCCGCGTCTTTAAACTTACGAAGACGGCCAAGTGTACGGCGGTTCATAATAAAGCTCGCATTACGGCGGTACCGCGTTTCCGGAGCATAGGTCAGGTCAATCAATGCATCTATTGGTGCTTCGGCATCAAAATCACCGTCAACGCCTGTTGGTACATAGCCAATTTCACCTTTAGATTCGCTGCCATCAGCCGCCTGAGGGTAGCTAAGAATACCGCGCGGTTTATTGACCCCATCGCCCAGCACAAATGCGGCTGTTTCCTGTGCCGAAAACACGTCCTGCACTTCTTCAGCGAGCCATTGATCGACGTCAGCGACGCTATCATCCAATAAGGTCTGGGTGGCCGCTGGCATGGCGTAAAGCTCGCCGGCTGGAAATTCAATTAAATCCAGATCAGGCGCTGTTGTTTCCGTGCGAGTTTCGGCGTCTCCAGCCCAGCCTGCAACAGCACCGCCGGAGCTAATAGGTTTGGTAAAATTCGCCGTACTGACAGCCCGAATCGTTGCTAAGTTTCGAAATGGCGATACCTCAGCCAAAGCGGAGTCAATCACAGTTTCCGTTTCAACAGGCACGATATAACCGCCGTTACCGTCAGACGCCGTGAGGGATTTCCCTTCGAGTTCTTGCAAGGCCGCTTGATCGCCAGAGCGCACATAACGTGACCAGGCTTTTCGCGTTTGGCTATCGGATTTTACGTCCAAATGAGTTTCACGGCCATCAGATGCCGCCATAGTCAGGCGTTCAATCTGGCCTGTTTGGCGAGATACCGTTTTATTGAGCGTTTCAATCTGGCTTTGCTTTTGTTCAAGCTCAGCAAGACGTGCATCATTGGCTGTTTTAAAAGCCGCGAAGTTTTTAGAAAAATCACGACCTTGCGGCATAGTAGCCGCTTTGGTTTCTTTACGCACAGCTTTAGTCATTAACTGACTCCTTTATCATTTCATTAGCTTGTGGGAGGGAAGTAACATCGTCTAAGATTTCGCTGTCTGTGCTATCCATTCCGATTTCGGTCAGGCGAGCACTCGGCAGCATTGGGAAGGCGACAATGGAAACCTCCCACAATTCAAGATCAAATAAATCACGCCCTTCATCGGGGCGCATGACATGGCGGCGTGTTCGAAAGCCGATTGATAACCCGCTCACGCTTCCGCTTGTAATCAGGCGGGCGGAACGGTCAGCATCGGCGCTGTCAAGAAATAAACGGCCTTTGACATAAAGACCGATTTCGTCTTCAAAGACATCATCCCAAACACCGATTGGGATGTCCGTTTCGTGATTAAAAAGCATCGGTAGTTTTTCGCTACGGCTTAAAAGCGCCGCCGAAAACGCGCCGCGCCGCACACGATCGCCCGATAAATCGGTGACATCAAATCGGCTGGCATAACCCGCCAAATTCAATATATTATTTTGAGGTAAATCAGCTTGATTTAAATTTGGCACAGACAAGCCTGTCCCTGACGCCCCTTTGGGCGCAGCGGTCATTAACATCATGGGGTTCCTTTAGACAGTAAGCTTAATGCTTAGATCAAAGCCTTATAACGCGACGCCTTACGGCATCGCATCAAGGCGCTTTTCAATACGCACAACGCTTTCGCGGGTGAGGTCGACTTTTTCTTCCAAACGCGCCAAGCGCTCATAAACTGGCGGCGCTTGCGAAACGTCCGTTTCAAGCATTTTAAGCCGAGCTTCAGCCGCTCCGGCCCACATTAAGCCGCTTGCCGTTTGAAGACATAAAGCCAAGACAAACCCAAGCGTAAATTTCTTCTCAATGTAAAATCCGGATTTATCACTCATCCGCGCCTCCCAAAGGGGGAAGGTCTGCCATTTGACGCCGCTCTTCATCCGTTAAAAAACTCGCAGTCGATAGGCGTGTCCACAGCGCGGCGCGTTCCTCAGAAAGCGCCGGAATAGAGTCCATATCGGCGGCTATTTTAACATCATCACCAAAGTGAGGCCGCATCCAGCGTTCTAATCCTTGCGCCGTCTTTTTTACCAACGGCAGAATAACAATGCGCCAAAACGCCAGATTCGCCTCGCGGTAATTGGAATAGGTATTATCCCCCGGAATACCGAGCAGCATCGGCGGAACACCAAAAGCCAAGGCAATCTCGCGGGCGGCTTCCCGCCGAGCATTGAGAAAATCCATATCAGTCGGCGATAAACTCATCGCTTTCCAATCAAGGCCGCCCTCAAGTAGCATCGGCCGCCCTGCCCGTTCGGCCCCGCTATGGGCCTGCTCTAATTCGGTTTTAAGGCGGTCAAATTGATCGCTTGATAATCGCTCACTGCCCTGCGCACCTTGGTAAATTAAAGCGCCGCTCGGGCGGGCCGAATTATCGAGCAAAGCTTTCGACCACCGCGCGCCTTCATTATGCAGATCAATCGCGCGGGCCGCGGCTTCCATCGGAGCATAGCCATAAAGATCATCATGGGGGTGGAAAAGTCGCAGGTGATAAACACCGCATTGCCCCGTTGCCAGATCATCTTTGATAAAACGTTTGCGATTATTCAGACTATGTTGATAACCCGTTTTATGTCCCTTTTGGCTAGTTTTCACCTCAACGCGGTCAGGCCGCAATGCCCGAAATCCAATTACGCGGTCATCGAGCTTTACCGCTTCAAGATAGCCATTTCCTGACACCTGAAGATATCCATAAAATTGCTCCAAAACTTGCGTGAAAGACGCCTCGCTATGGGCATGACTAAAGGCCCTTAAGAGGGGGTCGTTAAGATTTGTCTCGCAGCCATTCCGGCTCACACAAAAGCCGACAGAGGCTGCCGCTTCCGCAATCAGGCGAACGCAGCGATAAGCAATGGCATTTGACTGATATCCGGCGCGCGATAACCCTTCGAAACTTCGGTCTCCCCAATGGGCTTGATGGGCGAGTTGTAGCGCGATTAAGGGCCGCGCCTCTTGTGCCTTACCCGACATATCTGCCGCAAGCCCATGTTTTGTTGCAGGCGCGTTTCCGCGCATCACTTTCATCCAATTTTTCATAAATAAGGTCTATCTTTGTCATGATATTCAGACGGCTGCGATAATTAAGCCGTAAGAAATATCGAAGTCATTTCTGACGATGAATGAAAGATAGCGTGAAAACTGGGGGGTGAGGATTTATCTCAAGCCCTTTGGGAAAAACTGATTGTTTTCAGTCCCGTTATGCCGCGCCTTTGCGGGATGGGTTAACGCTCATATCGCGGCTATAATCTTTTGCCGCAGCATAGTCCTTGCGAATACGCGCACGCAACCGCTCATTGCTCGTCACTGACGCCAGAGTTATCGCGTGGCGATATTCAGTAATTGCCTGTTGTAATATATCTGCATTATGTTCGGCGCGGGCGATTTGGAACAAAGTGCTCGCCAATATTAAATGAATCTCGGCATTTTCCTGCGGTGTATTCTCAGGGCCAAAGCGGTTTTGAGAGCGCCGCAGCATAGAGGCCGATTGCGTCAAGGCATTTACATCGCCGGTTTGACTAGCCAAAACAATCATTTGCGTAGCCAATTCACGGTTTAAGGCCGCGAGCTCTTTTGAGGCCGCTTTTAAATCTTGGCGAGGCTTTAAACTACTTGAAAGCGTCTTATTTTTCGGTGCCTGTGTCATATCCATACTCTATGTTTATAGCGCATCATGACGTGATTACGGTTAACAGCTGTTTAAGACCGCGGCAGTTCCGTCTTTATTTTGCTCACAAAGCCGTGAAAATCCTGTCCTACCGTCACACGGCGCAGGGGAAGGCCCACGGCTTTTGCTAGCCCATTTTTAAACGCATCAGGGCGCTTCGCCGCCGCAGATTGATGCGAACGACCATCAAGCTCGATAATCATAAGAGGAGCCCCTTGCGGCGTTACAATCAGGAAATCAACATGGCGGCTTTTCACACGCCCGCGCAATGACCACGCCGTTTGGGCATCTCCGCGATGCGGCTTAACACCAATAATATCTTCCAAGCGGACTTTCGAAAATACGCGGTATTGAGGCGTGAGCCGTTTATATAAAACCGCAAATAAGGCCTGTTCAGATTGATTGACGAAAAGGCTTGGCCGTAAGCTAAAATTATAAAAAATAGCCGGATTAAAGGCTTTTGTCTCCGGCGCTTTGAAATCGGGCTTACGGCGGGTCGTCCAAAGCCAAGCAAATAATAAAACCGTTAAAACAATAAGGGCGGGCGCGAAAGTTTCAATCATGACCCAGCTTGCCAGAGCCGCTGCTGCGGCGCAAACCTTAAACCAGAGAAATGGCTGATATTATATGGCCGTAAACCTAAAAACCGCGAATAGTGGGGCGCGAGTTTTTAGAGAGAAGTAAATCTGTTACCGCCCAAACAAGCGCATCGGCTCTATCTGGGCTTTTACGCAAATTATCTGTCCCAATCAGGCAAAGTTCATCTTCCAGCGCCGCAAAATTAGAGCCAATATGGTGAACGCGGCCTTGCCCATAAAGCGCTGCCACAGGCTCTGCCCGCAACCGTTTTCCTCGGCTTGCAAAAACAGTGCGGACGGGAACGCTTGGGTCAATCATATGTAAAACGGTTTTAACAAGATCTCCCCCTTGGTTCGTTTCGGCTAATATATAATCAGCCTCCCAACTTTGATAAAGACCAACGGCCATGGCGGCCCAGCTTTCAGGACTAACGCCTTGAAGCGTAGCATCTTCTAAAATAAACGCGCGGGCCTCCCGTCCCTGGCCAACACGGCCCGCCACGATCATACCGCAAGCATCCGAGTTTTTATGCCCCGTCACAGGTGGGTCGAGCGCTATAATGAGGCGGTCATATTGCGAACGGGCTTCTGTTCGGCAGGACTCCAACATCGCCCGACTCCACAGTGCGCCTGGTAAGTCTTCAATAAATTCCCCGTCAAGTTCCTGCCGCCCCAGCCGCGTACCGCCGTAACTATCTTCCATCGCGGCAATAAACCCGGGCGCAAGGAAGCCATCATTATCCTGCGTTTTCATATGGCTTGTAATCAGCCCGCGCAGTTTCATGAGGTTTTTAAGCGCCGGCAGGGGGCGCGGCGTTGTCGTAACCACTAATTGCGGATGCGGCCCCAAGCGAAGGCCCATTCGTAAATTAGATAATGTATCTGCCGGATAGCTCCATGCGCAAAACTCATCCGCCCAGGCATATTCAAATTGCGGCCCGCGTAGACTATCTGGATCTTCGGATGAAAAAACCTGCCCAACGGCACCATTGGGCCATTCCAGCCGCCGCCGCGAGGAGATGAATTGCGGTCTTTCATCTGGATAGCCAATATGGCGTAAGCCGCTTTCTCCCTCGATCATCACCTCACGCGCATCATTAAAACTTGGCGCGACTAAGGCAATGCGCCCCGCACCGTAACTGACCTTTCGGCGTATCCACTCTGCGCCGGCCCGTGTTTTACCAGAGCCGCGCCCACCAAGAAGTAACCATATCAGCCAATCACTCTCGGGCGGCCATTGATCTGGACGCGCATAAAGCGCCCAGAGATACTCCATATGTGCCGGATCATGTTCACGAAGTCCCTGTATCAGGGCTTGGTATTTCGCGGCCGGCATTGAGGCGATTGTAGAGATGTGTAAGCCGTTTAATAAATCGGGCTCGCTCTTCTGGACTCGGCGGGGGTAGGTTTTCATAGCTTAGATATTTTTTATCATCCTCTTGCGCGGCGCAGCGCGCATTGTGAGCGGTAATATCCTGCACAGCTTTCACATGCACACTGATCGCTTTGGCAAGCTTTTCACACGCCTCCAACGGCATCTCATCAACATCAGCCGGATAGGCGTTCATTTGCTCAACCATATGACCTATGGCGCGCTCAAGCGGGGCAGGATCTATAAATGTCATGATTACATTATGACGCCAGCCAACAGCGCGTGGATATATATATTATTTTTATCAGGCGTTAGAGCTTAGGCCCGCGGCTTATTCACCAATATCCGGCTCACCGGGCCAAATCACAATGCGGCGCGGGATATCATCTTCATCAATATCGTCCTCGGAATAAACCGCGTCTTGCACGCTCATCCCTGCCTCATGAATACTCTGCCGAGAGCCGCTAACAAGGTGATGATAATGCGGTAAATCATCGCCATTAGCGACAAGGCGATAGGCACAGGTTTGCGGCATCCAATGAAGCTGCGAGACATTATTCGGCGTTAAAGTCACGCAATCCGGTACGTTTTTTGACCGATTTGGATAGTCAGAGCAGCTGCATTGCCCCGAATCAAACAGCTTACAGGCCACATCCGTAATATAAATGGCCCCCGTATCTTCATCTTCGAGTCGGATGCAACAGCATTTTCCACAGCCGTCACAGAGGCTTTCCCATTCATCGCGGCTTAATTCCGCCATATTTTTGGTTTTCCAGAAGGCGTTAGACTGTGAAGACGAGCCGTGCTTATTATGTTGTGAGTCTGTCATGTAAGACATCTAGCTTTGAAAGAGGATTTAGGCTAGCGAGAATTATGCCAACATTTCGTGCTGACATTGATGCTGCTAATGATAACGCCTTGCGCCGCAAGCGGACGATATGGCTATCCGTTATTACACTCCTCTTGATTATTACCGCCGTCGCTTATGCCTTTGGCCGTCAATTTGTTCTGCAAGGTATTCCCCAACTCCCCGATAAAGCCAAAATGTGGGAGCTTAACCTCGAAACCAATTACACGCTTGTTGATAGCACAGGCCATGTTATCGGACATCGCGGCCCTTATATTGGGCGTCCGCTGAAAATAACCGAACTGCCGCCCTATCTGCCTAATGCATTTTTAGCGATTGAAGATGAACGGTTTTATTCACACCCGGGAATTGACCGTAAAGCCATCTTACGCGCCTTTTTTGAAAACACTAAATCTGGCCGTAAAGCGCAGGGCGGCTCGACCCTAACGCAGCAGCTCGTTAAAAATCTCGTTCTAACGCGCGAGCAAACCTATAAACGCAAAGTTCAAGAAATGTGGCTCGCCTATGAGATGGAGCAAATTCTCTCGAAACAGGAAATCCTCGAGCTTTATTTAAACCGTATTGATCTAGGCCGCCGCATTGTCGGTATCGAAGCCGCCTCGCAGCGTTATTTCGGGAAATCCGCCAAACAAATTACGCTCGCAGAAGCGGCCTTATTGGCAGGGATTCCCAAAGCGCCGAGCACATATGACCCGATACGCAATTTTGATGCGGCATGGACACGGGCGCAGCTCGTGCTCGACCGTATGCGCGTCAACGGGTTTATTTCCACTCTGGATATGTCCGAGGCTATGACAAACCCGCCTGTGATTATTGACACAACTGATAGCTATATTGACGATGAGCTCATTGGGCATGTTTTTGATTACACCGCAGAGCGCGCGCATGAGTTGGTTGGGTATAAAAACCCCGATCTGGTCATTCAAATTACGATTGATCCCGAGATGCAAAAACACGCCAAAAACGCAGCAGAGTCGATTTTGGAAAAAGAGCATAAACGCAAGAAAGTGTCGGAAGCTGCGCTCATCTCAACCGACAACCAAACCGGCGCAATCATCGCTATGATTGGCGGGCGGGATTACACAGCCAGCAAGTTTAACCGTGCGGTGCAGGCCAAACGTCAACCCGGTTCATCATTTAAGACTTTCGTATATGCCGCCGCGCTTGAGAACGGCTTTACATCAGGAACCATACGGGTGGACAGGCCAACAGATATAAATGGCTGGTCACCGGAAAATTATACCAAACGATATCGCGGGCCGATGACGCTGCGCGAAGCGCTTAAACTGTCGATTAATACGATCGCCGCAAAGGTCTGCGCAGAAATTGGCCCCGATAAAGTCGCAAGTCTTGGCCGCCGCTTTGGCCTGCGTACAAATCTACGGGCGACTTATTCTTTGGCCCTTGGCTCATCCGAAGTGACATTAGATGACATGGTCGGCGCTTATATGGTTTTTCCTAACCAAGGCCGAAAGATCACGCCTTATTTAATAGAGCGTATAAAAAACACGGCAGGCGATGACCTCTATACCCGCCCCAAAAGAGAGGCTGAGCGTGTCTATTCAAAACCTAACACCCGGCAAATGACACGCCTACTACAAGACGTTGTCGAATCCGGAACGGGACACGGCGCTCAATTAGGCAAACGTCCTGCGGGCGGTAAAACGGGGACATCCCAAGATTACCGCGATGCATGGTTCATCGGCTTTACCGCGGATTATACAACCGGCGTCTGGATGGGGAATGATGACAATAGCCCCATGCGAAAAATTACAGGCGGGTTACTCCCTGTCGATATTTGGAAGTCTTTCATGCTTGAAGCCCATAAAGGCCGTAAAAACCGCCCGATCTTACCTGATGAGGATATTGAGCTGGATAGTCGCCGCCAAGCCATAACTGCGTTTTATCAAGACCTAACCGATGCTATGATAAGTGAGCGAAACCTAGCCAATGGTTTAACCCCCCCGCCTGTTCAAGAAGCAGCGTTGTCTGAAAATTAATATTTTTTTAATGACTCTGACCATGATTTAACCTGAGTGATATTGATATGCGTGTATATTTATGCAGGCTAATATAATGATTATGGCTTTGTTTCGTTATATTTTTATATTCTCTTTTATGGCCTTCGCGCACATATCCTATGCAGATGACATGTTTGGACAGCGCAAAGCCAATGACGGCACATATAAAATCATCCCTACATCCTCCCCCGAAGCCTGCACAGCGCTGTGCCAAGCTGAGACCGAGCATATTTGCCGCGGCCATGTTTTCTATCAATCTGATATTTCAAAGCCCGAAGGCGAATGTCGCCTGAATAGCGGAATTGGGGAAAACTCCGCCTTTCAGCTTGTTGAGCCCGCCCCCATTAATGTGAATATTGTTATTCGCGATGTAAATGCATATCGCGCCCAATATGGCCTCGCCCCCCTCAGCTGGAAAACGGAGCTTGAAGACGCGGCTAAAGTCCACACAGCCGACCTTGCATTTCACGGCCTTATCCAACATGAAGGCACAGACGGCTCCCATCACGGCATACGCATTAGGCGGCAAGGATATTTATATTCCACAGCGCTAGAAAATGTTGCCGCAGGACAAAGGAGCTGGGAAGACGCTCTGCAAGGATGGAAAAATAGTAAAGGCCATAACGAAGCCCTTTTAAGCAATGAGGTGACAGAATTTGGTGTTGCGCTGGAATTTAATCCCGCCACAAAGCTCGCGACATATTGGACGATGGTTCTGGCGGCGCCATTTGGCCCCCAAAAATAGACTATAGTTAACCAATCGCTAACGCCCTTCGCGCATAATTGCTGCAAATCATATTCGAGGCATATCATGCAGCACATTCAAACGGCGTTTATTTCCCTAGTTTCCACCCTGATGCTCAGCCCGCTCGTGCAAGCCTCTGACCCCGGCACATATCGGCCCGGTCAGCCTTATGCGGCAACAACTGCGGCATCGCATAGTCAATGCCAAGCCCAATGCCAAGGCGATGCGGCGTGCCGAGGATGGAATTTCGTTCGCGCTAACCCACGCCAAAAAGACGGCATTTGCGAATTTAATAGCCGCGCTGTCTCGCCGATCCAAAGCCTCATCAGTGTCAGCGCTAATCAAAGTCAAGTGATAAACCCGACGGGACAAAGCCGGATCATTCCAGCCGGTGTGCGAACAACACGCATTGGAACGCCGCAGACGATGAAAAACACACCCGCTCGCCGCCCGGCAATACCGGCGCAAAATGCCAAAAGGATGACGGCACCGAAGACGCCAACATCTGGACACAGCCGCCGCGTTATCCGCCAAGCGCTTCCTAATCAACTCACCCCCCAAGCGAGCCGTTATCGCCATAGCCTCGGATCTGCTCCCCAACAGCTCAATCGCCAATCTATGCCCCCGCAGCGCCTTAATGCTCAAGGTAATAGAGGCCGCCAAAGCTCACCCGTGCAAAATGCGCCGCATATTACGCGCACATCTAACGGATTACCCCCGCGCGCGGCGGCGGCATCGACGCAATCGCAGCGCCCGCAAGCTCTGCCTTTAGCGCAGCAGCCCCAGCAGCCTCAAACCGCTCAAGCGCCGCGCCGAGGCGGGCTGATACGCGCCTTAACGGGCGAGGCTCCAAACGCGCAGCCGCGCGCGCCCTTACCCCCGCAAGCTTCTGCTGCGCCCCCGAAAGCTTATGCTGCGCAGCGTCCTCAACGCCTAGCAAACACCGCGCGCCTCTCCGCAGAAGAAGCCGGACAGCGAAGTCTTTATGGGCATTTAAATGATGATGTCGCTGTACCAAAAGTTTTAACAGCAGAAGATTTAGCCTTGCCGAATGACCAAGCCATTCCCACGGTTACCTCTGTTCCTGTAAAACCTGTCAACCGTGAAGCCTTCACAGGGCTGGCGGGCGGCTAGGGTTATTTAGCGGGGCGCAAGCGGCGAAGACACCCGAGTGCAAAAGCACAAATCGTAATCCAGGTTAATCGGAACCATGCGAAGACAACAAATGTGATATAGGCGGCTGAAAGGCCGACTAAGTAAAAGATTGAGGCTTTTTCGACCTCAACGCCCGCTAGAGCTAATATCTGCTGGCCGCCGGCAAAAGCGGTAATTAAAGCTAAAAATATCCAAAAACCGCGCCAGTAAAACCGTGTTAGATCATGTTTTATATTTATACGTAAAATTGGCATAATTAATAGCGCCGTCATGGCTACTGTCGCAATAAACATAATGAGGGACGGGGTGAAAGCTTGTATCATTTTGGCACGGCGCTCCTACATAATAATCATTATGCAATTAACAGAGCAAAGCCCGCGCCAATATTATCGGCCCATAAATTTAAAAAGCCTATTTTCGTTCTTTTGTTGTCAGGAACCGAATATCAGGATTTTTTTCTTGCGCGTAGCTGACATCCCATGTGGATTTCGCGAGGAAAATCGGCGCACCGTCCAAATCTTCGCCGGAGTTGTTCCGGTTTTTAGATAAGAAGTTTTCCAGCACCGCCTCGTCATCACAAGAGAGCCAGCGCGCGGTACTATAAGGCGGAACTTCGAAGAGGACTTCAAGATTATATTCCGTCTTGATACGTTCAGCCATTACATCAATTTGAAGCGCCCCCACAGCACCGACAATCATATCAGAGCCAATAGCAGGACGGAAAAGCTGCGTGACGCCCTCCTCCGCTAGGCTTTCCAGCGCCTTACGCAAATGTTTCGCCTTAAGCGGATCAATAGGCCGTGCGCGGCGTAAAATTTCCGGCGCAAAATTCGGGATACCTGCAAACCGCACCTTCCCGCTTTCAGATAAGCTATCACCTACACGCAGCGCGCCGTGGTTTGGAATACCAATCACATCCCCCGCATAAGCATTATCGGCGAGTTCTCTGTCTTGGGCAAAAAACAAGATCGGATTATGGACAGAGACTGTTTTACTCTCCGCCGTTTTAAGCTTCATACCGCGTTTAAATTCGCCGGAACACAGCCTTAAAAAGGCCACGCGGTCACGGTGGTTAAGGTCCATATTCGCTTGGACTTTAAAAACAAAACCCGCGACTTCTTTGCTTGTCGGCGTAATCTCTATGTCCTGCCCCGCTTTTTTAACCGTCTCCACCTGCGGCCCCGGCGCAAATTGCGCCAAAGCATTAATCAACTCTAGCACGCCAAATCGGCGCAAAGCAGAGCCAAAATAAACAGGGGTCATATGGCCTTCATAATAAGATTGCTCGTTAAACGCCCCATATTCTGCAGCCAGTTCAACTTCCTCACGATATTCTTCCAAGAAATCATCATCGTCAAAAAATGCGCTGATTTCATTCCCGCTTAGCGGCGTTTTATTGGCGATAAAGCTCAAATCTTTCAACTCTTCCGGCCGTTCAAAGCGTAAAAAATCGCCGCTTGCTAAATCGGTAACCCCCTTAAAGCGGCGGCCAGACCCTGCGGGCCATTGCATGGGCACAACATCTAACGCCAATTTATCTTCAATCTCGGCCAAAGTATCAAATGGGTCGCGCGCTTCGCGGTCAAATTTATTGATAAAGGTGATAATCGGAATATCGCGGAGACGGCAGACTTCAAATAGCTTGAGGGTTTGCGGCTCAATCCCCTTGGCGGCATCAAGCACCATAACAGCGCTATCTGCTGCTGTCAGCGTACGGTATGTATCTTCGGAAAAATCCTCATGGCCCGGCGTATCGAGCAAATTAAATATTAGCTCCATATGCTCAAAAGTCATAACAGATGAGGAGACTGAAATTCCGCGTTCTTGCTCAATTTTCATCCAGTCTGACCGTGTACGCCGCGCTTCACCGCGCGCCGCAACTTGTCCGGCCTGATGAATCGCGCCTGCTGCCAAAAGCATATTTTCTGTCAGAGTGGTTTTACCCGCATCCGGATGGGAAATAATCGCAAAAACGCGCCGGCGAGTCGCCTCAATTTCTAATTTTGCCATGGTAAACTCTGATAACCTATTGCCGCGGCTTTAAACGCGCGAAAGCTTGCCCGCAAGCCATATCATAGGGTTTTACGCAGAAACGCTTTATATTGGACCTCAAATGTCATGAATCCAATATGGGCTCATCAATAAAATGCCGCCCTTTACTATCCGAAATTTCAATCACCCACATATCTTCATCTAACCGCTGCAAGCGCGTCATCCGGTCTTTCAGCTCCAGCGGTGAAATCCCGCTCTCTTTATGCCACGCGCGCGCGCCGTCCATTTGAGTTTGCGCCGTATAAAGCGAGATTTCGCGATCAGCACGCTCAACCAGAATTGCGATACTGCCGCCATCATGGTCGCCGCTTTGCAGGATCATCACAAAAGCGCCCGCAGCCTCCGCACGCCGGCGAAGGGCATCAATCCATATGATGGGTTTTAAGCGAAAGCGGAGCATTTAATCTTTATACATCCAATAAATTGAAATTTTATCATGAAACTCGCCTGAACTGGCACTTTTATTGCTCCTTGGACACTGAATTAACCAAAAGGTGTCCTCCAGTGGGTCAAAACATATCATTCTTACGTCGTTCAGCGCAGCTTACTTACCGTTTTCTAACGATATGGCTTATCTCGGCTATATTGACAATGGCGCCATCTGTCGGGGCGGCTGAGCATATTAGTAAGGTCAACGTTGAAGCGCTGGTCGGCAATAATCCAACCATATTGGATTGGAAAACCAATGAACTCATTATTCCCTTTGACCTGCCGGAAACCGTGTGGGTTGACAACGTTGAGCTGCTTGTATCCGCAAGCCCCACAGGTCAGCTCCGCCACCGCCGGAATTTACAGCTACGGATTAATGGCTCAGACCCGATTATCCTAAAAGCACAAGGCCAGCGTTTTGATGCGCGGGTTAGGCTGGAACAAAAACACCTCCGCCGCCGCGGCAATAAGCTTTATCTCTCGGGCATTACCACCTCCTCAACATGTGCCGGGCCAAATAGTGCGGGATGGGAAATCAGCAAAGATCGTTCACTGCTTGTGTTCTATGGCCGCAATATGACGCGGGATTTGAACTTGCGTGACCTTGACTCTGTCTGGCGGCAGCAAAGCAATGCCAATTTAATGAATGTTGGTTTAAAAGTTATGGGTGAAGAGGCATTTCGTCATGAAAGCCTTATCACACAAGGCGTAACGCTACGCGCCGGCGCTGTGCCCAAGCTTAAAAATACGTTTTCTGGTAATGATATTGATATTATCGCAGGGCTTCGTTCTGATGTCTTGCCTTATATACGAAGTGAAAAGGGTCGCTTAAGCCAAGGCGCGCAGATTATTCTAGATGAAAAACGCCCGCCCCGCCTTATTCTAACAGGGGATACAACCGAGCAGCTTCGCGAGTCGGTCAATGCTTTTTCTCAGCACAAGCTACCTTTAACGCGGCGCATGATGACCACCGCAAATGAAGTCAATTTACAGCCTATTTTGTCAAACAGTCGCGCCGAATTTAAAACGGCTAATAAGCTATCAGATGCGGGAGTTTTAGCGCCTGTTAATTCATGGCTAACGCCGCCGCAAAGTTTTAACTTTGATACACCCTTTGCCGCGCAGCGCACAGGACGGGTAACCTTGCGCCTTAATAGTAATGATGTCATTGCTAAAGACTCCACGGTTAACGTCACGCTGAATGGGCGCAAACTCGGGCAAACTCAAATAGACAAATCGCGCAAAACGGTTCGGTTTGATATCCCCGAAGGCTATTTGGTTGGCTCTAATAATGAAATTCAAATTCAGCCTGACTTACGGCCATCGCCTCAAATTGATATTTGTTCTGTCGCGCAAACGCGCCCCGGACTTAGCTTTGGCCTTGGCTCTAAAATAACGCTTTCAAAGCCCGTTAATAAAAATATTAATGATTTGTCTAACTTCGCAGCGCGCTCCGGCCCCTTTGCAACATCCGATGATGTTGTGATCTATGGCACGAGCCGCAATCAAACGGATAAACGTGCCGCTTTGCGCCTTATAGGCCGCTTGGCGCATATTTCTGGCCGCGCATGGACGCAGGTCCAATATATAGAAGGCACGCGCGCGCTTATACCGCCAACAGATAATCTCTTAATTATCGGGCCAAAAATTGATGCTATGAATAAAATCTTGGAGGGCGCACCCAAAGCCTTGCGCCTCGCTTTAAATGGGCAGAAAATTCCAGAGATTGAAGACCAACAGATTGCCAGTATATTAAAGGTCGCTGCGCTGAATGAACGGCAAGCCTTCGAACTTGCGGCGTCATCTGCTCGGCGCGATGCAAAGCGTTATACGTCTGGTCTTATCGCGCTTTATGATGACATGAAAAGCCGCCGCACGATTGGCGTAATTACAACACGGCCGGGTGCCAGCTTTAACACGGCGGCCAATAACCTTTTAAACCCGACTATCTGGAATATGCTGAAAGGCAGTGTCGCGCAGTGGGATGATAATGCCGCCCTTATGGTACAAACGGGCCAGCCAAGATCTTTACCCGCGAAAAAATCGGCCAATAACTTAGGCGGCTTGGGCGTGTTTAACTGGGATGGCTTTAGCCAATTAAACATGGATTGGGCCAATAGCTTAAGTGATATCTGGAGCGCCCCCCCTATAGACATAGAAGATAAAACGGTCTCAGTCTGGGCGTCAATGCGCGCACAATGGGCATCACTCTTTGAAGCCTCACCTGATGCAAGGATCGACGATGCAAACATGTCTGATGCGAACATATCTATCGTGCCCGTCCCAAGAATTAAACCCGTAATTAAGCCTGCAATTAAGCCTCTTATACCTGCAGCTCAAACCTCAGAGACGCCGAAATCTATAGGCCTGCGCGGGTCATTTAATTCAAAGAACTTCACCACGAATGGGCTGTTTAAACCATCCAGTACAATAGACTTTACAGGGTTAAAATCATCCGTATCAAGCAGCGTAAAAGCCGCTAAAACAATGAGCGCCAATGCCTATAATAATTTCGAAAGCTGGGGTAATAAAGTCAATAACGCGCGCGTTGCGAACGGTAGCTCCGCATTTGTACCCTCGCCGATACTCGCATTATTATGTCTTGTCTTTATTGGGCTTATTTTACTATCGCTCGCATCACCGCACCAAAGACGGTATTAATAAATAGGCTTAAAGCAGACAGCGCTTAAAGCCTTCGCATTTACGCTGCCGCAAAAGCTATGCGCCTTTATGAATTATGCTCGATGGGAAGATCAATGTGAATAGTTGTCCCGCGTCCCACTTGACTATCAACACTCATTTGACCCTTATGTAAATCAACCAAAGACTTCACAAGGCTTAGCCCCAATCCCGTTCCCCGCGTATCTGAAATATGACTCTCATCCGACGGAATGTAAGGCTGGCCAATTTGTTTGACAAACTCAGGGCTCATCCCCGCCCCTTGGTCAATAATAGATATACGCATTTTATCGCCCATTGGCGCAGCAACAGCTCGAATAATGCTGCCCTTAGGGCTAAACTTAATCGCATTAGTCAGCAGGTTGAGCAATATTTGACGCAGCGCACGGCGGTCGGCATGTATAAGCATATCCTCCCCCCCAGACATATCGGCTTGCAAAGCAACCTCACCAGAATCCGCTGTGGGCTGTACCATCTTCAGACTACTGCGAATAATATCCTCCACCAGAAAACGATCATATTTCAGCTCATATTTTCCAGCTTCAACTTTACTCATATCTAAAACATCACCAATTAAATCGAGCATATGCTGTCCGCTATCGTGGATCATATCAGCATATTCTGCATATTTATTTGGAAGCGGCCCAAACAAGCGCGAGCGCATCATATCAGAAAAGCCGATGATCGCATTGAGCGGCGTGCGAAGCTCATGGCTCACACCCGCAAAAAACAATGATTTTTCTTCGGTATCCTGACGGGCTTTTTCTTTATCGAGCTGTAAGCGTTTGATCTCTTGATGAGTTTCATTCAGATTGTGGAGCGACAAAGCGGCGCGGCCATCATCTAATGGCCTCACGGTCACGCGCAGATAATTTGGCGTCTCTGTATTTGTGGTCATTAAAAAATGCCCAGATTGTTCAGCGCCAGTTTTGCGGGCGCGTGAAATCAAATCACTAATACTTTTCGCTCCGGTCTCATGCAATCCTAGCATTGTCGTAAATTCGGCGCCGCCATGTTCGTAAAGATCAAAATTTTCACGCGCATTTTGATTAACCTGCTGGATATGGTTTTGCGCATTTAAGATAAAAAAGTCACCCGGCACCATATCAAGATCCGCAGCAGACCCTTTGACGCCGGCGGGTGAACTTGCGGATAGTGATGCGGCGGGGGATATATTCTTCTCGCTTGCCGCAATCTCACTGGAGGCCAACTCGCTCTCACTTGGCGTAAATCTTTTTTGCATCAACTCACCGCGGCTATAGGCCGTGACCATCAAACTCCCAACGAGGAAAGCCAATGTCGCAAAAATACCAAGCTGCTGCCCCCAATCCTTAGCCCGTCCGTCCGTGAGGCTATCTGGGATGAGGCCAAGCTGCCCTGCATAGAATAAAACCGCCGCCAATATAGCGGCCATAACCATGGCCTCAACAACTTTCTCGCGCTCAAACAAAGCGGCGGCTGCCGGCGCGCACATGAACAAAATTGCCATCGGCGTGAATGACACGCCCAAAACCGCGACAACCGCCAGAGCTAACCATCCAAGTATAACAAGAATTTGCGCCCATTCTTTATGTAAAACGGGTATTAAAATCAGGGCCAATATAGCCGGAGCCGCAGCAACGGCTGCAATTGGCCAGATTATATGCCAGCCTAAATCTCTAAACGATGCAGCGATTAAAGCAGCCGCTAACGTTCCAAGCCACATAAGGCAAACGGGAACAAGGGCATAACGGCGTGATATCATATTCATATACGGCAACTCATATTACAAAGACTGAGTTATATTATTGCGCAATTTTATGGTAAATATCGAGTTAATTCTCTTATCAGGCGCATATGGCGCGCCAAGCTCCCATTTTTAAAACTTGCGACACTTCGGTTAAATTTCAGAACAAGGCTTGAATTTAGCCGTTGGGGCTCTTATTTCGGCGGCGCAACCAACAGAAAGTCACAATGACATATCCGGCGCATATTCAGAGTATCATCGAAGATTTTTCTTTCATGGATGATTGGGAAGACCGCTATACGCATGTGATTGATCTAGGCAAAGATTTAGCCGCATTATCACCGGATGAGCGCAATGATACGGCCCGCGTGAAGGGGTGCGTAAGCCAAGTTTGGCTGGTTCAAGATATTGATGAGACTGGACAAGGCCGCTTATTTTACCGCGGCGATAGTGACGCCCATATCGTCAAAGGACTTGTCGCAATTATGATCGAGATTTTCTCGGGCCAAACGGCAGAGGCAATCATTGAAACCGATATTAATGCGATTATGAAAAAGCTTGGCCTCGCCGAGCACCTCTCATCTCAGCGCTCAAATGGGCTTAAAGCCATGATCGCTCGCATCCAGCAGGATGCCCAAGCTCTGATCAGATAACCTCTTACGTCCTTTTCATGATCTGCCCCGGCTGCGTTCCGTAATGATCGGCCAAGCGTTGAAGCGCAAGTTTTAGGATCGTCCGCCCTGCGCCGCGTGCCCAGTTTTGTTCACGCTCAACTGCGGCGAAGGATTTGCCGTCCCCGCATATAATATCTGCCGCCTGATCTAGGCCCGCCCCTAAAACCGCTTTAGCTTTCTGGTAAGCTTTCCCCGCATCCAATCGCGTGGCCACGGCGATTTCTTCTTGATTTTGCCGCGTGTAATCAACTTGTGTCGGCGTGAAATTTTGCGATCCAAACGCAGCGCCATAAGCCCGCTCATAATCACGCTGAAACTGCGCTCCAGCTTCAATCTCACTGGCGGAGAGATAGGGATGCCCCTGTCCATCACGGTCTTTCGCAAGCCGCCGTAATATATGCCCGCTATTACGGCGCTTAACTCGCCGCTGGACGGCCGATGGGACGTAAACCACCTGATCTTCACCTTCATTCAAACCAATATCCGGCCGCAATGCCCACCGGTTTTCAATCAAAGCCCGCTCGGCAGCATAAGTAAAAGCCACCCCTTTTCTGACAGGTTTCAAATGTCCATATTGATAAAGCGTTTCAACATCAGATCGCCTCATCCAGCCCATAGGTCGGCGGCGGCGGTCACCTTGCGCAAAAATAGCACATAAATCTGCGGCTTTACTATTATCAATGACGGCATAGCTTTGCGCTACCGATTTCAAAAGGCTGAGGTCAACCGTTAAGCTCTGCTTAGGGCGCGAAGAAACGCCTGATGCCGCATGCAGACTCACAGCGATACCCCTTCACAGGCTGAAAGCGTCGTGGATGCATTTAGAAATTCTTCTAGCCGCGCTATTTTTTTATCAAGCTGCGGGTCTTCGCGGTAATCTTCCATAACATTACAGGCATGGCTTGCGGTACTACGGTCGCGGTTAAAGGCTCGCCCAATACGGCTAAGGCTAATACCGTAAACAACATTCATCAAATATATGGAGAGTTGACGGGCAAAGCAAACATCACTCGACCCCCGAGATTTGGATTTCACATCCATATAAGGCGTGCCGAATTCTAATGTAACGGCGGCGACAATAAGCTGAGCGCGCTGAATATCTGTTTTTGTATTATCATTAATAACCATGCTAATCTCCCTATGTCATATCACTATATACGACTATAAAGGAGGTGAGGATTATTTTCCTATATAAATTTTACATCCGTCACTAAAAACTGTTAGTAAAATCATATGATTACGCTTAAGCTATTGTTTTAATATGCTTTTTCTTTTTGAAAACAGATTCATCCTTAAGTTGTTCTCGTTTCATAAATTTATCAAAACCGAGGATCATTGTTGTATTTTTCCCATCACAAGACAGTGGAAGACGCAGCCAGAACTGCAACATATGTGACCCAGACGGCGTGCCGGGATTCGTAACACCTACACGCGGGCGCTGCTCTTTTGCCATAACCTTATAGATACGCTCCCAATATGTTTTCTGATCGCCCGTTTGAATCTCATCAAGATAACGCCCCGTGATTTCATCCTCATAGAGATTATAAAAACCCGTTCCCGCGAGACGCATTTTATAGCGCGGCTCTACTGTTTTTTGACAAATTTCAGTCAAGCTGATTGTCGGCAAATATGGCGATAAAAAACACGGATCAATATCCCTATGCGACGGCAAAACACCCGCCAAACATTTTTGACGCCAATAGTCAAAAACGGCCTTTTGTTCCGGTAATAATATCTGATGTCGAACAGACCCCATCGGTTTCATAAGCTACGCCCTCCCAAGCTTGCGAATCAGAGTGTTGCGATTTCATTGAATCGCGGCAAGCACCTCGAAGGCTCAAAGCTATTATTAATGTCCTATTAACCCTCTTTTTTATTCCGCAACCGATTCGGTTGTGGCCCTGAGGTGAAAAATTAGGACTTTCCACGCCCCAAGCCGCTAAGACGTGCAATTTTAGCACGCTCCCGTGCATAAGCCGGCGCTACCATGGGATAATCACGCGGAAGTCCCCATTTTTCACGATAAGCGTCTGGAGTAAGATTATATTTCGTCCGTAAATGCCGTTTAAGGGATTTAAAGGGTTGCCCATCTTCAAGGCAGTAAATCACCTCATCCGTTACAGAATCAGCAATAGAATATTGCGGCTGCGGTTGATCTTCAGGTCGAATAACAGGTGTCGCAAGCTCAGTGAGTGTATGATGTATGTCTTCCAAAAACGCGCTGACCTTTTCAGGGGCAAGCTTATTGCCCTTCACATATGCCGCCGTTATTTTTGCGGCGAGTTGCAAGGTCTTATCAGCATCATCCCCTATCATAATCAGGTCTAGCTTGCTCCTAAATAAACTCCAACCAAGCAAATCAATAGCATGGCCGCCGTTAAAACATAAGGCAGGTTTACAGGTGACGCCGCACTAAAGGCACCTGCGGGACTGAAAACTTGTTGGAGCCTACGGCCCATATCAGCCGCAAAACGATCCCTGGCCCGCGCTGTGACAGCGTTAAGCCGCATCCACATGGCGCCAAGCCATTTCACAATAGCCAGTCCTAGCTTACGGTATGTCCAGTCAAAGTCGATGATCTCCGCGCGGCGCTCAGCCGGATAGACACCGAGCCGTTTAAGTAAGGCGAAGGCCAATATCGCCGCAAATAGTAGCTGCAACTGAAAAATCACATGATCCGCTGTGTAAGGGTCATAATCCGCCGTATAGGGCATAAGGCTATAAAGGAACTGATAACCGCCAAAAGGGAAAGCAAAGAAGATACATAAAGCCGACGCCAGCCCCATGGCGACCAACATATTCCACGGCGCCTCTTCGACACGCTTTCCGCTATCATGCGAAAAGAATGTAAAATACGGAATTTTAATCCCTGAATGTTCCATCACACCCGCAGAGGCAAAGAGCAGGATAAAAGAAATCACATAATGATGTTCTTTAATAACCGCACTAATAATCATCGCCTTAGTTACGAAAGCTGCAAATAATGGGAAGGCCGCGATCGACGCCGCGCCGACTAGACAGAAGATTGTCGTGAGCGGCATAGACCTGAATAAGCCGCCAAGCTCGCTGCCTTTAATCGTTCCGACGCGGTATAGCACAGCGCCCATAGACATAAAGAGAAGCGATTTAAAGATGATATGAACCGCGACCTGTCCAGCGACTCCGTTCATAGCAAGCGTGGTTCCAACGCCAATACCGCAAACCATATATCCGAGCTGATTATTCAGACTATAAGATAAAACACGGCGCATATCATTTTCAATCACCGCAAAGAAAACGGGGAAGACCGTCATCGCCGCACCAATATAAATAAGGATATCTTCACCAGCGAAACCACGCGCTAGCGCATAAATCGCGAGTTTTGTCGTAAAAGCAGATAAAATAACTGTCCCTGTAATTGACGCTTTAGGATAAGCGTCTTGCATCCAGTTATGCAAAAGCGGAAATCCGCATTTAATTCCCATCGCCAATAATAAGAGCCACCCGCCCGGTGCGTCCAAGCCAATATGGCCAAAGGTAAAGTCGCCGCCATTTGCGCGCCCATATATAATGGCCCCAGCAAGCAAAGCTACGCCCGAAAAAATATGTATGGCCAGATAACGCACGCCCGCCGCATAGGCCCGCTCGCCGCCTTTCCAAATCAAGGGGACAGACGACACGGCTGCGATTTCCCAAAAGAGGAACAATGTCAGCAAATCACCCGCAAATACGCCGCCAATAGCCGAGCCCATATATATCAAGGCTGAGCTATCAGTAATTTGGCACTTCTCATGCAGACCATAAATGCCGTTCAACACGCCAACGACGCAGAAAATATAGCCCCAAATCAGGCTTAAACTATCAATCCGCAAGGTCGTAAAACTTTGCCTCCCGATTTCGATAATACCGCCGATCACTTCTTGATCTGTGTAAAGCATTGATATGGAGACAATCCCAGCAATCGGCGCGGCGATGACCAATAGCTTTCGGATTTGTGACGCGGGTAATATCGCGCAAATCATTCCCGCAAGAATAATAATCACGCCCGGATTTAAATTAAGAAGAAGCTCAGTCATGATGTGCCTCCTCTTCAATATGGTCGAGGTTCATATCCGGATCTTCACCGTAATAGCTTTCCGGGCGGGCAAGAGCTTTAAAAAGCGGCTTCGCGCAAAGCACTAAAAAACTATAAGATAAAAACCCAATCCACGCCCAAGATGCCGGAACAACATCATAAGGCGTTGGGTAATGTAGCGGATAAATGAACCCCAAAATAACCGTAATAATGAGGCCGCATAAAGCGACATAAATGAACTTATCTTGGACAGATTTGCGGCCTAAAAATAAAAAAGGTACCGCCAGTGGGTGGGCCTCTGCACGCTCCAAAGCTTCGGGGGTCAAATCCGTTTTAGTCTTTTCAACAGTTTGATCTGAGCTCGCCATTAAAAGGCTCCATCGGGAAGTATCGGGGCCAGAAAATCAATGATCGGCCCTGAAAAGAAAAACAATGTGAAAGCCCCAAACGCTGTAAGAACAGGCGGAATTATTACCCATTTATGCTCCCGCCGCAGCGCTGCAATTTTGGCATCTGCTTCAGGATTAGCAGGCGGCTTTAAAAAGCCTCGCGCCGCAATCGGAATAAGATAGATCACATTTAAAATAGACGACATAATCAATGCTGCGATTAAAATGGCTTTCCCGCTATCTAAAGCGCCGACCATTAGAAAATATTTCGGCCAAGAGCCGCCCAATGGCGGCGCGCCAATAATGGATAAAGCGCCAACCAAAAATGCACCAAAAACCCACGGCATACTGCGGCCTAATCCGTCAAGCTTGCTAATCTCAGCGCGGTGGGCAATGGTGTAAATAGCGCCTGCACACATAAACAGCGTAATTTTCCCCCAAGCATGCATGACAATTTGCAAAGCCCCGCCAATGATCGCAGCCGGCGCAGCCAACATCGCACCAAGCGTCACATATGAGAGCTGCGAGACGGTGGAATAGGCCAAACGCGCTTTCAGGTTATCTTGACGCAGAGCAATTAAAGAGGCCGCGACAATCGAGAAAGCTGCGACCCAAGACAGCATTGTACTCATCGGGGTTGCCGCAGCGAGGCTGGGCCCAAAAATCAATGTCACGACTTTAATCATCGTAAAAACACCGGCCTTAACAACGGCAACAGCATGTAAAAGCGCAGAAACCGGTGTCGGCGCAACCATGGCATTTGGCAGCCATGGATGTACGGGCATTAAGGCCGCTTTACCGATACCAAAGGCAAAAAGGAATAATAAAATAGAGGTCGTTAATAAGCTTACATCGCTAGAGAACACGCCGCCCACTTGGAAGTCTGTTGTGCCGGCAATCACATGCGTCCCAATTACCGCAGGCAGTAAGAAGGCCAAAGATGTTCCCATCAAAATCAAGCCGTAAATCGTCCCCCCTTTTCTCGCCTTTGCATCGCCCTTGTGCGCGACAAGCGGAAAGGTTGAAAGCGTAAGCACTTCATAAAATATAAACAGCGTAATTAAATTACCCGATGCGGCAATCCCCATGGCCGCCGCAATGGCAATCGCAACAAAGAGAAAAAACCGCGTTTGGTTCTTCTCTTTATTTCCGCGCATATAGCCCATAGTAAAGATAGAGTTTACGATCCACAGCGAACTCGCAATCGCGGCGAATGTTGCGCCTAAAGGCTCTAAAACCAATTTAAATTCAAATGTTCCGGCAAAGCTACCCAGATAAAGCTCTGGCCGCCCCCCTCCAGAAACAATGCCAATCAAATAAATAACATTTGCCAGTAAAGCAAAAGCGGCGATGAAGGTCACGGCTTCACGGATATTTGGCCGTTGACCTAAAAGCCCAATCAAGCCGCTTGCAAGTAAGGGGATGAGAAGTAAAAGGGCCAGTGAAAGCTCAGCAGATAGCATCTTACAATCCCCCCTCTATCATCTGCGTTGGTATCAGAAGCTCCGCTGCACGGCTCGCCGCTTCGACAATCCAATCTGCATTAATCCCAATCACAATTGATAAAATAGCCAATGTCCACATAGGAATTAACATCATCATTGGCGCTTCGTTCTTAGGTACATCAACACCGTTTATCTGGTGCGGCGTTTCGAAATAGGCGACACGCAAAATACGCCCGATATATATAAGCGCAAGAATAGAGGATAATAAGATAACCCCGACAGCCCAGCCATAGCCTCGCTCCCACGCCGCTGTTGCTAATTGCAGCTTTGAGACAAAGCCGGCCGTTAGCGGAACGCCGATTAAAGACAGACCAGAAATTGTAAAGGCTGACATTGTCCACGGCATAGTTTTCGATAAGCCGCGAAAATCAGATACCCGCGTAATTCCAAAGCGGTACCACATCGCGCCAACCGCGAGAAAAAGCCCGCCCTTAATGGCCGCGTGATTAATCAAATGAATATATGACGCCGTCAGGCCGCTAACCGTTACGAGGCTAAGCCCCAAGAGCATATATCCAACTTGCGCAATGGATGAAAAGGCCAAAACTCGCCGCACATCTGTTTGGAAAATAGCCTGTAGAGAGGCGAAAACCATGCCAATCACAGCGACAATCATCACAAGGTTGCTGAGAATATTGACGACATAATCAAAACTAAGATCAAAGACCGTAAAAGCAAAGCGGAGCAATAAATAAAGCGCGGCTTTGGTCGCGGTCGAGGCCAGAAACACCGTTATCAAGCTTGGAGCATGCGCATAAGCACCCGGCAGCCACATATGTAGCGGGAACATTGCGAGCTTTAGTCCAAGTCCAATCACAATAAAGGCAAAACCGACTTGCGCCACACGGCTGCCCCCATCAAGGCTATCCAATATGCGGGCCATATCGGCCATGTTCAGCGTTCCTGTTTCCATATAAAGAAACCCGATACCAATAACGAAAAATGTCGCGCCAATGGAGCCAAGAATAAGATAATTATATGCGGCTCTCAGCGCGCGGCGATCGCGGCTACTTCCCATGGCGACAAGCACATATGTCGAAATAGATGAGACTTCGAGGAAGACAAAAACATTAAACGCATCGCCCGTCACAACCATGCCCAAAAGGCCTGCCGCGCAGATTAAGAACGCTCCATAAAACGGCGCACGCTTTTTGGGTTCAACCTCGGCCTGAACACTTGGCCATGCATAAAATAAACATATCAAGGCCATAGCGCTTATCAGCAGCAAGACAGGCGCACTTAACGCATCAACAACATATTCAATACCGTAAGGTGGCTCCCAGCCCCCCATTTTATAGGTGACAAGGCCTTGATCTAAAACCTGCATGAACAGTGCAAAAGCGCATAACGTACAGATCAATGTTACAATCAACGTAATCACCCACGCCATGCGCTCGCGCGGGATAACCGCCATAGCTGCGCCGGCCATTAGCGGCAGAACAACAATTAAAGCCGCGCCATGCGTGAGCAGCCACGCAGGAAAAAGAGACAAAATATCCATTACTCAGACGCCCCTTCAAGATTATATTGATAATCAATCCGGTCGATTTCATCTTCTTCAATGGAGCCGTAAACTTCACGAATACGGACTGTCAAAGCCAAACCGATCGCTAATGTCGCGACACCGACAACAATCGCTGTCAGAATGAGGACATGCGGAAGCGGGTTGGAATATAAAACCTCGCTTGCGTGATGGAGGCTATGTTTCGCGGCGTCATCACCCGCTGATACAACCTGCACAACCGAAGCGGCGGCATGATCGCTTTTTTCAGCGTCATGACTATCGACGAGTATCGGCGGCTGCCCGCCCGTAACTTTACTCAAGGAGATATAAAATAAAAACACAGATGTCTGGAAAACGGATAGCCCGACAAGCCGCTTAATAAGGTTCCGCGCAGCAAAAACAATATAAAGCCCTAACATCATTAGGACGATAATCACGGCATAATTAAATGACCCTAGCAGATCGCTCATGCTACCAATCCTTATCCGAAATTTCGGCCTGACGACTCCCAAAGGCATAAAAAATAGCTAACATAACGCTCGCAACTGCCAGAAGGACACCAAGTTCAACGAATAAAATGCCGTAATGCTGTCCGTGGGAAGGATGGTCAGGTGTGAAAACGCTATAGTTCAAAAATTCACCGCCCAAAAGCCAAGTAGCCACACCTGTCCCGCCGTAAAGGAAAACGCCCAACATCATTCCAAACCGAATCCATGACGGCGGAACCGCGCGCTTCGCCGCGTCTAAGCCAAAAATCAGCGCATAAAGTATAACAGAGGCCGCTAAGATCACGCCGGCTTGAAAGCCGCCGCCCGGTCCGTAATCCCCGTGAAATTGAACATAAAACGCAAAGATCGCAATAAAAGGGATTAAAAACTTAGAAACAACGCGAAGAATACCATGGGGACTCATGAGCTATGCCTCCTTCGGTTTTGATTTTTTTTGCGTTTTCGGCTTAGCATCTGTTGAAACTGTTGAAGGCTCAGCATCCGCTTTCGGGGTCAAATTTACCGAAGGCGTATTAGCCCCGCCAATATCTACGCCGTTCGGGGCCGCTCGCCACTTTCCAGCATTCCCATTTAATCCCAAAAGGAGCAGTACGCCCAGTCCCGCCGCAAAAATAACAACTGTCTCGCCAAATGTATCAAAGCCGCGATAGCTTGCCAGCACAGCGGTCACAACATTGGGAATATGGATATCTTCGGCCGTCCGCTCTAAATAACCAGCCCCCACATAGCTATTCGCCGGAGAATTAGCATCGCCGTAAATTGGCATATCGCCAATAGCGTAAAACAAGGTCAGCCCTGTTGCGATAACAATAATAATAGGCGCGATTTGGCGGCGGAGTGACACTTCTGCTGATTGACGGTCTGCCAAAAGCATCGCCGCCAACATCAAAACCGTTGAAACGCCCGCGCCAACAGCGGCCTCCGTAAACGCTACGTCAACCGCATCAAGCGATACAAACCACGCGGCAGAGACGAGGCTATAGACGCCCTGCAACATCACAATCGCAAATAAAGATCGCATACGAATAATCGCAAATGCGATCACCAAAAGCATAGAGATCAAGCCTAAGTCGAGTATTATTTGCGGACTCATTTTTTCGGCTCCTGAGGACCGCGCAATTCAGCAATATTTGGCGATTGATACCGCCCCAAATATGGCTTTAACCCGGCATGATACGCCGCATTGGCTATCGCATGTGTTGCAGTCGGGCTTGTTAACAATAGAAAAAAGGCAACAAGGAGAAACTTAAGGCTCAACAAACTAAATCCGGCCTGAATAATTAAGCCCAGCAAAATAAGCTCGACGCCCAAAGTGTCCGTCATGCCGGCCGCATGGATTCGCGTGAAAAAATCTGGCAAGCGTAAAACGCCTAGCGTTCCTGCAAAAACAAAGAATATCCCGCCTGAAATTGAGGCCACAGATATGGCGGTAATTAAAACGTTAAAAACGCCGTGCCAATCAAAGACAAAACTCCCATGCTCTGCCGCTTGAACTGTACTGCCTGCCGCAGCTAAAATAAGGTCAATCACGCCTCATCCTCCGCAGCTTTATCACGCAGATAAGCCGCATCTAATGACAAATCCAACGTATTATAGCGAAAAAATTTCAAGACGGCGATTGTCGCAATGAAGTTCATCAGCGCGTAAAGTATAGCAATATCAACGCCGTCTGGGCGGCCAATAATCATACAAAAAAGGCATAAAAAAATCACGATCTTCGTCCCAAATGAGTTAACCGCCAACAAACGGTCATAAAGTGTTGGCCCCGCGATTAAGCGCCCCAACATCAACATCATCGTAATCAGGAGAAAAAATGCGGCCCCCAGATTAAAATAAGCGATGAAACTCTCCATTTTAAGCCCCCTTGCTTTGGTTGAGTTTATCACCAAGCGACCATGCAGAGCGCGCAGCCATGTCATCAAAATCATCGACCGTTACCCGATTGGATAAAAGCGCATGAACAATAATCTTATCCTCATCAACCGCAACGCTAACCGTACCGGGAGTGAGCGTAATAGAATTGGCGAACATTGTTTTGCCGACGTCACTTTCTTGATCCGCTGGGACGGTGAGCATACCGGGCGTCACGTCTATATTCGGGGATAACACAGCTTTAACAACATCCATATTTGCCTTGGCTATTTCGCGAAATAGCCATGAAAAATATGACAAGCTTTTAGGGATATGAAGATAAGGCACAGTCTCTTCATCCATAATTTTCATGCGGTGGATTAAACCGACAACGATTAAAATAGAAAGAACGCCAAGGATAAGTAAAAGCGGTTTGAAATAGCCCGATAACGCCATCCAATATGCCGCCATGCCAATCGTAAGAAAAATTGAAAATCTGAACAAAATCATCACCAGAACATTATGCTGGCAGTGTTCTAACAGTATATATTCAAGAACCAAGCTTTTTTACTAAAATATTATGATATTTCAGCGTTATAACCATGCTGAACACATGTTACATAATAGACCTAAAAAATAGCAAAAGATTAAATTTTAAAATCGAGGAAAAAGCTTTTTATTTTGCGTTTTTATTACCAAATACAAGCGCGGCTGAGATTGCGGCGTCGGTATATTCACTGCCTTGCGGAACCACGCCGCGTTTAATATGCGCAATAACATCGGCATTAAGCGCCGATGTAAGTGACCAGTTCCAATAGCGTAAGACGGTTTGCGCTTTATCTGTCGAGATCGAATCATAAGCCGCTAAAACACGTTGATAATCTTCCGTATATTCACCTGTCTCGGTTTTAAGCGGACGCCTTAAGGCAATCCAAAGCTTCTCCAAATAGCTACGTTTTAGGCCTGGCGCTTTACAAAATACGGCTAAAGCTTCGCCTGATTTATCCGTTAAAATCTGCGCACCTGTTGCCGGCTTGACGCCTGCCATATAGGCAATTTCTTGGGTGACTTGGCGCGTTAATCCCGCCTCAGCCGCTTGGTCGATCGCGGCCTCAAGGCTTTCGAAATCACTGCGCGCAATCGCAGCCCGGTTGCGTTGACGACGCTCAATAAATTGCAATGCTTTTCGGGACGCAGGATCCCCCCAGCCTTCACCGGCCGCAGCTTTAAAAAGGTCTCCGCAAGACTCTTGTAAGATATTGCGCGTCACGCCAAATCTTTGCAAAATTATACGGCGAGATTTACTATCAGCCCACCAAAAGAGTGTTAAACCATGCGCAGGGCGAAGCTCTTCACGCTTGACCAAAAGCTCGACATAACGCGGATTATGCCGCGATGCTGCCAAAACGCGCTGAATGGCATTCTCAGGAAAGCTCGTGCCTTTGTTAATAAGGAGCCGTTCAATAACGCTTTCATCCATGAATGTAACAAGCGCATCAACCACACCGTCAGCCACATGTCGGCGGCGAGCCATAATTTGATGATGTTTTGAAAATGTTGATTTTGCTATTCCGATAAGGTCTGAATCTGTCAAGGATTTGGAGTTTTCCAAAACATGTTGAGCGACTTTAATATCATCTTTGGCCAACATAACGAGGATGTTACGTGGGGCCTCATTCAGCATAGTTAAGCGGCGCGCCACGCCTTCGCGGATTTTTATATCCGCATCACGTAAAAGATCGACGAGAACATCGCCGGCCATATGCCGTTCTTGTGGGGTAATCTGGCTTGCCGGAATACAAATGACATCAGCAAGCCGTTTTGCTAAACGTGCGCGTACGGATATCGTCTCCACTTTACGCCCTTGGGGCGCTGTCTCTTCTAAATTGAGTGCGGCGGGCTGCAACATTCTACTTTACCTCATCTCGAATCGTAATGAATCCGAGTTATATTCGCCCTAAGACTACGCAAAAGCGGTTAATGAAAGATAACTATATTGCGTCTATGTTCACAGATGATGCATTGATATTTTCATCATAGCTTCTAATGACGTTAAATCCAGATAATAAAGGCTCCCGCATGACACTCGATTTGACCCCCAAACCTCCCCATATTGAGACGCGCCCTCACCATATTACGCAGCACGGCATTACCCGGACTGATAACTATGCGTGGCTACGGGCAGATAATTGGCGCGAGGTTATGCAAGACCCCAAAGTTTTAAGCCCTGATATTCGCGCCGTGCTTGACGCTGAAAATGATTATTACAAAGCCGTCACAGCCCCGATTAAAGATTTAGCCGCCGATATATTTGAGGAAATGAAGGGCCGTATTGAGCCCAGCGAGTCTGATGTTCCAACACCGGACGGCGCTTACGCTTATTATCACCGCTACCGAGAAGGTGATCAGCACGGTATCTTCATGCGCGCCCGTATTGATGATCGGGACAAACTGACATTATCGGATGAAACGCCGTTACTTGATGCGGATATTTTAGCCAAAAACTATCCCGGATTTTTTAACCTCGGCAGTGCAGAACATAGCCCTAATCATGAACATTTGGCCTATAGTGTCGATGAACAAGGCGCTGAAAATTACCGCATATTTATCCAAACGATTGGCGGGAACCGCATAGACACAAATATCGCTCGCTCTGGCGGGGGATTACAATGGGCCAAAGATAGCCGTACAATTTTTTGGATCGAGCGCGATGAAAATCAGCGCCCCTGTTTTGTATATGCCAAAGATATTTTCGATCCAAAATCCCAGCCTCGTCTTATTTATCAAGAAAAAGACCCCGCATTTTTTGTTTCTATCGGCGAATCTGATTCCGGCAAATTTATAGAGATCAATGTACATAATCACACCACATCGGAGATTTGGTTGATTCCCGCAGATGCTCCAGATACGCCGCCCCTTTGTTTCGCGCCTCGCCTTGAAGGCTGTGAATATAGTCTTGTAGACCACGGCGATCAATTTTTTATCCTGACCAATTATAATCAAGCCGTCGACTTTCAGATCATGCAATGCAGCCATAATAAAACAAGCCGTGATAATTGGACGCCCTATGACCCGCATAAATCTGGGCGGCTTATCCTGTCTTTGACGCTTTATGAAAATCATCTTGTCCGTATGGAACGGGAAAAAGCGCTTCCGCGTATTGTCATAACGGATCTAAAATCTGGAACGACGCATGACATCTCCTTTGATGAGGCCGCCTATAGCCTCGGTCTTATGCCCGGATTGGAATATCACACAGATATCATACGCTTTAGCTACTCATCGCCGACCACGCCCGGACAAGTCTTTGATTATAATATGACAACGCAAACGCGCACCTTACGAAAAACACGCCGCGTTCCAAGCGGCCATGACGCAAGCGATTATGTAACGGATCGAATCTCGGTCACAGCCCGTGACGGCGCCCAGATTCCCGTCACTATATTACGCCATAAAGACACAGTGATTGACGGCTCCGCCCCCTGTTTACTTTATGGATATGGCTCTTACGGCTATACCATTCCTGCCGCATTTAGAACCTCGCTTTTATCGCTTGTTGACCGGGGTTTTGTTTATGTCATTGCCCATATTCGCGGTAGTCAAGCGAAAGGCTATCAATGGTATTTAGATGGGAAATTGGAAAAAAAGCCCAATAGCTTTAATGATTTTGTTGATGTTGGCCGCGCGCTTTGCGAGCAAAACTACACAGCGCAAGGACAGATCGTCGGCCATGGCGGATCTGCGGGGGGGTTATTAGTCGGCGCCGCCGTCAATCAAGCCCCAGAGTTATTTGCTGGAATTATTGGGAATGTCCCCTTTGTGGATGTTCTCACAACAATTTCAGACGATAGCCTGCCGCTAACGCCGCCGGAATGGCCCGAATGGGGCAACCCAATTACGGATCCCTCAGCCTATGCGCTGATCGCGTCCTATTCGCCTTATGATAATGTGCGGCCTAAAGCATATCCCGCTATGTTAATAACAGCGGGGCTGACCGACCCCCGCGTGACTTATTGGGAGCCCGCCAAATGGGCGGCTATTTTGCGCGAGCACCAGCAAGCCGCTGCGCCCATCTTGATGAAAACAAATATGAGCGCAGGACATGCCGGAGAATCAGGCCGTTATGATGCCCTTAAAGACCTCGCCGAAGAATATGCTTTTGCTGTCGCTGTGACACAATAAACCAAAGGCTTTATTTTATTGCCCAATAAAAAACCGCGCTTAGAGCGCGGTTTAAAATTCAGAGAATATCTAACCAGATTATTCGGCTTCAGAAACTTTCACGCGGAAAATACTGTCATATTCTGGCTTGAAAGCTTTACATTTTTGATCGTCAAGCTCGAAACTGCCCTTGAAGACTTCTGCATCATAGGCCTGCTTGATTTTAACAAAACATAATTCTTTTTCGACGTTTTTCTCAAATTCGCAACGGTCTTCAATCGCTTTATATTCAGCATTGATAAAAGACACCCACTTATTCGCATTACGTTTTTCGCGAGATGATGACGGAACGCTTTGGAAGGCTTCTTTAGCAAAGTTACGCTTTTTATTTTTAGTCGATTCAGCGCGCTGTGCTTTTGTTGTCGTCTTGCAGACTTCGCGCGGTTCTTTTTGCGCATCCTCATAACGGCAAGTCGCAATCAACATCCAAGATTTACCACGGTCAAAGCCGCGTGTCATCGCTTCTTGGAACGCTTTTTCGGCCTTTACACAATCACCTTCGTTATAAAGCGCTTCGCCGAGATCAGCATATAGTTTACCTGTTCCCGATTGAGACGCTGCGCGCTCA
This sequence comes from uncultured Caulobacterales bacterium, assembly GCA_964513675.1. GTDB lineage: Bacteria > Pseudomonadota > Alphaproteobacteria > Caulobacterales > Maricaulaceae > CALFVT01. The sequence goes on along the minus strand of CAZEOD010000001.1, from coordinate 44,002 downwards.
AGGATAGGAATGGCTTTCTTATATTCACGCGCCTGACGGTAAAGATCAGATAATTGAACGAGGCGTTCTGCGTTTTGCGCGATCTTACCCGCATTCATCTCATTTTCGAGAATCTGAGCGGCTTGATAGGGCATATCATAGAAAGAATAATACTGAACAACCTTAAGCAAATCCGCCTCATCACTCAAAGCGCCGCCAAGATAAAGCATTTTATTAACTTCAAAAGCTTCTTGCTCACGCCCGCCATTGGCTAGAAGTGATGACCACGCATCCCATAGAGATTTATCTTCAGGCCAGCGATTAATCATCTGCTTGACGATATCGGCCTGTTTACCCGGTTGACCAAGGTTATTGTAAAGGAAATTGAGAAGATCAAAATGCTTACGCTCTTTCGGGCTCGCCTCGTTAAACCAACGCTGGGCCCATGGTAAAGCCCGGCTGTAATTTTCAGAAGAAACCCACGCCTGTACTAACAGCGAAACATGTTGAGGCTTAATTGTATTACCAGACCGGCCCCAATTTTCAATCATTTCAGCGCCGCGAACATATTGGCCTTCGCCAATAAGTAACTGCCCAATATTTAGGCGTAACTGACTAGCTTCATTTGGAAGAAGCCCACCCGCACGGATTGAATTTTCAAAAGCCTGAATAGCCTCGGCTGTACGCTTCACCTCATAAAGCGCAGAGCCTTGCATTTGATAGATGACTGATTTTTCATATGAGTTTAAATCAGGAAGCGCTAATGCTTTTGATATTTCGCCCAAAGCAGCTTGATATTGATCTGTATTGATAAACTGTAAAGCGGCATTAACAATCTCGCCCGATTTGGCGGAAAATTGGCGGCCTTCTTGAGCGGCATCTTGTGCATGTACGATATGAGCATCAAGATGGACAGATGTAAAACTCACGCCAAATGTGCCAATCACACCCGCGAGGAGTAAAGACTTGAATGATTTTTTTGTGCTGATTAAAGCCACGAGCGTCTCCGCAGTTAAAATGTTCATTATCTGAACTATAATTAATTTCTTCCAACCCAAAGACTGGAAGACTGTTGGTCTAGCTACTCAGGAATAATATTTCCGCGTTCGTCTGCGAGGCGGAATGTAATTCTGCTCTCAACACCTTTACGTGCTGTAGCACGGCCATCGACGATTTTCGGATTATACTTCCACTTTTGAACAGACTTTGTTGAGGCACGTTTAAAAACGCTCTGCGAGCAGAATGTCGCCACAACATTAAAGGGTTGGCCTTCTGGGCTCACATCAAATTTAACTTTGCAATGACCCGACCGCTCAGCGCGGGGGGGCATGATTGGCGGAATACGGACAAGCGGCTGCGCATCGCGGTCAGACACTGTGATCTTAAAGTTAGAGCGGTCAATCTTTGGAGCTTCAAATTCCGGGATAGCTCCTTCAAGAGATGCAATCGCTTCTGTTGGTTTCGCAGCTTGCTGGCGCTCGATTTGCGGCGGCGGCGGCGGCGTAACAACTTTCTTGATTTCCTGAACTTTAGTTTCTCGGACAACCAGTTTAATATCATCAACCTGCGGGTTAATATCAAAATTAGCAGCCGCTAATTTCTTTTGAGGTTTGAAATCACCTGCAATCAAGGCTTTCATACCAAGGAACAGTAAAAAAGTAAAAAATGCAGCAAGCGGGATACCGACAACCCAACGAATTAATGCAGCCATAACAAATATCCTTTCAATTACTGTGTCGAAACACGTGTCGAAATATTAAGATCAGCCATGATGTCTACGACCTGCATCACAGTCCCCGCTTCAGCGTTTTGATCCCCAATTACAATCGCTTCCGCTTTTGGATTTTCGTCCCGCATCGTCAATAAAATCGGACGAACCTCTGTAATATCGTAAGGCCGTTTATCAATCCAAACTTCATTGTCCGAATTTACAGCAATGAGAATACCGGGATTCCAATCCACATCAGTCACAGCCTCGGGCTTGGTTGGATCAATTCCGGGCGTCTTAACAAAAACAGATGTAACAATAAAAAAGATGAGGAGAATAAAAACAACATCCAACATGGGGGTCATGTTTAATTCAATATCTTCTTGTTCAACCTGTGTGCGACTACGTCTTGCCATTTTATATTCCTATCACAAAAAGAGCATCCCCACAATTAACCCAGACTTAATTCAGGATTAATTATCCGTAAGGCCCTTTTAAATATATCTCAAACAATGCCCCCTTAGGACGCATCACCTTTAATGATTTCAAGCTTGGATTGCAGGCCTGACTCGTCAAAACTATCTTTCATAAAGACAAGATTATTATGCGAGGCCGCCTCATGAATTTTAAGAATAATATTCGCCCCGGGCTTATCGGCCAATAAACGCTCAACACGTAGAGGCACGCGGTCACATTCAGCAGACGACCCATCAACAGAGCAAAAATTTCGATCATCCACATAAACCGTAATGGCGGGCTTAGGGGGTGGATTCACATCACTATCGGGCGGCGGCGGCGGTTGAGTCAGGTCAATGCCTGTCTCATCCAAGAAGGTTGCAGTTACGATGAAGAAGATCAACATGATAAACACAATGTCTAGCATCGGTGTCATATCGACTTCGGCTTCATCACCTTGAGTTTTACGACGACGTCTCATTATTCAATCACTCCCCGGCGCTATTCGTAAGCCAGTTGTTCGGCAAAGCGAGCCGTTTCGCGGCGACCTTTGCGTTCGATGTAGTTACTTAAGAAAAGACCAACAAGCGCGACTGACATCCCAGCCATTGTTGGAATTGTCGCCTTAAATACGCCGCGGGACATTTCGCGTGCATTTGATGAGCCCGATAAGGCCATTGTATCAAACACATCAATCATACCCGTTACGGTTCCTAAAAGCCCGAGAAGCGGCGCAATCGCGACTAATGTTTTAATGATATTAACATTAGACCCCGTGGCCCCTTTGACGCGAGAGATCAATTCATCACGTATCGCATGGGCACGCCATGACTGATAATCTGTACGCGCATTCCATTCAGCTGCGAGGCGCTTCACCAAAGGCTTATGCCCTGTGAAAAAATACGCCAAACGCTCCATAATAAAGGCGAAGAGAGCAAAGGCCGTCAGCATGATGACGTAAAGAACATTTCCACCGTCACGCAAAAGGGTTTGTATCGCCTCAAAAGCATTAGCAGGATTTAAAAAGTCCATTGAGCTACCCTATAGTTAAAGGTTTCCCTGAAAATCAGGGGCATATGAGGCTCTCAAAGAGAGCCTCGATTACACACATTACGCCTAGTTTTGGCTTTCAACGTGACGGGCAACAATACCAGCAGATTGCTCTTCCAGTGTATTCTGAACATTGCGGGCCAATGACGCGCAGAAGCTGTGCAGAATAAGCAGCGGGATCGCAGCAATAAGACCAAGCATTGTCGTGACAAGCGCTTCAGAGATACCGCCGGCCATAAGCTGGGGATCACCTGTTCCGTAAATCATCATAGCTTGGAAGGTTTTAATCATACCTGTAACCGTACCCAAAAGACCGAGTAGCGGCGCAATACCCGCGCCAAGCTTTAGGAAGTTTAGACCAAACTCAAGCTTCGGCGATTCCCGCAAAATCGCTTCGTCGAGCTTAAGCTCAACAGTATCAGCGTCTTTGTTTTTCGCATCATCATAGGCCATCATAACGCGGCCAAGAGGATTACCTTTCGCCGCTTGCGCTTTACGCTTTTGACCATTTACAGCCATAGACGTTAGGAACAAACGAATGATATTTAAAAGACCAAAGAGGGAACCCAATGCCGCGAGCGCGACAATGATATAACCAATTTTACCGCCTTGCGCGATACGTTCACGCGTATCCGGCACGCGCTCGAAAGACGCCAATAGGCCGCCGCGTGTGGGGTCAATCGGAGCGTAAACAAGCGAGCCTTCGGCTGCACTATTCACATTTGCCGCGGCGGCATTAATAGCGCCGCCAGGCTGCTTTGGAAGCTTAGAGAGTGAAATTGGGTTCGATTCAGAAACGGCTTTATAACCCAAGAACTCAGCGCCGTTACTTGTAAAGGCTGCAAACGGGCCAACGCGCGTAACAGATAGCTCTGCACCGTCATCAATATTCGCAACCGCAGCTGGGAATGTCGCGACCTGACGCTGAGCAACAATTTCATCTAGCATTGTTTTCCAGATAGCATTGAGCTCATCCGTATTCGGAAGCGCTTTTGATTCAGAAACGCGGCCAAGAACCTGTGTGCGTGTCGGATATTGCGCCGTGATTAATGAATTATCTAAAAGAGCCTTAAACTCGCCGGCTTTTGACCGTGCCAAACCAAAGACTTCACCAAAATCACCCTGAGCGGCCTTAAGCTCTTCGCTTAAACGGCTAATACGTGCGTCATTGCCATCAAATGTGCTTTGAACGCGGCGCGCCTGACCTTCAAGCCGCGAAAGCTCGGAACGCGCTTCGCGTAAGAGGCTCTCTTGCTCACCTTGACGCGAGCGGAAACGCTGCTCACGCTCACGGTTTTCAGCTTCGGTCTTAGCTGCATCTTGACGAATTTTATTCAGCACATCCTGAACAGATGTAACTTGGGCTGTGGCGATAGGCGCCGCAGATAGAAATACAGCAGAGCCTATCGCAGCCGCTGTTAGTTTTTTCATAAATGTCATTTTCATTTCCATGATTTATGTCCTCAACTCTATTTCACGACTGGCGCGTAAACAATATCGGGAGCGGCTTCACCTTTAGCGACACGAATAGCTTTGCGCATTGCCAAAGCCTGATCGCCGCCGAGCGACTGCCATGATTTATTCGCAACGTCGTAACGCGCAATCTCGCTCTCATCTTTCGTCATGTAAACGAATGAGGCGCGGCCAAAACGCAAAAAGTTAACGACATTACCCGGACGCTCTGGATGAGCACCTTCGTAACTATCGAGGCCCTGACCATAAGAGACTTCAATCTTAAAGGCGTTGAGCACAACACGATATTGCTCTGCTGGCGACACATCAGGATTAGACAGCGCCTCTTTAACGCGCTGAACACGTTCTAAGCGTTCGTCCAAAAGGAACGGCACATCGTTTTTAATGCTATCTTCAAGCGCGATTGTCATTTTAAGCATCATCGGCACCATGCCCTGCTTAATTTGCTCAACCGTACCCAGCTGATTATTCAGCGAGTCGATCTCGCCTTGTTGCGACGCCAAGAAAATATTCTGCTGGTCAACAAAAAGCTTAATATTATCGACCTGCTGTAAGACAGCACGATATTCACGAATAGCCGTATCTGCCGCATCATCTGCTGAAGCAACCCGATCCTGAGACGCAGCACTTGCCGCTGTGGACGACTTCGCGACACTCAGCGCACTATCGAGTTGAGCATGCGCAGGTACAGCAAACGAAAGCCCAACGACCCCCGCAAGCAGCAAACGCTTTGCATTTGATAATTTTGACATGGTTTCCTTCCAGTTCAGTTTCATCACTTTGAATGCAACAGGCCGTCAATAAGACCCAGACTGCGCACTCTCCCTATAAAAAAAGGCGTAAAGCTTTAACGGCCTTACACCCTCACTATTTTACGTAAATTGGCGCGTTAATAACAGCTGGGGCCGATTCGCCTTTTGCCATTCTTACCGCACGCCGAATTTCAAGACGCTGATTGCCGTCCAGATCAACCCACTCTTTAGAGAGCGGATCAAACCGAAGCGCTTGACTGCCGTCATGCTGCACATAAACCAAAGATAGACGCCCATAACGAAGATAATCACCATCGAGCAAATCAGCCTTTAAGGCATCCAGCGGCACATTATTAACAAGTGCCTTCTTTTGATCGTCATCAAGCCCGCAAGCCAAGGATTCTGTATCTGCCTCGCAAGCCGTGTATCGCTGCCCTGCCTGCGCCTCATCAGGGTGATCCCCAGAATAAGCCTCAACAGTTGAACCATAACCCGCTTCGATCGCGTAAATACCTAAAGCGCGGCGCATTTGCTCGCCGGGGGTCGATGTAGCGCCTTCGGCAATAGCCTCTTGGAAAGCAGCTAAGCGATTATATCGCTCTGCCAATTTAAACGGCAAATCCGCCGCAATTTGCTTTTCAATCTCTTGTGACATGACCTGCAACATCGGGCCAACCGATTCTTTAACAGCCGGCACAGCTTCGATTTGCGCTTGCAAACTGTCAATTTCAGATTGCTGCGTTTGCATCTGCGCCTGTTGAAAGGCTATAGATGTTTTCACATTGCTTATTTCTTCAAGCAGAGCTTCATACTCCGCCACACGATCAACTGAGTCTTGCGCCGCAGAAGATGTAGCAACTAAAGCCGCTACGGACACACCAAGGATCATACGGCAAAAAGATTGCCGCGCTTTCAACGCACCGACCACTCACACTCTCCACTTTTATTGCATAGAAGCCATGCAATTTTTCATTTGTTAACGGACGCTACACTGGAGAACAGGGATAATCAATCGCTAGATATGCAATTTTTTAACTTTTTTGTGGGGTTTTATTAATCTTTAACCACAAAGCCGACACACGGCATCTCAGCTAGAATGAAAACAATATTTATTATCGCCCAATGAGCGAAAATAACTAAGATCACGGCTTGATTAAATAGAGAAAATGGTTGGGGCGGCTGGATTCGAACCAACGATCACGGGATCAAAACCCGATGCCTTACCGCTTGGCTACGCCCCAATATAAGGACATTTTCATCGAAGAGCGCGTTTAACCCTGATTATTTTGAAATGCAACGCTTAATTCGCCTGAATAGCAGATATATTTACTTAAGCCGCCTTAAAGCAATAACCGCTCAGCCGCATAAAATTATAAGCGTCTATTACATATATAATGTCGTTACGCGTTAGTTTACAATTTACAGCATGGGTTTTATTGTTTAACAACAAATCTGATTTAGCAGCCACGGCGCTGCAACCTGTTTTACTCCTTAAGGATCAATAATGCGTCAGTTTTTCATTACTGTGTTGGGCACAATCGTCGGGATGTTAATTTTCATCTTCCTCATCTTTATTATTATAGGCGGTATGATCGGCGCGGCCGCCTCTAAAACGGCACAACAAGCCGAAGGGCCGACAGGTGAAAAAATACTTAGTCTGGATTTACGTCAATCGATTCGCGATCATGGCGGCGAAGAAACCCTTTTCGGCGGTCAGCAAGCCTCTATCGTCAATATTACCCGCGCTTTGGACAAAGCTAAAACAGATGAAAATGTCAAAGGGCTTTTCATTCGCGCCAGAAGCGGAGGCATGACACCTGCCAGCGCAGAAGAGTTACGCAGCGCGATTCTAAATTTCAAATCCAGCGGCAAATTTGTGATCGCCCATTCACAAGGCTTCGAAGGCACATCAATATTGGGTTATTATGCCGTCAGCGCCGCCGATGAGATCTGGCAGCAATCGACCACAGGATTTGCGCCGGCCGGCATGGCCAGTGAGACCCCTTTTTACGGAGGCCTTATCAATCATTTCGACGCCAAAGCCGAATTTGTTCAATTCCATGAATATAAAAATGCCGCAAATGTCTACACGCAATCAGATTACACGGAGGCCCACAGAGAAGCCACCACATCAATGCTGACCTCAATCTATGACAATGCCATCTCTCATATCGCCAAAGATCGCGGCCTTGATGTTCCGCAAGTCAAAGCCTTACTCGAAGGGGCGCCTCATTCTGCAGAACGGGCGAAAGATGCCGGATTTATAGATAAACTCGGTTATCTTAAAGAAGCGCGTGATTATGCACGGGAAAAAACTGAGAATAGCAAAATTCCGTTTCAAACCGTCACATCATATGGCGCGCCTGGATTTAAAACAGGCCCGACCATTGCCTTTATCGGCGGCGAAGGCCCCGTAACAATGGGCCGATCTCAAGACGGCTCTAATCCGTTTAGCAGTGCCGTCACAATGGGCGGAGATACAGTTACAGCCGCTATTGACGCCGCCGTTAAAGACAAACGTGTCAAAGCTATTATTTTCCGCGTCAGTACACCGGGCGGCTCTGCGACAGCCTCCGATCAGATTAACGCCGCAGTTTTGCGCGCCAAAGATGCCGGCAAACCGGTTATTATCAGCATGGGTCAATATGCAGCCTCTGGCGGATATTATGTGGCGGCGCATGCTGATAAAATCTTGGCTTTACCCACAACCATTACAGGCTCCATTGGGGTTCTTGGCGGCAAGGTTGCCCTAGAGGACGCCTATGGTAAATATGGCTATAATGTTGAGCGTATTGCGGTTGGCGGCGAATATCTCGGCGTTTATTCCAGCGACACCGCCTTTAGTGACTTCCAGCGCGAGAAATATCGCAGCCAAATGGAAGATATTTATGTCGATTTCACTGAACTTGTCGCAGCCGGACGGGATCTTCCGATTGAACGTGTGCGCGAGATTGCCAAAGGCCGCGTCTGGACGGGCGAGCAAGCCAAGGAGATCGGGCTTGTTGATGAATTTGGCGGTATCCTCAAAGCTATTGACGTTGCTAAAGATATGGCGGGCATTGAAACTGATAAAGACATCTACCTCAAGACGTTCCCCCGTCCCAAGCCCTTTGCCGAAAAGCTTCAAGAGCAGTTCTCAGGGATCGCCTCTATATCATCAGATTTAGAGATGCTTCGTGATGTTGCCACATTGCCAGAAGTTCAAAATGCTATCAAAGCGCGCAAAGCGCTTGAGTTACAAGAGCAAGGGGCATTAACGGCGAATATTCCCGTGATTGCGGAAAAATAAGCGCGATAAGATCAGGCTTCAATGCCTTGTAATCATCCTATCACGCGTTATCATCAAATTGTCGCGAAAATGTCATAACGATATGTTTGGCGTCTATCGATAAGGGTGTTTATCCATTGATTGATTAAAAAAGAGGTGCAAATCAAGATTATGGGTTGGTGGAATGATTTAAGCTGGAGTCGTAAGGGTGTAACTGTGAAAAAAACAGGGGCCTATATCGACTTTAATAAAGCGTTATTTAAAGACGTAGCCAAATGGCTGCCTTACGGGTTTATTGAGCGTATTCGTGCGCCTTTAAATATAAGCCAACGACTGCGCGTTTATGCCATTCCGGCGGTTCCGCGTTATGTTTATCTTTTACGTGTTAGCCTTAGCCGCTTGGGTGTTGAATTTGTTGATAATGTCGTTGATTCTGATGTTGCGATCTATTTTGACGACGCAACCTATAGCCAGCCTCCCCATCTTTTGAATGGCCCAAAGGTTCAGATAAATTTTAAATGTAAGGATATTTCAAAATCACATGTTCAAACTGTGTTCAAACAGATATTTGGATATGATCTTGGCGTTGACCCCTTGCATTATACGGGCCCTATGGCCGCCAAAACAGAAACAAACGGCACGCATACAGGCAAAATCGTTCAAGGCCCTTGCTCCCCTGAGGACGGCTATGTTTACCAAAAGCTAATTGATAACCGATCAGAACAAGGCCGGGTTACAGATATTCGCTGCCCAACGGTCTTTGGTAAAATCCCGTTAGTTTACCTTAAATCAAGACCCGAAGATCAAAGATTTGCCAATCTCAACACGCATGTAGCGCTCTCAACGGCTGAAGATGAGCTTTCAGCCGATGAGATCAAAAAAATTGCTTTATTTTGCCAAGCCATGAATCTTGATTGGGGCGGTCTTGATATTTTAAGAGATGCTGAGGACGGACGTATATATATTGTTGATGTCAATAAAACAGATATGGGCCCGCCTTTGCCGCTTGGATTAAAAGACAAGTTAAAATCAACAAGCCTTCTCGCAAAAGCGCTTGAAACAGCCATAGAAAACAGGCAGAGCGCTCAAGAAAATGGGCGCAAACAACAGATAGACGTTATTATATGAGCATTCCTTTCGTAAAAACTTTTGACTTTGAATATGGTATTGCCGAACAGATAACGCCGCGCGTAAGACGTGTTATTGCTGATAATCCGGGCCCTTTTACCTATACGGGAACAGGGGTTTATATTATCGGTGATAAAAATGTTGCGGTTATTGATCCCGGCCCGCAAACACCTAACCATATAGCCGCGCTTGATAAAGCCCTTGAAGGCTGCACGGTTACACATGTTTTAGTGACACATCATCACAGTGACCACTCGCCCATGGCATTGCCCTTGGCCCGCAAACATGGCTGCAAAGTTTACGGCTACGGCAAACAAATTCATGCCCCAGAGGGCGGCGAAGTTCGGCTTGAAGCTGGAGATGACCTGACCTTTAATCCTGACATTGATATTCGCGATGGCTATGTTGTTAACGGCGATGGTTGGACGATAGAGGCAATTCACACCCCCGGCCATACATCTAACCATATGTGCTACGCACTTAAGGAAGAAAACATCCTTTTCAGCGGCGATCACATCATGGGCTGGTCAACGAGTGTTGTTAGCCCGCCAGATGGACATATGGGTGATTATCTAAATAGCCTTGAACATATTCGCGAGCGAAACTTCGCAACAATTTGGCCAACCCACGGCGCGGCGATTACGGAGCCAGCGCCTTTTGTTGACGCTTATATTGCTCATCGCCATAAGCGCGAAGCCCAGATTTTAGACGTTCTCGATCAAGGCGTGACCAAGATTACGGATATGGTCAAAATGCTCTATGCTGATATTAACCCGCGCCTGCATCCAGCGGCAGCGCATAGCGTATTATCGCATTTAATCTATCTTTGCGAGACTGGCCGCGTGAGTTGTAGCGGCGCTAAGCCGTCCCTTAAAAGCGAATATTGTCATTGCAGCCGCACGAAAACGGCTGTCGCTTAAAATAATAAACATATAAAAATATCAAACCGCCAGACGACGCCTTTTTATCGCAAATTACTGCAAGCTCTTCATAAACTTGCGAATACGCTCAGCATTTGCGCCAATATCAGAGCCGCCAATCCGGCTAATTGAGCGCAGATCGACAACACTGCCTCCGCCCTCTGCGGGGCGAATACGGATAATCACATCATCTTTAAATCCATACCAGAAGGTTGTCGCGGTCGCCTCAATAATGCCGCTCGCCGCATCTTCGGTGTGAATTTTCCAGCCCGACTGCTTTGCAATCGTCAAAGCCTGCCCAAAGGCCTGCTCAGGGCGACCCGGTAAGATAAGCGGGCGAATATCTGGGAACGCTCGCGTTTGTAGAACCGAATAGAGCTCATCATCGCGCGTGTCTTTCTTGCCAATATAATTGACAGGATTGACGCCGCTCGTTTCTGCCCGCAGATCAAGCAAAGCCTGTGTAAATGTCGGAACGTCCTGCGTATCTGTCGTCACATCATGAATGAAAGGCAGTTTTTGCACTTTGGATTGCACATTTTTACCGTAAACCATAGCCGCCACCGGCACGATAATCGCCAATGCACTCACAAGAAACCCGCGCCGTTTATATTTTGAGAAAACCGTCAAGACCAAGCAAATCACACCTATGGCTAAAACCGTGACAATCAGCTTCGGCCCTATATTGCGTGATAATGTGCCAAACCCTGTCCGCAGGCTCCACCATCCCCATCGCGTCCCCAAAGCCGCCACCGCGTAAAAAAGCGGAAGACCGATAATAGCCGCCCAAGCCAATCGCCGCACCCAAAGGGCCGCCGTTTCAATCCTTGGCTTTCGCCTGTCAATCATTGCAAGACCTTTCGAACCTTCAACAGGCGGAGTAGAATTATTTGTCATAATCGTCGCTATCCATAAAAGGCGGTTAGGCCCAAATAAACCGTTAATAGACCGCCGCCAATAATCCCAATCATCGACGGTGACAAGAGCACTTTATCCCCGCGCGCCCCCCAATCTGTTCGGCGTTGTCTATTATTATCCACCCTATGTTTTGATTGCCAAAGCCCTGAATTGCTTTTCATCTGCTTTTTATAGCGCTTTTTTTGCGACTGCTTATAGCGATCCAAAGTGGTTGACCCCGTTTGCAGGCTGCGTTTAGCCGTATTTAGCGTCTTCGCTTGTGCCGCCCAATTTTGTTGAGCCATTAGATTACGAACGGGCCGCTTATTAACCTTGGATGTTGTCTTCCTTCCCGATTTTTTAAAACTTGAAAAGATAATAAAGGCGAAAAAGATAAAAATGAAAATTTCCATGAATACACCTTAAGGGAAAAGCCGCCGCGTCGTCCATGGTTCATTTGTCTTTGGACGGCTGAACACCATACGGTCATGCAGCCGGAACGGACGGTCTCGCCAAAACTCAATTTGAAGCGGCTCGACGCGCCAACCATACCAAAAATCTGGACGCGGAATATTAGCGCCCTCAAACCGGGCTTCGGTCTCGGTTACACGCTGCTCAAGCTCAGCACGGCTTGCAACGGGTCGTGATTGATCTGATGACCATGCGCCGAGCTGTGAGCCGCGCGCACGAGAGGCGAAATAATCATCTGCTTCTTGTCCCTTCACAGCCGACACATGACCCCGCACACGGATTTGGCGGCGTAAAGACTTCCAATGAAAACATAAAGCTGCCTTACCGCTCGCTTTTAATTGCCGCCCCTTTTGGCTGTCTTCATGGGTGTAAAACACAAACCCCCTCTCATCCACGCCTTTAAGTAAAACCATACGTAAATCGGGCAAACCATCTGCGTCCACCGTTGCAAGAGACATGGCGTTGGAATCATTTATCTCCGCCTCGCGCGCATCGCCCATCCAATCAGCAAAAAGCGCAAAAGGGTCATCGCGGTTGAAAATCTCAGCCATGTTTTTTGCCTCAACCGCGTCATATCCCGCGCCCTTAGTGTAATCTTCTTTACTCGGCGATGGGGGTATAATGGAGTTATTCATGGCTTATCCTCAAAACGCTCCCCGAGAATATAAATTGTTAACCATATTCACTAGGGATTTGGTAACTACTTCTGCCCCATAAGTTACGAAACGTTAAGCATAATTATAACAAAATGCGGGAGACAATATGACACGCCAAGACGCCTTACTCGCCCTCGGCCTTGGGTTAAGCGCCCGCGAAGCTGATATTCGCAGCGCTTGGCGCAAGAAAGCGAAATTCTTTCACCCCGATAGCCCATACGCTAATATGAAAGCCTTTATACAAGCCAAAGACGCCTTTGAGATCTTAATTCCGCCGGCCCCGCAAGCTTACCGCGTTCGCGCAGGTTCTCGCGCGTTTTAAGCCGTCACGCGCGCGAGCTATTGCCAAGCTTTAAAGCCTTAAAGCCAGCCACCTAAAAGCCTTCATAGACCCGAATATAGTCCTTTATCCCCCGCCCGCTCCGCGCTATGAAGCCTCAAGCAAGGAAGGCTCATCTGTGTCGCATAATTCATTCGGACATTTATTTCGGTTTACAACATGGGGGGAAAGCCATGGGCCTGCCATTGGTTGCGTGATAGATGGGTGCCCGCCGCGCATTGAATTATCCGAGGCTGACATACAGACCTTTTTAGATAAACGCCGCCCTGGGACGAGTAAATATGTCACCCAGCGCAGAGAGCTTGACCGCGTTAAAATTCTTTCGGGCGTCTTTGAAGGTCAAACCACCGGCACGCCGATCAGCTTGATGATCGAAAATATAGATCAGCGCAGCAAAGATTACTCCGAGATCAAACGCCGGTACCGCCCGGGTCATGCCGATATGACCTATGACGCCAAATATGGCATCCGCGATTACCGCGGCGGCGGGCGCTCCAGTGCGCGCGAAACCGCTAACCGCGTCGCAGCCGGCGCAATTGCCCGTAAAATCCTCGGGCCTAGCATTGAGATCGTCGGCGGCGTCGTCGCACTCGGCCCGCATAAATTAGACCGCGAGCAACGCGACTGGGAGGCGGCCAAAGCGAATCCGCTCTGGTGCCCCGATCAAAAAACTGCGGAGAGCTGGCAGGATTACCTCGAAGAGATTAGGCGAGATGGAAATAGCGTCGGCGCAGTCATTGAAGTGCGCGCCAAAGGCGTTCCCGCTGGATGGGGGGCGCCTATATACGGCAAGCTTGACGGTGATCTTGGCGCGGCAATGATGTCGATTAATGCCTCCAAAGGCGTGGAAATCGGTACGGGTTTTGACGCGGCAGGCTTTACGGGCGTTGAAAATGCTGATGAAATGCGGCGCGGCGATAATGGGCAGCCTATTTTCCTTGAGAATCATGCCGGCGGTATTTTAGGCGGTATTTCTAACGGCGATGACATCATTGTGCGCGTCGCCATTAAGCCGACCTCATCTATGTCAACGCCGCTACGCTCTGTTGATGCGGACGGTATCGAATTGGATGTTCGCACGATAGGCCGTCATGACCCCTGCGTCGGCATACGCGGCGTTCCTGTCGCTGAGGCTATGCTGGCCTGCGTATTGGCCGATCATAAACTTCGCCACCGCGGGCAAATCGGGTAAAATCAATATGCTCCCTCTCCTGCCCCTTGTCCCCATCGCGGCTATTGCAGGCATTACGAAATTCAAGCTTTCGGGCGAGAATCTTTCGAAATATCATGTTCCACATGATGTCACCTTTCCGGTTGATCCAAATTCGGATGAGATGAAGGCCATGACGGATTACCTGATTAGGAACTTCATTAATCCAGCGAAAAAGGGGAGCGCAGCTACGCGGCTTAAAGAAAAACGCGCTCGTTTTGAGCGTACAGGCCTAAGCCGAAGTTTTAACTGCGAGCGCCGCCCTGACGTTATTCGCCTTGATGACCGCGCTTTATCGGGAGAATGGACGCTTGTAGACGGCTTTGATCCGGGCCGCCGTATTCTTTATCTCCACGGCGGAGGTTATACGGTTGGCAGCGCGATTAGCCACCGCGCGATTACCTATAATTTAGCGACTCGTACCAAAGCTGCCGTCTTTGCCGTTGATTACCGCCTTATGCCGGAACATAGCCGCCAAGATATAATGAAGGATGGGCAAGCGGCCTATGATTGGGTTTTAGATAATGGCCCGCATGGCCCGCGAAAATCGCAGCGTCTTGCCCTTGGCGGGGATTCGGCCGGTGCAAACTTAGCTCTGTCTTTACTGCCCTGGATCAGGACGACAACGCGCCGCACGCCAAATGCGGTCTTTGCCTTTTCTGCTCCTGTCGATAGCACATTTCAAAGCCCAAGTATTCGCGGGAATTTTCAAACAGATCTGATGCTTCAGCCCCTTGTCGCGCCGATGATGAAACTGCCGCGCAGCGTTCTTTTATGGCTAAGCTGGAAACAACTCGGCCTGTCTCCTGCCCACCCGATGGTTTCACCCATTATGACGGATTTACATGGCCTGCCGCCGTTACTATTGCAGGTAAGCCGTCATGAAATGTTATTTGATGATTCCCTTCGCTATGCCGAAAAAGCGCGCCGCGCCGGTGTCGACGTGACCTTGCAAAGCTGGAGCCATGTCCCGCATGTCTTTCAAATATTTGACAATATACTGCCCGAAGCTGCGCAGGCTATGGATGAAGTGGCGCGCTTCCTGAATGGCAAGCTATAATGGGCTATCCCGCCTCTAAAGCGCCCGCTGTAAACCCATTGTCAACATGAACGCCGCCTAAACGCGGCATGAACCTATTCTGAATTACCCCCTCAGGGTCAGTTCAGTCGTGAGAGCTTATACACATAATCAAGCGGCGGATATTCCTCCGAAGCTTATGTGAAAAGGAGCTAATCATGGCTAAATTAAACAAAACACGGACAATCGCGGCGGCCTTACTCGGTACAGCTGTACTGGGCGCGCCGATTACATCTTTTGCACAAGACTTCAAAACTAGCTCGCCTCGTTTTGCCGACTGTAAAGCAGATGATCGTAACAACCAAGTGGTCGGCGGTCTTCTAGGCGCAGTCGCGGGCGGTGTCTTCGGCTCGCAAGTCTCTGGAAATGGCGCGCGCACAGAAGGCTCTATCCTTGGCGCAGCCCTCGGAGCAGCCGCAGGTGCGGGTATCGCAGATGGTCAGCGAAATTGTAGCACGGAGGCTGGCTTTGTCCGCACCCGGACGGCCAATAATCGCGGCTTTAGGAATACCGGTTATAATGGCCGGACCGTTACAACAACGCGAATTGTTAATAATGGCTATACTAATCGTAGAATTGACAATAGACGTTTTGACAATCGCCGCTTTGATAACCGCCGAAATGTCTCCTATGATCGTGGCCTGAACCGAATTGAGCGCCGTTTATATCAAATTGATCGGGAAATCCATAGCGCCAATATCAAGATTGATAAGCTTAAATATCAAGAAGATATTTTACGCGATAAGTTACGCTATGCGCATAATCCGCGCCGTGTGAAACGTAATCTTCGGGATGTTAACCGCGAGATTGATTTCCTTAAGGATTGCAAGCGCGATTTAAAACGTGAAGCGCGGCGTCTGCGCCGTAACAGGCACTAAGCCCCCCGAAGCCCAGCAATTTGCTGGGCTTTTTCTTTATTTGGGCGAAACTAGAGCCGCCGTTTTCTCTTCAAAGCCGAAAAAACATATGGAATTGGCCCGAAACTTGCCGTGTAAACTTCGTAAATCTAGGGTTCAGGTCATTTTGATACAGTTCCCAACATAAATAAATACATCAGGGAGTGTGGTGTGAAAAATTTTAAAACAATAATTGCTGTGATGGCATTAACATTAGGAACATCAACAACGGCCAATGCACAGCTTTTTGGCGGGTTTGATAATAATACAATATTGGGCGGCGCAACAGGCGCAGGCCTCGGTGCTTTATTAGGTGCAGAAATTGCCCCGCGCGGAAATAACACCGAAGGCGCAGCCATTGGCGCTTTAGTTGGCGGATTAGCCGGCGCATCTTATGGTAATCAGCGCAGCAATTTTGCTGGCAATCCTTATGCAGGCCAATTTAATCCCGGTTTTAACGGACGCAATCTTGTCGGAACTGGAACTGGTGCCGTTCTCGGCGGTGTCATCGGATCAAACCTTGCCGGACGCGGCGTTCGCCAAGAGGGCACAGCCCTTGGCGCTGTCCTCGGCGGTGTTGCGGGTTATGCGCTATCAAATCGCGGCCAAGGTCAACAATTTCAAGGTCAACAATTTCAGGGTCAGCCTTTTCAAGGCGCTCAGTTTCAAGGTCAGCCGCAATTAATTGGCCAATCATATAGCGCCCCAATTATTTACGGCGCACAGCCAAGCTTTGCGTCATCAGCCCCTATTTCAACAGGCTCTTCTTTTATTACGTCGAGCGCGCCAACAAGCTATTCTAATATTGTTTACGCCGCGCCACCCGCACAAAGTATTGTCCAGCATCAAGGCCATTTAACGCCTGATATTACTTATGCCGCGCCAAATCTACGCCTCGCAGGCCCAGAAATCCGCGAGCAAGTGGTTTATAGTGATGTCACATATGTTGAGCACATGCCGATCGCCCGCGCCGAGCATTATACCGCGCCGCCGCGTGTCGTTTATCAATCTGCGCATATACCAACGCCGAGCTATACCGTGCAGCAGCCCGTGCAGCACCATGTTCAACCCCACCAACATCAACAGCCTGCAACGCTTTGCTATGCAGGACATTCAAAACAGTATGATAGCTGGGGGCAAGCGATCAAACCATCGCCCACATGCCGTTAGATGAACATAGACTAAATTAATGGTCATAAAGGGACGTCTTATGGGGCGTCCCTTTGCATTTTTAGTTAACATGACCTATATATTAAATATGCGGCACTTTGAGAGAGGTGTGCTGTTCGACACAAATTGCACGTGAAGGAGCAACCGCAATGAAAATAACGCATATAGCTGGCTATGTCGCTGGCGCATTTTTAATGGTCACCCCCGTCATCGCCAGCGCGCATGATAACGGGTTTAATCATAGACATCAAAACAACAATAATCAGTTTGCAGGCGCTGCGATTGGTGCTGTTGCTGGCGGCGTTATTGGATCACAGCTCGCCGCAAATGGCGCCCGCACAGAAGGTTCTGTCCTTGGCGCCGTCATAGGCGGAGTTGCCGGTGCGGCGATTGCAGGTAATGGTAATAACAGCCAAAGACGCGCGGGACTTCACGCTGGACAAAGCTATAACCAAGGTTATCGTAATGGTGGTTATGTTGGCGGAAATATTAATAATGGCTACAGACAGCCCGTATATAAAACAAGCTATAGCGGCAATGTAGGCTTTGTTGGCAACCCTTATTATTCAAGTAATTACCGTCAACCTATTTACTACGCGCCAATTCGTCGCTCGAGTGGCTTTTATGGTCCCAACATCAATATAAATTTTGGCAATCGCGGCTTTATTGGCAATCGCGGCTTTATTGGCAATCGCGGCTTTATTGGCAATCGAGGTTTTCGGAGCAATCGTAGGTTTAACAACCGTAGAGGTTTTAACGGACGGCGCGGTATTCGTAATGGCCGCGGCATTCGTCAAAATCGCGGTAATCGCCGCGGAAATAGAGGACGTCGGCACGGCCGGTAGAGTTTAATAACTACTCATTTAAGCTCCCTTTTGGGAGCTTTTTTATGGCGTCCAAGAAGCCAGCCAGTCAACCAAATCCTTTGATAAGAATAATCTTAAAGCTTAACCGCATATAACAGAAACTCAAGATTGCCAGAACCGCCTTTTATCGGTGATTTTGTTGTCGCCTCGACCTGCCAGCCTTTAGCTGTAATCGCGGCGCTAACATCGGAGAGTGCACGGTCAGACAAAGCGCGCGATTTTACAATACCGCCGCGCCCAATGCCGCCCTTCCCGACTTCAAATTGCGGCTTAACTAGGGTTATCAGGCGCGCGGCTTTTGGGGCCAAATCCAAGACCCGATCAAGAACTTTCGGCGCAGAAATAAAGCTCGCGTCACAAACAATCAGGCGCGGCGACGGTGTTAGCTGCGAGGCGGTTAAACGGCGCGCATCTTGGTTTTCCATAGAGATAATCCGCGCATCCCCTTGAAGCCTTGCATGAAGCTGCCCATGTCCGACATCGACCGCATAAACTTTGGATGCCCCGCGCGCGAGCAATACATCAGTAAACCCGCCCGTTGACGCTCCAATATCAAGACAAATGACCCCATCTGCCTCCACGCCAAATTCATCGAGCGCGTGACATAATTTAAGGCCCCCACGAGAGACCCAAGGATGAAGCTTTTCGGCCTTAATATCGTCAGTCTCGGTTAAAGGCGTCGACATTTTTTTAAGCCGCACACCATTAACCTTAACCTTGCCCGCTTTTATCGCGGCTTGCGCCTGTGTGCGCGTTTCAAAATAGCCATGAGCCGTGAGGAATTTATCTGCGCGCTCAGCCATTTTACGGTTAAATAATTAGGCCCTGTTCATTTGCGAAGCCATGTCACGGCCTAGAACTTGGAACACGGTTTCAACGATAGCTTTCGAATCCAGCCCCGCCTGCGCATACATTTTTTCCGGTGTATCTTGGTCAATGAAAATATCGGGGAGTGTCAGTGTGCGGATTTTAAGCCCGCTATCCAAACTCCCTATTTTCGCAAGTGCTTGCAGGGTAAACGCGCCGAAGCCGCCGATAGAACCTTCTTCAATCGTAATCAGGACTTCATGATTATCGGCCAAATCTTTAATTAGTTCCATATCCAGCGGCTTAGCGAAACGGGCATCTGCAACGGTTGTCGACAGGCCAAGACGGTCAAGATCGCTCGCCGCCATAAGCGCTTCACCAAGGCGCGTACCATAAGATAAAATCGCAACACGGCTGCCCTCTTTAACAATCCGGCCTTTACCAATTTCCAGCGGCTTCGCCTCTTTAGGGATAGCCATGCCAGTCGACTCACCGCGCGCATAACGAAAACCAATCGGTCCCGCGTCATAAGCGCTCGCTGTTGCGACCATGCGCGTCAAATCAGATTCGTCCGCAGCCGCCATAAGAACAAATCCCGGAAGCATCCCTAAATAACCAATATCAAAAGACCCTGCGTGGGTTGGGCCGTCTGCGCCGACTAAACCAGCCCGGTCCATGGCAAAACGCACAGGCAAGCCTTGTATCGCGACATCATGCACAACTTGGTCATAACCGCGCTGAAGGAAGGTCGAGTAAATCGCGCAGAAAGGTTTAAAACCGTCCGCCGCCATACCTGCCGCAAAGGTCACCGCATGTTGCTCGGCGATACCCACGTCAAACATACGCTTAGGGAAACGCTCACCAAAAGCCTTAAGGCCCGTCCCCCCCGGCATCGCTGCCGTAATACCAACAACTTTTTCGTCTTTTTCAGCCTCAGCAATCAGCGCGTCAGAAAATACCTTCGTATAGCTCGGCGCATTCGGAATAGATTTCTTTTGCTCGCCGGTAATGACGTTAAATTTCGATACGCCGTGATATTTATCCGCAGATTCTTCGGCGGGCGCATAGCCCTTACCCTTTTGCGTCACAACATGAATGAGGACAGGGCCGTCCTTCATATTTTTGACATTTTCCAGCACAGGAATCAGGGCATCCAAATCATGCCCGTCAACGGGGCCAACATAATAAAAGCCCAATTCTTCAAACCATGTGCCGCCCATAAACATACCGCGCGTATATTCTTCGGCCTTTCGAGCGGTAGATTTGATCGGACGCGGCGCATCTTTTACGACCGCTTTGGCCACGCCGCGCAGGGCTTGATAGCCAGAGCTACTCACCGTGCGGGATAGCAAATGGCTCATCGCGCCAACGGGCGGTGCAATGGACATATCATTATCATTTAAAATGACGATTTGGCGGCTATCCGTCGCGCCGGCGTTATTCATCGCCTCATAGGCCATACCCGCCGTAATCGAGCCATCGCCAATCACGGAAATCACATGATTATCGCGGCCGGCTAAATCACGCGCAGTCGCAAAGCCCATGCCGGCAGATATTGAAGTTGAGCTATGAGCCGCGCCAAAAGGGTCATATTCGCTCTCTGCACGTTTCGTGAAACCAGACAAGCCGCCGCCCTTACGAAGCGTGCGAATACGGTCTCTGCGGCCCGTTAAAACCTTATGCGGATAGCATTGATGACCGACATCCCATATCAGCTTGTCATCAGGCGTATTAAACACATGATGGATCGCCACAGTAAGTTCCACAACGCCCAATCCCGCGCCCAGATGACCGCCCGTGACAGACACAGCATCAATCACTTCTGCCCGCAACTCATTCGCGAGTTGCTTGACTTGATCTCGCGAAAAATCACGCATATCTGCCGGAAAGATAACTGTATCCAGAATCGGTGTGTTGACCATAATTAACTCTTTATCCTGTGACCCTGTATTACCGCGCCCTAAAGCTGCCGATTAAGGATAAAATCAACAGTCAGGCTTAATATAACAGCTTCCGCACCAAAATCGACCAATTTATCCTTGGCATATTGCCCCATGTCATGCGCCCGCAATTTGGCGGCATTAAGCCCTAAAATAGAGACAAATGTGGCTTTCCCAAGATCGGCATCTTTACCAACAGCTTTACCCACTAAGGCCGCATCGCCCTCAACGTCTAAAATATCGTCTTTAATTTGAAAGGCGAGGCCAATTGCTTCTGAATAATCTTGAAGCTGCGCCCGCTGCGCCGCGGTTGCTCCCGCGATTATAGCGCCAGCTTGAACGGCGTAGCTTATCAACGCGCCAGTTTTCATATTCTGTAAATTTGTAATGACCGCTTCATCGCGGTCGGTTTCGGCCACCGTCATATCAACGACTTGCCCGCCAATCATACCGATCATACCCGCCGCCTCAGCGAGCTTTGATATCAAAGTCACTTTCATATCTGACGGCAAATCCGTATCGGCAATAATGCCAAAACTGCGGGTTAAAAGCGCGTCACCTGCCAAAACAGCAATTGCCTCATCATAGGCTTTATGAACCGTCGGTTTCCCGCGGCGCAAATCATCATCATCCATACAGGGCAGATCATCATGCACCAGAGAATAGACATGAAGACATTCCAGCGCGGCCGCAACCTGCCATATCGCGCGGCCCGCAGACGCGCTGTCATAGCCAAGCATATGCGCTGTTTCGATCAATAAAAAGGGCCGCAGTCTTTTACCGCCGCCCAGCGCCGCATAGCGCGCAGCCTCCATGACTACGGCTTGCTGTCCGAAGGGCTGAGGCAAGACATCGTCCAGCACAGTCTCCATCTGCGCAGCAATATCTTTAAGGCGGGATTTAAAACTTTCTGGCACTAAATCAGCTTATTCAGCGTCAAACGGTTCAACGGCAGCTTCACCGGAGCTTTTCAGTACAATTTTCTCGACCTTAAGCTGCGCCGCTTTAAGCTGCCCCTCGCAATGGGCTTTCAGCGCCGCACCGCGCTGATAAATTGTGATGCTTTCTTCAAGCGGCGCATCACCACGCTCTAATTTTTCAACAATAGTTTCAAGCTCTTTAATCGCTTGTTCAAAACTTAGGTTTTTAACGTCGTCTTGGCTCATTTTGTCCTCATCAAAGTCTGGATCAAGGGTCGAATCAACGGTTTAATTTATCACTTAAACGTTCATAACGCCGATGACACCAATGTCTATCGCCAAAGCTGGCAACAAGTGTCCAGCCCCGCCGCCGCAAGGGTTGTTTTAACATGCGGTTATACCACCCATGGGCCGCGACAAAAACAAGCTTACCGTCCGATGCCACTTCGGTCAGTTTATCAGCCGTCAATTCTGCGCGGGCCTCGGCCTCGCGGCGCGTTTCTTCCCCGCCTGAAAACCCAAGCCACCAACTTATACGGGCAATCGTTCCCCAACGGCGCGGGCCCGTCATAAACCAGCCAAAATTTGGCGGCGGAAGCGCGGCTTCGATTAACTCATCCCATTGCTCATCCGGCGCGCGCCCAGCCGCAAGAGTCGCCGATTCCACAGCGCGCAATAATGTACTTGAAATCACAACATCGGCGTCTTGCGCGAGCTTTGTTACACGTTTCGGGATTTTCTGTTTGTCATCCAAACCACCCTCATCATATTTTTTCCACCAGTCTTTATAGCCAAGCCAATTCAGACGGACTTTTTTTGACAAGGCCGGTTTACCATGTCGGCATATAATCAAGACTTCGCGGGCCATAGCGTCTTTGATACCAAAACCAAGAAAAAGTCGAGTCTATTTTCGGCTTTAAAGGGCCTTTAAGAAACGTGTTGGTGGGCAGCGGAAATTAGGCTCTTTTTCGCATTTTTTGAAAGAGAACATCATTAAGTCCGCACGGCCAATCAAATGGTCAATAGGGACCATACCGGGGCCATTTGTGGCCCGGCTGTCAACAGAATTATCGCGGTTATCGCCCATGAAGAACACATGACCCGCCTGAACTGTGAACGGGCCGCGATCATCTTGAATGCCATTATCACGCATCTCATAGATGGAATGGGTGTTTTTTTCACCCGGCAACTGCTCTTGATATTGCGTGACAACCGCTTCGCTTCCGCGGTGCTCACGATAGCGAAATTTATCTATGTCTTCGCGCTCAATCATCTTATTGTTAATAAAAAGTCGTCCCGCGCGGGTCTCAACTGTGTCACCCGGCAAGCCAACGGCCCGCTTAATCATGATAATATTGCTGACGGGGTTACGAAAGACAACCACATCCCCACGCTTTGGCAGCCGCGAGAATATCTGTTTTCCATCTGCAATGGGGAGCTTATGCGCCCCAAAAGGCAAAGAATGGCGTGAATAGCCATAGGTGAATTTTGACACATAGACATGATCTCCGACCTCAAGGGTTGGCAGCATGCTCTCACTTGGGATTTTATAATGCCCCCAAACCGTCGAGAAAAATATAAAAATAAAGACGAATAATCCGGCAAAGAATTTCACCTCGCTGAGAACACGCTCTTTGAAAGAAAGCGTGGCTGGATCGGTGTCTTTATCCGAAAGTAATGTCTTTGAGCTATCATCCGTCATATGAAGTCCATAAATAAAAATCTATTTTATGTGACATATTGATATTCTACGCCTTTGCAAGTGCGCTTGACCTTACTTATATGTTATATCATGAAAACATTATCCTCACGGCTCGTCCTCACGAGCGCCGCTGTGATCGGCCTAACCGCCTGTTACACACCGCCCAGTACAATTTCTGCCGACCTAAAAGCTGGAAATTACGTCCTCGACCCCACGCATGCCAGCGTGATTTGGTCACTTAGCCACGCGGGTTTAACAAATTACCAAGCGCGGTTTGACAGGATTGAGGGCACGCTCAGCTTTGACCCGAATACACCATCCGCCAGCCAAGTTGACATTCGGATTGACCCGAAAAGCGTTAGCACAGGCTTACCCGATTTTGATAATACGATTGCAACAGATAGCCGATATTTTGACGCGAATACCCACCCCGAAATTCGCTTTATTGCAACGGACATCAAAGCGCTGGGCGCGGCCACGGGCAGTGTGACGGGTGATCTTACCTTTCGCGGTGTCACGAAGCCTGTCACGCTCGACGTCACCTTTAACGGCGCGGGAAAATCCTTTGGACATCCCGGCGATACATTAGGGTTTTCGGCCGTCACGACGCTTGACCGTACAGAGTTCGGCCTGACCTATTTATCTAATTTCGGCATTGGCAAAGACGTGAAACTTCGCATTGAAGCCGAGTTTAACGAAGCCCAATAATGCCGCAAGAGACGGATATATTGGCTTTAAACAGCGCGCTTTTAAGCGGCGGCATCGCCTTGCTACCAACCGAGACCGTCTATGGCCTCGGTGCGGATGCCGGTAATCAAACCGCCGTCAATAAGCTCTATCATGCTAAAGGCCGTGATTTTGACAAACCTATTGCCATATGTGTTCGAGATATAAAGGCCGCGACATCATTGGTTCACTGGAGCGAAACGGCCCAGCAGCTTGCGGAGAGGTTTTGGCCCGGGCCCTTATCAATCGTCTTACCCGCCAAAGATGGGCTTGGACTGGATAAGCGGCTTTTAGGGCGTTTCCCAGACGGCAGCCCCTCCCTCTCCTTGCGTTGCCCGCAGACCCTATGGCATGAAAAATTAGATATAGATTATCTCGCCCTCACCAGCGCCAATAAATCTGGCCAAAGCGATATTATAGATTTTAAAACCGCTTTTGATATATTCAGCCATGACGTTGATGCCGCCCTAGATGCCGCCCTAGATAACAGCGGCGGCGGCGCACCATCTGCCGGTGGCAAAGCGTCTACAATTATCGCTATCAAAGACGGAAAATGCCGCTTGCTACGAAGCGGCGTATTAAGCCCCGATGATTTTGCAGGCTTAAAGCTGATATGGGATATAAAATGAGCTTTACGAACCCGGCCGGTATTTCAGCCCTTAAATCGGGTCTACCCGCCTCCGCTTGGACGGAAGACGCCGATATCATTGCGCCGCAGCTAACCGAGTGGCGCGATAAATATTTCGGCCAAACTCCGATCATGCTTACGCCGAGATCAACAAAAGAGGTCGCAGCCGCCGTAAAGATTTGCGGCGAGTATGATCTTAAAATCGTCCCGCAGGGCGGCAATACGGGTCTTGTCGGCGGGCAAACCCCACAAGGCGAAGTGCTATTATCCCTTAAAAAGATGACAGCTATCCGCAGCGTTAATCCGGTCACCAATGCTCTTATCATAGAGGCCGGCGCGGTTCTGACCCAAGCGCAAGACGCAGCGCAGAGCGCCGGGCGTAAATTCCCGCTGACCCTATCCTCAGAAGGAAGCTGTACGGTCGGAGGCGTGCTCTCGACCAATGCCGGCGGCAATCATGTACTTAAATATGGCACCACCAAAGATCTCGTCTTCGGCGTCGAAGCTGTCCTCGCCAGCGGCGAAATTTATAATGGCCTAACATCGCTTCGCAAAGATAATACCGGTTATGATCTCAGCCGATTATTCCTTGGCGCAGAAGGCACGCTTGGCATCATAACTGCGGCGAGCTTAAAGCTCTTCCCCCAGCCCTCTTATGTCCAGCGAGCCATGATTGCCCTGAATAATCCAGCCGAGGCGATTGAGCTTTTAGGCCATTGCCGCAGCGGCGATGCTCTCGCTATGTTCGAAGTCATGCCCGCCATTGGCTATCACGCAGTTATTGATAATTTCAGCGCGATCAAAAACCCCTTCACGCGGCCCTATCCGTGGTACGCAGTGATTGATTGGGAGGTCAACAGCCAAAGCCAAGGCTCGGGACTCGCTGAGGCCAAGCTTGGCGCGGCAATGGAGCGCGGGCTTATTCTGGACGCCGTGATCGCCCAAAATGAAACGCAAGCAGCGGCCCTGCTATCTATTCGCGAACATATGTCAGCAGGACAAAAATTTCTGGGCGGCTCAATTAAACAAGACATCACTGTTCCCATAAGCGATATTCCACAATTTTTTGAAACCGCCGATGCCGCTATGGAAAAGCTTATCGCCGGTTGCCGCCCCGTGGGCTTTGGTCATTTTGGCGATGGAAATATCCATTATAATATCGCACAGCCCATTGGCATGAACCGCGATGATTTTTTAGCGCAATGGGATCGCGTCTCACAAACTATTTTCGATATTGTCGATAGCTTTGGAGGGTCTATCTCCGCTGAGCATGGAATTGGCATTATGAAGAAAAATGACCTTGCGGCCCGCGCGCCCTCTACGAAAATCAATATGCTCAGAAGCATCAAAAAAGCGCTCGACCCCAAGAATATGATGAACCCGCGCGTTATGATTTAACGTGCTTAGCGGGTTGATATCCTATCATAGCCGAAATCAATCATCTTCATCGAAACAAGCGGCTTGAACTTTCCGGCGTTAGCCCTAGATTTAAATTATCGAATACCCACGCATACATATCCGGATGGGCCGGATAGATGTTATGAGGAAAGGATAAAACCATGTTGACACTACTCTCCCCTGCTAAAAAATTAAATATGGACCCGCCTGCAACACAGCTCGCGGCAACGCAGCCGCGCCTTGGCCATGATATGAAAGAAATCGCAATTATCGCCAAACAGCAGTCAGCGGATGATCTTAAACAGCTAATGCATATTAGCGATAATCTCGCGGCCCTAAATTATGAGCGCTTTAAAGCCTTTAACCTCGACAACCAAAGCAATAGCGCCAAGTCGGCCGGCCTTGCCTTTGACGGTGATGTCTATTGGGGCCTTGACGCGAAAACACTCGATGATGACGTGTTATCCTATGCGCAAGATCACCTCCGTATCCTCTCGGGGCTTTACGGTATATTGCGCCCATTGGACGCCATACAGCCTTACCGGCTCGAAATGGGAACAAAGATGAAAAACACACGCGGAAAATCGCTTTATGATTTTTGGGGCACGATCTTAGCGGATCAATTAAATGCCGACCTTGCCGAGCATGAAGACGGCACCATCGTGAACCTCGCCTCGAATGAATATTTCAAAGCCGTTGATAAAACGGCGCTCGGCCGCCCTCTCGTGAGTGCAAAGTTCTTGAATGTAAAAGACGGTAAAGCGCGCGCGCTCATGTATTACGCTAAACATGCGCGAGGCTCTATGGCGCGCTGGATTATGGAAAACCGCGTCGACCGCGCGGAGGGGCTGAAAGATTTTGACGCTGATGGATATAAGCTGGATGCTAGCGCCTCGACTGACAGCGAGCTTGTCTTTACACGGCCTCAACCTCCGAAGAAAAAATAACCCCTAAACCCGGCGGATCAAATCGGCTCCTACGGCCCGCCCGGAATTAACCTGCGTAGCGACCTCGTAAAAATCGAGGTCGTGGCTGGATTTCATATCCCGCAAAACGTGATCGGGTTTTTCATCCCAGTCGAGCCAGTCATTCCACTTTGAAGATGGCAAGCGAACGGGCATGCGGTGGTGTAAATGTTTAATCGGCCCTGTCGCTGCCGTTGTTAATATCGTGCAAGATAGCAGCGTAATCCCTTCATCCACACGCCATTGATCCCATAGCCCGGCAAAGGCAAAAACCTCTCGGCTCTTTTCGTGAATAAGATAAGGCGTTTTGGGTTTCTCGACACCTTCCCACTCATACCATCCTGTTGCCGGAATAAGCGCGCGCCGCCGCCGAAAAGGCGTTCGGAAACTCGCTTTTTCCGCCGCTGTTTCAACGCGGGCATTAAACATAGGGCGGCCTTCGGGGGGTGTTTTCTTCCAATGCGGATGTAAACCCCAGCGCATGGGGACAATCTTACGCTGCCGCCGTCCATCATAGGCCATAGCCGCAATAACGCTGCCCGGGGCAATGTTATAATTTGGCTCCCAATCCCAAAGCGGAGAACCATCTTCGCTATTACCGCTTTTTTTAGCCTTAAAATAGGCCGCAATTTCGTCTAAGTTTTTCGCTAATGTGAATCGTCCGCACATAGACGTATCATAACATGAAAGACGTAAAGCACATGGAAAAACTGCCGAAAACTGACAGCGAAATACAGTGGACAGATTGCGTTGGCGTGATTTGCTTCAAAGGCGATCACGTCTTGATGATCCAGCGCGGGCAACCGCCGCGCATGGGCGAATGGTCTATTCCCGGCGGGCGAATTGAGGCGGGCGAAAGCGAAGCCGAGGCTGCGCTGCGTGAACTCATGGAGGAGACTCACATTACGGCTGATTTAGGCGAGAAGATTGCCAATATTCCTGCGGTTTTCGAAGGCTATCATTACCGCCTTCATGATTATATTGCGACATGGACAGGCGGCGAGCCGATAGCCGGAGATGATGCAATGGACTGCGCCTTTGTTCCAATAGAACAAGTCGCACAGATGCAGATATGGCCCAAAACCCGTGATGTTATTTTGGATGGTTATGCAAAATGGCAAACGAACCATAACCCCGCGAAAAAATCATGACGGGCCTGATAAATTTAATGGGCAAAGCGGATTTTACGCGGTAAATGCTATCTATGTTTATGCCCCGCATCACATCTGACTTTATTGTCGTGACCTTATTGGTTGCGAGCTTTTTTTGCGCGCCCGCACCGTCGTGGGCGCAAACATCAACGGACGACAAAGCCGCCGCAGAGGCTGCCGCGCAGCAAGCCCGCGAAACGGCGGAAGCCCGTATTGAAAATCAAATGGTACAAATGTCCGACCTCGCCGAAGCTTTGGTGAAGAATATCGGGCAGCTCCATTATTTACGGCAATTATGTTTTGGAGATAAAGATCAATATTGGCGTGATTTTGCCGGACGTATGCTCCAGCTCGAAACAGGCAATGATGTCGAGCGCCGAGAATATCTTACCCGTGCCTTTAATGCCGGTTATTTTCTGGAACAAGAGCGGTTTAAAACATGCTCCTCAGATGTCCCTGTTGACGCCGCAGCTTTAGCTGAAAACGGGCGGCGGCTCGCCAGTATGCTGGGTGATCCATATCGTGATTTTTAAGGCGGCCATATGCAATTAGGGGTCTGTTATTATCCAGAACATTGGCCGGAAAATATATGGCAAGATGATGCCCGCCGCATGGTTGATATGGGACTATCAAAAGTCCGCATTGGCGAATTTGCGTGGAGCCGAATTGAACCCTCGCGCGGCGCTTTTGATTGGGTTTGGCTCGATAAAGCCATTGAAACACTCGCCGCCGAAGGGCTTGAAATTACGCTTGGCACCCCCAGCGCTACCCCGCCGAAATGGTTAATTAATGCCCATCCCGATATTTTAGCGCTAGACGCCAGCGGCGCGCCGAGACAGTTTGGCTCACGGCGGCATTATTGCTTCTCCTCTCGCCTTTACTTACGCGAAAGCTGCCGAATTACAGATATATTGGCCGCGCGTTACGGGGCTCATCCCGCCATTACATCTTGGCAGACAGATAATGAATTTGGCTGTCATGACACAGTTGAGAGCTATTCCGAAAATGCGCGCCTTGCCTTTCGGCAATGGCTAGAGGATAAATATGAAACCATCAACGCACTAAACAGCGCATGGGGAAATGTATTTTGGTCAATGGAATATCGCCGCTTTGGCGAAATTGATTTACCCAACCAAACTGTGACCGAAGCCAACCCGTCCCACCGCCTTGATTTTCAGCGCTTTAGCTCGGATCAGCTTGTGAACTATCATAAAGCGCAGGCTGAGATCATCCGCTCATATGCCCCGCATGCCGATATTACCCATAATGTTATGGGGCATTTTAATGGCTTCGATCATTATGATCTGGGCCGTAATGTCGATATTTTAACATGGGATAGTTACCCGCTCGGCTTTCTTGACCAAGGATGGTGGAGCGAAGCCGAAAAGCAGCGCTGGATGCGCAGCGGCCATCCTGATTTCGCGGCTTTCCACCATGATCTTTACCGCGGCTGCAACCCGCGTTGGGGCGTGATGGAGCAGCAGCCCGGCCCTGTAAATTGGGCCCCGCATAATCCAGCCCCGCGAGACGGCATGGCGGCCGTTTGGGCGATTGAAGCCGCTGCCCACGGCGCGGAATATTGCTCTTATTTCCGCTGGCGTCAGGCCCCTTTCGCGCAGGAGCAAAACCACGCTGGATTACTCTATCCAATTTCCGATATAGCCAGTTCCGATATAACTAAGGGCGGTCATGACGCCCAAGCTGCGCGTGATATTTTAGCAGCGCTTAATCTTGGCGCGCAAAAATCGAAAATGGCCTCTATCGCGCTCATATATGATTATGAAACTAAATGGCTTTTCGACATCCAGCCCCAAGGAGCAGCTTGGCATTATGAGAAACTCTGTTTCATGTTTTATACTCTGCTGCGGCGCATGGGATTCAATATAGACATCATATCCCCCGAAAGCGATTTAACAGGCTATAAATTAATTGTTGCACCCAGCCTGCCTATCCTTCCGGATGATTTCCTAACCCGCGCCAATGCCGCTGGAGCGCATGTTTTTTTAGGCCCGCGCAGCCAATCTAAAACACCGGATTATCAGCTAGCCCGCCGTCCCACTGATCTTGAAACCGCGCTTGATATCTCCATAGCACGCAGCGAGTCCTTACGCCCGTCCGTCAAAATAGATGTTGATATGAATATGTCATCATCACATGCTTTAATTTGGCGCGATTTAGTTGAAGGCGGCAGCGCTGAAAATATCGCTGCACGCTGTGACGATGGCTACCCGGCTTTCATCACCCAAGACAATCTAAGCTATCTTCCTGTGTGGCCGCATAAAGATTTATTAAAAGCGGTGATGTCTTTGACCCTCAAGACCTGCGGCCTCACCCCCTTATGGCTCCCGAAAGATTTACGTGTCCGTCAATTTGGCGATTTAACATTTGCCTTTAATTACGGCGCTAAAACATTGGATTTATCTAAGTTTTATCCTAACGCATCCTATGTTTGTGGTAGCTCGGATATTGGCCCCGCCGGCATTTCAGTTTGGCGTTAGTTAGGCCATAAGCTCCGTCACCCGCGCCGCGAGCTTTAACACCTCTTCTTGTGAAGACCCTTCAAGTTTCATTTGCGCGGCTAGAACGCCCGTGCCGTAAATAATATGCGCGTCGATCTCTGCCTGATCTCTACCGCGCAATGAGCCAAGCAATATCGCCATAATCTCTTTTTTCATCGTTAGAAATTGACCCCGAAAAGGCGCATCATAAATTTGAGACCAGCTTAGAAAGACTTTAAACAAGGCCGGTTGACCCTCAACGAGGTTCAAGAGTTTCTGGCTATAAAACATCAAAACGGATGATGAGCCTTCATCATGCGGCGCGTTTTTAAATAAACCGAGCGTGTGCAAGCGCACTGCGTCCAACACAGCGGCATTTAGAGCGGTGATCGTTGGAAAATAATTAAAGACTGTGCCCGTGGAAACGCCCGCAATTTTAGCAATATCCCCATGGCCAACACGGCCAACGCCTTTGCGGGCGTTTAAATCAATCGCTATATCTAATAGTTGTAAGCGGCGCGCTGTTGGAGACAAACGCTGCCGAAGTTTCACAGCTTCAGTCATTTAGGCAGCTCTCATTTATACATTGGAATGTTTTTACCATGTTAAGATATCATTGACCATAATTGACATAAGCACCAAAATCCTTAATGATAAATCTATCAATAAGGGCGGTTTCATGAGTCTTGCAAATTATTTTTCACAAAATCCGGCGCGAAAACGCCGCTTATGGCTTATTTCCTTAACCTATCCGCTTTCCCCGCTTTGGGGAGCTGGCCTGATAATGGCAACGGGAAATGTGCATATGGCATGGGCTCCGATCATATTATTTTACATCATCACCCCATTGGTCGATATGCTCATGGGAGAGGACAAGCATGATATATTAGGACAAATGGAAAGCGAAGCCGAGCTGTCTACCTTCTATAAATATATGGTGCACGCGCTGTTGCCCGTCATCTATTTAACATGGCTAGGCGGTGCATGGTTTACGGCGACTTATGATCTTCCCCTGTCATCCCTCATAGCGCTGGGTGTAGCGCATGGATGGGGCCTCGCATTTGCTATTAATTCTGGCCATGAAATCGGGCATAAAACTGACAAATTCAGCAAATATATGGCCCTTATGATGTTAGCGCCCAGTTTTTATGGGCATTTTCGTGTGGAACATAATAGCGGCCATCACAGCGATGTTGCAACGCCGCGCGATTCTGCAACCGCGCGATTTGGAGAAAGCTATTGGGCTTTTATTTTGCGGGAATATCCGGGCGCATGGAAACGCGCATGGCGGCTTGAAACCAAACGCGCATCGCGAAAAGGCTATTCAAAATGGTCATTAAAAAATGAAGTCATTGCAAGTGTTGTCCTCCAAATCGTCATTTACGGCGCTGTAATTATCTGGTTAGGGACAGCCGTTCTGCCTTATTTAGCCTTAGCTTGGCTGATTTCATGTATGGCGCTTAGTTCTCAGAATTACATCGCACATTATGGTTTGCTACGCGACAAACGCCCTGACGGAAAATATCTTCCCTGTCAGCCGCATCATAGCTGGAATTGTAATCTTCTGATGACAAATCTCATGAGTTATAATCTCGCGCGCCATTCCGATCACCACGCCCATCCTGCGCGTCATTATCAACATTTACGTCAATTTGATAACTCCCCACAATTACCCTTTGGATATATGGTGATGTTTAATATTGCTTATTTCCCCCCGCTTTTCCGCAAAATCATGGACCCCTTGGTTCTTAAGAATGTCGGCGGAGATATGAGCAAGGTTTTAACAAAAGACCTCGTAAGACATGAACGCGCTGCATCTGCCGCCGCCCTTTAAACTGGCGCGGCAGATTGCCTAGCTAGTCTTCGCTTTGCCTTTACCCTTAGAGGGTTTAGCCGGCTTAGAGGCCACTGCTGCGGCGGGAATGTTTTCACTTTTGATATGCAAGTCGCGCTGCGGGAACGGGATCGTAATGCCTTCCTTTTCAAGGGCCTTATTAATATCATTATGCAAGCTATCCAAAACAGGGAAACTGTCTTCGAAACTGGCAATAAAGGCCCGTAATTCGAAATCTAATGAGCTATCCCCAAATCCTAAAAAGAAAACTTGCGGGCATGGCTGACTTAAAGTTTTCGGATGAGCTTTTAAAATATCGAGCATTATATTACGCGCCCGGTCTGTATCAGAGCCATAAGCAATACCGACATGAACCTTAAGGCGCGTCATTGCATTACTGAGCGTCCAGTTAATGACGCGGCCTGTAATAATTTCTTTATTCGGGATTAAAATTTCGCGGTTATCCAAATCCGTTAAGGTTGTCGCACGAATTTTAATCCGGCTCACCGTCCCGCTCTGATCGCCAATAGTGACATAATCACCAATACGGATAGGACGTTCAAATAAGATGATAAGACCGGAGATAAAATTCGCGATAATCTCTTGAAGGCCAAAACCAATACCCACGCCCAAAGCGGCAACAATCCATTGCAACTTAGCCCATTCTACGCCCAAAACAGAAAAAGCTATCGTTATACCAATGGCGAAAATTAAATAGCCTAAGACCGTAATAATTGCATAACGTGTACTCGGTTCTAACTTAAAACTATCGAGAATAAAGACTTCAAGAAAACCCGGAAGGTTTTTCCCGGCAATGACCGTTAATGTTATGATGACGATTGATTTTAAAATCGTCCATAAAGAAATAGAGCTGCTTGTTATAATATCGCCGCTTGGCCCAATGGAACGGCCAAGAGGGATTTTAACATTATCGAATGCGGCAAGAGCCGGCAGAAGATCTTGCCAAAAAAGCCACATTAAAATGGCAAAACCCACCGCGACTAATGTGTTTAATAATTGCGATGTTTGACGCGAAATCGATTCAACATCAATCTGGTCATAATCAACAGGTGGGGGAGCCGCTAGCGTTTCGCCCCGCTCTTCAGCCGCTTCTTGCTCCTGCCGTGCCTTTTGGACGCGGTCGCGGCGCTCTATTGCTTGTTGCAAGGAAATTCGCCGCTGCGCGACTAAAACCGTGCGGCTAATAAGTCCGTAAAGCACATAGGCGGAAACCACGAGGCCACTTGAAAATAACAGCCGCGATAACAGAACGCGCGCTGTTTCGTAAAAGCCGAAAAAAGCCAATAAACCGGATATTAACGGCAGGCCTACAAATAAGACGGTAATCGTTTTGCGGTAACGCCACACCCTGTGACCTTTTTCCGCTGCTTGCTGCATGACATCTTTTTTAACCCAAAAAACGCGCATTGCAAAAACTGACATCACGACAGCAATCGCCATGAAGGCGAGGACGCTAAACCCGCTGTAAACATCAAGATCACGGCTATTTTGCGTTGCTGTCACGCAGCCAATTATCAAAGCGCCAATAGGAATGAACCACTTAAGCTCTCGGTTAACACTTATGCGAATATTTTCGGATAAATCAAAATGCGGTCCCATGAGGGCACCGTTTCGGTTCCAGGCCTGCCATGTTAAGAAAAACCAAAGGAAACCAGCTAAATCAAGCCCCGTCCTACCGAGTTGCACAACAAAGGGGTCGGGCGTAATAGCCCGCGATAAAATAAAGCCAATCACTGAAAAAATAATCGGAATCGGTAAGGCGATGAGGCCGCAAATAACAATTGCGCGGGGCGTGTGCCAATAGCTATCCTCCTGCACATGACCGACTTTTTTCGCAATATCCGCGAGCGACTGACAGAGGCTCTTTCTGGCCCAAATCAGAAATAGAAAAAGCATAGCCGCCAATAGAACAAGCGGAGAATAACGCCATGAACCCGTTATTAAATTGCGCCCGACAAGGCCCAAACGTTCTGGATTAAGCAATTTACGTGTGCCGCGAAAAACTTGGCTAAGCCAGTTTTTGCCGATAATATCCGAACTGGGTGTCCATAATAATGTCTTGTTGAGAAGGCTCCGTAAATCCGTAACTTGGCTGCGCCAATCAGTTTGTATTTGCAAAAGTCCATTTGCATCATCAATATTTACGCTCGAGGCATTAAGAAGTTCATCAAGGAAGCCTTTGCGGCGTGAATTTAGCGATTTCAGATAAGATAAATCTGCCGTCGACATATTCGGCTGTAGCGGATTATCGGACTGCCATTCCTTAAAATCTGCCCTTAGATTTGAGCCTCTAACGGTTAAATCGCGGAGCTTATCTTCGGCTAAAATACGTGATTGCATTTGATTGGCAATATCACGCTTCGTCTTTGAAATTTCTACCCCAATAGCGCTCAGCGGCGCACGATTATTTTGAATACGCCGTAAATTTGTATTGGAGGCCCGATTTAAATTTCCTAATTCAATAAGCTGATCGGCTAAGCGCAAATCTTCGCGGGCCACTTCGAGTGAATATTGAGCATCGGCCAAACGCCGAGGATATTGGCCTCCGCTAAGCGAAATTTTTGACAACTCCGCAGCTAATCTGTAATTTTCGGCGGCATATTCACGGATGAAAGGATGCTCTTTTTCAAACAAACTTAAATCAGACTTTGCCTGTTTCAAAACATCTTGTGAAAGCAGAATACGCTTCTGCCCCGTCCGGCTTTGAAGTAAGCGGACGCGGGCTTCAGTTCGCGTAATTTTCATCACGACAAGTTCACGGCGCAAACTCACTAATTCCTGACGTGTTCCCAGTCCGGCGAGCTCACGCTCCATCGCAATGATCTGAATTTGGCGGCGATAAACTTGCGCTTCAAGCAAACGCCGCGCCGAAATAGTTCGTGGATCACTACTGGTTTCGCCGAGACCCGAAAGCTCTTGTTCAAGATTGGCTTCATCACTTCGGATAAGTAAAAGTTCATCACCTAATTGGAGCGGGCGCTGTAGAAGTGTATCCAGCGTTTTCTCATATTGTGATAATTCTGTCCGGTATCCCCTTAACTCGCCTTCAAGTGTACTCAGCTCACGCTCTAAAACATTTAAAGACCGCGTTAAATTATCGGGTTCATTATCATCTGCCAGATTGGCTTCGAGCAACTCAATCTCTCGCCGCAACAGCGCCTCTGTTGCGGCGGCTTCCGTGAGTTCATTTTCAAACCTTACCGCATCTTGGCGGGACTGCGCGGCCAGTTCTATTTCGCCCAAGGCCGCTTTATAGGCCGCTAAAACAGAATTTTTTTGCTCGGCGGTTAGTTCCGTATTCGCTTCAACATTAGACATCTCAGATTGAAGAGCTTCACGCGATGTGGGCGCATCCAAAAAGGCAATATCAGCAGCATTCGTTTGCGCGGCGCTTATCGCAATGCTTGTGGCAGCATAGATAATCAAACATCCGATAATCCGGCTTATATAAGCCTGTAATTTCGCCATCACACTACCGTCTTTAATCCTATTAAAACCTATCTATATGGGGCATTCTTACTTATAGAAACAAAAAAGATGACCCCCTCTCCAAAAGAGTTCACGGGGATAAGAAAATCAGACTTGTCAGATCGGCAGCATAACTCTAAATCAAACAAAATTAGGAAGATGATATGACGGTTTTTGTAACAGGCGGGGCAGGTTTTATTGGCTCAGCCGTTATTCGGCGGGCTCTGGCCGCCGGACAAAAAGTCGTTAACATTGATAAATTGACCTATGCGGCAAACCTTGCCAATCTTGAAACATATGTATCTTCTGATGATTATAGCTTTGAACGCGTAGATATTTGCGACGGCAAAGCTATCGAGGCGCTGTTTAACCGCTATAACCCCACCGCCGTTATACATCTTGCCGCCGAGTCACATGTTGACCGCTCTATCGACGGCCCTGATGCTTTTATTCAAACGAATATTGTCGGCACCTTTTCTTTATTAAATGCCGCGAAAACATATTGGGAGGCCTTGGGCGGCGAGGCACAATCAAAATTTCGGTTCCTTCACGTTTCAACAGATGAAGTTTACGGCGATCTCGATATAGATGATCCAGCTTTTGAGGAAACCACGCCTTACAACCCGTCATCGCCCTATGCCGCCTCTAAAGCCGCGAGCGATCATCTTGTACGGGCGTGGCACCGCACTTATGGCTTGCCGGTACTGATTACGAATTGTTCGAATAATTACGGGCCCTATCAATTCCCAGAAAAGCTGATCCCTGTTGTCATCTTGAAATGCTTATCCGGTGAAAATATTCCAGTTTACGGTACGGGCGCAAATATTCGCGACTGGCTTTATGTCGAAGATCATGCGGATGCTTTACTCACGGTTTTAAAAACGGGAACATGCGGAGAGACCTATAATATTGGCGGAAATAATGAGCGGACAAATCTTGATCTTGTTAAAACAATTTGCCGGATCATGGATGGTTACAAACCCCGTAATAACCGTACATATGATGAATTAATAAGCTTTGTCACAGATCGCCCCGGCCATGACCGCCGCTATGCGATTAATCCTGACAAGATTAAATCAAAGCTAAACTGGGAGCCTCAAATTGGCTTTGATGACGGGTTTGAAAAAACCGTCCATTGGTATCTTGAAAATAAAGACTGGTGGCAACCTCTCCTTGCGCGCGATAAAGTCGGCGCGCGGATTGGGCTGGATGATAAAAACACTTAATGACATTACCGCTTAATATTCTTGTTTTTGGACAAAATGGGCAGCTCGCCCGTGCGCTCGCGCGGCTCTGCGAAACGCAAAAGATTACGGCTGAATTTATCGGCTCCTCCAAACTTGATCTTGCCGCCAACCCTGAGGCGGCCCGCGAAGCGATAAAACAGAGCGCGGCAAATGTCGTGATTAATGCCGCCGCCTATACACAGGTCGATAAAGCAGAAACAGACCGCCTGCCCGCGCGAAATCTGAATGAAAAAGCCCCTGCCATCATGGCGTGCACCGCCCGCGAGCAGAGCAAAGCCTTCATCCATATTTCTACAGATTATGTCTTTAAAGGCGAGAGCAGTGCGCCCTATCACCCCGATGACCCCATTGCGCCTCTGAACGCTTATGGGGCCAGTAAAGCCGATGGTGAAATTGCGATGGCTGCGATAGGCGGGCGATCGGTCATCATTCGGACAAGTTGGGTTTATGACGGAACGGGGGCAAATTTTCTGACGACAATGCTCCGCCTCGCGGCCACACGCAGCGAGATCAGCGTTGTCCATGACCAAATTGGCCGGCCAACATATGCCTATGATTTAGCACAGGCTTGCCTGCACATCGCAAAAGCGCAGCATAGCGGGGAAGCTGTTGACGATATATACCATGTGAGCAACTCTGGGGAGCCGATTAGCTGGGCTGATTTCGCCCGCGCGATTTTCAAGGCTGCGGGCGTGGATTGCCATGTCAAAAACATCCCGTCATCGGCTTATCCCACAGCCGCCAAACGCCCCGCCTATAGCCTGCTTGATATTTCAGATTATGAGAGCCGCTTTAGCCCCGTACCGGCATGGTATAATGGGTTGACCCGCGCCTTAAGCGAGCGAGACATATAATATGGCGCAGCCCCCACTTTTAACCTTACAAGATATTTTCCTGACATTTGGCAGCACCCCGCTTTTTGAGGGGGCAGAACTATCTGTTATGCCGCGTGACCGTATTTGCCTCGTCGGGCGTAATGGCTCTGGTAAATCAACCTTGCTTAAAATGGCGAGCGGGCAGGTTGAAGCCGACAGCGGAGATTATTTCCTTAAACCCGGCACTACAACGCGCTACCTCCCGCAAGAACCTGATCTATCCGGATTTGAAACGGTCAATGATTACATCCTCGCGGGATTAGAAGGTAGTGATGATGGCTACCGTATCCCCTATTTGCTCGATGCACTTGGGCTCACGGGGGAGGAAAATCCAACGCGATTATCCGGCGGGGAAATTCGCCGCGCCGCTTTGGCGCGAACCCTCGCGCCGGAGCCTGATATTTTAATGCTCGATGAGCCAACGAACCATTTAGACTTACCCGCGATTGAATGGCTTGAAGGCGAAATTTCGCAAATGAGCTCTGCCCTCTTGCTGATTTCTCATGACCGCCGCTTTCTTGAAAAACTATCACGCAAGACGGTTTGGGTTGACCGCGGCGTCACCCATTTAATGGATAAAAACTTTGCTCATTTCGAAGATTGGCGTGATAATTTCCTCGAACAGGAAGCGCTCGATCACCATAAGCTTAAACGACAAATTCACCGCGAACAACATTGGGTCGTTCACGGCGTTTCCGGCCGGCGTAAGCGTAATGTCCGCCGCCTCAAAGAACTCGGTAGCCTTAGGACAAAATATAAAGATCACCGCAGCGCACAAGGCAATGCGATCATGACCTCGCTTGAAGCAGAAAGCTCTGGCAAAAAGGTTGCGCTTCTTGACGGCATCTCAAAATCTTACGGCGAGCGCGTTATTGTCAAGGATCTGTCGCTGAAACTCATGCGCGGCGAACGGCTTGGCATCGTCGGGCCGAACGGAGCGGGTAAAACCACCTTGCTAAAAATGATTACAGGTGAACTCAACGCCGACAGCGGAACGATAGATTTAGGCGTTGGATTAGAGCCTTTAATTATCGACCAAAAACGCGAAAGCCTGAATCCAGATTGGACTTTATCCGAAGCCATGACAGATGGCGGCGGCGATCTTGTCAGAGTGGGCGAGCGCTCGGTTCATGTCATGCGCTATATGAAAGATTTCCTCTTCATGCCTGAACAAGCGCGCACGCCCATACATGCTCTATCGGGCGGAGAACGCGGACGTTTACAGCTTGCACGCGGTCTACGCCTGCCGTCCAATCTCCTTATCCTCGATGAGCCAACCAATGATTTGGATTTGGAAACACTTGATTTGCTCCAAGAATTAATTGCAGATTATAAAGGCACCGTCATTTTGATCTCTCATGACCGCGATTTTCTTGACCGCACGGTAACGCGCACATTGGCCTATGAGGGCCCCGGTGAGTGGCAAGTTTACGCGGGCGGCTATAGCGATATGATTATGCAGCGCGGCGAAGGCGTTAAAGCCCGCAAAGCCGCTGCAAAACAAACGGCGAGCACGGCCTCAACTCCGGCACTAAAACTTAAGACAGCCGCAGCAACTCCTGCCGCCAAGCTATCTTACAAACATAAATTTCGGCTTGAAAAACTACCCGAAGAAATCAGCGCGGTTGAAAGTAAAATTACGACATTAGAAGCGGCTTTAGCCGACCCTGACTTATTCACAAAAGATAACAATAAATATAAAGCCCTCGTCACTGACCTTTCAACCGCGCAAGCTGAGTTGGCCGATAAAGAAGATGAATGGCTAGAGCTTGAAATGCTCAAAGAGGGTCAATAAGCTTAAAGCGCTTAAGGGCGCTTATCTGCAATAATTTCAATATCAATTCCAACGGTAAGATCAACCCACTCACCTTTGGCCCATGCGCCCTGCCCGACACCATAATCGCTTCGGTCAATGTCCAGTGTTCCCGACATCCTTGCAACGCCGTCCTCCGAAATATCCAGATTAAAGGGCAAAGTCACAGGCAGGCTGACATCGCGAATTGTTAGCTGCCCTTTGGCTTCATAATTATTATCGCCAAGACCGGTGAAATCGTCAGTTGTAAAAACAGCTTGCGGGAAGTCTTTAACGGCAAACCAATTTTTGCCCGGCAAAGCTTCATTGCGGTCTTTATTTCCAGCCTCAAAAGACGACATATCAATCACGGCCTTCACAGTCGACAAAGCTAGGTTTTGCGGAACAAAAACAATATCGGCGGTGAATGATTTAAACTCACCCGTGAACGCATCGCCAGTCTGCACGCCCTTAAACCCAATCGAGCTTTCATCCGCCCGCATATCCCAATGAATAAGGGGCGTTGCTTTGTCCGCATCTGCGGCAGCCTGCCTAGGCATTGGCACATCACTCACGGATGTCGGTTTTGTTTCAGCTGGAGCTTGAGGCGTAGCTGCCTCGGATGTGCTTTGTAATGACTCCGCTTTTTGAAATGCCGTCGCCTGCGCATCCGTTCCGCCCGCATCACAAGCCGTAAGAAGGCCAAAAACTATACCCAAAGAAAGAGATGTTAAAACACGCATATCAAAGCCTTTCGCATGATAATTCTGTTAGCTGTCAGCATATGAACTCCACATGAAAATGTCAAAATCTTGGCTTTCAATTAAACGTTATAGGGACAAATTTGCGGCGCACGAACAATATCCCGCTTTATAGATTAACAGGGCTTTTCATTTCAGGCCATTTTGCGCTATGAAGACTTTCAAGCTGCTGATTGACATTTAACCCAATTACGCGGCCTTATTAGGAGCCGTCTATGTCGTCATCTTTTTTACCGTCTTCACCCTACCGCTCCGCTTTGGGCAGTAACGTCAATCTGTCTGATTTCGCAACGCGGGCCGACATATTTGATAGCAAACAAGACGCGAGAGACAGGATCAAAGAGAACGCCAAAAACATCGAAGGTCTCGCCCATAAGCTCTACGGCGAAGCCAAGCGGAGCGTTTTAATCATATTGCAAGGCATGGATACGAGCGGCAAAGACGGAACGACATCTGCGGTTTTTCACCGTACACCTCCGCTAAATCTACATGTCGCCGCCTTTAAAAAACCGACAAAAACAGAGCTTGCGCATGATTATTTATGGCGCATCCATCAGCATTGCCCGCCCCAAGGCCATATCACCGTGTTCAACCGCTCCCATTATGAGGACGTCCTCGTTGTAAAAGTGCGCGAATTTGCCAGCGCCGAAACGGTGGAGCAGCGTTATGAGCAGATTAATGCGTTTGAAAAACATCTTGTGCAAAACGGTACGGTCATTTTGAAATTAATGCTTCATATATCTCATGAAACTCAAGGCGAGCGCCTGCAAGATCGGCTTGATGTGCCGCGCAAACGTTGGAAATTTAATCCCGGTGATCTGGATGACCGTAAATTATGGCCTGAGTTTATGGGGGCTTATGAAACCATGCTGCGCCGCACTTCGACGGATCATGCGCCGTGGTATGTCATCCCCTCCGATAGCCGCAGCACACGCGGCGCAATTGTCTCCGGCCTCGTGCGGGAAACCCTAGAAAATATGAACCCGCAATATCCCGACCCCGGTTACAGACCCGAAGATTTTGAGATCGGTTAGGCTATGTATCAAGACATTCCCGACCTGCCCCGCTGCGGCTGGGTGCCGCCCAGCGATCCGCTTTATACGCATTATCATGATACAGAATGGGGCCGTCCTATTCGGAATGACAAAGCCCTCTTCTCCAAACTCATCCAAGATGGGCAGCAAGCGGGGCTAGCGTGGATTACCATTTTGCGCAAACGCGAAGAAATGCTGCGGGTTTATGATGGGTTTGATCCTGATAAACTCGCGCATTACACCGATAAAGACCGCGAGCGCCTGCTGGGGAATGCCGGCATTATCCGCTCTAAGCTTAAAATAAATGCCGCCATCACCAATGCGCAAATTTTCATTAAAATGCGCGATGAAGAGGCCTTGAATTTTAGTGACTACCTTTGGAGCTACACTGGCGGTGAGCCCATTCAAAACGCATGGAAAGATTTTAAAGACGCGCCTGTCAAAAGCGCAGAATCAGAAGCGCTTTCAAAAGATTTAAAAAAGCGCGGCTTTAAATTTGTTGGCCCCGTTATCGTCTATGCCTTCATGCAAGCCGTTGGGATGATTAACGATCATAGCACGAATTGCCACGCGTATAAGGCCTGCCAATAAACAAAGGCTTGACTGTCTTTAATGATCGGCTGAAATCCGATTTGGCTTGTATGAAGCGGGTGATCTATAGCATAAGGCAGGCCACTCTAATAAGAAAAAGGTGTTTTGTGAAAGCCGTCATTAGCGCTACCGGTCTTTGGACCCCTGAGGATT
This sequence comes from uncultured Caulobacterales bacterium, assembly GCA_964513675.1. Lineage (GTDB taxonomy): Bacteria > Pseudomonadota > Alphaproteobacteria > Caulobacterales > Maricaulaceae > CALFVT01. Next base: position 1,173 of record CAZEOD010000001.1, on the reverse strand, counting down.
CCATTAGTAATGAAGAACTTGTCGACGGCTTTAATGCTTATGTTGATAAATGGAACGCCGAAAATGCCGCCGAAATTGAAATGGGCAGCAAAGATGCTCTCGCCTATTCAGACCCCGCTTTCATTGAAAAGGCCTCTGGCATTAAATCCCGTTTTGTGATCTCCAAAGACCCTATTCTTGATCCTAATATTATGGCGCCGCATATTCCGGCTCGCAGCAATGAAGAGCCGTCTATTTCAGCCGAAATCGCAGCTAAGGCTGCACGCCAAGCTTTGGACAATGTGGGCCGCGCGCCCGAAGATGTCGACGCCGTGATTGTCGCCTGTTCCAACCTCCAGCGCGGCTACCCAGCTATCGCCGTTGAAGTGCAATCTATCCTTGGCACCCGCGGTTTCGCTTTTGATATGAATGTGGCGTGCTCATCTGCGACCTTTGGTATCGAGGCCGCACGCGGGCTTATAATGGGCGGTCAGGCGCGGTCTATTTTGGTTGTTAACCCTGAGATTTGTACGGCGCATTTGAACTTTAAAGACCGCGACGCGCATTTCATTTTCGGAGATGTGGCCACGGCCGTTTTGCTAGAGCGCGAAGACGTTGCCCCCGCCGCCCATTGGGAGGTCATTGGCGCCAAACTTGTCACAGAATTTTCCAATAACATCCGCAATAATTTTGGCTTCCTTAATCACTGCGCCCCCGAAGATGACGGCCTTATCGGCGACCGCGGCAAGAAAGGCCTTACAGATAAGCTCTTTGTCCAAAATGGCCGCAGCGTGTTCAAAGAAGTCGTCCCCATGGTGGCCAAATTAATTACAGAGCAATGCAGTGCCAATGGCCTTGACCCGCATGAGCTGAAACGCATGTGGCTCCACCAAGCTAATTTAAACATGAATGTGTTAATCGCGAAAAAAGTCCTCGGCAAAGATGTTGAGATTGAACACGCCCCCGTCGTGCTAGATGAATATGCCAATACCTCCAGCGCTGGCTCAATTATCGCCTTTCATAAACATAGTGGTGATTTTGAACATGGCGAGACGGGCCTAATCTGCTCCTTCGGGGCAGGCTATAGCGCCGGCGCGATTTTTGTGCGCCGCATAGCTGCTTAAGCGGTGGCCTCGCCTCAAACCCCGCCACGCGCATGGCAGCGTATGCTTTCAGGTCGCCGCCTTGATTTGC